>NZ_JBBEGL010000002.1:0-1022474 GCF_037400275.1 Actinomycetospora aeridis | reverse complement strand
CCACGGTCTCGCGGTCGAGCTCCAGCGACGCGGCGCCGCAGTTCTCCTCGAGGTGCTCGAGCGAGCTCGTGCCCGGGATCGGGAGCATCACCGAGCTGCGCTGCAGCAGCCAGGCGAGCGCCACCTGGGCCGGCGTCGCCCCGAACTTCTCGGCGGCGCGCTCGGCGGCGTTGCCCGGCTCGGCGAGCTTGCCCGCGTCGGCGGGGGCCCACGGGATGAACCCGATGCCGTGCTCGGTGCAGTGGCGCAGGACGTCGTCGGACGAGCGGTCGACGAGGTTGTAGCGGTTCTGCACGGACGCCACGTCGACGATCCTGCCGGCGGCCTCGATCTCGGCGACGGACACCTGGCTCAGGCCGACCTCGCGCACCTTGCCCTCGCGCTGCAGGTCGGCGAGCAGCCCGAACTGCTCGTCGGCGGCCACGTGCGGGTCGACGCGGTGGAGCTGGAAGAGGTCGAGCGTCTCCACGCCGAGGCGGCGCAGGCTCATCTCGGCCTCCTGGCGCAGGTAGTCCGGGCGCCCGCAGGGAATCCACTTGTTCGGCCCCGTGCGCAGCAGGCCGGCCTTCGTCGCGACGGTCACCCCGCGGTAGGGGTAGAGCGCGTCGCGGATGAGCTCCTCGCTCACGTACGGGCCGTACGAGTCGGCCGTGTCGATGAAGTCCACGCCGAGGTCGACCGCGCGCCGCAGCACGGCGAGGGCGTTGTCCGCGTCCTTCGGCGGACCCCAGATGCCCTCGCCCGTCAGGCGCATCGCGCCGTACCCGAGGCGACGGACCTTCAGGTCCGCGCCCAGGGTGAACTGTCCCGAGGCGGCGACGACGCCGCCCCCGACCTCGCTGTCGTCGGTCATCTGCTCACTCTCTCCCGGCCGTGTCAGGTTCAGCCGTGCCATCCAGCCTGGCATCCCCGGCCGACCAGCGACGTCGGGCGTGTCCCATCTCCCACCGGACCCTCCCGCACGTCCCCGAAAGGCTTACCCGCGGGGCATCCAGCGCGCCGTGAGCGCCAGCCCGTCGGCGATGCCCCGCGGCGCGGCCCCGAGGGCGCGGGCGCCGTCGTCGCGCACCCGGTACCCCCCGAGACGGCCGTACACGACCGACCGGTCGGCGAACGGCGGGGCGTCGGGGCCGAGCTCGCTGCCGCCGGGCAGCGCCCGGACCCGGTGGGGGCTGCCGGCGAGCTCGCAGTAGGTGTCGAGGACCTCGGGGAACGACGCGATCTCCCCGCAGAGCACGTAGCGCCGGCCCGTCCGGCCGTGGGTGAACGCCAGCAGCTGTCCCGCCGCGACGTCCTCCGCGAGCGTCCAGCCGACGCGGGTGTCGACGATGTCGCCGACCTCGCCGCGGGCGGCGGCGGCGAAGAGCTGGTTGTAGCTCAGCGGGCCCCGGGGCGACGGGCCGTACACGTTGACGACGGTCGCGACCACGGCGTCCAGCCCGTCCTCCGCGACGGCGTCGAGGACGACCGCCTCCGCCTCGGCCTTCGTGAGGGAGTAGGTGTCGGTGAGGGCCGTGCCACCCGCGGCGTCCTCGTCGACGACACAGCCGGGCCCGTCGGGGTCGGGGACGCAGACGGCCGCGCTCGTCGAGGTGTGGACGAGCCGCACCCCCGCACGTCGCGCCGCGTCGACGACACGGCGGGTGCCGCCGACGTTGAGCTCTCGCGCCTCCGGCCCCGGCGCCCCGACCGCCGCGGCGAGGTGGAACACGCCCTCGCAGCCGTCGATGGCCCGGGCCAGCGAGTCGGCGTCGGCGAGGTCGGCGGCCACCCGTTCGACGCCGTCGGGGAGGACGTCGGCGCGCGACGGGTCGCGGACCACCGCCCGGACCGGGTGGCCCTGCTCGTGCAGGTACGCCGCGACGGCCGACCCGACGAAGCCCGTGGCGCCGGTGACGAGGAGCATCGGCGCATCGTGGCACGACCGCCGTCGACGGGGAGGTCCCATGGCTGCCGAGACGACCGCGCGCGTCGTGCTCACCACCACCGACTCCGCCGAGGACGCCGAGCGCCTGGCCCGCGTGCTGGTCGACGCGCACCTCGCGGCGTGCGTGCAGATCTCCGGGCCGGTGCGCAGTGTGTTCCGCTGGGAGGGCGCGGTGTCGGTGGAGGCGGAGTGGCAGCTCTGGCTCAAGACCGACGCCGCCCGCGTCGACGACCTCAGCGCCCGCCTCGTCGACGAGCACACCTACGACGTGCCCGAGGTGCTCGTGCTGCCGGTCGTCGGAGGACACGGGCCGTATCTGGCGTGGGTGACAGAGGAGACGGAGCCTGCGGAGCTCGACCAGTGACACAGGAGACGCAGCGGGAGAGCCCTCCAGACAGTTAGCCTCGGCAACGATGTCGACGTCGGTGGAGCTCGCGCATCCGGCGGCCCTGCGCCGCGGGCAGCCCGGCTTCCGCCCTGTCGCCGTCGGGCTGTTCTTCGCGGGCTTCACGACGTTCGCGCTGCTCTACGCCACCCAGCCGCTGCTGCCCGCGCTCGTCGACGCCTACGGCATCACCCCCGGCACGGCGTCGCTCTCGATCTCGGTGACGACGGCCGGGCTCGCCGTCGGCGTGATCCCGGCCAGCGCGCTCTCGGAACGCTGGGGCCGCCGCCCCGTGATGGTCGCCTCGCTGGCGGCGGCGGTGGTGTTCGGCCTCTTGGCGGCCGTCGTCCCCGGCTTCGTCCCGCTGCTCGTCCTGCGCGGGCTCGAGGGCCTGGCGCTCGCCGGGCTGCCCGCCGTCGGGATGGCCTACCTCGCCGACGAGATCGACGGTGCGCACCTCGGCGGCGCGATGGGCCTCTACATCGCCGGCAACTCGGTGGGCGGCTTCGGGGGCCGGATCGTCGTCAGCACGATCGCGGACCTGACCGGCTCCTGGCGCTGGGCGCTCGGAGGGATCGCGCTGCTCTCGGGCGTGTGCCTGCTCGTGTTCGCCCTGGTGCTGCCCGCGTCGCGGCGGTTCCGTCCGAGACCCGTCGGGGTGGGCGAACTCGTCGCGTCGGCCCGGGTGCACCTCGCCGATCCGGTGATGCGCCGCCTCTACGCCGTCGGCCTGCTCGTCATGGGCGTGTTCGTGTGCGCCTACAACTATGTGACGTTCGTGCTGCTCGGCCCGCCGTTCCGCCTGCCCGCCCTCGTCGTCGGGTTCGTGTTCGTGCTCTACGCGGTCGGGACGGCCACCTCGACCCGTGCGGGTCGCCTTGCCGACCGGCTCGGGGCCCGTCCCGTGCTCCTGGGCTCGGCCGGCGTGGCGGCCGTCGGGGCGGTGGCGATGCTCGCGCCGTCGGTGGGCGTGGTCGTGGCGGGGCTGGCGCTGCTGACGGTCGGCTTCTTCGCCGCCCACACCGTCGCGAGCGCATGGGTCGGCCGGCGCGCCGAGCACGGCCGGGCCGTGGCGTCGGGGCTCTACCTCGGCGCGTACTACGTCGGGTCCTCGGTGGGCGGGACGCTCGGGGGCGTGGCCTACGGCCTCGCGGGCTGGCCCGCGACCGTGGGGTTCATGGTGCTGCTCCTGACCCTCGCCGCCGCCGTGGTGCGCCCCTTGCGCCCCGCCTGAGGCGCACGCGGCGGCATCGCGGACCTCAGCCCCTGGCGATGTCGCTGAACCGGCTGTAGTGCAGCTGGTGGGCCACGGTGATGGTCGCCGTGGGGCCGTTGCGGTGCTTGGCGAGGATCAGGTCGGCCTCGCCGGCCCGGGGGTCGTCGCGCTCGAAGGCGTCGGGACGGCTGATGAGCATGACCATGTCCGCGTCCTGCTCCAGCGACCCGGACTCACGGAGGTCGGAGAGCATCGGCTTCTTGTCGGTGCGCTGCTCGGGACCGCGGTTGAGCTGGCTGATCGCGACCAGCGGCACCTCGAGCTCCTTGGCCAGCAGCTTGAGCTGACGGGAGAACTCCGAGACCTCCTGCTGGCGGGACTCGACCTTCTTGCCCGAGGTCATCAGCTGCATGTAGTCGAGGATGATCAGCTTGAGGTCGTGGCGCTGCTTGAGCCGCCGTGCCTTCGCGCGGATCTCCATGATCGTCATGTTGGGCGAGTCGTCGATGAACAGCGGCGCCTCGCTGATCTCGCTCATGCGCCGGGCCAGCCGCGTCCAGTCGTCGTCGGTCATCGTGCCGGCGCGCATGTCCGCCAGACGGATCTTCGCCTCGGCGGAGAGCAGGCGCATGACGATCTCGGTGCGACTCATCTCCAGCGAGAAGAACGCCGAGGTCAGACCGTGCTTGACGCTGGCCGAGCGGGCGAAGTCCATGCCGAGCGTCGAGTTGTGGGTCGGCACCATCGATCGACCCGCGAGGTAGAGGTGGTCGGCGTTGTCGACCTCGACGCAGCGCACCGCCACGGAAGGCACCGGCCGGACGTCGACGATGTAGCGCAGGCCGGTGCGGGTGGCGTCGGTCGCCCCCTGGCGCTCCTTGTGGGCGAGGCGCTTGCGCTCGAGCCGGAAGACGGTCTGCGTGGTGGAGAAGGTGACGAGGTAGGCCGTGCTCGACTCGTCGGTGCGACCGTTCACCTTCTTGGTGACGGTCGAGCACCGGAGACCCAGACTCGCGACGAGCTCGGCGAAGTCGGACGCCAGGCGGGCGCTCGTCACGGCGAACTGCACCACCCCGGTCGGCAGCACCGTGCCGTCGGTGTCGAGCAGACCGGCGAGCAGGGAGCGGCGCTGCGCCTCGGATCCGCGCAGGTACTGCGTCGGGATGTGCTTGTCGCCGAGCACGCCGAGGGTCCGCAGGCGCGCCTGCACCGTCCCGTGGCGATCGCGGCACGCCTGGCAGCGGACGAGCCCGCACGACGGGCCGCCGCAGTCCGGGCAACGTGGGGGCGGAACAGGGGCGGAGAGGAAGCGGGCCTTCCCGCCGCACGAGCGCCCGCACGTGCGGACCTCTGACGTCGCGGGCAGGAACTCGGTCCCGCAGACCGCGCAGGAGCGCACGCTGGGTGTCGGGTCGGCCGGCAGCCGCAGACCGTAGCGCATGGGGGCACCGAGGGCGGGCGCCTCGAGTCCCTCGGCCTCGACGTGGGCGGCGATCTCCGGGTCGGCGCTGGTGAAGGACGCCGAGGCGGACGTGCCGTCTCCCAACCACACCCCGAGGGCATAGGGAGGGACCAGCAGGTCGCGCTCGGGGAGCTCGAGCGGCTGGGCGGCCCGCACCGAGTGGTTGACGCGACGATCGGCGGTCGCGCACCGCAGGGTCGAGGCGATCTCCGCGGTGGTGCGCACCTGGGCCGTGACGGACGCCGACCGCCGCGACGCCCGCGTGTCGGTGAGCCACTGGTGCGCCTCGTCGGCCACGAGCACCGTGCCGTCGGAGAACTCGACCTCGTAGCACGGTCGGTCGTCCATGACCTCCGTGGCCGCGACCACCCGGGTCGGCCGGCCCGTCGCGTCGATCAGGAGATCGCCCACGGCGACCTCGCCCATCGTCGTCCACCCCTCGGGAGTGGCGAGCGGGGTGTCGAGCGCGAGGGCCTTCCCGATGCCGGGCCTGGCGGCCACGATGATCATCTGGCCGGCGTGCAGGCCGTTGGTGACGTCGTCGAGGTCGGTGAAGCCGGTGGGCACGCCGAACGAGACGCCGCCGCGTGAGGCGATGGCGTCGATCTCGTCCATCGTGGGCTGCAGGACGTCCTCGAGGGCCACGTAGTCCTCGGTGACGCGGCGGTCGGTGACCTCGTAGACGGCGGCTTGGGCGCGGTCGACGATGTCGTCGGTGTCCGAGCCCTCGGCACCGTGGTAGCCGAGCTGGACGATGCGCGTGCCCGCCTCGACGAGGCGGCGCAGGATCGCGCGGTCGGCCACGATCTCGGCGTAGTAGCCGGCGTTGGCGGCCGTCGGCACCGTCGCGATGAGCGTGTGCAGGTACGGCGCGCCGCCGATCCGCAGCAGCTCGCCGCGCTTCTCGAGCTCGGCCGAGACCGTCACGGGGTCGGCGGGCTCGCCGCGGCCGTAGAGGTCGAGCACGCACTCGTAGACCGTCTGGTGGGCCGGACGGTAGAAGTCGTCCGGCTTGAGCATCTCGACGACGTCGGCGATCGCGTCCTTGGACAGCAGGATCGCGCCGAGCACCGACTGCTCCGCGGGGAGGTCCTGCGGCGGCTGCCGGTCGAACTCGGGCGTCGAGGCACCCGGCCGGTCCTGACCTCGCCCGGACGTCCCCCGGTCGTCCAGCACCGCCACGACGGTCACTCCCTCTGCTCGCCCGGACACCGCTCCGACGACCGACGGCCGTCGAACACCAGTTCTAGCAGCGCCCACCGACACTCCGGCGGGTCCCGCACGCGGCGGAGCCCGACGGCAGCCGTCGCGACCGCGTCCCGGGCACGCTAGGTCCCCCGCCGCGAAGGCCCAACCCGCCCCTGGGGATGGCCTGGGGACAGACCCGGGATCGGTCCACCGAGCACACCCCTGAGGTGGGCACACACCTGGGGACAACCTGTTGGCAACCGCTCCCCACCGAGCATCGGTGCTGATCACGGGCCTGTGCGCACTGTGGACAACAAGTGGATGAACCGCGTACGGCGCGTCGCTCGGGGGCGTGTCGTCGGCGTGTTCGTCCGCTCGCGGGGCGTGGCGAGCCGAGCGGCGGGCCGTGCTCGCCGGGCGGGTGAGCGGTGATCCACAGGTTCATGATCGGAGTGGCGTCACGGACACTGAACGTCTGCGGCGCCACGCCGCTGACACGACACGCCGATCTACCGACACGCCGAGGTGCACGGTGGGGCCCGACGTGGGGTGCTGCGCGGCGGTCAGGCGCCCTGGACGTCCAGGGGCAGGTCGACCGCGACGTCCGGGTGCAGCCGGACGGTGACCGAGTGGTCGCCGGTCGATTTGATGTGCCCGGTGATGTCGATGAACCGCTTGTCGAGGTTCGGGCCGCCCTGCGAGCGGACCGCGGCCACGACGTCGGCCGGGGTGACCGAGCCGAAGAGGCGCCCGCCCTGGCCGGCCTTGCCGGTGACCGTGACGGTGCCGAGGCCCTGGATCTGCCCGGCGACCTCCTTGGCGTGGTCGAGGTCGCGGATCCGCTTGCCCTCCTGGGTGCGGCGGATCGTCTCGACCTGCTTCTGCGCGCCACGGCTGGCGACGATGGCCAGCCCGCGGGGCAGCAGGAAGTTGCGGCCGTAGCCGTCCTTGACCTCGACGTTGTCGCCGGGGCCCCCGAGGTTGGGGACGTCGGCGGTGAGGATGAGCTTCATGTCGTCCTCCCTCAGCGCGCGGTCGAGGTGTAGGGCAGCAGGGCCATCTCGCGGGAGTTCTTCACCGCGACCGCCACGTCGCGCTGGTGCTGCGAGCAGTTGCCCGACACCCGGCGCGCGCGGATCTTGCCGCGGTCGGAGATGTACTTCCGCAGGAGGTTGGTGTCCTTGTAGTCGATCTCTTGGTTCTTGTCCTTGCAGAAGGTGCAGACCTTCTTCTTCGGCTTCCGCACCGGCGGCTTCGCCATGGTGTTCCTTCTCCTGAGCAGAACTGGGATGAGTGAGTCTTAGAAGGGGGGCTCGTCGTCGTAGCCGCCACCGCCGCCGCCGGAGGAGCCGGCCGCCGGGGCCGAGGCCCACGGGTCGTCGGACCCGCCGTAGCCACCGCCGCCGCCGGAACCACCGGAGCCGCCGTAGCCACCGCCCCCGTTGCCGCCGCCACCGCCGTAGCCGCCGCCACCGCCGCCCCCACGGGAGGCCTTGGTGACCGACGCCGTGGCGTAGCGCAGCGAGGGGCCGATCTCGTCGACCTCGAGCTCGATGACGGTGCGCTTCTCGCCCTCACGGGTCTCGAAGGAGCGCTGCTTGAGACGGCCCTGCACGATCACGCGCGCGCCGCGCGTCAGCGTCTCGGCGACGTTCTCCGCCGCCTGCCGCCAGATGTTGCAGCGCAGGAAGAGCGCCTCGCCGTCCTTCCACTCGCCGCTCTGGCGGTCGAAGGTGCGTGGCGTCGACGCGACCGTGAAGTTGGCGACGGCGGCACCGGACGGCGTGAACCGCAGCTCCGGGTCGGCGGTGAGGTTGCCGACCACGGTGATGACCGTGTCGCCGGCCATCAGTTCGCCTTGCCCCGCCGCCCGGCGAAGGCGGGATCGCGGCGCATGACCTTGGTCCGCAGGACGGACTCGTTCAGCGCGAGCTGCCGGTCCATCTCCTTGACCGTGGCGGGCTCGCAGTTGATGTCGAGGACGGCGTAGATGCCCTCGGCGTGCTTGTCGATCTCGTAGGAGAGACGGCGACGGCCCCACACCTCGACGTTCTCGACGGTGCCGCCATCGTTGCGGACCACGTTGAGGAACGTCTCGAGGGACGGGGCGACGGTGCGCTCGTCGAGGCTCGGCTCGAGGATCACGACCAGTTCGTAGTGGCGCACGAGAACCACTCACCTCCTATGGGCTCGGCGGCCACGGACGTTCCGTGGCAGGAGGGTCTCGGGAGGACCAGATTACCAACCGGCGTGCGGCGTCCCGTCGAGGCCCTACCAGGTCCGACGCAGCAGAACGCCCCACGGTTCCGTGCGGTTCGCGCGGACCGTGGGGCGCTCGGTGCCGGTGGCCGTCAGGCGGGGACGGGCGTCCGTCCGGACGTGGTCGCGGCGGCGACCGCGGTCTCGTCGTCCTGGTCGTCCTCGGCCTCGTCGGTGTCGGCGGGGTCGGCGGGGTCGGCGGGGTCGGCGGTGTCGGCCTCGTCAGCCGGGTCGAGGGCCTCGTCGGCCGGCTCCGCCGTCGGGGCGGCCGAGCCGGTCACGGCGCCGGCACCCGTCGCGCTCGCGGCCGGCGCGACGCCGAGCACGATCCGCCGCACGGCGAACGCCGCGACACCGGAGAGGGCGAGGACCGCGATCAGGGCCGGCACGCCCACGCCGCCGTCGGCCAGCCCGTCGACGGGCAGGGCCTGGACCTGGCTCGCGGTGGTCACCGCGCTGGCCGGGTCGTAGCCGAGGTAGGCCGGGGCCCCGGCGCGCAGGCCGGGGAAGGCCGAACCGAGCAGCATCCTCGGGTCGTAGGCCGCCACGCCCGGCGCCGGGCCGCTGGCCGAGCGCAGGAAGGACGAGGGGAGCGTGCCGAACGCCGGCGCGAAGGCGGGCGCGGCCGCGGCGGCCTGCTGCGGCGTCAGCGTCGGCACGGCGGCCGCGGCCGGCGTGGGCAGGGCGCGCGCCTGCGTCGTCGGGTCGGCGGCCCGCGGCTGCGGATCGAGCACGGCGCCGGTGCTGCGGCTCAGCTGGTCGGTGGCCTGGCGCAGCGGCGGCGCTGCCTGGGCGACCCCGCCCACGACGGGCTCGACGACCTGCACCTGCACGCGGCAGAGGAGCCCACCGATCCCGCCGACGACCTGGCTGATCGGGTCCATCCCGGTGCGCACCTCGCGCTCGAACGGGAGACCGAGCTCGGGGATGACCTTGACGGTCTGGCCCGGCTCGGCGCGCACGGTCTGCCCGCAGCGCGCCTCGACGATGTCGTCGTCGGCGGCCGGGGCGGCGAGCGCGGACCCGGCACCGAGGAGGAGCGAACCCGTCACCAGACCACCGGCGAGGACGGCCGTGAGGAGGCGGCGGGGAGCACGCAGCGCCATGAAGGGACCTTTCTCCGAATGCCCGGGGAGTGCCGGCCGACCCCACGGGGGAGCGGGCCGACCGGCGGCACGAAGTGACCAACGAGTAGGTCGCCCGGTGGTGACGCCCAGCCTCACCCGTGCGCCGCAGCCGTCGCCCAGCGACACGCCCGCACCGGCGGACACGACCTCAACGAGGGACTCCAGCCCGTTCCCGACGACGTAGCGGGCGGGCCAGGAGCTCGATCACCGCGTCGGCGCGTGCGAGCCGGCGGGCGTCGTCCGGCGCCCCGTCGAGCACCCCGCCGTCGGGGTCGTCGAGCCCCCGCGAGAACGACGGGTCCCGCGGCGTCCGGACGGGGTCGAGCTCGGGGCGCAGCACCGAGCGGACGACGAGGGCCGCGAGGACGAGGACGACGACGTCGCGGACCACGACCGCCCCGTAGAACCAGGGCGCGGGCAGGCCCTTGGCGTCGGTGCCCAGGTAGTAGTACATCCGCGGTGCCCACAGCAGCGCGTCGACCAGCATCCACGCGAGCAGCGGGCGCCAGCGCGGGTAGGCGAGGACGGCCAGCGGCACGAGCCACAGCGAGTACTGCGGGCTCCAGACCTTGTTGGTCAGCAGGAACGCGACGATGACGAGGAACGCGATCGCCGCGAAGCGGGGCCGGCGTGGCGCCCGCACCACGAGGACGCCGATGGCCAGGCAGCACACCACGAACAGCACGGCGCTCACCGCGTTGAGCACCGACGGCGGCTGGCCGGGGGCGAGCGGGCCGTCGAACCCGCTCCAGCCGGTGAAGCCGGCGACGACGTTGTAGAGCGAGTCCGGGTCGGCGCCGCGCTGGCCGTTGAGCCGGAAGAACTCCCACCACCCCGCGGGCGCCAGCAGCGCCACCGGGAGGTTGATCGCCGACCAGGTGAGCACCCCGGCCGCCGTCGCCTGCGCCCAGGGCCGCAGCCGCCCCGCCCGCAGGCACAGCAGCAGCAGCGGGAAGAGCAGGAACAGCGGGTAGAGCTTGGCGGCGGCGCCGACGCCGAGGACCACCCCGGCGAGCACCGGTCGTCGGCGCGCCCAGGCGAGCATCCCGAGCGTCGCCGCGGCCACGGCGAGGGTGTCGAAGTTGGTGAACGCGTGCACCGCGACCAGCGGCGACACGGCGGCGAGGGCGGCGTCCCAGGGACGCCCGGGTCGCAGGCGCACCAGCGCCCACACCGTGACGATCCACGCGAGCGCGAGCCAGAGCACCGACAGGTCGAAGTAGACGACCACCGCCAGCCCGCCCGGCAGCAGCCCCGCGTCCGCGCCGGCGAGCCACGCGTCGGCGAGGCGCGCGTTGGCCCACTGGAAGAACCCCGTGAGCACCGGGTACTCCATGTAGCGGACCTGCTCGCTGCCGTCGTCGCGGCGGTCCACCCACGACGTCACGTAGGGCACGCCGCCGACGTCGAGCCGTTCTGCGGTGTAGAGCGGAACCGTGTCGGAGTAGCACATCGCCACGTACTGGCGGCCGTCACGCCAGTCGAGCTCGAGCCCGTTCTCCCCCGGGTACTGCTGCAGGCACGGGGCCTTGGCGAACCACGCGAGCGAGAGCACGACGACCGCGAGGAGCAGCACGACCCGCAACGGCGTGAGGAACCGCGCGCGTCCGGCGACGGCGTGCTCGCCGAGCGGCCCGCCGACCACCGTCGACAGCGACGCGACGAACGGGTCCTCCTGGGTGGGACGCACCCGCTGGTCGGGCCCGAGCGACGACGGGTCGTGGGTGCGGGCCCGTCCGGACGACCCGGTGGAGTCCGTCCGGGTGGGCGCGCCGGTCACGCCGTCCCCCCGGCGTCGCGGCCGTCAGCCGGCCGGTCAACCACCGAAGAGACCGCCCCCACCGCCACCGCCGCCGTCTCCACCACCGCCGCCGTCTCCACCGCCGCCGCCACCGTCGCCGCCGCCACCACCGCCGTCTCCGCCGCCGCCCTGGTCGCCGCCGCCCTGGTCGCCACCGCCGCCGCCTTGGCCCTGGTCACCGCCACCCTGGCCCTGGTCGCCGCCACCGCCGCCGTACTGGCCCTGGTCGCCGCCGTACTGGCCCTGGTCGCCGCCGTACTGCCCTTGGTCGCCGCCCTGCTGCGGGTTCTCCGGCGGGCAGGGCTGCCCCTCGACGCAGTTCTGCGGGGCGTTCGGGGGCGCGGTCGGGGTGGTCTGGGGCGGGGTGCCGATCGGACGGAAGTCCGAGAACTGCTCGACGGGGTCGCCGCGCAGGGCGTCGTTCATGTAGCCCTGCCAGATCTGGCCGGGCACACCGCGGCCGTAGATCGGCCGGCCCTCGCGGTTCTTGATCGGCGTGTTGTCGTCGGTGCCCACCCAGACCGCCGTCGACATCGACGGGGTGAACCCGACCGTCCAGGCGTCGTTGTTCTGGCCCTCGACCGAGGACTGGACGGTGCCGGTCTTGGCCCCGACCGGGCGCCCGCCGGAGAGCGGGATGCCGGAGTGGTCGGCCACCTGCAGCATCGACTCGGTGACGTTGCGGGCCAGCTGCTGGGTCATCCGCGTCTCGCCGGCCGGTGCGCCCGCGTCGAACAGGACGCGCCCGTCGGCGGTGGTGACGCGGCTGACGAGGTGCGGCCGGTGGTAGACGCCGTCGGCCGCGAACGTCGCGTACGCCGCGGCCATGTCGCCGGGGCGGACCTCGCGGTCACCGAGCGAGATGCCGCCGCTGGGGTTCGGCAGGTCGGCCGAGATGCCCGCCTGGTGGGCGGCGTCGGCCACGCGCTGCGGACCGACCTGCACGCCGAGCTGGTAGAAGACGGTGTTGATCGACTGCGTCATCGCGGTGCGCAGGTCGCAGTTGGCGCAGTTCTCGCCCTCGTTGTTGGCCACCTCGGTGCCCGCGATGGTCTGCGGGCTGGAGCCGTCGAACGTCGTCCCGAGGCCGATCGGCGAGGGGTTGCGCTGCAGCCCCGCGAGGAGCACGAACGGCTTGAACGACGACCCGGGCTGGCGCTGGGCCTGGGCGTAGTCGAACCCGGAGCCGTCCTCGCCGCCGTAGTAGGCGAGGACCGAGCCGGTGCGGGGGTCGACCGACACCAGCGCGGTGCGCAGGTTCTGCGGCTGCCCCCGGAGCTGGCGTTCCACCGACTCGACCGCCTGGTCCTGCAGGTCCGGGTCGATCGTCGTGGTGACCTGGAGCCCCTCCTGGTTCACCTGTTGCTCGGTGATGCCGTACGAGTTCAGCTCGTTGCGGACCGCCGAGACGATGTGCCCGCGGTCGTTGTCCGGGATGCCGCTGCGCCGCGGCTGGGGCGGGATCGCGTTCGGGAACGCCTGCCCGGCGCGTTCGGCGGCGGGCAGCCAGTTCTGGCTCACCATGCCGTCGAGCACGAAGTTCCAGCGCTGCTCGGACATCCCGCGGTCGACCGCGGGGTCCCAGCGCGACGGCGACTGGATCAGCCCGGCGAGCATCGCGCCCTCGGAGACCGAGAGCTGCGAGACGTCCTTGCCGAAGTACGCCTGGGACGCGGCCTGGATGCCGTAGGCGCCGCGGCCGAAGTAGATGGTGTTGAGGTAGTTGCCGAGGATCTCCTCCTTGCTCTGCTCCTGGGAGATCTTCGCCGCGATCACCACCTCGCGGTACTTGCGCCAGATCGAGTACTCGTCGCCGACCAGCGTGTTCTTGACGTACTGCTGGGTGATCGTCGACCCGCCGCCGCTGCCGCCGGTGGCCTGGAGCCACACGGCCCGCAGGATGCCGACGGGGTCGAAACCGAGGTTGGAGTAGAAGGAGCGGTCCTCGGCCGAGAGCACGGACTGCTGGACGTGCAGCGGCACCTGGGTGATCGGCACCTTGATCCGGTTGCCCTGCTCGGGCACGAGCGAGGCCAGCGAGGAGCCGTTGGCGTAGGAGATGGTCGCGAGCTGGTTGTTCGTCGCGTCGTCGGGCGTCGGGACCCGGAAGAAGATCCAGCCGACGGCGAACGCGAGCACCGGGCCGAGGATCAGCACGCCGAGCAGGACGTAGACGATGCGCCGGACGCGGCGCCCGCGGCGCTTGCCCGGGTCCGGCCCGGGCCGCTTGGGGCCACGCCCGCGCGGCGGCTCGCCGCCGCCGCCGTCGTCCCCACGGCCGGGACGCGTGCGCGCCGGCGCGACGGCGGTGCCGGAGAGCCCGCCCGCCGCCATGGCCGAGCGGGAGGTGGCCGAGGTGGCCGAGGAGGCCGAGGTGGCCCCCATCGCCCGCGTCCCGGTGCGTCCCTCGCCGTCGACACGGGTCGGCCGGCCGCTGTCGTGGGTCAGCAGGCGGGGCTCGCGCGTCGTCTCCCGCCCCTCGGGCGGGGTGACGGTGCCGACGGCGCTGCGTCGTGCGGCGGGCGCGCCGACAGCGGCGCCGTTGGAGACGGTGGGCGCGTCGGCGGGACCCCGGTCGGGGCGGTGGTCGGCGTGGTGGTCCGGGTGGTGGTCCGGGTGGTGGGTCGGGTTCTGCGACGGCGGCACGGGCCGCCAGCCGGGCGGGAGGCCGCCGTGCGGGCCGGGTCCGCCGGGCGGGGGGCCCTGCGGCGGACGTCCCTGCGGGTGGGGAGGCGGGGGACCCTGGGGTGGGCGGCCCTGCGGCGGGGCACCGGGCCCCGGCGGCCGACCGTTCGGACCGGGGGGCGGGCCCCCGTTGCGGTCGCCGCGCGGGCCGGACCGGGCCGGCGGTGCGGGCGGGGTGCCGCGATCGGGCGCGGAGGGTCGTGCGCCTCCGCGCTCCGTGCGCCGCTCGTCGTCCACCGATCGCCTCCCGATGCCGGGTGGTTCCCTCTTCAGGCCCGTGGGCGTTCCCGTTCGGTACCGGGTCCGACCGGCGTCAGGGGGAGGCGGTCCGGCGTCGCCGGCGTCCCCCTCCCGACGCATCGTCGGTTCCCAAGACGTATGACTGTACGAGGTGGTTCCACCGGCACGATCGGCAGACCTCCACGACGTGCACGGTGAACTCGCTGATCGCATCCGCCAGACGGCTGATCTCGTCGGCGGAACGAGCGGATCCGGCCGCGGCGCCGAGCCGTTCCCCGAAGATCCACATGACCTCGACGAGCGGGTCGCGGTGGCACAGCGGGCAGGTCCGGGTGGTGGGCCGACCGTGGTACGAGGCGGCCTGGAGCAGGTAGGTGCCGGCGTCACAGGCGTCGGCGGTGGCCACACGGCCCGCCGCGACGTCCGCCAGCGCCGCGCGGCGCTGGAGCGCGTAGTCGACCACCTGACGGACACCCGGCACGGACTCCAGCCTAGCCAAGCCCGCCCTCGGCGTCCCCCGCTCGCGGCGGGTCCCGGGGGCCGTCGCGGTGTGACGTGATCGCGGACGGCCGACGCCTGATGTATCGGTCCGATATGGTCGGGCACAAGGTCGTCGTGATCGCCACGACGGGCCGGTGATCGGGACGGGCGGTCCGGACGACACAGCGGGGGAGGTGGCCGTGCTCGAGCTCGCGGTGCTCGGCCTGCTCCACGAGGCGCCGATGCACGGCTACCAGCTGCGCAAGCAGCTGCATGCCCGCCTCGGCACCTTCCGGGCCTTCTCCTGGGGGTCGCTCTACCCGACGTTGCGCAGGCTGCAGCGCGCCGGCCTCATCGCCGAGACCACCGACACCACGGCGGGCGAGGCCGACGACGAGGGCGCCGAGACCGCTGCGTCCTCCCGGTCGCGGTCGGCGTCGCGGAGCTCCTGGGGCTCGAAGTCCAAGACGCGGCGCGGGCGGCGGGTGTTCGAGCTAACGGCCGAGGGCAAGGACCGGTTCGACGAGCTCCTCGGCGAGGTCGGGCCCCAGGCCTGGGACGACGAGAGCTTCGGCATCCACCTGGCCTTCTTCTCGCGGACCCCGGTCGAGGTGCGGATGCGCATCCTCGAGGGACGACGCCGGCAGGTCGAGGAACGCCGCGAGGGCCTCCGATCGACGGTCTCCCGGGCGGGCGAGCAGATCGACCACTACACGCGCGAGCTGCACCGGATCGGTCTCGAGTCCACCGAGCGCGAGGTCCGCTGGCTCAACGAGCTGATCGCGGCCGAGCGCGGCGAGAGCCCCACCCCGTCCACCTCCCCCGACGACGAGCCGGGCGCCGACGCCCGCCCGTCCCCGCACGGCGCCTGAGCCCCAGGTCCGTCCGTCACCCGTCACCCCCGAGAAAGAGACAAAGAGGAGAACAGCCATGGGTTCGGTCCGAGTGGCGATCGTGGGCGTGGGCAACTGCGCCGCGTCGCTCGTGCAGGGCGTGCACTACTACGCCGACGCCGACCCCGCCCAGCGGGTGCCGGGTCTGATGCACGTCGACTTCGGCGGCTACCACGTCCGTGACCTCGAGTTCGTGGCCGCGTTCGACGTCGACGCCAAGAAGGTCGGCCAGGATCTCGCCGACGCCATCTCTGCGTCGGAGAACAACACGATCAAGTTCGCGGACGTCCCGCCGACCGGGGTGACCGTCCAGCGCGGCCACACCCTCGACGGCCTCGGCCGCTACTACCGCGAGATCATCACCGAGGCCGACAGCGAGCCGGTCGACATCGTCGCGGCGCTGCGCGAGGCCCGCGCCGACGTGCTCGTCTCCTACCTGCCGGTGGGCAGCGAGGACGCCGACAAGTTCTACGCGCAGTGCGCCATCGACGCCGGCGTGGCGTTCGTGAACGCGCTGCCGGTCTTCATCGCCTCCGACCCGGAGTGGGCGCAGAAGTTCACCGACGCGGGCGTCCCGATCGTCGGCGACGACATCAAGTCCCAGGTGGGCGCCACGATCACCCACCGCGTCCTCGCGAAGCTCTTCGAGGACCGCGGCGTCCACCTGGACCGCACGATGCAGCTCAACGTCGGCGGCAACATGGACTTCCAGAACATGCTCGAGCGCGAGCGCCTGGAGTCGAAGAAGACGTCGAAGACCAACTCGGTGACGTCGCAGATCGACCGCGACATGGGCAAGGGCAACGTCCACATCGGCCCGTCGGACCACGTCCCGTGGCTCGACGACCGGAAGTGGGCGTACGTGCGCCTCGAGGGCCGCGCGTTCGGCGACGTGCCCCTCTCGCTCGAGTACAAGCTCGAGGTGTGGGACTCCCCGAACTCCGCGGGGATCATCATCGACGCCGTCCGCGCCGCGAAGATCGCCGCCGACCGCGGCATCGGCGGCCCGCTGCTCGCGCCGTCGTCGTACTTCATGAAGTCGCCGCCGGAGCAGTACCGCGACTCCGTGGCCTACGACCGCGTCGAGGAGTTCATCCGCGGCGAGCGCGGCCCGGCCTGACGGTTCCGGGTTTCTGAGCGAAGGGCACCTTCGATCGGATAGACCGGCGAGGGGCGCCCTTCGCCGAAAACCTCGGTGCGAGCCGGTTGTGAGCGAAGGGCCCCTTCGGTCGGATAGATCGACCGAAGGGGCCCTTCGCTCATCACGGGGTCGGTGAGCGGTCACGCCGCGCGGGCGGTCAGGGCCCGGGCCTCCTCGAGGGCGGCCCGCAGCTTGCGCCGGACGCCGTCCGGGTCCTCCCGCAGCTCCCTCGGGGTGACGGGGACGACGATGTACCCGGCCGCACCGAGCTCGCCCTGTCGCCGCATGGTCGCGTCGAAGGTGTCGAGGTCGGCGTGGTGCTCGAACGAGTGGAGCTCGATCACCAGCGGGACGCCCTCGACCAGTCCGTCGACGCGGGCGAGCAGGGAGCCGTCCGGGCGGCGGAGATCGGCGTTCCAGCGGACGACGGGGAAGTCGTCCATACCGTTGACCAGGTCGCGCAGCCACGCCTCGGCCGCGGAGCGGATGCCGTCCTCGAGCTCGACGATGACGGTGCGCACCAGGGCGGCTCCACGGCACGAGCCCGCCTCGATCTCCTCGCGGAGGGCGGCGACGGTCACCATGTGCCGCTGCACCGCCTCGCACAGGAGGGCGCGCACCTCGTCGATCCGCATGAGACGGCGGGCGCCGTCGAGCAGGGCCCGGGGTAGCGCCGCGCAGCGGACGTCGTCGAGCACGCGGGACGTCGGCATCCGCTTCGTGCGTTCGGCGAGCAGGAAGTTCTCGGATCGGTGACGAACCTTGTGGCCGATCAGGACGTGGACGACCTCGTGGTCGGGCACGTTCCGCAGTCCGTGCAGCCGGCACGCGGCGAGCCCGGTGACGAGCGCGCTCTCCCCGGTGACGAGCAGGGCGGCGACGAGGCGCTGGTGGACGGTGAGCGTTCCCCTGGCCAGGGCCACGAGCCCGAGGAGCGGGCGCCACCAGGAGCCACCGACCTTGCGGCACCGGAAGGCGATCGTGCTCGACGGGACGCCGAGCGCGCGGAGATCACGGACAAGGATGAGGCCGTCGGGAGCGGCAGCGTTGACCGCGTCCCAGTCGACCCGTGCACGACGAGGCATACCGGGTTCGACGCAGCGGCGGCCCCGCCGGATCCCTTTCTGAACGAAGGGGCCTCTCGCTCAGAACCACGCTCGGCGCCGATGCGGGTCGGCGCTGGGCCGGCGTTCTGGCGAGGGGCGCCCCTCGCTCATCTATCCGATCGGAGGTGCCCTTCGCTCAGAACCGCGCTCGGTTCAGCCGCGGCCCGCGTTCCGGCGAGGGGCGCCCCTCGCCCATCTATTCGACCGAAGGTGCCCTTCGCTCAACGGGCCGCGCGCGCTCCCGGGCTCAGCGAACGATGTTCACCAGGCGCCCGGGCACCACGATGACCTTGCGCGGCTCGGCGCCCGCGAGGAGCTCGGCCACCTTGGCGTCGGCCAGGGCGGCGGCGCGGACGTCGGCCTCGACGGCGGCCGCGGGCACCGTGATCCGCGAGCGGACCTTTCCGTTGACCTGGATGGGGTACTCCACCGAGTCCTCGACCAGCAGCGCCGGGTCGGCCTCGGGGAACGGCTCGTAGGCCAGCGACCCCGGGTGGCCCAGACGCGACCACAGCTCCTCGCCCAGGTGCGGGCACAGCGGCGCGAGCAGCAGCACCAGCGGCTCGACCACCGACCGCGGCGTGCCGCCGTTCGGATAGGTCTTCGTCAGGTGGTTCGCCAGCTCGATGAGCTTGGCGACCGCCGTGTTGTAGTGCATCGCCGGGAGGTCGGTGCGCACGCCGTCGATCGCCCGGTGCAGGGCGGTCAGGGTCTCGCGGTCCGGCTCGGCGTCGGAGACCCGCAGCTCGCCGGTCTGCTCGTCGATCACCAGCCGCCACACGCGCTGCAGGAAGCGGTGCGAGCCGACGACGTCGCGCGTGGACCAGGGCCGCGAGGCCTCCATCGGGCCGGTCGACATCTCGTAGAGCCGGAAGGTGTCGGCGCCGTAGGCGTCGCACATCTCGTCGGGCGTCACCACGTTGCGCAGCGACTTGCCCATCTTCCCGTACTCCTGGCGGACCGGCTCACCGTTCCACGTGAATCCGGTGGCCGAGGAGGAGTCCTCGACGACCTCCTCCGCCGGCACGTAGACCCCACGCGCGTCGGTGTAGGCCCAGGCCTGCACGTAGCCCTGGTTGAACAGCTTGCGGAACGGCTCCGACGACGTCACGTGGCCGAGGTCGAAGAGGACCTTGTGCCAGAACCGCGAGTACAGCAGGTGCAGCACGGCGTGCTCGACGCCGCCGACGTACAGGTCGACGCCGCCCGGGTCGCCCGGCGAGCGCGGCCCGAGCCAGTAGCGCTCGACGTCGGGGTCGACGAAGCGCTGCGCGTTGTGCGGGTCGAGGTAGCGCAGGTAGTACCAGCACGAGCCGGCCCACTGGGGCATCGTGTTGGTCTCGCGCAGGTACTCGGCGAACGCCCGCTCCGGGTCCGAGGGCAGGTCCTCGTCGAAGTGGACCCACTCCGTGGCCCGCGCGAGGGGCGACTCCGGCGAGGAGTCGCGGTCGTCGGGCGCGAACGACTTCGGCGAGTAGTCCTCGACGTCGGGCAGCAGTACCGGCAGGTCCGCGTCCGGCAGCGCGCGCGGGATCGACGGGCCGCCGTCGGTCTCGCCGTCGGCCGCGTACGCCACCGGGAACGGCTCGCCCCAGTAGCGCTGACGGGAGAACAGCCAGTCGCGCAGCTTGTACTGCACCACCGACTCGCCGGCGCCCTTGCCGGCCAGCCAGGTGACGATCGCGGCCTTGGCCGGGTCGACCTCGAGGCCGTCGAGGCTGATCTCGTCGTTGGCGGAGTTGATCGCCGGGCCCGCGCCGACGTACGCCTCACCGGCGAAGTCGTCCGGCGGCTGGACCGTCCGGCGGATGGGCAGCCCGAACACCGTCGCGAAGTCCCAGTCGCGCTGGTCCTGGCCGGGCACCGCCATGATCGCGCCGGTGCCGTAGCCCATGAGGACGTAGTCGGCCACGAAGACCGGCAGCGGCTCGCCGTTGACGGGGTTGGTGGCCCAGGCGCCGGTGAAGACACCGGTCTTGTCGCGGGCCTCCTGGCGCTCGAGGTCCGAGCGCGAGGCGACGACGCGGCGGTAGCCCTCGATCGCCTCCGCAGGCGTCGTGGCGCCGCCGGTCCAGCGGCCGTCCAGCTCCTCGCCCGTCAGCGGTGACGGCCAGGCGTCGGGCGTGAGCGCGTCGACCAGCGGGTGCTCGGGCGCCAGCACCAGGTACGTCGCGCCGAACAGGGTGTCGGGACGGGTGGTGAACACCTCGATCGGGCCCGCGGCGGAGTCGAACCGGACCTGGGCGCCCTGCGAGCGTCCGATCCAGTTGCGCTGCATCGTCTTGACCGACTCGGGCCAGTCGACGCCGTCGAGGTCGTCGGCCAGGCGGTCCGCATACGCGGTGATCCGCATCATCCACTGGCGCAGGTTGCGCCGGAACACCGGGAAGTTGCCGCGCTCGGAACGCCCGTCGGCGGTGACCTCCTCGTTGGAGAGCACCGTGCCCAGCGCCGGGCACCAGTTCACCGGGGCATCGGCCAGGTAGGCCAGCCGGTGGGAGTCGAGGACGCGGTCCTGGTCGGGCCGCGAGAGCGTCGTCCAGTCCCGGCCGTCGGGCAGCGCGCGGATGCCGGCGGTGAGCTCGTCGGAGAGCTCACTGATCGGCCGGGCGCGGCCGGCCTCGGTGTCGTACCAGGAACCGTGGATCTGCAGGAAGATCCACTGCGTCCACCGGTAGAAGTCGGTGTCCGTGGTGGACACCGAGCGGTGCTGGTCGTGGGCCAGGCCGAGCTGACGGATCTGGGCGCGGTAGCGCGCGATGTTCGCCTCGGTCGTGGTCCGCGGGTGCGTCCCGGTCTGCACCGCGTACTGCTCGGCGGGCAGACCGAACGCGTCGAAGCCCATGGTGTGCAGCACGGTGCGCCCGCTCATGCGCAGGAAGCGCCCCAGGACGTCGGTGCCGATGAACCCCAGCGGGTGCCCGACGTGCAGCCCGGCGCCGGACGGGTAGGGGAACATGTCCATCAGGTAGAACTTCTCGCCCTCGGGCGGCGGGCCGTCCGGGGACGGGTTCGCCACCGCGAAGGTGTCCGCGGACTCCCAGTGGTCCTGCCAGCGCCGTTCGATCTCGTTCGCGAGCGCGGCGGTGTAGCGGTACGGCGGTGCGCCGTGGCCGCTGTTGCCGCTGCCGGCGCTCTCGACGCTGTCGGCGCGGCTCGCCACCTCGGGCTCGGCGGTCACGACTTCCTCCTGGGGCTCGACCTGGGGTCCTCCCGCGGGATCCCGCGGCGGGTCCGGCGCCGCACGACGGGGCACCGCGGATCCCTGCGAGGACGCATCGAGCCTACTCTGGGGGTGTGATCGTCCCGGCCCTGGTCCTGGCGGTGGCGGCCCTGGTGGTGGGCGGCGCCGGCGTCCTCGCGATGTTCCACCGCCTGCCCCGCAACCGCGTGCTCGGCGTGCGCACCGTGTGGACCATGGGCAGCGTCGACGCCTTCCGTCGCGCCAACCGCGCCGCCGCGCCGGCGTTCGTCGGCGCCGGCCTCGCCGGGCTCGTCGGGGCGGTCGCCGCGCCCCTGGCCGCCACCACCGCGGCCGCCGTGACGATGCTCGTGCTCGGGGCGCTCGCCCTGGTCGGCCTGCTCGGCGCCGGGGGCGTCATCGGCTCGCGGTTCGCCGACGCGGAGCACGCCGAGAACGACGCGCTCATGGCGCTGCCCGCGACGCCGTGCACGGCCGTCACCCCCGAGGAGAGGCCCGCCGACTGCGCGCCCGCCACCGGGATCTGCGGCGGGTCGTGCTCGATCTGCCCCCGCGCGCAGGCCGTGACCTGAGTCACCAGCCCCAGGTGCCCGGCGCGCCCTTGAACGGGCCGACGACGTCCGCGGTGATCCAGCCGCCGTAGAACCCGCCCGGCTGCGGCTCGACCCGCTCGCCGTCGAGGGTGATCTCGTCGAACGGGGCGGGGTAGAGCGCGACGCGGTCGGCGAGCTGGGGGTAGACGGCGCTCACGTCGTCCTCCGGGTACCACCAGCCGATGTCCTCCAGCGGCGCCGCGCCGGGGACCACGACGTCGACGTAGCGCGCGGTGCCCTTCCACTCGCAGACCGTGCGGCGCTGCGCCGGGCGCAGGACGCCGTCGGCGAACGCCGTGCGCGGCAGGTACCACGTCGGCGGGTGGCTCGTCTCGAGCACGCGGACGAGGTCGTCGGTGTCGACGACGACCGTGCCTGCGTGGGTCACCACCGCACGCCGGCGTACGGCCTCGGCCCGCGGGGGGCGGGGGTAGTCCCACACCGATTCCTGCCCGGGTCCGGGTTCGACGCGTCGCACGGAGCTGACGCTAGGTGGTTCGGCGGCGTGAGGCCCGGCGAGCGAACGGGGACTTCGGACGCATAGAAGCAGCGAACAGCGCGTTCGCTGCAACACCCGTGCGCGGACCTGCGACGGCGTGCGTCGCGAACGGGGACTTCGGACGCAGAGAAGCAGCGAACAGCGCGTTCGCTGCGGAAGGGGGCGGCGCGGCTCAGTTGCGGCGCGGCTCGCTGACGTGGGTCGCGAGGAGGGCGAGGGGGACGCCCTGGCGGCGCAGCACGCCGCCCCAGAGGTCGTAGCCGGCGGGCGCGAGGACGTCGTCGGGCAGCGCCGGCACGACGTACCAGTCGCCGCGGCCGATCTCGCCGTGGAGCTGGCCGCGGTCCCAGCCGGAGTAGCCGGCGAACACGCGCAGGCCGCGGACGCGGGGGGCGAGGTCGTCGGGGTCGCCGTCGAGGTCGACCAGCGCCACCGGCCCCCGCACGCCGACGACGCCGCCGGTGCTGGCCGGGTCCTCGCCGGTGCGCAGGGCCGCGAGGCACAGGGCGGTGCGCTGCTCGACCGGTCCGCCGACGAAGACCGCGTCCGGGCTGGTGGTGTGCGGTCCCCACGACGGCAGGACGTCGGCGACGGAGACCTCGCTGGGCCGGTTGAGCACGACGCCGAGGGTGCCGGCGGGGCGGTGGTCGATGATGAACACGACCGACCTCGCGAAGTTCGGGTCGGTCAGGGTCGGGGCGGCCACGAGGAGCGTCCCCGCCTCGACCTCGGCCTGCTGATGCTCACCCACACCACTGGCCACGCATCCATCGTCGCACCGGCACATCACGTCGCGGCAGGCACGTCGGCATGGTCACGCGGTGGTCACGAACGGCGCCGGGGTCGGTGGGCCGGGTGCCGGGGAGCGGGCGGTGGGACGGGGCACCGGGGTCCCCCGAACAGGTGCCGATATCGGACATCGGCTCCCGGGACCGCTCCCGCCCCCGACCGCGTAGCGTGGACGCCCGTGTCCGTCGCACCTGGCCCGACCGCTCCGGCGGCCGAGGGCGCGACCCTGTCCCGCGGGCCGGTCCGGCGGCTCCGTGAGCTCCTGTTGCACCCCGGTTTCGGCAAGCTGCTGACGGTGCGGCTGGCCGCCCAGTGGGGCGACGGCGTGTTCCAGGCGGCCCTCGGCGGCCTGGTGCTGTTCAGCCCGGAGCGCGAGGCCGACCCCGTCATGGTCGCGCTCGGTCTGGCCACCGTCCTGCTGCCGTATTCACTGATCGGCCCGTTCGCCGGCGCGCTGCTCGACCGGTGGGACCGGCGCCGGGTGATGGTCGTCGCGGGCGCCGTGCGCGGGGTGCTGACGCTGCTCACGGCGGGCGTGGTGCTCGCGGGGGTCACGGGCCCGGCGCTCTACCTGGGCGCGCTGGCCACCATCGGCGTGAGCCGCTTCATCCAGGCCGGCCTGTCCGCGGCGTTGCCGCACGTGGTCGCCCCCGAACACCTCATCGGCGCGAACTCGCTGGTCACGACGTCGGGCGCGGTCGCCGCCGCGATCGGCGCCGGCTGCGCGATCGGGGTCCGCGGGATCATCGGCCCCGAGGACGCCGACGCTGCGTGGACGACGTCCGTCGCCGCGGTCGGTTCGCTCGTGATCGTGCTCGTCGCCGCGACGATCGTCCGGGGCTCCCTCGGGCCCGACGAGCGCACCGAGGCCGCGCAGGCGCTGCGGGCCGTGGCGCATGGCCTCGCCGACGGGGCGCGGGCCGCCCGTGACGCCCCCGGGGTGCTGGCCGCGTTCGGTGCGGTCGCCGCCCACCGGCTGGCGTTCGGCGTCACGACGCTCGTGGTGATGCTGCTGATGCGCAACTCGCTGACCGACGTCGGCCCGTTCAAGGCCGGGATCGCCGGGCTGGGCGAGGTGGTGGCCGCCGTCGCCGCGGGTCTCGGGGTCGCCGCGGTGGTGACGCCGTGGCTCACCGGCAAGGTCGGGCGCGCCGGCACCGTGCGCGTGATGCTCGTGCTCGCTGCCGTCGCCCTGCTCGGGCTCGGGCTCCCGATGACGCTGCCGACGATCCTCGCGGGCTCGTTCGTGCTCGGGCTCGTGGGCCAGGCGATCAAGCTCTGCTCGGACGCCGCCGTGCAGCGCGAGGTGGGCGACGACGTCCGCGGGCGGGTGTTCTCGCTGTCGGACACCACCTTCAACGTCACCTACGTCGTCGCCGTCGCCGGTGCGGCCTTCCTCGCGCCGCCGAGCGGGCGCTCGCCGCTGCTCCTCGTGCTGGCCGCCGCGATCTACCTGCTCGGCCTGGTGGTGCACGAGCTCGCCCTGCGCTGGCAGCAGGACCGTCAGGGCGGCACCCAGCCGGCCGCACCCTCGGCGACCAGCGCGTCCACGGCACCGTCGCCGTCGGTGTCGACGAGCAGCACGTCCCAGCGCGCCGACGGCCCCGGCCCGGACGACAGGTAGGCGAGCTCCGCGCGCCCGTCGCCGTCCGCGTCGACGAGCAGCTGCTCGGCGCGCCCGTCGCCGTCGAGGTCGGACACCACCTCCGTGCCCGGCTCGTGGTCGGCGTCCACCGCGACGCCGTCGAGCACCCCGTCGCCGTCGGTGTCGAGCGCCGCCACCCCCTGTGCCGAGCGCCCGCGCACGTCGGACCAGGTCAGCGACGCACCCACCGCCGGCCCCGTGGTCGATCCCGCGTCGAACGCCGCCCGCGCATCCCACAGCCCCCGCCCGGACGGGTCGGTGTAGGCGTGGTCCGGACGGCCGTCGTCGTCGAGGTCGAGCACCGAGTGGTCGGCGACGCCGTCGCCGTCGGCGTCCCACAGCGCGTCGTCGACCCGCCCGTCGCCGTCGAAGTCGAGCGCCACCGCATCGGCGTCGCCGGCCGGGCCGAGGTCGAGGTCGGCGGCGGAGACGTGCCGGTGCACCGGACCCTCCCCGGTGCCGAACACGTAGGCCAGAGATGTCACACCCGGTTCGACGCAGGCGTCAGGCGTCCGGTTCCGTCCCGGTCTCGATCCCGGTCTCGATCCCGGTGCCGATCCCCTGGTCGGCGGCCCAGCGCAGCAGCTCCTCGCGGGCCTCGTCGTGGTCCAGCGGCCCGCGCTCGAGGCGGACGTCCTTGAGGTGGCGCCACGCCCTCCCCACCAGCGGTCCCGGCGGGATCCCCAGCAGCTCCATGATCGCGTTGCCGTCGAGGTCGGGGCGCACCCGCGCGAGGTCCTCCTCCTCGGCGATCCGGGTGATCCGCTCCTCGAGGTCGTCGTAGGAGCGCTGCAGGGCCGCGGCCCGCCGCTTGTTGCGGGTCGTCGAGTCCGAGCGCACCAGCTTGTGCAGGCGCTCGAGCAGGGGCCCGGCGTCGGTGACGTAACGGCGGACGGCCGAGTCGGTCCACTCGCCCTTGCCGTAACCGTGGAAGCGCAGGTGCAGGAACACGAGCTGCGCGACGTCCTCGATGACGTGCTTCGGGTACCGCAGCTCCCGCAGCCGCTTGCGGGTCATCTTCGCGCCCACGACCTCGTGGTGGTGGAAGCTCACGCGCCGACCCGGCTCGACCTTGCGCGTCGCGGGCTTGCCGATGTCGTGCAGCAGCGCGGCCAGGCGCAGCACGAGGTCGGGCCCGCCGTCGTCCGGGCTCTCCCGTCCGATCGCCTGCTCCAGCACCGTCAGCGAGTGCTCGTAGACGTCCTTGTGCTGGGCGTGCTCGTCGATCTCCAGGCGCATCGCCGGCACCTCGGGCAGCACGACGTCGGCCAGTCCCGTGTCGACCATCAGCTCGATGCCGCGGCGCGGGTAGGTGCCGAGCAGCAGCTTCGAGACCTCGGTCTGCACCCGCTCGGCGGTGATCCGGGCAAGCTGCGGGGCCATCGCCGTCATCGCCTCCCGCACCCGCGGCGCGACCTCGAAGCCGAGCTGCGAGACGAACCGCGCGGCGCGCAGCAGGCGCAGCGGGTCGTCGGTGAAGGAGGTGGTCGGGTCGGTCGGGGTGTCCAGCACGCCGCGGGCCAGGGCCGCGAGCCCGCCGTACGGGTCGACGAACGTCCGGTCGGGCAGCGAGAGCGCCATTGCGTTGGCGGTGAAGTCCCGCCGCACGAGGTCACCCTCGACGGTGTCGCCGAACGCGACGACCGGGTTGCGGGTCACGCCGTCGTAGGCGTCGGCACGGAAGGTGGTGATCTCGCAGGTCACGCCGTGACGGACCGCGCCGACCGTGCCGAAGGCGATGCCCGTGTCCCACACCGCGTCCGCCCACCCCGACACGAGCCGCTGGATCGCGTCGGGCCGCGCGTCGGTGGTGAAGTCCAGGTCGCTCGACGACCGACCGAGCAGCGCGTCACGCACGCTGCCGCCGACGAGGTAGAGGCGGTGGCCGGCGTCGGCGAACCGCCGGGCGAGCTCGTCGGCCACGGGGGCGTAGCTCAACATCTCGACCACCGCCGCATGATCGGCGCCGGTCGTGGACGAGGGGGCTGGCGCGGGTCCGGGCACGACGGGACAGCGTACCGCGAGCAGGAGGAGTCGCCGGGAAGGGCGGATCCCCGAGAACGACACCCGCGCGTCGACCGGCCGACAGATCCCCGTCACCGCAGGGGCGCCGTACGATCGCGGGCGTGTCCAGCCCGTCACGCCGGTCCGGCGACCGGCGACGACGGGGCTCCCGGCGGCGGATGCGCACGGTCGACGAGACCTCGGCGGGGGGCCTCGTCGTCGACGCCACGGGGGCCAGTGCCGCCCTCATCGGGCGCCTCGACCGCCGTGGACGCCTGCTGTGGTCCCTCCCGAAGGGGCACCTCGAGGAGGGCGAGACCGCCGAGCAGGCCGCCGTGCGCGAGGTCGAGGAGGAGACCGGCATCATCGCGTCCGTGCGGGCGTTCCTCGGCAGCATCGACTACTGGTTCGTGGCCGAGGACCGCCGGATCCACAAGACCGTGCACCACTACCTGCTCCGCGCCCACGGCGGGGAGCTCTCCGACGAGGACGTCGAGGTCACCGAGGTGGCGTGGGTCCCGCTCGGCGAGCTCGACTCGCGCCTGGCCTACGCCGACGAGCGCCGCCTGGTGCGCCGCGCCGCCCAGATCCTGGAGGAGTCGGCGTGAGCCCTCCCCGCCGCCCGCGGGGAGTTCGTCGTCTCCGTCCGCCGCGGACGACCCGGACGACCCGGACGACCCGGACCTCGGGGGCCGGCGTCGTGCTCGCCCTGGTGGTGGGACTCGTGGGGCTGCTGCTCCTGCTCGCCTCCCCGCTCGCGGTCGCCGCACCGGCCGCGCCGGCCGCGCCCCGGGCGGACCCGCCCCGGCCCGTCGAGGTCGTGCTCGACACGATGGCGCCGCGGGTGGTCACCGCGGACGGGCCCGGCGAGCTCGTCGTCAGCGGGCGGGTCGTGAACCGGTCGGCGGTCACCGCGCGCGACGTCGGTGTCCGCCTCGAGCGCGGCGCCGCCGTCTCCGGCGAGCGGGCGGCCCTCGCCGCGCTCGAGGGGCAGGGCTCCGGCGCGACGGTGCGCACGCCGACGGTCGAGGTGGCGCCCGAGATCGCCCCCGGCACCGAGGCACCGTTCGTGGTGCGGGTGCCGATGGGCGGGTCCGGGTCGGGATCGCTGGGGCTCGCCGCGCCCGGCGTCCACCCGCTGGTGGTGACCGTCGACGGCGCGCTCGGCAGCTCCGCCGCCGGCCGTCTCGGCGCCGTCCGCCTCCTCCTGCCGGTGGTGGGCGTTCCGGGCGCGGGGCCGCCCGCCGCGCCGCCGGTCGGACGCGCCGCGGCGGTCTCGCTGCTCTACCCCCTCGCCGACCGCCCACGGCGCGTCCCCGTGGTCCCCGGCGCCCCGACCCTGCTCACCGACGACGAGCTGGCCGCCTCCTTCGCGCCCGGGGGCCGGCTCGCGGGACTGGTCGACGCCCTCGGCCGGTCGGCACCGCTCGGCTCGGCGCCGGCCCGGTCGGTGTGCCTCGCGGTCGACGCCGACCTGCTCGAGACCGCGCAGGCCATGGCCGAGGGCTACCAGGTACGCACCCCCGGCGGCACCGTCCTCGGAGTCGGCGCCGTGGCCGCGGGCCGGTGGCTCGACGCGGTGCGCACCCAGGCCCGGGGACGGTGCGTGACCGCGCTGCCCTACGCCGGCACCGACCTGGTGGCGACGACCCGCGGCAACCGTCCCGACCTCACCGCCGCCGCGATCACCACGGCGACCCGCCGGGTGGGCGACATCCTCGGCGTCGAACCCGTGCCCGACACCGTGTGGCCCGCCGGTGGCCTCGCCGACGCGCGCAGCGTCGCCGACCTCGCCTCCGGCGGCACCCGGACTCTGCTCCTCGACGGCGACGTGCTCGCCGGCACCCCTCCGCCCGGGGCGCTCGCCCGGCTCGCGGAGCCGGCCGGCGAGGGTCCGACGGTCGTCGCCCTCGACCCGGTCGGGGCCGAGGCGCTCGGCCCGCGCGCCGGGGACGACGACGCGGGGGACTCCACCAGCCCCGCCGGGACCTCCGGCCCCCTCGCGGCCCAGGACGCCCTCGGGATCCTCGGGCTCCGCGCGCTGGACACCCCGGACGGGGACGCCCCCGCCGTCGACGTGCTCGCCCCGCCCGCCGACTGGGCCGCGGACGAGACCGAGGCGGGTGCGCTGCTCACCGGCATCGCCGACCTCGCCCGCCTCGGTCTCGCCCGCCCGGTCGACCTCGGCGCCCTGGTCGGCCCGGTCGTCGCCACGACGCCGCTGCCGCGGGCGACGACCGGGTCCCGCGAGGTCGCCGCGCTGCCCGAACCCCTGGTCGCCCGGGCCGGCGCGGTGGTCGACCGTCAGCGCGAGCTGCTGGCGGCCACCGAGCGCGACGGCGTCGGCGCCCCCTCCCCGTCGGATTTCGTCGAGCCGCTCACCGACGGGGTGCTGCGCAGCCTCTCCGCGTCCTGGCGCGGTGACCCGGCCGCCCAGGACACCCAGCTCGGCGCCGTCGAGCGCCAGGTCGACGAACTGCGCTCGCTGGTGCGGGTCGTCCAGCCGTCGGGCTCGTACTCGCTGGGCACCAACGACGCCCCGCTGCTGCTCACGGTGGAGAACCGGCTCCCGGTCGCCGTGCGCGTCCAGGTCGTGCTCGAGCCCACGAACGGTCTGCGGACCGCGCCACTGCCGGTCGTCACCGTCCCCGCGTTCGGGAGCCGGCAGGTGCAGGTCGAGGTCGAGGTGACCCGCGCCGGACAGTTCGCGGTGGACGCCCGGGCGCAGACACCGGGGGGTGAACCTCTCGGTCCCACGGCTCGTCTGCTGCTGCGATCGACGGCCTACGGCACGATCACGGTGTGGTTGACCGCGTCCGCAGCCGTCGTGCTGGTGATCCTGGCGAGCGTGCGGATCGCTCGCCGGGTGCTGGCGGCCCGACGCGACCGGAGGTCCCGCCGCAGACACCGCCGGGGCGACCCGCCGACCGGTGGGGGCACGGAGGGGACGGACCTCCCGACACGCGAGCTGCAGAAACGGTGACCGCCCGCGACCCGGGCCGCCGGCCGGACGACGCGCCCGCCGACGAGACCGGGCGCCGGCCCGACCCCGAGGCGGCTCCCGACGTCGTCCCGCCGCCGCCCCCCGGCGACGTCCCGCCCGAGCGCGCGGACGGCCTGGGGCGTGGACGGGCACCGGACGGACCCGACGCCCCGGGCGGACCGGACGCCCCGGGCACGCGACCCGCGTCACCTCCGGCCCCGCCGGGCCCGCCGGCCCCGCCTCCCGGGGCACCGCAGGCCGGCCCGCGCCACCCCGGGCCGCCGCCCCCGCCCGCGCCCCCACGTCCCCCGCCTGGCGCGCCCGCGGGCGCAGCACCGGGCCGCCCGCAGGGCCCCGGACGCCCACCCCACCCGTCGTCCGGCCGCCCGGGCCCACCGCCGGGACGGCCGCCGTCCGGCGGACCACCCCCCGGCGGTCCTCCACCCCGCGGCGGCCCGCCCCGCAGCGGCCCGCCCCACGGCGGCCCACCTCCCGTGCCTCCGCGCCCGCCGGGCTCGCCCCCGGGCGTCGCCGCCGGCGAGCCGTCCACCACCGGCCTCACCGCCCCCACCGCGGCGGTCGAGGCCGTCGACGTCACGGGCACCGCCGACCCGGCCGACGCGGGGGACCTGGACGCCACCGTGCCCGGTCGTCCGGCGGTCGACCCGCACCGCACCGAGGCCCTGCCCCGGGCCCCCCGCGACGAGCGGACCGTCCGCACGGCGCGCCCGGCCCCGCTCGCGTCCTGGAGCGTCGCCGGGTCGCTCGAGGAGACCGTGCTGCTCCCGCGGGCCCCGCTGGAGCAGGACGCCCCGGCCGTCCCCGCGCCGCGCTCGCCCGCCGACGAGGCCGGGCGCGACGACAAGGCGCTCGTGAAGGCCTCCGGCGGCATGGCCGTCGCGACCCTCGTGAGCCGTCTCACGGGCTTCCTGCGCACGCTCGGGCTGACGGCGATCGTGGGCCTGAACCTGGTCGGCAGCTCGTTCAACGTCGCGAACACCCTGCCGAACATCGTCTTCGAGCTCCTGCTCGGCGGCGTGCTGACCAGCGTCGTCATCCCGGTGCTCGTGCAGGCCGCGAAGGAGGACGGCGACCGCGGCGACGCGTTCGCCCAGAAGCTGCTCTCCGGCGCGAGCGTCGGCCTGCTGGTCGCCACCGCCCTGGCGACGGTGGCCGCGCCGCTGCTCATCCGCCCCTACCTCGATCCGAGCGTCGACGTCGAGCTCGCGGTGGACTTCGCGTACCTGCTCCTGCCGCAGATCTTCTTCTACGGCATGGGCGCCCTGTTCGGCGCGATCCTCAACTCGCGGGCCAACTTCGGGCCCGCCGCGTGGGCCCCGGTGCTCAACAACGTGGTCGCGCTCGTGTCGCTCGGGATCTACGCGGTGCTGCCCTCGCCGCCCGTGGGCATCTCGACCACCCAGCTGCTGGTCCTCGGCCTCGGCAGCACGCTGGGGATCGTCGTCCAGGCGGCCGTGATGGTGCCGGCGATGCGCCGCGTCGGCTTCCGGTGGAAGTGGCGGTTCGGGTGGGACCGCCGGCTCTCCGCGTTCGGGGGCCTCGCCGCCTGGGTCGTCGGGTACGTGCTGGTCAGCCAGGTCGGCCTCTCCGCGATCATGCGGGTCGCGTCCGGGGCGGACGACGGCGGACCGGCCATCTACAGCTACGCCTGGCTGCTGATCCAGGTGCCCTACGGGGTGCTCGGCGTCTCGCTGCTGACCGCCCTGATGCCCCGGATGAGCGCGGCCGCGGCGAACGGGCGCACCGACCAGGTCGTCGCCGACCTGTCCCTCGGCACACGGCTCTCGACGGTGACGCTGCTGCCGATGAGCGCGCTGCTCACGGTGTTCGGGTCCCAGCTCGGCGTGGCACTGTTCAGCGTCGGGCGCTCCGGTCCCGACGGTGCCGCGGCCCTCGGCGGCGCCATGGCGGCGTCGGCGTTCGGTCTGCTCCCGATGGCCGTCGTCATGCTCCAGATGCGCGTCTTCTACGCGATGAACGACGCCCGCACGCCGACCCTGATCATGGTCATCATCACCGCGATCAAGGTGCCGATGGCCTACCTCTGCCCGGTGCTGCTGCCCCCCGAGCAGGTCGTGCTCGGCCTGGCCGGGGTCAACGCGTTCGGCTTCGTCGTGGGTCTCGTCGTCGGCAACATCTGGCTGCGGGTGCGCCTGGGCCACCTGCACACCCGCCGGGTGCTGCGCACGTTCGTGCTCTCGCTGCTGGCCTCGATCGTCGCGGTGCTCGTCGCCGTGCTCTGCGTGACCCTGCTCGAGCGGGTGCTCGGGGGCAGCGGCTCGCTCGTGCTGCGGTCGTGGATCGTGCTCGTCACCGGCTCGACGATCTTCCTCGTCGTCGTCGCCGTCGCGATGCGGCTGCTGCGCGTCCCGGAGCTCGACCCGGTGGTCTCGCGGCTGCGCCGGCTCGTCGGGCGCGGGAAGGCACCCGCGAGCTGACCGGCGCGCCGATCGTGACGTGTCGACGCCCCCGGCCGGGCAACCTGCACGACGGGCCCGGCGTCCCCCGAGGCGGACCGTCGGTCCCGTAAGCTCGCACGGCGTCGAGGGGGAGGTGAGAGCGGTGGCCGGCGAACCGTCGGGGGAGCGCTCGCCCGCGAGCCCCTCGTCCGAGGACACCGAGGCCGCGGGCCGGGAGTCGACGGGGCGCGACACGCCCCCGCCGCAGGGTCCGCCCCGGCGTACCGGCGTCGGCATCGACGGGCCGACCATGCACGTCTCGCGCACCGAGGCCGCGTCGTCGAGCTCCTCGTCCGGCCCCTCGTCCGGGACGGCCACCGCGGACACCCCCGATCCGGCCGGCAACGGCGGCACCAACGGGTCCGGCGCCGGACGGTCCCCCCGCGGACCCGCCGCCCAGGGCCCCGGTCCCGCCGGGCCTCCCGGTCCGCCGTCGGGTCCCTTCCCGGCGCCACCCCGCCGGCCGGGGCGCGGCCAGGCCGGTCCCGCCGGGGCCCCGCGACGCCCCGGTCCTCCGTCCGGGCCCTTCCCCGCGGCCGGACAGCTCATGCCGGGCACCCTGCTCGCCGACCGCTACCGGCTGGTGGCGGAGGTGGGCCGCGACCGCAGCGCCGACGCGGCCCTGTGGAAGGCCCGCGACGTCATGCTCGAGCGCGACGTCGCCATCACGCTGCTCGTCGGCTCCTGGCAGGGCGACGCGCGGGCGTCCGCGGCGCTGTCCCGTGCCACCCGCTCGGCCCACTTCGAGCACCCGCACTCCGCCCGCATCCTGGACGTGGTGCGCCCGGGCGGCAGCCCGCTCCCGCCCGGCGTGCTCGGCGCCGCGGTCGCCGAGTGGACGCCGGGCCGCGACCTCGCCGAGCTCGTCGCCGACGGCCCCCTGCGCCCCAGCGCGGCGCTGCGCGTCATCGAGCCCCTCGCCGACGCGGTGGCCGCCGCGCACCGCAGCGGGCTCGTCCTCGGCCTCGACCACCCGCAGCGCGTGCGGGTCAGCGCCCGGGCGGCCACCCGCCTCGCGTTCCCCATGCCCCGCGGCGACGCCTCGAACGCCGACGACGTCCACGGCCTCGGCGCCCTGCTCTACCTGCTCCTCACCGCCCGCTGGCCCGGTGCCGAGGGCGCCCGCACCCCGGCGGGCCTGCGGCCCGCGCCGCACGGCCCGGACGGCGCCCCGGTCTCCGCCCGCCAGCTGCGGCCCGACATGCCGACGGAGCTCGCCGCGCTCGTCGACCGCACCCTCGACGAGGACGGCGGCATCCGCACCGCCGCCGCCGTGCACCGTCTCGTCACCCAGATGCGGGAGGGCCTCGAGGACGACGGCGTGCTGCTGCCGGTGCTCGAGAACGGCCAGACCATCGACGCCGACGACCCCACCGAGGTCTGGCACGACGACGCGGTCCCCGAGCCGGGGCCCGACCCGTCCCGCCGGCGCAAGCTCCGCCTCGGCGTCACGGCCCTCGTGCTGGCCACGCTCGCGATCCTCGGGTTCGTCACCTACCAGGTCGTCTCGGTCGTGGCCGGCGGCGGCTCGTCGGCGCCGCCGGTCGTGGTGATCCCGCCCGAGACCCCGGCGCCCGCCGCGGCCCCCGCCTCGCCCGGGGCTCCGGCGCCGGCCCCCGCGCCCGCCCCGGCCGGACCGGTACAGCTCTCCAGCGTCGCCGTCTACAGCCCGGCGGGCAGCCCGGACAACCCGACCCGCATCAACCGCGCGGCCGACAACAACCCGTCGACCACGTGGTCGACCTCGGAGTACCGCCAGCAGCTCCCGGCGCTCAAGCCCGGGATCGGCATGATGACCACCTTCACGGCCCCGTCCGCGGTGTCGGCGGTGACGGTGCGCTCGCCCAGCCCCGGCACCCGCATCGAGATCCGGTCGGCGCCCGCGGCGGACGTGCCCATCGCCGGGACCCAGCTCCTCGGCGCGGGCACCGTCGAGGGCGACGAGCTGCGGATCCCGCTGCAGGCCGCACCGCCCACCGGCAACCTGCTCGTCTGGATCACGGCGCTGGGGCAGGACGACGACGACCGCTACGTCACCGAGCTCGCCGACGTGACGATCGAGCGCGCCCAGCCCTGACCACCTTTCCCGAACGGCCACGGCCGCGGGCCGCCCGCGGCTAGCGTCCTGCTCCGTGCCCGACCGGTCCGACCCGCGCAGCGACCGCGAGCTGCTCGCGGCGCACGTGGCGGGCCAGGCAGGGGCGTTCGACGAGATCGTGCGCCGCTACGCCGAGCGGCTGTGGCTGCTCGCCTTCCGCACCCTCGACCACCGCGAGGACGCCGCCGACGCGGTGCAGGAGACGTTCGTGTCCGCCCTGCGCAGCGCACACCGCTACCGCGGCGAGTCGGAGGTCTCCACCTGGCTGCACCGGATCGCGGTCAACGCCTGCCTCGACCGCATCCGGCGCCGCCGCACCCGGGCCGTCGACCCCCTCGCGGGCCACGACCTCCCGACGCCCCGCGACGGCATCGACGACCACCTGACCCGGCTGACCGTCGCCGACGCCCTCGCCGCGCTGCCCGACGGTCAGCGGCTCGCCGTCGTGCTCGTCGACGTCCACGGCTTCTCCATCACCGAGACCGCCGAGATCCTCGGGGTGCGGGAGGGCACCATCAAGAGCCGGTGCGCCCGCGCACGCGGCCGTCTGGCCGGGCTGCTCGGCCATCTGCGCCCGCGGGACGCGACCGTGGTCCCGCTCGGGAACGCCGAGGGCGCCGGCGACGTCCAATCCACGAGTGGCCCGGGCGGACGGGACCGGAGAGGAGGGGCATCGTGAACGACGACCGAGACGAGGAGCCCGCCGACGACCGCCTCCCCGACGGTCCCGGCCCGGCCGACCCCGAGGTCGCGGCGGCGCTTGCCCGGACCCGGGCCGACCTCGCCGCGCACGGGGCGCGCACCCCCGCGATGCCGACGGGTCTCCTCGACGACATCGACCGGGCCCTGGCGGCCGAGCGCGCCGATCCCGGAGGGACCCGGACCGACGTCCCCGGCCCCGCGCGACCCCGCCGGCGGCTGCTCGCCGGGGTGGCGGTGGCGGTCGCCGCGGCCGCCGCGGTGGTGGCGGTGGTCGTCGCCTCCGCGGCTACGCCGTCGACCGACGCCCCGGCACCGACGGCGGCGCCGGTCCCCGGAACACCCCGGCTGAGCAGCGGCGACGGGGTGTCGGCGCTGCGTGCCGGCCTCGGTCGCGCGGACTACGGGCCGCTCGCCGCCCCGGCCCGTCTCGACGGCTGTCTCGCCGCGCACGGGGTGGCGGCCGGCACCCGGCCCGCCGGGGCCCGGCAGGTGGTCGTGGACGGCCGGCCCGGCGTGCTGCTCGTCCTGCCCACCGGCGTGGCCGCGCGCTTCCGCATCCTCGTCGTGGAGCCGGGATGCGGGCCCGGGACACCGCTCACCGTCTCCGACACGCTCGTCGGCCGGTGAGCGGGCCCGCGCGGGGAATCCTGAGGGGTCCCGGGACGTTGACGCCCACGTGAGCGACCAGACCATCCACGACGTAATCATCGTGGGCTCGGGACCGGCCGGGTACACGGCGGCGGTCTACGCCTCGCGGGCCCAGCTCGACGTGGTGGTGTTCGAGGGCAGCCAGTTCGGTGGCGCCCTCATGACCACCACCGGTGTCGAGAACTACCCCGGCTTCGCCGAGGAGATCCAGGGCCCCGAGCTGATGGACCAGATGCGCCGGCAGGCCGAGCGCTTCGGCGCGGTGCTGCGCCCCGAGGACGTCGACGCGCTCGACCTCACCGGGGACGTCAAGTCGGTGCGCGCGCACGGCACCGAGTACCAGGCCCGCGCCGTCATCCTCGCGATGGGCGCCCAGGCCCGCTACCTCGGCGTCCCCGGCGAGGAGAAGCTGCTGGGCCGCGGCGTCAGCGCCTGTGCCACCTGTGACGGCTTCTTCTTCCGCGACCACGACATCGTGGTGGTCGGCGGCGGCGACTCCGCGATGGAGGAGGCCACCTTCCTCACGCGGTTCGCCCGGTCGGTGGCGATCCTGCACCGGCGCAGCGAGTTCCGGGCATCCGGGATCATGCTGGACCGCGCCCGCAAGGACCCGAAGATCACCATCCGGACGGACACGGTGGTCGAGGAGGTCCTCGGCGACACCACCGTCGAGGGCGTGCGCGTCCGCAACACCGTGAGCGGCGAGGAGGAGACGCTGGAGGTCAGCGGCTTCTTCGTCGCCGTCGGCCACGACCCGCGCTCGGCGCTCGTGCGCGACGTCGTCGAGACCGACGACGAGGGCTACGTCCGCGTGGCCCTGCCCGGCACCGGCACCAACATCCCCGGCGTCTTCGCCTGCGGCGACCTCGTGGACCACACCTACCGCCAGGCGATCACCGCCGCCGGCAGCGGGTGCCAGGCCTCCATCGACGCCGAGCGCTGGCTCGCCGAGCAGCCGAGCAACACCCGCGACACCGCGCCGCCGCCCACCCCGGGGGTGGACGGGGCCGAGGTCGACGAGCTCGACTCGATCCACGCCCGCGACGGTGGACCGACGGCGCGTCGGGGCACCCACGGGTCGGTGGACGAGGGATCGTCCGAGCCCGCGGGCGACGCCGTGCCCGCCCCGTCCTGACCCGCCCCTGACCGCCCTGACCAGTACCGTCATCCGTCCCCTGGGAGAGGAAAGCCGCCGATGAGCGCGCCCGTGAACGTCACCGATGCCACCTTCGCCGACGAGGTCCTGGGCAGCGACAAGCCCGTCGTCGTCGACTTCTGGGCGACCTGGTGCGGCCCCTGCAAGATGGTCGCGCCGGTCCTCGAGGAGATCGCCGCCGAGCACGGCGACAAGCTGACCGTGGCCAAGCTCGACATCGACCAGAACCCGGCCACGGCGCGGGACTACCAGGTCATGTCGATCCCGACCCTGCTGGTCTTCCAGGGGGGCAAGCCGGTCAAGCAGATCGTCGGCGCCAAGCCGAAGTCCGTGCTGCTCGACGACCTCTCCGACGTGCTGGCCTGACTCCTGCCTGATCGACCGCTCGTCGCCCCGGCGCCGGGTGACCGTCCCCACGACGGCCGCCCGGCGCCGTCGCGTGTGCGCCCGCCGCGCCCGAACCGTGACCCGCGACCCCGGATCGACCGTGCCCCGCTGCACGGTGTGACGCCACGGACAGGGCACAATGAGACGCCAGTGAAGCGCGACCACACGTGGAGTCCGGAAGCGGACGAGGACGATCGGGAGCGAAGTGCATGCAGCTGCTGAGCCGCGGTGACGCCGGCCCGCCGGTCGCCGAGGTCCGCGCAGCACTCGAGGAGATGGGCATCCTCGAGCCCGCCGGGCCCGGTCCGGCCCTGTTCGACGATCTGCTCGAGCAGGCGGTGCGCATCTTCCAGCAGCACCGTGGGCTGATCACCGACGGCATCGTCGGCCCGGCGACCTACCGGGCGCTGCGCGACGCCCGCTGGGCGCTCGGCGACCGCATGCTGCTGCTCAACACCCAGCAACCGCTCACCGGCGACGACGTCTTCTCGCTGCAGGAACGCCTCCTCGAGCTCGGGTACGACTCCGGCCGCGCGGACGGCGTCTTCGGACGCCAGACCGAGCAGGCGCTGCGCAGCTTCCAGCGCGACTACGGCATGAGCCCCGACGGGATGTGCGGGCCGCGCACGCTGCGCCACCTCGGCTACCTCGGACGCAAGGTCACGGGCGGACGCCCCGGCCTGCTGCGCGAGCAGGAGCGGCTGCACAAGGCCGGCCCCCGCCTGTCGGGGAAGCGGATCGTCATCGATCCCGGGCACGGGGGCGCCGATCGCGGCGTGTCGGTCGGCCAGGGCGCCGACGCGGTCACCGAGGCCGGCCTCGTCGCCGACATCGCGCGGCGCCTCGAGGGCCGCATGGCGGCCGCCGGCATGGAGGCCCTGCTCTCCCACGGCCCGCAGGACTGCCCCACCGACGCCGAGCGCGCCGGGTTCGCCAACTCCGCGGGTGCCGACGTCGTGCTCTCGCTGCACGTCGACGCCAACGCCAGCCCGGCCGCCAACGGCCTCGCCGCGTTCCACTTCGGCACCGGCACGGGCGCCACCTCCACGGTCGGCGAGGCCCTCGCGGGCTTCATCCACCGCGAGCTGCTGGCGCGCACGCGCATGCTCGACTGCGGGGTGCACCCGCGCCCGTGGGAGCTGCTGCGGCTGACGCGGATGCCCGCGGTGCGCGTCGAGATCGGCTACCTCACCAACGACCGTGACCGCGCCGCCCTGCTCGACCCGGGGTTCCGCGACGTCGTCGCCGAGGGCATCCTCGTCGCGGTCAAGCGGCTCTACCTGCTCGGGCAGGACGACAAGCCCACGGGCACGTTCACCTGGGCCGAGGTCCTCCAGCGCGAGAGCAACCGGCCCGCCGGCGTCTGACTCACCGGCGGGCCGCGCGGGGCCGGGTCAGCCGCTCGCCCGTGCGGGCGCGGCGGCGGCCGGGGCCGTCGAGATCGTCACGGTGCCCAGCAGCTGGGCGATGGCGGCCTCGACGTCCTCCTTCCAGTTGAAGCCGGTGCGCAGCTCGTAGCGCATCCGCGGCCACCGGGGGTGCGGCGCGACGGTCTTGAACCCGACGGCTCGCAGGAACGCCGCCGGCAGGATGCACGTCGGTGTCCCCTGGTCGGTGCGCCCGTGGCCCTCGGAGCGCGGACGCTCACCGTCGTCGGCGAACGCCTCGACCGCCTTGACGCCGCGGCGCGTCAGGTCGCGCACCACGTCCTGCACGAGCAGGCGGCCGAGACCCTCGCCGGCGAAGTCCGGCAGGACGTGCACGCCGCACAGCAGCACGGCGTCGGGGGACACGGGCGCCGTCGGGAACGCGGCCGCCCGGGGCACGACCGTCGGCGGGGCGTAGAAGGCGAAGCCGGCCGGGACGCCGTCGACGTGGGCGATCCGCCCGCAGGAGCCCCACTCGAGCAGGACACCGGAGACCCAGGCCTCCTTCTCGAGCTCGAGCGTGCCGAACTCCTCGGCCTGATCGCTGAGGTGCGGGGGGATCTCCCAGTAGACACAGCGACGGCTCTGCTTCGGCAGCTCCTCGATGTTGTCGAGGGTGACCCCGACACAGGTCCGCGACACGCGTCCCGCCTTCCCCGACTCGATCTGCATCTGAGGCTCGTGCCGGGGGCGACTGTGCCTCGCGGCGACCTCCGACCGGATGTCCGACGCGAGGATACGGTCACGGCTCCCGGCTCCGCCCCGCCCGGGTCCCCCGGGTGGAGGAATGGCCGTTCCGATGTCACCCGGTGCGGTCGTCGACGCCGCCGGCCGTGGCTCTCCGTCGATCTCAGGCGCCCTGAGATCGACGCTGAGAGCCTCGACGATCAGTCCTGGGATGGTGGGCCCGAGGAGGGGTCTCGTCCCATCAGACGAGCGATGCGCTCCAGATCGTCCACCGAGCCGAACTCGACGACGATCCGGCCCTTCCGCTGACCCAGCTCGACCTTGACCCGGGTGTCGAAGGTGTCCGACAGCCGTTCGGCGAGGTCCTGCAGCCCCGGAGCGTGCATCGGCTTGCGGGCCGGTGCGCGCCTGGTCGCCGCCGGCCGGTCACCCCGGGCGAGCGTGACCGCCTCCTCGGCGGCGCGGACCGACAGGCCCTCGGCCACGATGCGGGCCGCGAGCTCCTCCTGGGTGGCCGCGTCGTCCAGGCCCAGGAGGGCGCGGGCGTGCCCGGCCGAGAGCACTCCGGCGGCGACCCGGCGCTGTACCGCGACCGGCAGGCGGAGCAGGCGGATCGTGTTGGTGATCGCCGGACGGCTCCGGCCGATGCGGTCGGCGAGCTGCTCGTGCGTCACGTCGAACTCGGTCAGCAGCTGCTGGTAGGCGGCCGCCTCCTCCAGCGGGTTGAGCTGGACGCGGTGGATGTTCTCGAGCAGCGCGTCGCGCAGCAGGGTGTCGTCCGGCGTCCGGCGGACGATGGCCGGGATGTGCTCGAGGCCGACCTTCTGGGCCGCCCGCCAGCGCCGCTCGCCCATGACGAGCTCGTGGGTCAGCGACGGCCCGCCGTCGAGCCCCGGCTCCGGCTCGGCCAGCTCGCGGACGACGATCGGCTGCAGCAGCCCGAACTCGCGGATGGAGTGCTCGAGCTCGGCGAGCGCCTCCTCGTCGAACACCGACCGGGGCTGGCGCGGGTTGGGGCGGATCCCGTCGAGACGCACCTCGCGGTAGACCGCGCCGGCGACCTCGCCGGAGGGCTCCGCCCCGGCGGTGGGCGCGGCGGTGGAGTCGTCCGCGGGGGTCGTGGTGACGCCGTTGGTGCGGCGCGCACCGAACACGACGTCGGCCGCCTGGTTGCCCAGCCCGTGCCGCGGCGGCGCGGCGTGCCCGGCGTTTCCCGCCGTCCCGTCCGTCTCCGGGGGGCCGGTGGGGATGAGGGCGGCGAGCCCGCGCCCCAGCCCGCCCCGCCGCTCGACCCTGTCCGTCCGCTCCGTCACCGTGCCCCCTCGCCCTCGGGCTGGCGTCGCACGAGCGTGCGCGCCGCGAACTCCCGGGCGGCGTCGAGGTAGCTCATCGCTCCCCGGGAACCCGGGTCGTAGGTGAGCACCGTCTGCCCGAACCCGGGTGCCTCGGACACCTTGACGCTGCGGGGGATCACCGTGCGGAGCACGACCTCGCCGAAGTGGTTGCGCACCTCGGAGGTCACCTGGTCGGCGAGCTTGGTGCGGCCGTCGTACATCGTCAGCAGGATCGTCGAGACGTGCAGCCCGGGGTTGAGGTGCGACTGCACGAGCGCGATGTTGTTGAGGAGCTGGCTCAGGCCCTCGAGCGCGTAGTACTCGCACTGGATCGGGATGAGCACCTCGGGCGCCGCGACCATCGCGTTCAGCGTGAGCAGGCCCAGCGAGGGCGGGCAGTCGATGAGCACGTAGTCCACGTCGAGCCGGTCGAGGGCGTCGGGCGTGAGGGCGTTCTTGAGCCGCGACTCGCGGTTGAGCATCGACACGAGCTCGATCTCCGAGCCGGCGAGGTCGATCGTCGCCGGCACGCACAGGAGGTCCGACGAGCGCTCGCACACGGCCGCAGCCTCGTCGATCGTCATCTCACCGAGGAGGACCTCGTAGATCGACGGCGTCCCGCTGCGGTGGTCGACCCCGAGCGCGGTGCTCGCGTTGCCCTGGGGGTCGAGGTCGATGACGAGCACCCGCGCCCCGTGCAGCGAGAGCGCCGCGGCGAGGTTGACCGCGCTGGTCGTCTTGCCGACGCCGCCCTTCTGGTTGGCGACGGTGATGATGCGGCGCTCGGACGGGCGGGGGAGCCGGTGGTCCTCGGGGTGCAGCACCCGCGCCGCGCGGGCCGCCTCCTCCGCGATCGGGGTGAGGCCCTCGTCCTGCGGGTAGAGCACCTCGCCGGCGCCGACCACGCCCGCGCCGACACTCGCCGCCGCGTCGCTGACGGCCTCGCGCACCTTCTCGGCAGAGGGTCGGTCGCCGCGCGTTTCACGTGGAACGGTGCGGCCGGACGGAGAGGTCGGTCGCTCAGTCACGGGCTCGATCCTTCCTGCCGCGGGCGCGGCCTCCGGAACCGGGGGAGGGGCGGCCGCGTCGCTCGCTCCGGCTTACCAGCACGACGGTGGTCGCCGCGTCTCCCACGCCGCAGTGCACCACCCGGGGGTCGTCACCACCCGCCGCGCGAATCTCCTTCAGGTCGCGCTCGATCTCGCTCGCCGCGCTCGCACCCTTCATCGCCGCCAGGATCCCACCCGGTCGCACGAGCGGGAGCGTCCAGGTCGCCAACCGCCCGATCGGCGCGACGGCCCGGCCGGTGACGACGTCGCTCTCGCCGCACCGGCGTCGCGTCTCGCGCTCCTCCGCGCGTCCGCGCACGACGGTGACCGAGAGCCCGAGCTCCCCGACCACCCGCTCCAGCCAGGTGACCCGACGGGCCATGGGCTCGAGGAGCGTGATGACGAGGTCGGGTCGCGCCAGGGCCAGCGGGATGCCGGGGAGACCGGCGCCGGACCCGACGTCCACGACGGTCGCGTCCGCCGGCAGGACCTCGCCGACGGCAGCACTGTTGAGGACGTGGCGGTCCCACAGCCGCGGGAGCTCCCGGGGCCCGATCACGCCCTGCTCGTGCCCCGGCCCGGCGAGCAGCGTGACATACCGTTCGGCCGCCGGGAGCCGCTCACCGAAGACGGCCGCAGCGACGTCCGGGGTCTCCGGCACGGCCACCGCCGCCGAGGGTGCGGACCCGTCGGTCTCCCCGCCGTGGGTCGTGCTCACCGTCGTGTTCCACGTGGAACACGACGCCCACGGAGCAGGGCTCGATCCGTCGCCACCTCGCTCAGCCCGCCGGGTGGACCACGACGCGACGGCGGGGCTCCTCGCCCTCGCTCTCGCTGCGCACCCCGCCGACCGCCGCGACCGCGTCGTGCACGATCTTGCGCTCGAACGGCGTCATCGGACGCAGGCGCTGCGCGCGGTTGGTGTCCTTGGCCTCCTGCGCCGCGGTGCGCCCGAGGTCGCTGAGCTCCGAGCGACGCTGCGAGCGCCAGCCGGCGACGTCGAGCATGAGGCGATTGCGGGAGCCGGTGGACTGCTGGACCGCGAGCCGCGTGAGCTCCTGCAGCGCCTCGAGGACGTCACCCCGCGCGCCGACGAGCTTCTCGAGGTCCTTGCCGCCGTCGACGCTCACCACCGCACGGCCGGCCTCGACGTCGAGGTCGATGTCCCCGTCGAAGTCGAGGATGTCGAGCAGCCGCTCGAGGTAGTCGCCCGCGATGTCGCCCTCGCGGACGAGCTGGTCCTCCGAGCTGCGCTCGGCGCGGGGGGCGTCGTCCCCGGGCTCCGTGGTCGCGGTCCCGGTCGACTCGTCCTGGTCCTGCGGCGTCACCGTCTCCGACACGCCGTCTCCTTCCGCCGGGCCCCGGAGGGCCTCTCCTGGCACGCGCCGCGTTGCTCTCGCGCGCGTGCGGGTCTGTGGTCCGGCTCGCGCGGTCCGCCGGAGCGGTGCCCGTGCGCGGTGGCCGGAGGACTTCGCGTCGGCGAGGGAGACGGCCGGGGCCGTCGCCGCTCGCCGCCGGGCTACTTCTTCTTCTTGCCGCGCTTGGAGCCCTGGTTGCCCGGGCCCGACGACGCGAGCTGCCCGCCCTTGCCGCCGCCCTTGCCCGACCCGTTCCCGGAGCCGGTGCCCGAGCCGTTGGAGCCCTTGGAGCCGTTCGAGCCGTTGGAGCCGTTCGAGCCGTTGGCCGCGCCGTTCGACCCGCCGGCACCGGCGGACCCGTTGGCGCGGGCGACCTTGCCGGGGGTCGCGTTGCCGGACCCCTGACGCGCACCGCCGCCGTCACGGGCCGGGCCGACCTTGCCGGGTGCGCGCCGCCCGGAGGACTTGCCGGCGTTCTTGCCGCCGTTCTTCCCGGCGCCGCCGTTGCCGCCGGCACGGGCGCCGCCGTTCTTGCCGCCCACGGTCGGCGTGGTCGCGGCCGGCGCGGCGTCCTCGCCGGCCGGGGCGTCGTCGTCCGTCACGGTGTCGAGGTCGGCGTCGGCGATCGACGCGGCGGGGCGCTGGCGCTGCGGCTTCTGGCCCGGCTTCGGAGCGAGGGCGTCGCGCTGCTCGCGCGCCTGCTCCTTCTTCTCCTCCTCCTCGCGGGCGATCTTGCGGTAGATGAGGAACTGCTGGCCCAGCGTCCAGGTGTTCTGGCTCAGGAAGTAGATGAGGATCGCGATCGGGAAGAAGGCACCGAAGACGAGCAGACCGGCCGGGAACAGCCACATCGTGATCTTGCCCATGATCGCGGCCTGGGGGTTCGCCGCGGCCGCCGGGCTCTGGTGCTGCTGGGAGACGCGCGCGGTGAAGTGGGTGGCGACCGCGGCGAGGATCATCAGCGGGAGGGCCACCGGCAGGACGTGCGCCTGGAACTCGCCGAAGTTGAAGCTGAAGGTGCCCAGCGACTGCATCCCGCCCGCGATCGCCTCGTTCAGCCTGACGCCGAAGATGTCGGCGTTGGTGAACGACTCGATGTCGGCGCGGTCGAAGACGTAGTTGTACGGGTAGTTCGGCTGGAAGCCGCGCAGCACGTGGAACAGGCCGATGAACACCGGCAGCTGGACCAGCAGGGGGAGACAGCCGCCGAGGGGGTTGACCCCGTGCTCCTTCTGGAGCTTCTGCATCTCCTCGGCGAGCTTCTGCCGGTCGTTCTTGTACTTCTCCTGCAGCTTCTTGATCTGCGGCTGGAACTCCTGCATCTTCCGCATCGAGCGGACCTGGCTGATGAACGGCTTGATCAGCAGCGCGCGCAGGGTGAAGACCAGGAAGATGACCGACAGCGCCCACGCGAAGCCGTTGGCGGGTCCGAGGACGAAGCCGAACACCTCGTGCCAGAACCACATGATCCCGGACACGGGGTAGTAGATGAAGTTCAGCACTGCTCTCGCTCCTCGGTGTTGGGGGTGTCCGCCCCCGTCTCGGCGGCGCGGCGGGGCCACCCGCACCACGTCCGGTGCTCGCGCGGTGGCACCGGGTCCAGGCCTCCAGGGTGCCAGGGTGCGCACTTGGCCACCCTGACCAGGGTCAAGCCCGTGCCGATCACGACCCCGTGGGTGCGCAGCGCGCCGATCGCGTAGGCGCTGCAGCTGGGGTGGAAGCGGCACGAGGGCGGGAACATCGGCGAGATCCACCGCTGGTAGAAGCCGAGGACGGCCACCAGGGCGCGGACCGCGGCCGACGGACGGCGCGCCTCCGCGTCGGGAGTCCCGGGGACGCCGGGGGCGCCGGGGACATCGGGGGCTCCGGCCGCCTCACCCACCGATGCCGTCCTCCTCGTCGGGACCCGAGCGCGGGTCGCATGCCGCGGACGTGCGGCGCGGTGCCCTGCCGTGCCCGGCGCCGGTCGTCCGTTCCATGGTGCCCGTCCGCGGGCCGGGAAGCGACCGCCCGGGCAGGGTCGACCACGCGCCGTGGGAGCATCCGCGCCGTGTCGATCGCCGGAGGCGCGCCCGCCGAACGCCCCACCGCACGTCGCCGAGCCGGAGGGACGCGCCGGTCGCGCGCGGTGCGCGGGGTGCTCTCGGCCGCCGCACGTCGCGGCGCCGTGGTCGAGAAGGAGATCCTCGGGCTGGCCGAGCTGGTGGGGCCCGGGGACGTCTGCCTCGACGTCGGCGCCGAGTTCGGGCTCTACACCCACGTGCTCGCCGACCTCGTCGGACCGCACGGCGCCGTCCACGCCTTCGAGCCTCAGCACGGGGCCCACCGGGCGCTGCGGCTCGGCGTCCGCGCCGCCGGGCTGTCCTGGGTGCACCTGCACCGGCTGGCCCTCGGCGCCGCGCCGACCACCGCCGAGCTCTCCGTCCCGCGCCGGCGCGGCCTGCCCGTCCACGGCCGGGCCTACGTGACCGCGGGGGCGCAGGACGCCGGCCCGAACCGGGAGTTCGCCGGGCACCGCCTGGAGTCGGTGGCCGTCGAGACACTCGACGCGGTCGTCGCCGACCTCGCCCCCGACGGGGTGTCCCTCGTCAAGGCCGATGTCGAGGGCGCCGAGGGCGCGCTGCTCGACGGCGCCGCCACGACGCTCACCGCTCACCGGCCCCACCTGCTGCTCGAGATCGAGGACCGGCACACGCAGAAGTACGGCGTCCGCGCCGCGGACCTCTTCGACCGGCTCACCGGTGAGCTGGGGTACCGGGCACACCTCTGGTCCGCGGGCTGGCGGCCCATCGCGGGGATCGTCGACACCGAGCGCAACTACCTCTTCAGTCCCTGAGCCGCAGCTTCGCGATCGCGGCGTCCAGGTCCTCGCCGAGCTCGGCCGAGGTGGCGTCGGCGGCGGCCGGCTGCGCGCGGATCACCAGGTCGGTGCCGGCGGGCAGGGCCTCGAGCCGCGCGCGCAGGAGGTGACGCAGCCGGCGGCTGACGCGGTGCCGGACGACCGCCGGTCCGACCCCGCGGCCGACGACCAGCCCGGCGCGCGCCGGCCGGTCAGGGGTCGGCGGTACGGCCGAGGGCGCGAGGGCGTGCACGACGAGGCGTCGGCGCCCGGCCCGCCGTCCCCGGCGCAGCACGAGGCGGAAGTCCTGGGGCCGGGTGATCCGGAGGGGGCGCGGCAGCACGGCGGGCGGGTCGTCGTGAGCGGCGTGCGGGACGGGGCCCGGCACACGACGACGGGACCGCGTCCAGGAAGGAGCGGTCCCGTCGTCGGAGGTCGTGCCGGCGGGCCGGGCCCGCGCGCCGATCAGGCGCTGAGGGTGTCGCGGCCCTTGCGGCGACGGGCGGCCAGCACCGCACGGCCGGCGCGCGTCCGCATGCGCAGCCGGAAGCCGTGCGTCTTCGACCGCCGACGGTTGTTCGGCTGGAACGTGCGCTTGCCCTTGGCCACTTTCGCGATCTCCCGCATCCAACGCGCCGCGTGGGCGCGACGCCACAATGGGTGCCGAGCGCCCCGTCGGGCGTCGGCTCCGGTCTCGTCCAGCGTAGCCGGTGGTCCCCGCGTGGGCGGCACCCCGGGTCCGCACGGCCGTCCGGGGGAGGTTGTGGGGGCCGCAGGAGGCTTGTTAGCGTCCACCACTCGCCGAGGATGCAGGTCTCGGCCGGGCTCGGCACACGTGCCGCCCGAGCGGGGGAGTGCAGGAACCGGGCGCTGGGGGGTGCCCGTCGCACCCGCTCGCCGCGCTCGACGAGCCGTCGTGCACAGTTGTGGACAAGGCTGTGGACGCGCACGCCCACGGGCTGGTTCGGCACGGTGCTCACGGCGGGTCAGGGGACGGAGGGGTGCGGTGTCGGACCAGCTCTTCGACCTCGACGAGACCTGGGGCCAGGTCGTCGCCGAACTCACCGCGGGCTCCGGCGGCGGCGCGATGCTCTCCCCGCAGCAGCGGGCCTGGGTGCGCGTGACGCGCCCGCTCGGGCTGCTCGACGACACCGCTCTGCTGGCCGCGCCGAGCGAGTTCGCCAAGGAGGCCATCGAGCGGGCCCTGCGCGACCCGATCGTCGCCGCGCTCTCCCGGCACATCGGCCGTCCCGTGTCGCTCGCCGTGCGCGTCGACCACAGCGCCCGGCCCGCCCCCGAGGTCGGACCCAGCACCTCCCCGCTCCCACGGGTGACGCTCCCGGCGTCCGGGAACGGCGCCCCCTCGACCGACGGCCACCACGCGAACGACACCGGCCCCGACACCGGCTACCTCGCGGCGACCTCCTCGCCGTCGGAGCCCACCTCGTCCCACCGGGCCGAGGCGATCGCCGCGGCCGCCGGCGTGGGTCGGGTCACCCACAACCCGGACCGCGCGCATCCCGAGGAAGAGGTCGACGAGGTCCGCGACGGGCTCGCCGCCGTCCACGAGATCTGGCCGCCCCGGGGTGTGGGCGAGCACGCGACCGAGCTCCGCGACACCGGCCCGGACCCTGCGCGCGGCGCCCCGCGCTCGCAGACGCGGCTCAACGAGAAGTACACGTTCGACACGTTCGTCATCGGGGCCTCGAACCGCTTCGCGCACGCCGCGGCCGTCGCCGTCTCCGAGGCGCCGGCCCGCGCGTACAACCCGCTGTTCGTCTGGGGCGACTCCGGGCTCGGCAAGACCCACCTGCTCCACGCCGTCGGCCACTACGCCCAGCGGCTGTTCTCCGGCATGCGGGTGCGGTACGTGTCGACCGAGGAGTTCACGAACGACTTCATCAACAGCCTCCGCGACGACCGCAAGATCGCCTTCCAGCGGCGGTACCGGGACGTGGACGTGCTGCTGGTGGACGACATCCAGTTCCTGGAGGGCAAGGAAGGGACCCAGGAGGAGTTCTTCCACACCTTCAACACCCTCCACAACGCGAACAAGCAGATCGTCGTGTCCTCGGACCGCCCGCCCAAGCGGCTGGAGACGCTCGAGGACCGCCTGCGCACGCGGTTCGAGTGGGGCCTGATCACCGACATCCAGCCCCCCGAGCTCGAGACCCGGATCGCGATCCTGCGCAAGAAGGCCGCCGGCGAGCGGATGGCCGCCCCGCCCGAGGTGCTCGAGTTCATCGCCGACCGCATCGAGCGCAACATCCGCGAGCTCGAGGGCGCCCTGATCCGCGTGACGGCGTTCGCGTCGCTCAACCGCCAGCCGATCGACCTGCAGCTCGCCGAGATCGTGCTGCGCGACCTCATCCCCGACTCCCGGCAGTCGGAGATCACGGCCCCGACGATCATGGCGGTGACCGCCGAGTTCTACGGCGTGTCCATCGACGACCTCTGCGGGCCGGGCAAGACCAAGGCCCTCGCCCTCGCCCGGCAGATCGCGATGTACCTCTGCCGCGAGCTCACCGACCTCTCCCTGCCCCGCATCGGGCAGACGTTCGGCAACCGTGACCACACGACGGTCATGCACGCGGACAAGAAGATCCGCAAGGAGATGGCCGAGCGGCGCCGGACCTACGAGCAGGTCCAGGAGCTCACCGCGCGCATCAAGCAGCGCGCCCGCGGCTGAGCGTTGTTCTTGCCCTCCTGAAGCAGCGAACGCGCTGTTCGCTGCTTCTATGCGTCCGAACTCCCCGTTCGTGCCCGCCGCCCCGGACTCGCGTCGACGATCACGAGCGCCTCACGCACCCGGCATGGCGCGACGAGGTGCGTAACGCGCCCCTGATCTCCCGCCGACGCCGCCCGCGCGCCCGCGGGAGGGAAGCGCCGGCGCCGGGCGCGCGAGCGCCCAGGGGAGCGAGGGACGCCCCGGACCCGTCCAAGGCACGAGGGACGCCCCCGACGCCTCGGAGGCAGCGAGGGCGTCCCTCGCGGTCGGCACGCCCGATGCGCCGGACCCCGGACATCACACGAACGCGCCGTTCGCTGCTACCCGGCCGCGCACCGCGCCTCCGCTTCACTGGGCGGGCACCCCAGCTCCCGGCGACGGCCCGATCCGCTCCACGCGGCCGAAATCTCACGCTCCGTCGACGTTCTGCGCCATGACGAGCGACCCAGCGTGACCACCGGAGGCATCGGCCGGCGCCGAGCCGACGGTCCGCGGCGCCGAACACCCACCCCGGTAGCACACCGCGATCGTTCGACTCCCGATTGACCCACAGCTGGGGACAACTCTGTGGACATCTGCCCCGGGCCGGTGGAAACGGGCGGGACGGGGAGGGACGGCCGCCGTCCGTCCACCGGACACGCCGTTCCGTCCCCGGATCCGGGCACCGACCGACCCGAGGTGTCCACACCGGATCCGGCCGCCCCACCAGCGCCGACGTCCTCGATCCACACCACGCACAGGACCTACTGGTACTGCTGTTCTTCTCTTCTCGGAGAACTGCAGAAGAACAGGTGGTGTGGACGCGTGGACGGAGCGGCACAAGGTCCTCGGGCGGGCTACCCGATCGGCTCGAATCGAGACCAGGCCCGGAGTGTCGGACCCCTCCTGCACGCTCTACCGTGATGCACCCGCGCCGGGGTGCTTCCCGCGTCCAGGGATCACCGCAGCAGGGCCGAGCAGGGGGAGGACCCGCGATGAAGTTCCGCGTCGAACGAGACGCCCTCGCCGACGCCGTCGCCTTCGTCGCCCGCAGCCTGCCGAGCCGCGCGCCGGTCCCGGTCCTCGGCGGCGTCCTGCTCGACACCGAGGGCGACGGCACGCTGACGGTCTCGGGGTTCGACTACGAGGTCTCGGCGCGTGTCGAGGTCCCGGCGATGATCGGCGACGCCGGTCGGGCGCTGGTCTCCGGACGCCTGCTCGCCGACATCACCCGCGCCCTCCCGCCGCACCCGGTCGACGTCACGGTCGACGGCCCCCGCGCAGCCATCGCCTGCGGCAACGCCCGGTTCAGCCTCCCGACGATGTCCGCCGAGGACTACCCGCAGCTGCCGGACATGCCCCCGGTCGCCGGCGCGCTCGCGCCCGAGGTGTTCGCCCAGGCGGTCTCGCAGGTCGCCGTGGCGGCCGGTCGTGACGACACGCTGCCGATGCTCACCGGCATCCGGGTCGAGATCGACGGCTCCACGCTGACGCTCGCGGCCACCGACCGGTTCCGCCTGGCCGTGCGCGAGTTCTCGTGGGAGCCCGGCGAGAGCGCCGGTGGCGGCGAGTCGGGCGAGGTCGCGCTGCTCGCGCCCGCCAAGACGCTCGCCGAGGCGGCCAAGACGCTGACGTCGTCGGGCTCGCGCGTCGAGCTCGCGCTGGCCCGCGGCGACGGTCTGCTGGGTCTGGCCGGCGGCGGCCGGCGGTCCACCACGCGGCTGCTCGACGCCGAGTTCCCCCGCTACCGCCAGCTGCTGCCCAAGGAGCACACGTCGGCGGCGGTCATCGAGATCGCGCCGCTCGTGGAGGCCATCAAGCGCGTCTCGCTGGTGGCCGAGCGCGGCACGCAGGTCCGGCTGGAGTTCGCCGACGACTCGCTGCGGCTCACCGCGGGCGGCGACGACGAGGGCAGCGCCGAGGAGGAGCTGGCCTGCCGGTTCGTGGGCGAGCCGCTGACCATCGCGTTCAACCCCGGCTACCTGCTCGACGGCCTGGGCGCGCTCGGCGCCGACCACGCGCACCTGTCGTTCACCACGCCGAGCCGTCCCGCCCTCCTGCGGCCCGCGAGCGCCCCCGGTGACGCCGGCGAGGGAGCGGGCGACGCCGAGCCGGCCGAGGGCGGCGCCACGGCCCCCGAGCCCGGACCGGGCGACCACGCGGACGATCTCCCGGATCCCCGCCCCGGGTACCTCTATCTTCTGATGCCGGTGCGGCTGCCGGGCTGAGTCCCGAGCCGGTCCCGGACCGACGGCCGAGCACCACGCGCACTCCATCAACCCGACCCGAGCGCAAGGACTCGCCCCGCGGTGGGGCGGGCGACGAGAGGAACTCAGACGTGCAGCTGGGGATGGTCGGACTCGGACGCATGGGCGGCAACATGGCCGAACGGCTGCGGGCCGCCGGCCACGAGGTCGTCGGGTACGCCAACGACGGGTCCGGCGACGCGGCGTCGCTGGACGAGCTCGTCAAGGCCCTCGCGGCGCCCCGCACGGTGTGGCTGATGGTCCCGGCGGGCGAGGCCACCAGTTCGACGGTCAACCGCCTCGCGGAGCTCCTCGAGGCGGGCGACCTGGTGGTCGACGGCGGCAACAGCAAGTTCACCGACGACACCGTGCACGCCGAGCTCCTCGACAGGACCGGCGTGCGCTACGTCGACTGCGGCGTCTCCGGTGGCGTGTGGGGCCGCACCGAGGGCTACGGCCTCATGGCGGGTGGCGACGCCGGCGACATCGAGCGCCTGCTGCCGGTGTTCGACGCGCTGCGCCCCGAGGGCCCGCGCGAGGAGGGCTTCGTCCACGCCGGCCCGGTCGGGGCGGGGCACTACGCGAAGATGGTCCACAACGGCGTCGAGTACGGCCTCATGCAGGCCTACGCCGAGGGCTACGAGCTGCTGAGCGCCGGCGGACCGGTCGACAACGTCGGCGCGGTGATGAAGGCGTGGAGCCGCGGCACCGTCGTGCGCAGCTGGCTGCTCGACCTCATGGTCCGGGCCCTCGAGGCCGACCCGCACCTCGACCGGATCACCGGCTACGCCGAGGACTCCGGTGAGGGCCGGTGGACCGTCGACGAGGCGATCGTGCACGCGGTGCCGGCGCCGGTGATCTCGGCCGCGCTCTTCGCGCGCTTCGCCTCCCGTCAGGTCGACTCCCCGGCGATGAAGGCGGTCGCGGCGCTGCGCGCGCAGTTCGGCGGCCACGCCACCCACAAGGCGGGCGACGCCGCCAACGAGCCGCCGACGGGGGGCTGAGCACCGGCGCCGGGTCGAGCGGGGAGTGACGGGAGGACTGCGTGTACGTCCGCGCGCTCTCGGTCACCGACTTCCGTTCCTGGGAGCAGGCCGACCTCACGTTCGAGCCCGGGGTCTCGGTGCTCGTCGGCGCGAACGGCCAGGGCAAGACCAACCTCGTCGAGGCCGTCGGCTACCTCGCGACCCTGTCCTCGCACCGGGTCGCCGGGGACGCCCCGCTCATCCGCCGGGGCGCGACCTCGGCCACGGTGCGGGCGGTCGCGGTCAACGAGGGCCGGGAGCTCACGGTCCAGGTCGAGATCGCGAGCGGCCGGGCGAACCGTGCGCGGGTCAACCGGTCGCCGGTCCGCAGCCCCCGCGAGGTGCTCGGGATCGTCCGCACGGTCGTGTTCGCCCCCGAGGACCTCGCCCTGGTGCGCGGGGACCCGGGCGAGCGCCGCGGCTTCCTCGACGAGCTGCTGGTGTCCCGGGCGCCGCGGTGGGCGGGTGTGCGCGCCGACTACGACAAGGTGCTGCGGCAGCGCTCGGCGCTGCTCAAGACCGCCCGTCACGCCCGGGGCGACACGAGCACGCTCGACGTGTGGGACGCCCACCTCGCGCGGGCCGGCGCCGCGCTCGTCACGGGCCGTCTCGAGCTCACGGCGGCGCTCGCGCCCCACGTGAGCGCCGCCTACGCGGAGGTGGCCCCCGAGTCGGAGCCGGTCGGGGCGCGCTACCGGTCCCGCGTGGAGACCGTCGACGCCCTCGGTGCCCCCGAGGCCGCCCTCCCGGCCACCGAGGACGTCGAGGCGATGCTGCTGGAGGAGATGGCGCGGCGGCGGCACCAGGAGATCGAGCGCGGTGTGTGCCTCGTCGGTCCCCACCGTGACGACCTCGAGCTCACCCTCGGCGCGGGGCCGGCCAAGGGGTACGCGAGCCACGGCGAGTCGTGGTCGCTCGCGCTGGCGTTGCGGCTGGGCGCCTTCGAGCTGCTGCGCGGGGAGGGCTCGGAGCCGGTCCTGGTGCTCGACGACGTCTTCGCCGAGCTCGACGTGCGCCGACGGCGGGCGCTCGCGCGCACCGCGGCCCGCGCGGAGCAGGTGCTCGTGACGGCGGCCGTGGACGACGATGTGCCGGACGACCTGCGGGGCGCACGCTACGTGGTCGATGCGGGCACGGTGAGTGAGATGACCGCGGTCAGTCGGACGACAGGGGGTGGATCTGGTGGCCCGGACGCGTGACATCGGTGGAGGTCCTGGGGACAGACCTGTGGATGCTGTGGACAACTCGAGCGACAGATCCGCGCCAGGGGGTGGTCCGGGGCCGGATCCGGGGCGGGAGCAGGGCGGCTCCGCCGAAGGCCCTGTCCACACCCCTGATCGTGACGAACCGGGCACGTCCGACGCGGCGTCGGCGAGCGGTGCGGGGACCCCGAAACGGGGCGCCGACCTGGCCCGCGACGCCCTCGCAGCCGCCCGCGCCGCGGCGGCCGAGCGCCGTGCTGCGACGGGCGGCGGCAAGGGCGCGGCCGGGATCCGCAAGCCCGTCCGGCGCTCCGGCGGTCTCGGACGCCCGCGGGGCCGGGGCTGGTCGGCGGCCCGTGCCGACGAGCGCGACCCCCAGACGTTCGGTCGTCTGGCCTCGCGTCTCTCGGGTGACCGGGGCTGGGCGCCGCGCCTGGCGTCCGGGTCGGTGTTCGGTCGCTGGGCGGAGCTGGTGGGCGAGGAGGTCGCCGAGCACGCCCGCCCCGAGTCGTTGCGCGACGGGGTGCTCACCGTGCAGGCCGACTCGACGGCGTGGGCGACCCAGCTGCGCCTGCTCCAGCGCCAACTGATCGCTCGTCTCGCGGCGGGCCTGGGCGACGGTGTCGTGACGAGCATGCGCATCCACGGACCGGCGGCCCCGAGCTGGCGTCGCGGTCCGCGCCACGTCTCGGGCCGGGGGCCACGCGACACGTACGGCTGAGCGCTCGCAGCGCGTCTCACGGCTTCCGGAGACGCGCGCGGAGGGCGTCGGGGGTGCCTCGCGGGCGGTCGGACCCTCCGACGCGTCTCCCAGGCTTGCTACGACGCGCTGAGGCGCCTGCTCGGGGCTTCTCTGCGGCCCGGGTAGAATGGGTACATACGTACCCCCCGCGCGAGACGTGCGGGAGCGTGTCCACGCGAGGGAGACACCAGAGCCCGTGGCAGCCGCACCGAACTCGGCCCAGAAGAAGAACAACGGGGACTACAGCGCCTCGTCCATCACCGTCCTCGAGGGCCTCGAGGCCGTTCGCAAGCGGCCCGGCATGTACATCGGCTCCACCGGTGAGCGCGGGCTCCACCACCTCATCTGGGAAGCCGTCGACAACTCGGTCGACGAGGCGATGGCGGGCTACGCGTCGTACGTCCACGTCACGCTGCTCGCCGACGGCGGCATCTCGGTGGTCGACGACGGTCGCGGCATCCCGGTCGACACGCACCCGGTCGAGAAGAAGCCGGCCGTCGAGATGGTGCTGACGATGCTCCACGCCGGCGGCAAGTTCGACGACAAGTCGTATGCGGTGTCGGGCGGTCTGCACGGCGTCGGCATCAGCGTCGTCAACGCGCTCTCCACCGCCCTCGACGTCGAGATCCACCGCGACGGGCAGGTGTGGACCCAGCACTACGACCGCTCGGTGCCCGGTGAGCTCGTCGCCGCCGGGAAGACGAAGAAGACCGGCACGTCGATCACGTTCTGGGCCGACCCGAGCATCTTCGAGACCACGACCTACAACCTGGAGACCGTCTCGCGACGCCTCCAGGAGATGGCGTTCCTGAACAAGGGCCTCACCATCACGGTGCGCGACGAGCGCAAGCCCGAGAGCGCCGCCGACGGCGAAGGCGGCGAGCTCGACGAGGCCCCGGACGCCGAGGGCTACGTGTCGAAGGTCAAGGAGCGGACCTTCCACTACCCCGGCGGCCTCGAGGACTTCGTCGCCCACATCAACCACGCCAAGGACCCGATCCACCGCAAGCCGGTCGGGTTCGAGGCGGAGGGCACCGGCCACCAGGTCGAGGTCGCGATGCAGTGGAACTCGGGCTACTCCGAGTCCGTCTACACGTTCTGCAACACGATCAACACCACCGAGGGCGGCACCCACGAGGAGGGCTTCCGCTCGGCGCTGACGGCCACGGTCAACCGCTACGCGCGCGACAAGAAGCTCATCAAGGACAAGGACCCGGCGCTCACCGGCGACGACATCCGCGAGGGCCTCGCCGCGATCGTCGCGGTGAAGGTGGCCGAGCCCCAGTTCGAGGGCCAGACGAAGACCAAGCTGGGCAACACCGAGGTCCGCTCGTTCGTCCAGAAGGTCTGCAACGAGTACCTCGCCGACTGGTTCGAGGCCAACCCGGCCGAGGCGAAGACCATCATCAACAAGGCGGTGGGCTCGGCGCAGGCCCGCCTCGCCGCGCGCAAGGCCCGTGAGCTGGTCCGCCGCAAGACCGCCGGCGACCTGGGCGGCCTGCCCGGCAAGCTCGCCGACTGCCGCAGCAACGACCCGGAGCGCAGCGAGGTCTACATCGTCGAGGGCGACTCGGCGGGCGGCTCGGCGAAGTCCGGTCGCGACTCGATGTTCCAGGCGATCCTCCCGATCCGCGGGAAGATCATCAACGTCGAGAAGGCCCGCATCGACCGCGTCCTCAAGAACAACGAGGTCCAGTCGATCATCACGGCGCTCGGCACCGGTATCCACGACGAGTTCGACCTGACCAAGCTCCGCTATCACAAGATCGTGCTGATGGCCGACGCCGACGTCGACGGGCAGCACATCCGCACGCTGCTGCTGACGCTGCTCTTCCGGTTCATGCGCCCGCTGGTCGAGAACGGTCACGTGTTCCTGGCGATGCCCCCGCTCTACAAGATCAAGTGGAGCGGCCGCGGAGCGGAGCCCGAGTTCGCCTACTCCGACCGCGAGCGCGACGGCCTGCTCGAGGCCGGCCGCGCGGCCGGCAAGAAGATCAACAAGGACGAGGGCATCCAGCGCTACAAGGGCCTCGGCGAGATGAACGCCAAGGAGCTCTGGGAGACCACGATGGACCCCGACACGCGCCAGATGATGCAGGTGACGCTGGACGACGCCGCCACCGCGGACGAGCTCTTCAGCGTGCTGATGGGCGAGGACGTCGAGTCCCGTCGATCGTTCATCACCCGCAACGCCAAGGACGTGCGGTTCCTCGACGTGTAGTCGAGGTCGAGGGACGGCACGCCGCGTTTCCCGTGGAACCAACGGGGACCCGGTGTTCCGTCCCGACCCGGACAGGCCCGTTGACCGGCGACAACACGCCGCGGCGGGTTCTCCGGGGGAGCCCGGGGAGCCACCCCGGCCCCGATAGGATCGACAGTGTCCGGCGCCTCGTGTGTGGGTCGCCAGGAGGGTGAGCACCGCGTGACCGAGACGACACTGCCTCCCGGTGGTGGTTCCGGCGACCGCATCGAGCCGGTCGACATCCAGCAGGAGATGCAGCGCTCCTACATCGACTACGCGATGTCGGTCATCGTGGGTCGCGCGCTGCCCCTCGTGGAGGACGGGCTCAAGCCGGTCCACCGCCGCGTCCTGTACTCGATGTACGACTCGGGCTTCCGGCCCGACCGCAGCTACGTCAAGTGCGCTCGCGTCGTCGGCGACGTCATGGGCAACTACCACCCCCACGGCGACTCGGCGATCTACGACGCGCTCGTGCGCCTGGCCCAGCCGTGGTCGATGCGCTACCCGCTGATCGACGGTCAGGGCAACTTCGGCTCGCCGGGCAACGACCCCGCCGCCGCGATGCGGTACTGCCTCGTCGCCGAGACCCGCGTCCGCCGCGCCGAGGGTGGCAGCCCGCGCATCGCCGACCTCGCGCCCGGCGCCGCGCCGCACTCCGACACCGCGATCGACGAGAAGCTCCTCGACCGCAACGGCGATCCGGTGCGCGCGGAGATGTTCTTCCACTCCGGGCAGCACCCGACCCTGACGATCACGACCCGCGAGGGCTACGAGCTCACCGGGACGCACAACCACCCCGTGCTCTGCCTCGTCGACGTCGTCGGTGTGCCGACGCTGCTGTGGAAGCTCGCCGAGGAGATCCGCCCCGGAGACCGCGTCGCGATCGCGCGCACCCCCGCGGACGACCCCGGCGCCCCGGAGTGGGGCGAGGCCGCCGCGGCGATCGCCCTCGGAGCCTTCGTCTCGGAGGGCTTCGTCTCGGCCGGCCGCGCCGGCGTCAACAACGTCGACGCCGACTTCTTCGGACTCGTGCTGCAGGCCTACGACACGGCCGTCGGCGGTCCGCGCTACGTCTCGTCGCGCACCATCGCCTCGGGCTCGACGCTGCACGAGCTCGACGTCCACGACCTCACCGCCCTGCGTCGCAGCGTGCTCGGCGAGCTCGCCGGGAAGCGCAGCGACGCCAAGGTCGTGCCGGAGTTCATCTGGTCCGGCGGCGCCGCCCGCAAGCGCTTCTTCCTGCAGGCGCTCTTCACCGGGGACGGCTCCTGCTCGTCGCTGCCGCGCACCACCGTGCAGGTGTCGTACTCGACGCGCAGCGAGCAGCTCGCCAAGGACGTCCAGAACCTGCTGCTCGAGTTCGGCATCGTCAGCAAGCGCTACTTCCACGCCGTCGGTGAGTGGAAGGTCGTGCTCACCAACCGTCGTGACGCGCGCCTGTTCGCGACGCGCATCGGCTTCGTCGGCGCCAAGCAGGAGAAGCTCGCCGGCAACCTGGGCCCCGAGGCGAGGGCCACCCGGGCGCTGGGGACCGACCACGTCCCCGGGCTCGGCGCGTTCCTCCGTGCCCACGGCACCACCGACGACCGCAAGCGCCAGTGGCTCGCGCGGCACAACGTCGATCGCATCGAGCGCTGGGAGCTCGGCGGCGAGGAGATCCTCGCCCACGTCGACGAGCCGGACGCGCGGACGATCGCCGAGGAGCTGACCGACGGGCGCTTCTACTACGCCGAGGTCGCCGACGTCGCGGACGCGGGGGTGCGGGACGTCTTCAGCGTCCGCGTCGACTCCACCGACCACGCCTTCCTCTCCGACGGCTTCGTCAGCCACAACACGGAGTGCCGGCTGACCCCCCTCGCGATGTCGATGCTCGCCGACATCGACGAGGAGACCGTCGACTTCGTCGACAACTACGACGGCCGCACCCAGGAGCCGGCCGTGCTCCCCAGCCGGGTGCCCAACCTGCTGATCAACGGCTCGTCCGGGATCGCGGTCGGCATGGCCACGAACATCCCGCCGCACAACCTGCGCGAGGTGGCCGACGGCGCGATGTGGGCGCTGGACAACCCCGAGGCCTCCGAGGAGGAGACCCTCGAGGCGCTCATGGCGCGCATCAAGGGGCCCGACTTCCCCACCGCCGGCCTGGTGGTCGGCACCGACGGCATCGAGTCGGCCTACCGCACGGGCCGCGGCTCGGTGCGCATGCGCGCGGTGGTGGAGGCCGAGGAGGACGCCAAGGGGCGCACGATCCTCGTCGTCACCGAGCTGCCCTACCAGGTCAACCCGGACTCGCTGATCGAGTCGATCGCGACGCTGGTGCGCGACGGGCGCATCCAGGGCATCTCCGAGATCAACGACGAGTCGTCGGACCGCGTGGGCCGCCGCATCGTCATCACGCTGCGCCGCGACGCCGTCGCGAAGGTCGTGCTGAACAACCTCTACAAGCACACGCAGCTGCAGTACAGCTTCGGCGTCAACATGCTCTCGATCGTCGACGGCGTGCCGCGCACCCTGCGGCTCGACCAGATGATCCGGCACTGGATCCGCCACCAGATCGACGTCATCGTGCGGCGCACGCGCTACCGCCTGCGCAAGGCCGAGGAGCGGGCCCACATCCTGCGCGGCCTGGTCAAGGCGCTGGACGCCCTCGACGAGGTCATCGCCCTGATCCGCTCGTCGGAGACCGTCGACGTCGCCCGCGCCGGCCTGATCGACCTCCTCGACATCGACGAGATCCAGGCCCAGGCGATCCTGGACATGCAGCTGCGGCGCCTCGCCGCCCTCGAGCGTCAGAAGATCATCGACGAGCTCGCCGAGATCGAGGAGACGATCCGCGACCTCGAGGACATCCTCGCCCGCCCGGACCGGCAGCGGCAGATCGTCCGCGACGAGCTCGGCGAGATCGTGGAGAAGCACGGCGACGACCGCCTGACGCGGCTGGTCGGCTACGACGGCGAGGTCGCCGACGCCGACCTGATCGCCGTCGAGGACGTCGTCGTCACGATCACGCGGACCGGCTACGCGAAGCGCACCAAGACCGACCTCTACCGCGCGCAGAAGCGTGGCGGCCGGGGCGTGCAGGGCGCGACGCTCAAGCAGGACGACCTCGTGGCGCACTTCTTCGTCTGCTCCACGCACGACTGGCTGCTGTTCTTCACCAACAAGGGCCGCGTGTACCGGGCGAAGGCCTACGAGCTGCCCGAGGCCAACCGCAACGCGCGCGGCCAGCACGTGGCGAACCTCCTCGCGTTCCAGCCCGAGGAGCAGATCGCCCAGGTCATGCACATCAAGGACTACGACGCGGCGCCGTACCTGGTGCTCGCGACGAAGGCCGGGCTGGTCAAGAAGTCGCGCCTGACCGACTTCGACTCCAACCGCTCCGGTGGCCTTATCGGCATCAACCTGCGCGAGAACGACGAGCTGGTCGGCGCGGTGCTGTGCTCCGGCGAGGACGACCTCCTGCTCGTGTCGGCCGAGGGCCAGTCGATCCGGTTCACGGCCACCGACGACGCGCTGCGCCCGATGGGGCGGGCGACGTCGGGCGTCACCGGCATGCGGTTCAACTCCGGCGACGAGCTGCTCTCGCTCGGCGTGGTCCGTGAGGGGACGTTCCTGCTGGTCGCGACCGGTGGCGGCTACGCGAAGCGCACGCCGATCGACGAGTACCCGGTGCAGGGTCGGGGCGGCAAGGGTGTCCTGACGCTGCAGTACGACCGTCGCCGCGGGACCCTCGTCGGCGCGCTCATCGTCGAGCTGGACGACGAGCTCTACGCGATCACGACGAGTGGCGGGGTGATCCGGACGACGGCCAAGGAGGTCCGCAAGGCGGGTCGCCAGACGAAGGGCGTGCGCCTGATGAACCTCGGGGAGAACGGCACCCTGCTCGCGATCGCGCGCAACGCCGAGGAGGCGGCCGACCCCGACGCCGGCGGCTCGGCGTCCTCCCAGCCCCAGCCCTGATCGACGCGTGATCCCTCCAGACCGCCGTCACCGACCGACGAGACGAGTCCTTCCGTGAGCACACCGAGCAAGCCGGACGACCCGGACCCCGCGACGTCGTCGGAGTCGTCGGCGACGTCCGGCGGGGGCGGGACGCGGACGAGCACGCAGGAGTCCGCTCCCGGCGCGGACGTCGAGCGGAACGGGGAGGCGGAGTCGACCACCCGCGTCGACGCCGTCGACGAGGGCTCCGGCGCCGAGCCCGCCGGGAACGGTGAGTCCGGTTCCGGGTCCGGGTCGGGCGCGTCCGCCGACGCCGGCGACACGGCGTCGGGCGGTGGGCCGGCCGGCCCACCGCCGCCGTGGCAGCGCGGTGGCGCGGCGACCGGCCCGCCCTCGGGCCCGATCCCGACGGGGCGGCCTCCCGGGCCGCCCACCCCCGCGGCGGGCCAGCCGCGTCCCGGCCCCGGTGGTCCCGGTGGTCAGCACCCGCCGTCCGGACCGTTCCCGCGGGCCGGCAGTCCGGGGGGTCCGGGCGCCCCCGGAGGTCCGGGACCCCAGGGCGGCCCCGGCTACGGCCGCCCGCCCGGGGACGGCACCGGCACGCCGTCGGGCGGCATCCCGATCGCGGCGCGCACGGCGCCCGCGGGGGGCACGTCCCGCCCGGGGGGCACGAACGCGTCCGGGATCGACGCGCCGACCAACCAGCTCTCCCCGGAGCAGCTGGGCCTGCGCAACCGTGAGGACGACGAGCCCCGTCGCGAGCCCGACGACGTCGCCGAGCTCTCGGCCGGCCGGCCCCGCAGCGGGAAGGCGCCGCGGCGGGCGAGCCTGCAGGTCCGCCGGTTCGACCCGTGGTCGGTGCTGAAGCTCGCGCTCGTGCTGGGCGTCGCGCTGTTCTTCGTGTGGATGTTCGCGGTCGGCGTGCTCTACGCGGTGCTCGACGGCATGGGTGTCTGGGCGCAGCTCAACGGCACCTACCAGGACCTCACCTCCGACTCCGGCGGCGGCGGCGAGCTGATCTCCGCGGGCGGGGTGTTCGGCGTCGCGGCGGTCATCGGGGTCGTGAACATCATCCTGTTCACGGCGCTCGCGAGCGTCTCGGCGTTCATCTACAACATCTCCGCCGACGTCGCCGGCGGCATCGAGGTCACGCTCTCCGAGCGCGACTAGCCCGGTGCGGGACGCACGGTGACCGTCGGGTACCGTGGCGTCCGCACCTCGCTAGGGCCCATAGCTCAGTTGGTTAGAGCGCGTCGCTGATAACGACGAGGTCGCTGGTTCAAATCCAGCTGGGCCCACCCTCACGGTGCACCCCCACCGACACGAACGGCCCCGGAGCTCCGCGCTCCGGGGCCGTCGTCGTCCGGGTGCTCGTCTCAGCCCGAGAAGGTCGCCGCGTGGTCGGCGCCCTTGCGCTGGGCCTCCCACGCCTCGACGACGTTGTTGGGCACGCGCCCACGGTCGGACACCTCGAAGCCCTGGGCCTTGGCCCATTCGCGGATCTGCTTGGAGGTCTCTCGGTCGTAGCCGCCGGGGGACGTCGCCCGCGGGGTGCCCGTGCCGGCGCCGGATCGACGCCGGCCGCCCCCGCTCGCGCGGCGACCGCCGGTGCGGCGCGCGGCCGAGACGTACTCGGCGAGTGCGTCGCGCAGTCGCGCGCTGTTCTTGTCGTCGAGGTCGATCTCGTAGGTCACGCCGTCGAGTGCGAACTCAACGGTCGTGATGTCCTCGGCCTCCTCGCCGGTCAGGTCGTCGACAAGGGTGACGATGGTCTTCTGTGCCATGGCTGGCGTGACTCCTCACTACTTCATCGAACCGATGAGGTGCCCCCTATTCGGTGTGCCCGCGAGATTAGCAAAGAAAGGACGGGACGTTCACACGGGAGGAGTTCCGTGCAGCGGACGTCACGCGTCGGTGGATGACAAATGGGAGACCAGACCGCTCAGTCCGGTTCCGAAGACATCCCGTGCGAAGAACGCGCTGAGCCGTTCGGCCTCATCGAGGTCGGAGTCGAAGAGGACCGTCCAGACGACGAAGGATTCGTCCGTCGAGGTCACCGGCTGGACGTGGATCGTCGATCGGTAGTCCCGGACCGGGAAGGGGCATTCGAGGATCGCGTAGGTCAGGCGGCGTTCGCGGTCGTCGAGAGCGACGAGGCTTTCGCGCACGGTCGAGCCGTCGCCGAGCGTGAGGCGGCGGATCGCGCCGGCCTGATCGGCGATCGCCCCGCCCTCGAGCTCGCTCGTCGTGATCGCAGGGTGCCAGGTGGGGAGTCCGTCGAAATCGCGGATCACGCGCCACACGGTGTCCGCGTCGGCCGGGACGACGGTGCTGCTGATGGCGTGGGGCATGTCGGTCCTCCTGGACGGCTGGTGGTCAGGGCCGGTCGGTGGTGCCGGGGCGCAGGTCGACGAACGCGCGCGTCGTGGCGGTCAGGGCCTGCTCGGTGGGGAGTCGTTCCATGCTGCTGGCGCCGTAGAAGCCGTGGCAGGCGCGCGTCCGGGACAGCACGTACGCGGCGTCGTCGGGTGAGGAGACCGGCCCGCCGTGCACGAGGACGAGGACGTCGTCGCGGACCGATCGCGCGGCGTCGGCCCATTCGTCGACGAGGGCGACGCAGTCGTCCAGCGATTTCGCCGTCTGTGCACCGATCGTCCCGCCGGTGGTCAGTCCCATGTGGCACACGACGATGTCGGCGCCGGCCGCGGTCATCGCGCGGGCGTCGTCGGTGGAGAACACGTACGGGGTGGTGAGCAGATCGGCGTCGTGCGCTGCGGCGATGAGTTCGACCTCGCGGTCGAAGCCCATCCCCGTCTCCTCCAGATTCACCCGGAAGGTGCCGTCGATGAGGCCGACGGTCGGAAAGTTCTGGACGCCGGCGAACCCGAGCTCGCGGAGCTCGCGCAGGAAGCGGGGGCGGATGAGGAACGGATCGGTGCCGTTCACGCCGGCGAGGACCGGTGTGTGGTGCACCACCGGGATGACCTCGCGCGCCATCTCGACCACGATGTCGTTGGCGTTGCCGTAGGCGAGCAATCCTGCCAGTGAACCGCGCCCGGCCATGCGGTATCGGCCGGAATTGTAGATGACGATGAGGTCGATCCCGCCCTCCTCCTCGCAGCGCGCGGACAGGCCGGTGCCGGCGCCGCCGCCGACGATCGGCTCGCCGCGATCGACCTTGGCGCGCAGTCGCTCCAGGATCTCGGCGCGGGTCACGGGCGTCCTCCGGTGATCTCCTCGAGCGCGGCGACGAGCGTCGCGGCGAACTCGGGGTCGTTGACGTGGTGCGGGCTCTCGATGATCCGGTGGGTGTCGTCGGTGCGGACGTGCTCGCGCAGGGTGTCGAACAGCGCGGCGTCGGCGTCGGGGTCGGCGAAGGGCAGGCCGGGCGCGTCGAGCGCCGAGACCCCGCCGGTGGGCAGCACGAGGCGCACCGGACCGGGGCAGGCGTTGAGCCGGTCGGCGAGGAACTCCCCGGCCGCGCGGTTCTCCTCGGCCGTGGTGCGCATGAGCGTGACCTGGGCGTTGTGCTCGTAGAGCGTGCGGCCCCGGAACCGCTCGGGGACGGTGTCCGGCGCGCCGAAGTTGACCATGTCCAGCGCGCCCACCGAGCCGACCCACGGCACGCCGGTGCGCGCGATCGCGCCGAGGCGGTCCTCGGTGGCGGCCATGATCCCGCCGACGACCAGGTCGGCGATCTCGGTCGTGCTCACGTCGACCACGGCCTCGACGAGCCGGTCGTCGACGAGCTTCTCCATGGCGCGCCCGCCGGTGCCGGTGGCGTGGAAGACGAGGCAGTCCCAGCGGTCGTCGAGCGCCTCGGTCACGGCGGTGACGCAGGGCGTCGTGACCCCGAACATCGTCAGCCCGAGGGCCGGCTTGTCCTGTGCCGCCGGCGGCTCCGCGGCGATCATCCCGCCGAGCGCGTGCGCGGCGTTGCCCAGCACGCGCCGGCTGATCCGGTTGAGCCCGGCGACGTCGGTGACCGAGTACATGAGCGTCAGGTCGACCGCGCCGACGTAGGGCGCGACGTTGCCCGACGCCACCGTCGACACCACGATCTTGGGGACGCCGACCGGCAGCCGCTGCAGCGCGGGGGTCACGAGCGCGGTGCCGCCCGACCCGCCGAGGGCGAGCACCCCGGCGAGGTCGTCGCGCCCCGGCAGCCAGCGCTCGAGCGCGGCGCTCATCGCCGACACCGAGCTACCGCGGTCGCCGGTGAACGCCTCGGCGCCGGCGATGTCCCGGGGCCCGACGTCGGCCGTGCTCGCGTCGGGGTCGGTGGTGCCGACGTCCACCGTCGTCACCGCGTGTCCCGCGTCCCGCAGGAGCCCCGCGACGTACCGCAGCTCCTCGCCCTTCGTGTCGAACGTGCCCACCACGTAGGCCCGACCCGTCCCGGCCATGCGCGCTCCCGTCCACGACGCCCTCGTCCGGGGTGAGTCCTACCGCTCGGAGCAGGCGCGGCGCGAGGGCGCGGGACGATCACCGCCGGTTCTGACCGAAGGGCACCTTCGCTCGCATAGACGGGCGGTGGGCGCCCTTCGCCGGAATCGGTCGCCGGGCGAGCGGCACGTCCGGCAGGTCTGCGGGCCTCTCGATCATGCGCAAGGTGCCGCTCGCGTGCGGCGGACGGGCTCGACGAGGTGCTGCGGTACCGTGGACCGGGTCGTCATGGGGAAGGGGTGCGATGAAGGCGCTCGTGACTCTCGCCCTGGCCGCCGGGGCCGTGGTGCTCCTGCGCCGTCAGCGCGAGCAGCGACCCACGAAGGACGTCTGGCGCGAGGCGACCGCCTCGGCCTGACCCGGGGGACGTAGCTCAATTGGCAGAGCACCGCCTTTGCAAGGCGGGGGTTGAGGGTTCGATTCCCTTCGTCTCCACCGCTGTGACCTGCGATAACGCCAACTCGGGCGATCTTCCTGTCCGGACGTGACACGAGATCGAGGCGGTGCTCGGCGTCGACTCCAGTCGACTCCAGCCTCATCATGCGACGGCGGTATCGAGCACTTCGTCCGCTCTCCCCGCGGGCTTAGCGGGGAGGACGGACGTCACTCGCCATACAGCCGCGTTTCCGGGCTCCGGCGGTCAGTCGTGCTTGACGCTGTGCTGGCGGATCAGGTCGTCGAGAAGCTCGTTGTCGCGGTCCGCGATGGCGTCGACGAGCCCCGCGTGGATGCGGTAGCGATCAGACATGACCTCGGTGATCGGTTGGTCGTCGGCCGGTAGGACAGCGACCGTGTGGCCTTTGATCATCTCGATGAGGCCCATGTAGATCGGTCGCAGCACCGTGCTCGGGTTGACCTCGGCGAACAGCTCGTGGAGTCGCCAGTTGGCCCGCATGAAGGCGTCCGGGTCGACGGCGTCGACCGCTTCGGACATGGCGGCGATCTGCTTGCGGTAGCCGGCGATGTCGGCCGGCGAGGAGTGCCACGCGGCGTCGGCGATGAGCAGCGGATCGAGGGCATCGCGGATGCGGACGGCCTCGGCCACCGACGAGGCGTCGGCGTCGATGGCCAGCACGGAGTTGCCGAGCCGGACCATCGGGGACTGCTCGGCGGCGAACAACCCGCCACCGGGGCCGGGCCGGACCACGACGAGCCCGCGCGCCTGGACGACTCGCAGGGCCTCGTTGAAGGTGCCGACCGAGACCCCGCAGAGCTCGCGTAGCTCGCCCTTCGTGCCCAGCCGGGCGCCCGGCTCCCTGTCATGGACCAGCTCGGCGATGCGCTGAGCTGCCCGTTCGGTCCGCGACGTCGCCCCATCGCTCATCAGATCGCTGGCCATGCCCACCTCCCTCTCTAAAAACCATGATGATTATGCCGCATGCCTTGACAGATCGCGAGCATCGTTCCGATACTCACTAACCATATTCATCATGCTGGATTGAGGTCGGGCCGTCGAGGAGGACGTGATGCGTGAGACCTACACCCCTGTGTTGATCGTCGGTGGCGGCGGAGGTGGTCTGACCGCCTCGATGCTGCTGTCGCATCTCGGGGTTCCGTCGCTGCTGATTTCCCGCCACGCGGGGACCTCGATCCTGCCCAAGGCGCACGTGCTCAACCAGCGCACGATGGAGATCTTCACCGAGCTCGGGGTGGCTCCCGAGATCTTCCGGCGGAGCACGCCCGCGGAGAACATGAAGGCCACCGGCTGGTACGCCGGCGTCAGCGGCTCCCACGACGGGTACGGGCGCCGGCTCGGTGGGCTCGAGGTCTGGGGTGGGGGATACACCGACCCGGACTTCATCGCCGCGAGCCCGTGCCGCACGGCGAACCTGCCTCAGATCCGTCTCGAGCCGATCCTCAAGGCGCACGCCGAGTCGTACGCGGCCGCCAGCATCTGCTTCCACCACGAGCTGCTCGAGCTGACCGAGGACGCCGACGGCGTCACCGCGGTCGTGCTCGACCGCGACAGCGACGAGCGATACACCGTGCGCAGCCAATACGTGATCGGCGCCGACGGCGGACGGACCGTCGGCGAACTGATCGGTGTGGGCATGAGCGGTCAGACCAACCTCATGCGGATGGTGTCGACCCACCTCTCGGCCGACCTCTCCGCGCACCTGTCCGACCCCGATGTGCTGATCCGCTGGCTGGTCAACCCCGACTTCGGTGGCTCGTGGGCCTCGGGAATCCTCGTGGCGATGGGCCCGGACCACTGGGGCACCGAGTCCGAGGAGTGGGTCTTCCACCTTTCGTTCGCCGTCGACGACCCGGACGCCGACGACCCGGCCAAGATTCTTGAGCGCATTCGCGCGGCGCTGGGCATCCCCGACTTCGACCCGACCATCCACCACATCAGCCCCTGGATCATGGAAGGTGTCCTCGCGGACTCCTTCCGGCGCGACCGGGTGTTCCTGCTCGGCGACGCCGCGCACCGTCACCCGCCGACGGGCGGGCTGGGACTCAACAGCGCGGTCCACGACGCCTACAACCTGACCTGGAAGCTCGCCGCCGTCCTGAACGGACAGGCAGGAGAAGCCCTGCTCGACACCTACGAGGCGGAGCGGCGCCCGGTCGACGGGGCCAACGTCGAGGCCGCGGTCAAGGCCGCGATGAACCACTTCACCATCGACGCGGCGCTCGAGCTCTCACCGGAGAAGACCCCCGAACAGAACTGGGACGAGGTCCGGCCGCTGTGGGAGGACCTGCCCCGCTCGCAGGAGAAACGCCACGCCCTCAACTGCGCGATCGGGTCGCAGACCATCGAGTTCCGCCACCACAACGTGGAGTTCGGCTACACCTACGACGCGGCGGCCTCCACCGCCGTCGTCGACGACGGCTCCGCCCCGTACGTCCCGCTCGACCCGGTGCGGCTCTACGAGCCCTCCACCAAGCCCGGGCACCCGCTCCCGCACGCCTGGGTCGAACGCGGCGGTGAGCGACTCGCGCTCGGCACGCTGGTCGACGGCGGTCACTTCGTGCTGCTGGCCGGGGAGAACGGCCAGGCCTGGGTCGAGGCGGCCGACAAGCTCGCCGCCGAGTCCGGCCTGGCCCTGCGGGCCGGCCGGGTCGGGATGCTCGACGCCGAGCACCCCGACATCGACTTCGTGGACGTGCGCTGCGCGTGGCTGAAGAACCGCGGCATCGCCGCCGACGGCGCGGTCCTGGTGCGCCCGGACCGCTACGTCGGGTTCCGATCCGCCGGGTCCGTCGACGACCCGCTCGGCGTCCTGACCGCGGCCGTGACCCAGATTCTTTCCACCTCCACCGCCTGAGGAGACGACACCATGCGCATCGCCAATCTGAACGAACGTCTCGTCCTGGTCGTCGACGACAACGCCGGCACGGCCCTCGACGTGGAGTCGGCCAGCAACGGCCTGTTCTCCGCCGACCCCCAGGCGATCTACCCCCGGTGGCAGGAGTTCCTCGCCTGGGCGCCCTCGGCGGACACGAGCCAGGCGCGGGCCTTCGACCCCCGCGAGCTCGGCGCCCCGGCGCCCCGCCCCGCCCAGGTCTTCGCGATCGGCCTCAACTACCGCGACCACGCCGCCGAGGCGGGACTCGCGCTCCCGGACACCCCCACCGTGTTCACCAAGTTCGTCGGCAGCTTCACCGGCCCCTACGACGACGTCGTCCTCGCCGGCCCGACCGTCGACTGGGAGGTCGAGCTCGTCGCGGTCATCGGCACGCGGGCTCGGCGGGTGCCGGCCGAGCGCGGCTGGGACCACGTCGCCGGGCTCACCGCCGGACAGGACCTCTCCGAGCGCACCGTCCAGGGCGCCGGACCCGCACCACAGTTCAGCCTCGGCAAGTCCTTCCCCGGCTTCGGCCCGACCGGGCCGTGGCTGGTCACCCCCGACGAGCTCGGCGATCGCGACGACATCGCCCTGGGATGCGCGGTCAACGGCGAATCCGTCCAGAAGGGCCGCACCAGCGACCTCGTGTTCACCGTGCCGCAGCTCATCGCAGAGCTCTCGGCCGTGCTCGAACTCCAGCCCGGTGACGTCATCTTCACCGGCACCCCCGCCGGGGTCGGCGCAGGCCGCACCCCGAAGCGTTTCCTCGCCGCCGGCGACGAACTCGTCACCAGCATCGAGGGCATCGGCACCATGCGTCATCAGCTCGTGAGCGCTTGAGAGGACCAGCGACGATGAGCTTGCACCGCCTCACCGACATCGTCATCGGCGTCCCGAACGTCGCCGAGACCGCCGGCTACTACACCGAGTTCGGACTCGTCCCCGAGCACGTCGCCTCCGTCTACGGCGAGACGACCCCGACCCCCGACCCGGACGCCGTCCACCGCTTCGCCACCGTCGACGGCGGCCGGCAACTCGAAGTGCGCCACAGCTCACGGCGGCGCCTGATGTCGCTGGGTGTCGGGGTCGATGACCCGGACGACCTGGACCGCATCGCGGCGTCACTGGCCCGCCTCGAGATCACCGCACACCGCGAGGGCGACAGCGTGCGCGCGGTCGACCCGGCCACCGGACTGCAGGTGGTCGTCTCGGTCGCGCCCCGCATCCAGCAGGCCACCACTCCGACCCCGCCCTACAACGCCCCGGGCGATGCCCAGCGCCCCGGCGTGCGCGCCCCGGGCATCCTGCGGCCCGACCCGGTCCGCCCCCGCAAGCTGGGGCACGTCGTGTTCGGGTCGGTCGACCAGAACGCCACCCAGCGCTTCTTCACCCAGGGACTGGGTTTCAAGGTCAGCGACGAAGCCCCCGGCCTGGCCTCGTTCATGCGGTGCTCCACCGATCACCACAACGTGCTGGTCCAGCAGGCCCCGGTCAGCTTCCTGCACCACAGCTCATGGGAGGTCGACGACGTCGACGAGGTCGGACGCGGCGCCACGACGATGCTGGAGAACCACCCCGAACGACACACCTGGGGGCTGGGTCGCCACTACATCGGCTCGAACTTCTTCTGGTACCTGCGCGACCCGGCCGGGAACTTCTCCGAGTACTACTCCGACATCGACTGCATCCCCGACGACCAGATCTGGGAGCCCGGTGTCGTGGCCGGCGAGAAGAGCCTCTACTCCTGGGGTCCCCCGCCGCCGCCCTCGTTCCTGCAGCCCGACGACCTGGCCGACCTCATGGCCGGCGCCCACGACGATGCCTGAGCCCGACCCGGCGGAGAACCATCCGGGCCCGGTCCTGCGCCGCCCGGCCGACGACGTGCTCGACACCACCGGCATCGGCCACTACGTGCGGTGGCTGGCCACCGAGCGCGGCCTGGACTTCGCCGACTACCAGCAGCTGTGGGCGTGGTCGGTCAACGACCTGGAGGGTTTCTGGTCCTCGATCTGGGACCACTTCGGTGTCCGCGGCCGCTACGACACGGTCCTGGGTAGCCGGGACATGCCCGGTGCCCGGTGGTTCCCCGGCGCTCGACTGAACTACGCCGAACACATGCTCGGCGGCCCGGACGACACCGACCGGACCGCGGTGATCGCCCACTCCCAGACCCGCGACCCGGTGCAGCTCTCCTTCGGCGAGCTCGCCGAGCAGGTCGCTCGCGCCCGCGCCGGGCTACAACGCTGCGGGGTGACCCGCGGGGACCGGGTCGTCGCCTACCTGCCCAACATCCCCGAAACCCTCGTCGCGTTCCTCGCCTGCGCCTCCCTCGGCGCCGTCTGGGCCACCTGTGCGCCCGAGTTCGGCGCCCGCAGCGTGATCGACCGCTTCGCCCAGCTCGAACCCACGGTCCTGCTCACCGTCGGCGGCTACCGCTACGGCGACAAGATGATCGACAAGGCCGCCGACGTGGCGGCCATTCGCGCCGGGCTGCCCACCGTCGAGCACGTCGTGGGCGTCCCGTACGGCCCCTTCGCCACAGGGGACGCGATTCCCTGGGACGAGCTCACCGCCGACGCCGGCCCGCTCACCTTCGACGCCGTCCCGTTCGACCACCCGCTCTACGTGCTGTTCTCCTCAGGCACCACCGGACTGCCGAAGGCGATCGTGCACGGTCACGGTGGCATCCTGCTCGAGCACCTCAAGAGCCACGCCCTGAGCATGGACACCCGGCCCGACGACCGTTTCCTCTGGTTCACCACGACCGCGTGGATGATGTGGAACCTCCTCGTCTCGGCCCTGCTCCGCCGAGCCGCGGTCGTGCTCGTCGACGGCAACCCGACCTTCCCGGACCTGCTGGAGCAGTGGCGGATCGCCGCCGCCACCCGAGCAACGCTGATCGGCACCAGTCCCGGCTACCTCATGGCCTGCCGCAGGTCGGGCGTCGAACCGACCCGCGACCTCGACCTGTCCTCCCTGCGCACCCTGGGCGTCACCGGCGCTCCGCTGCCCGAGGCCGGGTTCGACTGGGTCCAGGAGCAGTTCGGACCGGACCTGCTGGTCAACTCCGTCAGCGGCGGCACCGACGTCTGCTCGGGTTTCGTCGGCGGCTCCCCGTGGCTGCCGGTCTACCGCGGTGAGCTCTCCGGACCCTGCCTCGGGGTGGATGCCACCGCCTTCGACCCTGACGGCCGGGAAGTCGTGGGCAGCCTCGGCGAACTGGTCATCCGCAAGCCGATGCCCTCGATGCCGGTGCGCTTCTGGAACGACCCCGACGATCGGCGCTACCGCTCGACCTACTTCGAGACCTACCCCGGCGTTTGGCACCACGGCGACTGGGTCACCGTCTCCGCGCACCGGAGCTTCGTGATCAGCGGACGCTCCGATGCCACCCTCAACCGCGGTGGCGTGCGGCTCGGCACCGCCGAGTTCTACGCCGTGGTCGAGGAGCTCCCCGAGATCGCCGACAGCCTCGTCGTCCATCTCGAGGATTCCGAGGGCGGCCCGGGCCGACTCCTGTTGTTCCTCGCCCTCACACCCGGCGCCGAGCTCGACGACGGACTCCGGGACCGGGTCCGCCGCGCGCTGCGCCGACAGCTCTCCCCCCGCCACGTCCCGGACATCATCGACGCCGTTCCCGCCGTGCCCCGCACCCTGACCGGGAAGAAGCTCGAGGCGCCCATCAAGAAGATCCTTCGCGGCCACCCGGTCGCCGACGTGATCAGCCCGGACTCGGTCCACGACTACGCCTCGATCGGCGCCTTCACCGACCGGGCCGAACCCTGACCACGCCGGCCCGCACGGCGCTCGGATGATTGATCACAACAGGACGAGGAGAACGCCATGAGCATTCCCCACGCGACCCCCGGTCGCATCGACGTCCACCAGCACCTGCTCCCGCCCGACTTCCTCGCGGCCCTGCGGCGTCACGGCATCGCCGAAGCCGGCGGGCGGGCACTGCCCTCGTGGAGTCCTGAATCCGCGGTCGCGATGATGGACGAGCACCGCATCGCCACCGGCGTCCTCTCGCTGTCCACCCCGGGAACCCACCTCGGCGATCCCGTCGAGGCTCGCGAGCTCACCGCCCGGCTCAACGACGCCCACGCCGAACTGGTGAAAGACCGGCCCGACCGGTTCGGGATGTTCGCCTCGGTGCCCCTGCCCGACGTCGACGCCGCCCTCGACGCGATCGCCCACGCCGACGACGAACTGCATGCCGACGGCGTGGTGCTCCTGGCCAACCACCGGGGCACCTACCTCGGTGAGCCGGCCTTCGACCCGGTCATGGCCGAGCTCGACCGCCGCAACCTCGTGGTCTTCATCCACCCCGCCGAGCTGCCCGCCGCGCCGGTCGAGGGCATCCCGCCCTTCGCCGCGGACTTCCTGCTCGACACGTCCCGTGCGGCCTACCTCCTGGTCCGCAACGGCGTCGTCGCCCGCCACCCCGACCTACGGATGATCCTCTCCCACGCCGGCGGGCTCGTGCCCTACGCCGCGCACCGCATGGCCACCGGCATGGCCCTCGACGTCGGTCGCGACATCGGCGACGTCCTCGAGGACTTCCGCAGGTTCTACTACGACACCGCCCTGTCCGGCAGCCCGTCGGCGCTGCCCTCGCTGCTCGCCTTCGCACGCCCGGACCACATCCTCTACGGCAGCGACTGGCCCTTCGCCCCCGACAACGTCGTCACCTACTTCACCGACGGGCTCGACGAGTACCTCACGCACACCGCGTCCCTGCCGTCGATCCACTCAGCGATCGACCGCGACAACGCCGCCGCGCTGTTCCCACGCCTCGACCGCTGACGGTCCCGCCATGCACTCGCGGTCTGCATGACACGTCCTGTGACGCGAAACGGCGGTAGCCGGTGGTGATGATGTGCACGGGGTCGCGGACCTGGAGAACGTTGTTGCTGGTAGAGGCCCTTGTGAACGTGGTCGGCCATCTTTGCAAGGCGGGGGTTGAGGGTTCGATTCCCTTCGTCTCCACCCACGGTGACCTGGACAAGCGCCCTGACGGCGACGTCGCCTAAGGGTCACTTCGGCTGTGGCGTGACGCGAGACGGAGCGCTACTCGGTGGCACGGCCAGCCCGTGCGAGCGAGTTCCGGTCGCCCGACCACCACCTTCTCGATGCGCGACCGCTCGTGGAGCACGCCGGGGGTGTGCTCGGCCGTCTCGGGTTCGGTGGTCTCACCCGCGGCCGGCAGGTCGGGACGAGACGTCGCCGTCATGACGCGCTCCTATCCGACCCAGACAACCCCGCGAACGTCTTTTGTCCGCGCTCTCCATCGGCTCGCAAGGTGATCCAGGGCACTGTGACCTGGGCAACGCGGAGAGGAACAGTCGACCGAGCTGGCCTCCGCCCGCACACCTCAGTGGTTCGAGGAGGAACTCCATGGCCGACGTCCTCGCCGAGGGCTACAACGTCTTCGACACGTCCAAGTCCCCGTCGGGGACGGTGAAGTACCTGTCGTCGCCGTCCGACGTGATCCAGCTGATCCAGTCCGGGAAGCTCAAGGAGCACATCCTGCTGGTACGCGGCGGGACGACGACGTTCCTGGCGCCGGCGCTGAGCATGGGTGCCATCGGGGTGATCACGATGTCGGGGGCGCCCGAGTCGCACCTCGGCATCCTCTCGCGCGAGTTCCAGACCCCGTGCGTCATGACGGCCCACCTCACGAGCAGCGACTCCCGCTACGTCGTCGGCTCCACCGACGAGTCGCACTTCGAGGAGATCGCGCGCGAGCTCGACGGCAAGCAGGTCCGGCTCGACTGCACCGACAACGAGACCGGCCGGGTGGTGGCGGAGTAAGCGGCGGCCGACGAGCACCGCGAGCAGCCGACCTCCCCGCTGACCACCGACCACGCCAGGAGCTGACAGCACAGTGACCACGACCGAGGGCAAGCGCGCGACCTTCCGCCAGCGCTACGACGAGGGCGATGACGGCCTCCGTTTCCAGGACCTCACCTACACCGGCAACTTCGTCGGCATGGAGCCCGTCACCGACGGGATCAAGGGCGACAAGATGATGAGGGAGCGCGCTCAGTCCGGCGTGCTGGAGAAGGTCTCGAAGGAGGACGTCCTCCGCGACCACTTCACCATTCCCGAGCTCAACGACCTCAACAACTACCTGGCCTGGAACATCTGGGACGTGCTCGTCATGCGGGCCACCGAGGGCGTCTCGGGCATGATCCCCCGCCAGGAGTACGAGATCCTGGCCTTCATGCACGAGTTCTACCGGTGGCCGGAGCTCATGGCGATGACCACCGAGGCCGTCGGCGGCGCGCAGGGGATCATGGACATCGGGGCCTCGGCGCGGCGCGAGATCGGCACGAAGGTCAACGCGGTGCATGACTGGTGCATCGGTGCCGTCGGTTTCGGCATGGGCCGCTGCGGCCTGCTGGCGCTCGAGGCGATCAAGCCCGACGAGTACGTCGAGGAGTCCAACGAGATCCTCAAGTTCATGCAGCGCGTGCTGTGGGGCAAGCGCCAGGACGGCTACATCCTCAACTCGCAGGACCGCTACCGCTGCCGCATCCACGAGCAGGACTTCCTCGACTCGATCGTCAACCAGGTCGAGGAGCTCGAGCCCGACAGCCCGCAGCACCACGCCTTCACGCAGTTCAACGCGGCGGCCGAACTGCTCGCCTTCCTGGACCACTACGACTGCCGGCTCGGTCTCGGGGACACCGGCCCGTACGAGCTGCCCGACGGCAAGCTGCTGATCCTGCGCGACCTCTTCGTCAACGAGGAGGTCTTCCACTGGAGCGACGTCTGCGAGGACGCCGGCCTGCCGCACGTCTACACGCTCGCCCTGATCATCGACCCGGAGATCATGAGCCTGGAGGAGATCCGGGTGAACGACATCTCCACCACCTTCACGCGGCCGAAGAACTACCTGCAGGCCGTGGTGGGCGGCGCGGTGTTCGCCCGCGAGAAGTGGGACACCCCGATGGGCGAGGTCTACAACATCCCGATCAGCCAGCTCGGTGACCACCTCGGCCGCATCCAGACCGCGACGCTGAAGCTCTACACGAAGACGTCGAAGATGTGCCGCCGCGACCTGATCTGGAACGGCCAGTACGTCTACTACATCGACATGATCCTCCCGCACATGCGCAAGGCCGGCACGTACGAGAAGGCCTGCCGCGACTACGACCTGTGGGAGATCGACCAGCGCGTCGCGAACTACTACTACGACATCACCAAGCGGGGATTCGCGCAGGAGACGGTGCCCAGCAAGATCTTCTCGGGCGCCGGCTACCTGCCCTTCCCGGACGGCATCAGCCCGACCCGGTCGAAGTACCGCTGGCTCTAGCCATGTGAGCACTTTCCGGGCCCAGGGGCCCGGAAAGTGCTCACATGCCGACCGGAGGGAGGCACATGACCGTCACGACCCTGGCCAAGCCCGACTACGACGTGCTCAACGTCCTGGCCCTCAAGAAGATGGCCGACGCCACGGCGATCGCCGCGGTCACCGGGATGCCGGCCGGCGACGTCGAGGGACGCCTGGAGAGCCTGTCCGGCGGTGGGTTCGCGGTGGTCGCGGGGGGCGCCGCCCTGCCCACCGACGAGGCCGAGCCCGCCCTCGCGGCGACCGCGGCCGAGGTCTACGCGCCGGTCCGCGCCGACGGCGACGTCCTCGCCCTCGTGGAGAGGTTCGAGACCACCAACGCCCAGTTCCTCACGGCCATGTCGTCCTGGCAGCAGGTCGAGGTCGGCGGACGCAAGGTCACCAACGACCATGCCGACGCGGCCTACGACGAGAAGGTCATCACCAGGATCGAGCGCCTGGTCGGGCGCCTCGAGCCGCTGATCGGTGCCCTGGCCGGGCACGACGCCCGCTTCTCGCTCTACTCCACCCGCTTCGCGACCGCCCTCGAGGCCATCGACACCGGCGACCACGACCTCGTCTCGGCGCCGACCCGCGACTCGGTCCACAACATCTGGTTCGAGTTCCACGAGGACCTGCTGCGCACCCTGGGTCGGGAGCGCGCGGAGTGACGGGAGACGAAGCGGAGCGGAGCTCGACCGTCGTGCACCACACCCGCGCGTTCACCGACGACGGGCCGGTCGACGTCGACGAGCTCGGCGGCAAGGGCTCGGGACTGGTGCGCATGACCCGGGACGGCCTCCGGGTGCCGCCTGGCTACGTCGTCACCACCGCCGCCTGCCACGTCTACCTCGACCGCCGGGCGTTCCCCGACGGGCTCGAGGACGAGCTCCGCGCCCGGCTCGGCGCGCTGGAGACGGCGACGGGCAAGTCGTTCGGCAGGGGACCGGAGCCGCTGCTGCTGTCGGTGCGTTCGGGGGCGCCGGTCTCGATGCCGGGGATGATGGACACCGTCCTCAATCTCGGTCTCTCCCGCGACGCGGCTGTCGCCCTGGCCGAGCGGTCCTCCGACACACGCTTCATGGCCGACCTCGTCGCCCGCTTCCACGCGATGTACTCCGAGATCGTCCTCGGCGCGCTCGACGACCGGCCGGCGGTCGACGCCCTCGTCGCGCAGGCCGCCCCCGGCGACGATCCGGCCGACGTCTACGACCGCGTCTGGGCGGCGGCCGAGGCGGCGCTCGACGACGAGCTCTCCGAGAGCGTGCCGTCCACACCGTGGGACCAGCTCGTCCACGCGGTCGAGGCCGTCTTCCGGTCGTGGAACACCCGCCGCGCGCGGACCTACCGCGACCACCACGGCATCGCGCACGACATGGGCACCGCGGTCGTCGTGCAGTCCATGGTGTTCGGCAACCTCGACGACACCTCCGGGTCCGGCGTGGCCTTCACCCGCGACCCCGTCACCGGCGAGCCGGGCCTCTACGGCGAGTACCTCGCCCACAGCCAGGGCGAGGACGTCGTCGCCGGCGTCCGCACCCCCGACCGCGTGCAGGACGCCCTGCCGCCCGACCTCCTCGCCGAGCTCGAGCGCACCGGCGCCGAGCTGGAGGCCCGTCACGGCGACGTCCTCGACATCGAGTTCACCGTCGAGCACGGCGTCCTCTACTTCCTGCAGATCCGCAGCGCCAAGCGCACGCCCGAGGCCGCGGTGCGGATCGCGGCCGACCTCCTCGGCGACGGCACGGCGAGCGCCGCCCGGGCGCTCGGGCTGGTGACCGCCGACCAGCTGCGGCAGGCGCAGCGGCCCGGATTCGACCCGGACGCCCTCGCCGCCGCCCGCGACGACGGCCAGGTGCTGCTCACCGGCATCGGCGCGTGCCCCGGGCAGGTCTCCGGCGAGCTGGTGCTCGACCCCGACCGCGCCCGCAACCGCGCCGACGCCGGGGCGTCGGTGATCCTCGGCCGCTCGGTGACCAGCCCCGCCGACCTCCACGGGATGATCGCCGCCGCCGGCATCGTCACCGCCACCGGCGGCTCCACGAGCCACGCCGCGGTCGTGGCCCGCGCGCTCGGCACGGCCTGCGTCGTCGGTGCCGCGGCCCTCGAGATCGACGACGCCGCCCGCACCGTCCGCATCGGCGACCGCACGCTGTCCGAGGGCGAGGAGGTCTCGCTCGACGGGGGGTCGGGGGAGCTGTTCGCCCTCGCGCTGCCGGCGACGACGCCGGCGGCCGCGAACGAGGCGATGGACACCCTGCTCGCCGCGGCCGCCGAGTCCGCCGGCAGCGAGGTGCTGGCGCGGGTGACGCTGCCGGTCGACGTCGACACCGCCCGCGCCGCGGGCGCGACCGGTGTGGTCACCGCGATCGACGACGTGCTCGCCGCGTCCGGCGATCTCAACCGGCTGGTCGAGACGCTGTTGGAGAAGGGGCTGAACGGCGTCGGCGCGCTCTCGGAGGTGCGCGACGCGATCGCCGGGCAGCTGGCGCCGCTCCTCGTGGCGGCCCGGGAGCAGGGGGTGCGCGATGTCGACGTGCGCGCGATCGACCTCCTCGCCGACGAGTCCCGCGAGCTCCTCCAGCAGACCGCGGTGACGACACGCCACCCCGAGCTCGCGCTGCCGCTCGGCGTGCCCGACCTGATCCGCGCCCAGCGCGAGGGCCTCGTCCGCGCCGCGAGCTCGGCCGGCTACACGGGCCGGCTGCGCCTCGCCGTCCGCCACGTCTCCGATCCGTCCGAGGCCCGAGCACTGGCCGGCCTCGACAACGGTGCCGACGGTGCCGACGGTGCCGACGGTGCCGACGCGCCGGGCGTCGGGACCTACCTGACGAGTCCCCGGGCCGTGCTGGCCGCCACGGAGCTGGCCGCGCTCAGCGACGTGGTCTGGCTGGAGGTCCGCGCGCTCCAGGCCGCCATGTTCGGTATCCCGGCCCGACAGTTCCTCACCGCCGAGCCGCTGGACTCCTACATCGCGCGGGGGCTGCTCGCCGTCGACCCGCGCCACGAGCTCGACCCGGTCGTCGTGCACCTCCTGCGGGACGTGCCGACCGGAACGGGTGTGCGGCTCAGCGGCTCGGTCTCCGACACCGTCGCCGCCACGCTGCACGGGCTCGGCTTCCGCCGCTACGCGGTCGACCTCCCCGAGGTCCGCCCCCTGCTGCTGGGGCTGGGGCGGGCGGCGCTGGCCGGGTGAGGCGCCGGCTGGGTGAGGCCTACCCGGGCTCGGTGAGGAGCTCCGGGAACCGGTCGAGCAGCGCGGCGTCGATCCCGCGAGCCGTCGCCCAGCGGCGCACGCCACCGAAGCGTTCGTCGAGCGCGTCGAGGACACCCCGGACGGTCGGCTCGTGGGCCATGTACAGCTCCGGGGCCACGCTCGCCATGTGCGCGCGGTAGCGGGGCCACGTCGCGAAGCGCGCCACCACCGCGTCCATGTTCGGGCCGCTGGCCAGGTAGTCCGCGACGATCGCCTCCGTCTCGACGCCCGCGAGGGCGAGCAGGAGGGTGACGACGAGGCCGGTGCGGTCCTTGCCGGCGGCGCAGTGCACCACGGTCGGGCGGCCGGCGAACGCGGCCGCCGCCCGGACGACGGAGCCCAGCACCGAGGTCGGCGCCTCGAGGTGCTGCAGGGAGAACAGGAGAGCCTGGCGCGCCGGCGGCTCGTCGTTCGGCTCGGCCTCGCGCAGCGGAGCGTTGAGGTAGGTGACGTCGCGGGTCACCAGCGGCCCCCGACCCTGCTCGACGGCCTCGGGTCCGACCCGCAGGTCGATTACCGCCTCGAGGCCGAGGCGCTCGACGAGCATGCCGACGTCGGCGTCGGTGAGGGCCTGAAGCGTATCGCTCCGGAAGAGCACGCCGTGGCGGGTCCGACGGCCCGTTCCCGCGGGGAGCCCACCGAGGTCGCGGAAGTTCAGCGTGCCGGCGGGCGAGTCAGCCACGACAGATCCGGCGCATCGCCTCGAGGACGTCGTCGGATGCGGCGGGGCGGTGGCCGTTGGTGCGGGGGTCCTCGTCAGGAGGCACGGCCGGCACCGTCGTGACGGCTTCCCGTCGCCGGCGGCGCCGTCTCTCCCCGGGTCGTTCCTCGACGCTGCCGGCGCCGGTGCACCCGCACCCGCAGTCCGTCGCGGTGCCCGGCGCCGGCGCCGCGGCGCCGGGGACGGCACAGGCACCGGTCGGTTCGCGCGCGGCGTCGTCGCCGAGCAGGTGGGACAGCACCTCCTGCGGCCACAGCGCGACGAACTCCGCGCCGGCCTCGGTGAGCTCCCGGGCCGAGTGCATCCCCCAGGTCACGCCGACCACGCGGACACCGACCTCGCGCGCGTCACGCACGTCCCCGGCGGTGTCGGTGACCAGCACCGTGGTCGACGGGTCGGGCCGCTCCGCCTCGCCCGCCTCGTCGTAGTCGGCCGAGCAGCGCCGGCCGTAGCCGCTGCCGGCGTCGGCCAGGAAGGCGCGCAGTGCGGCGCGCTTGTCCGGGGCCACGTCGCCGCCGAAGACGTGGGCGAAGCAGTACGCCAGCTCGTTGTCGACGAGGACCCGGCGCAGGACCTCCATGGCGTTCGACGACATCACCGCGAGCGTGCACTCCGAGGCCAGGCGCCGGACCACGGCGTGCATGCCGGGCACGAGGGGAGGGGCGTAGTCCGCGCGCAGCGCGGCGAGGAAGTCCGCGGTGGCGGCCCGGGCCTGCTCGTCGTCGGAGCACAGCCCGCGGATCGAGGTGAAGACGTTGCCACGGAAGAGCTCGAAGTACTGCGCGGGCGTGTCGACCCCGAGCCCGTGGCGCCGGCTGATCGGTGCGAAGACCTCCCACGACGCGACCCGGGTCTGGACGAGTGTCCCGTCCAGATCGAAGACGACCGCCCGCACGGGTCCTCTCATCGGCTGTGGATCTCCCCGAGCTCGCCGAGGCCGATGAAGTCCATGCACTCGCCGAACCCGACCCGGTCGTCGCGGTCGTTCGTCCAGCGCAGCAGCACGTTGTGCCCGACGACGCCCGGCTGGGACAACCATGGGAACGTCGTGAGCGCGTCCCCGGCGACCGCGATCCTCCGGTCGCCGGCGCTGACCTCGATCTCGATGCGGTCGGGGTAGAGCCCGCGCCGCCGGGTCACGCCGGAGCCGCCCGAGAGCCCGTACATCTCGCCGCCCTCCACCAGGTAGCCGTGGGTCAGGCGCAGCGGTGACTCGCCGTCCGGTCCGTTCCTCGTGTCGAAGTCGAACAGGCCGTGGACGACGAGGTCCTCGCCGAAGTGGGCGTGCATCCACGACAGGCGCGAGGTCTGGCGCTCGGCGCGGACCCCCCAGCTGTGGTCCATCGTCGCGACGCAGTCGATCGGCAGGGTCCGTCCCCGCACCGACACCTCGCCCTCGTAGCGCCCGGACTGGTCGAAGTGCCCGGCGTAGGCGTGGCCCCACGTCTTGGCCATGTCCCGGTCGGCGGCGAGCGGGTCCTGGTCGGGGTCGTTGATGTCGTAGGCCGGCATGATCGCCGTGTAGCGGAAGTGGATCTCCACGCCGGCCGCCGGGTCGGAGTAGTCCACGTCCCAGACCTGGTTCGGCTTGGTGCACACCACCCTGAGCCCGTTCAGCAGCTCGTAGTCGAGCAGGCTGTCGGGCGCGGGGAGGTTCTGGGAGTCCCAGTACTCCGCGGCCCAGGGCTCGCGGACCCGCCGGGAGTTGATCGACACCGTGGTCCCGACCATGCCGATCGTCTTGCGGTGCAGGGCGTAGAGCCCGATGTTCACCGGCTGCTCGGTGTCCTGCCCCGCGTACAGGCCGAAGTAGTTGGTCTCCGCCCACAGGCGCGGATCCTGGGCGGGGTCGTCGCTGGTCGGCGGGTGGAACTGGGCGTCCTCGTCGCGGATCACCGATGACCTCCAGGGCGCGGCACGGTGGTGTCGTGGATCACGAGAAGCGTCCGCCCTCACGACGGCGCGAACCAGGGTGACCCGGGACAGCGGAGCCCGCCGACGTTGTCCGGGCGGGACAATGCTCGCGACCCGCTCCCCGGCCTAGCGTCCGGGCCACGGTACGAGACCTGGCTCACAGGCTCGTGGGGACGACGCGGTCACAGGAGGCGCCGAGATGCTGCTCGGACGCGTGGTGGGCCAGGTCGTGGCCACGGTGCGCGCACCCGGCTTCGACAACGTCTCGCTCCTGCTCGTCCAGGACACGACCGAGGAGGGCCGGGTCGGTCCGACGTGCGTCGCGGTCGACCTCATCGGCGCCGGTGAGGGCGACGTCGTCCTGATGACGACCGGCAGCGCCGCGCGGGTGGCCGCCGGATCCCGGTCGCCGACCGACCGGGCCGTCGTCGCCATCGCCGACTCGGTCATCCGCAACGGCACCGCCAGCTCCCGTTCGGCCTGACGCCGGCCGGGCCCAGCAGAGACACACGGAGGACCACATGGCAACCACGGCGACGACCCCGGCCGGGTCGAGCACGAACGGCGCCGTCGCGATGCGCGGCGCACTCGGCCTCATCGAGACGAAGGGCCTCGTCGGGGCGATCGAGGCGGCCGACGCGATGGTGAAGGCGGCGAACGTGCAGGTCCTCGGCCACCGCGAGATCGGCGGCGGCCTCGTGACCGTCATGGTCCGCGGGGACGTCGGCGCGGTGAAGGCCGCCACCGACGCCGGCGCGGTCGCCGCCGGCAAGGCCGGCGAGGTGGTCTCGGTGCACGTCATCCCGCGCCCGCACGACGAGACGGAAAGCATCCTCACCGTGCTCGCGCGCCCGAAGGGCTGATCCGTCCCACCACTGACCCAGGAGGTGAGACATGACCGCCACGTGGGATGCCGACCTCGCCGGTCTCGCGGACGTCCGCCGCAAGGCGAGGGCGGCGCACGAGGCCGTCCGCCGGCTCGAGGGCGTCGACCAGGAGACCCTGGACGGCTATGTGCGGGCGATGGCGCGTGCCGGGACGAAGGCCGCCGAGGAGCTGGCGCGGCTGGCCGTCGACGAGACGGGCTACGGCGTCTACGAACACAAGATCCACAAGAACCGGTACAACACCGGTTTCGTCGCCCGCTGGATGCTCGAGCGCCGTGCCGTCGGCGTGCTCTGGACCGACGAGGTCTCCCGCGTCACCGCCATCGGCAGCCCCATGGGCGTGATCGCCGGGATCATCCCCGTCACCAACCCCACCTCGACAGCACTGTTCAAGAGCCTCGCCGCGGTGAAGTCGGGCAACGCCGTCGTCCACGCCCCGCACCCGCGGGCGGCCCGGTGCACCCTGCGGGCGGCCGAGATCATGGCCAATGCCGCGGTCGAGGCGGGCGCCCCGGACGGCATCGTGTCCTGCCTGGAGTCGCCGACGCTCGCGGCCACCGCCGAGCTCATGCGGCGGGACGAGATCGCCCTGGTCCTCGCCACCGGCGGGCCGGGCATGGTGCGCGCCGCCTACTCCAGCGGCAAGCCGACGATCGCGGTCGGCGCGGGCAACGTGCCGGCCTACGTGGGCGCCAGCGTGCCGGACGCCGCCGAGGCAGCCGAAATGATCATCACGTCGAAGTCCTTCGACAACGGCACGGCCTGCGTCGCCGAGCAGTCGGTCGTCGTCGTGGACGCGGTGGCCGGCGACTTCCTGCGCGCGTTCACCGACCGCGGCGCCCACTGGATGGACGCCGCCGAGCAGGCCGCGCTGGTCGACGTGCTCTTCGACGACCGCGGCGCCCTGCGCCCGGCGAGCGTCGGCCAGAGCGCGCGCCGCCTCGCGCAGCTCGCCGGGTTCGCGGTGCCCGAGGCCACGCGGGTCCTCGCCTGCGAGCTCGACACCGTCGCCGAGACGACACCGCTCTCGCGGGAGATCCTCGGCCCGGTCCTGTCGGTCTACCGGGCCCGTGACCCGCAGGCCGGCCTCGCGCGGTGCCGGGAGATCCTCGCGCTGGGCGGGGAGGGGCACACCACCGCGGTGCACGCCGCCGATCCCGCGGAGCTCGCGCCGTTCGCGGCGCTGCCGGCGGGGCGCATCGTCGTCAACACCCCCGCCCTGTTCGGCGGGATGGGCTACTCGACCGACGTCGACCCCTCCTTCCAGCTCGGTACCGGGACCTGGAGCGGCTCGATCTGCTCGGACAACGTCACGCCCCTGCACCTGATCAACATCAAGCGAGTCGCCCACGAGGTCCGGCCATGGCGCAGCGTCTACGACAGCGTCGAGGTCTGAGCCCCGTGGCGGGCGGCGATCCCCACGCCCTGCTCGCCGCCGCGGCGGACCAGATGGGGAAGCCGCCGGAGGGCACCCCGCGGCGGCCACGGGTCGGCGTCGACCTCGGCACGGCCAGCTGCGTGCTCGTCGTCCTCGACAGCTCCGACGAGGGGGACTGCCCCGTGTGGGTCGAGTCCGCGGGCTCCGGAGCGCTCCAGGACGGTGTCGTCGTCGACTTCGCTCGGGCCGTCGCCACGGTGCGCGCGCTGCGTGACCGCGCCGTGGACGCCCTCGGCACGGAGCTGTCGACCGCCGCCACCGCCTACCCGCCCTGCATCCCGGTCGCCGACGCGCGGGCCTGCACCTACGTCTGCGAGACGGCCGGCTTCGAGGACGTCACGCTCGTCGACGAGGTCACCGCCGCGCAGCGCACGCTCGAGATCACCGACGGCGTGGTGGTCGACGTCGGTGGTGGCTCCACCGGCGTCGGGGTCTTCCGCGACGGCCGGCTCGAGCGCCTCGACGACCGTCCGGGCGGCGGGCACCACCTCGACCTGGTCCTGGCCGGCGCGCTGGGCGTCGAGACGGGCGAGGCCGAGCGGTTCAAACGGGAGCGACCCACCGACGCCCTCCCGATCCTCACCCCGGGCCTGCACCGCATCGCAGAGTCGATCCGCGCCATGACCCGCGGCACCGACGCCGACCTCCCCCTCCACCTGGCGGGCGGCGCCCTCATGATCCCCCGCGCCGGCGACGTGCTGGCGCAGTACCTGCAGAGGACCGTCGTGACCCACCCGCACGCCCTGCTCATCACCCCTCTCGGGATCGCGAGGTCGGCACCATGACGTCCGCGAGCGGCCCGTCCCTGCGCACCTACGCCTTCGTCGACCGCATGCAGCCGCAGTGCGCCGCCCACATCGCGGCGACCAGCCCCGGCGACGTGCCGATCGCCGGCATGGCCGAGCTCTACATCGAGATGGCGCCGGGCAACGAGGTCTTCCGCGCCGCCGACATCGCCCTCAAGGCCGCCGGCGTCCGCCCCGCCCTGCAGATCATCGAGCGGGAGTTCGGCCTGCTGGAGATCCACTCCGAGCAGCAGGCCGAGGTGCTCGCCTCCGGTCAGGCCGTCCTGGACGAGTACGGCCTCGTCGAGACCGACCGCATCCGGCCCACGATCGCCTCGACGCAGTTCATCACCAACGTGCACCCCTACCAGGCGCAGCTGCTGAACAAGTGGCGCAAGGGCAGCATGCTCATGCCGGGGCAGAGCCTGTTCATCATGGAGGTCGCGCCGGCCGCCTACATCTCCGTCGCCGCGAACGAGGCCGAGAAGGCCGCCTCGATCACCGTCATCGAGCTGCGCGCCGTCGGCCGCTTCGGCCGGATGTTCCTGTCCGGCACCGAGAGCGAGGTCCAGTCGGCCCGCGACGCCGCGGTCGCGGCACTCGAGGAGATGAAAGGTCAGGAGAAGTGAGTGCCGTCTGGGGCACCACGGACGTCGAGGCGGCCGCGGCGCGCGGCGTCGCGCTCCGGGTCGCCCCGGGCGATGTGGTGACCCCGCTGGCCCGCGACCGCGCGCACGAGCTCGGCGTCGCCGTCACATCCGCCGATGCGCTCGACCGCCCGCCGGCCACCGCCGCGACGGTGTCGTCGGGGACGACGGATCGCCCACCCGGCACGGCGAGCTCGTCGACCACGGCCGGGCAGCGACGCCACGGCTCGGACTCACCGGCTCCCTCACCGGCTCCCTCCCCGGCGACGCCCCTGCCCCCGACCTCGGTCGGGTCGCCCGGGACCGGCGGGCCGGTGCGGACGATGCGCCCCCCGTCGCCCGCGCTCTTCCGGCGGGGTGCGCCCCTGCCCGCCGGGCTCGACGGCGGCGCGCGGCGGACCGGGCGCGCCGTGGTGATCGGGGCCGGTCACGTCGGGATGATCACCGGGATGCGCCTGGCCGACGCCGACGTCTTCGACGAGGTCGTGCTGGTCGACATCGACGAGGGGCGAGCCGCCGGCATCGCGCTGGACCTCCAGCACACGGCGCCGCTCTCGGACTTCGCCACCCGCGTCCGGGGCGTGGGCAGGGTGGAGGAGGCCGGCCCGGCGGAGTACGTCGTCATCACCGCCGGCCGGGCACGGCAGCCGGGCATGACGCGGGCCGACCTCGTCAGCACCAACGCCGGGATCGTCGGCGACCTCGCCCGCCGCGTGGCCGCCACCTCACCGCAGGCCGTGATCGTCGTCGTCACCAACCCGCTCGACGAGATGACCCAGCACGCCTGGACGTCCTCGGGCTTCCCGTCGTCGCGGGTGCTGGGGATGGCCGGGGTCCTCGACACCGCCCGGTTCCAGGCCTTGGTCGGCGTGGAGGGCTCCCTGCGACCACGGTCGGTCGACGCGATCGCCCTGGGCAGCCACGGCGAGGAGATGGTCATCCCGCTCTCGCGGGCCTCGCACGACGGTTCCTCCCTCGGGCAGATCGTGCCCCCGGCGCAGCTCGACGCCGTGGTGGACCGGGCCCGCGGTTCCGGGGCCGAGGTGGTCGGGCTGCTCCGGACCGGCAGCGCGTTCCTGGCCCCGGGCACGTCGGCGGCGCGGATGGTGCTCGCGATGGTCCGCGACAGCGACGAGGTGATGTCGGCGGCCGTGCTCGCCGACGGTTCCTACGGCATCCGTGACGTCTACGTCGGCCTGCCCGTCCGGCTCGGCCGGGGCGGGCTCCGCGAGATCGTGACGATCCCGTTGGCGCCCGCGGAGCTCGCCGCACTCCGCGAGGCCGGGGAGCGCATCCGGGCGCGGCTCGGGGCGATGGCCGTCGCGTCATGAAGGCCGTCGTGCACGCCGGTCACGGCCAGGTCCGCGTCGAGGACGTGCCCGACCCGCGACTGTGCGCGCCCACCGACGCGATCGTGCGGGTGCGACGGGCCGCGGTGTGCGGGACCGACCTGCACGTGCTGGCGCACCCCGATCAGGTCCCACGGGGCTTCGTCCTCGGGCACGAGTTCGTCGGCGAGGTCGTCGAGCGTGGCGACCAGGTGCGCGAGCACGCGCTCGGCGACCTGGTGGTGGGCGCCGACTACACCGCCTGCGGACGGTGCTGGTGGTGCCGGCGTGGCGATCACTGGCAGTGCTCCGACCGCCGCTTCTTCGGCACCGGCACCGTCTTCGGGCCGCCGCTGGCCGGGGCGCAGGCCGAGCTCGTCCGCGTGCCGCACGCCGACACGGTCCTCGTCCCGCTCCCGGCGGGCATCGACCTCGACGCCGCCGTCTTCCTCGGCGACACCGCGGCGACCGGATACGCGGCGCTGCGGCGCGCCGGGACCGGGCCGGGTGACACGGTCGCCGTCCTCGGCGGGGGACCGGTCGGCCAGGTCGCCAGCCTCGTGGCGCAGGCGATCGGCGCCGGTGTCGTCGTGGTGGTGGAACCGGTGGCCGACCGCCGGCACGTCGCCGCGCGCGAGGGCGCCCTCGCGGCGGGTCCCGACCAGGCGCGCAAGGTCGTCGACGCGGCCACGGACGGCCGCGGCGCGGACGTGGTGGTGGACGCCGTCGGCGGTGAGCGCGGCCTGGGCCTCGCTCTCGAGCTCGTGCGCCGGCGCGGGCACGTGGCTTCGGTCGGGGTCCCGGCCGGGACCGTCGAGGTGCCCGCCGCCCGGGCCTTCACCGACGAGCTCGCCTTCTCGTTCGCGATCGGCGACGTCATGCGCGACGCCGAGCCCCTCCTGGGGCTCGTGCGCGCCGGGGTGCTGGACCCGAGCGTGGTCGCCACGGACCGGGTCGGTCTCGACGGGGCCGTCGAGGCGTACCGGCGGACCGCCGAACGACTTACGCTCAAGACGCTGATCCGCCCGTAGCGGTCGGCCCCGGAGGTGTGTCCGATGAAGCCGGTCGACGCGGGTCGGGCTGCGGCGGCGGACGACGGCGCGCAGCTGCTCCGGGCCCTGCTCACGACCCTGCCGGCCGGCGCCGAGGACGCGCTCGACGACCTTCGCCGCGCGGTCGTCGAGGTGCTCGGCAGCGAGGTGACCGTCGACGTCGACGCGGGCTCGCCCCCTCCGGCGGGCCGCGGCGTCCAGGTCGGGAGGGTCGCGGTGCGGTGGGCCCGGGAGTGCCCGCGGGTCCCCGAGGACGTCGGTGCGCTGATCGGCCAGGGCTGCGCGTGGGCGACGCTGGTCCTCGAGCGGGCCGACGCCCTGCGCACCGTCGACGACGCGGCCGGGGAGACGGTCATCGTCACCGAGGTGGTCGAGCGGCTGCTCTCCGTCCACGACGTCGACCAGCTCCTGCTGAGCATCGCGACCCGGACCCTCGGACTCCTGGACGCCGACATCTGCGGGGTGCTGCTGCGCGAGGGCGACGAGGTGGCCATGCGGTCGTGCGTCGGCCACCGCGTCATCGACACCGCGCGACTGCGGATGCGGCGGGGGATGGGGGTGGCCGGCCTCGTGTTCGAGACCGGGCAGCCGGCCAAGGTCGACCGCTACGTCGAGGACCGGACCATCAGCCGTGACTTCGTCGGACTCGCCGAACGCGAGCAGACGGAGTCGGCGCTCGCCGTGCCGTTGCAGCTCCCGGGGGAGTTCCTCGGCGTGCTGGAGGTCTGGCGCCGGCGGCCCTCGGTGTTCACCGAGCAGGACGTGCGTCGGATGGTCACGCTCGCCAACTTCGCGACGATCGCCCTGCGCAGTGCCCGTCTGCACGACGAACAGGTCCGAGCCAACGCCGATCTCGCGAAGGCGCACGCCGCACTCAAGCACCAGGTCGGCGTGCTCGGACAGACCGCCGAGCTGCAGCACGCCCTGCTCACGACGGTGCTCGACGGGGGCGGCCTCTCGGCGCTCGCCCGGCGCGTGGCGTCGCAGCTCCACTGCCGGGTCGGCATCTACGACGCCGGCGGGGGCCTGCTGGCGGGGCACGGGGATCCGCTGCCCGACTGCCTCCCCGCACGCTACGGGCGGGGACGGGCGCTGCGACGGGCCGCGGGTCTACCGCCCACCGCCCGCCTCCAGCCGGTGTACGCCGATGGCGACGAGGTCGGCTGCGTGTGCCTGCTGCCGTGCGACGACGAGCCCGCGGGGGAGGAGATGCTCGACGCCGTCGTCGGCCAGGTCGCGATGGCGTGCTCGTTGTCGCTGCTGCGCGAGCGGGCCGCGAGCCGCGCCCGCCACGAGGCGTTGAGCGAGGTCCTCTGGGATCTCGTGCAGGGACCACCCGAGCACCGTGTGGCCGCGCGGGCGCGGGCCCAGCAGATGGGGGTGTCCCTGGGCCCGGGGATGCGCGTGCTGCACGGGCACCTCGAGAACGTCGAGGAGCTCGCGACCGAGCACGGGTGGGACACATCGCGGACCGGGCGGCTGCGGCGCGACGTCGTGCGGGCCCTGCGCGACCGTGACGAGGGGCCCCGACTCGCCCTGGCGGGCCTCCGCGGTGACCTCGTCGTCGCGGTCGCCGACGGGCTGGACTCCACCACGGCCAAACAGGTGGTCCAGCAGATCGCCGACTCCGCGCGGCGCGAGGCCCCGGACCTGCGGTCGTCGTGGGGGGTGAGCCGCCCGCACGACGACGTCGAGGCGCTGCCCGCGGCGTTCAACGAGGCGAGGACCGCGCTCTCCGCGTCCCACCGCCTCGGGGGCAGCACCATCTCGCTGTACGAGGAGCTCGGCGTCGTGCGCCTGCTCCTCGGCTCCGGGTCCGATCCCGACCTGCAGACGTTCATCGACGACGTCACCGGACCCCTCGTGGCCTACGACCGCGAGAACGACGGCGCGCTGGTGCGCACCCTGCGCGCGTTCTTCGACGCGGACTGCTCCCAGCGCGTGGCGGCCGAGAAGCTGTTCGTCCACCACAAGACGCTGCGCTACCGGCTCGAGCGGATCAAGCAGCTGACCGGCCTCGACCTCTCCCGCCACGACGACCGCATGCGCGCGGACATGGCCCTGCGCCTCCTGCAGCTCAACACCGACGGGAGCTGACCGGGCTCAGCGGATGTGGGAGATCGCCGCGTCGACGATGCCCTCGGTGTCCCCGGCGGGACGCGGGATGATGTGCGAGGCGTACAGCTCGCCCACCGAGGCGGCCGCGACCTTGCCGGCGTCGACCGCGGCGGTCACCGCGCCGACGTCCCCGCGCACGAGGACGGAGACCTGGCCGTTGCGCAGGGTCCGGTAGCCCTCCACCGCGACGTTGGCCGCCTTGACCATGGCGTCGGCGGCCTCGATGGCGCCGACGAGTCCGCGCGTCTCGATCATGCCGAGCGCACCGGCGTGTCCGGGCTGGGTCACGGGGTCCTCCCACGTCGTCGCGGTCCGGCGTCCAGCCTCCGCCGGCGCCGGGTCCGTGCGCCATCGCCGGCGCGGACAGCGGGGGGCCGATGTCTTGTCCCGGGGGATAGTCGCTCAGCGAGCCCCCTGGGCCCGCGCCGTCCCGACGGCCCGGCGGGTGGCGATGACCGCCCGATCGCGTTCGGCGACGAGGTCGGCGAACGACCGCGCCCCGGCTTCCTCGGCGGTGCCCTCCACCATCGCGTCGCGGAGCTCGTCGGTGAGCTCGGGCGCCTCCAGCCGGGTCCACGGCGCGAGCAGCGAGGGGCCGAAGTGGTCGAGCATGTGCGCCATGCCGCCCTCGCCGCCGGCGAGGTGGAACGTCAGGCACGGTCCGTGGATCGGCCAGCGCAGCCCGGGACCCTCGGTGATGGACGCGTCGATCTGCTCGACGGTGGCGTCGCCGTTCGCGACCATGTGCAGTGCCTCGCGCCAGAGCGCCTCCTGCAGCCGATTGGCGACGAAGCCGGGGACCTCGCGGTCCATCGCGATCACCGACTTGCCGATCGACCGGTAGAAGTCCGCGGCGCGGGTCACGACGTCGGGGGCGGTCGCCGCGCCGCCGACCACCTCGACCAGCGGGATCAGGTACGGCGGGTTGAAGGGGTGCCCGACGACGAGGCGGCTCGGGTCCCGCGCCTCGGTGGCCATGTCCGACATCGGGAACCCCGAGGTGGAGGACGCGACCACCACGTCGTCCGCGGTGGCGTCGACGAGGTCGGCGAGCAGGCGGCGCTTGAGGTCGAGGTCCTCGGGCGCGCTCTCCTGGACGTACACCGCCCCTGCGCAGGCCTCGGCCAACGATCCCGCGACCCGCAGCCGTGACCGGTCGGCGCCCTCGTCGAGCCCCAGCTCGGTCAGCGCGGGCCAGGCGGCGTCGACGACCCGACGCAGGCGGGCCTCGGCGTCGGGGGCGGGGTCCCAGGTGACGACGTCGAAGCCGCGGGCGAGGAAGTACGCGGCCCAGCCGCCGCCGATGACGCCGGCGCCGATGCACGCGACCCTCACCGGGTGACCAGCCCGAAGATCTCGCGGGCTTGGTCGGGCGTCGCGACCTCGGCGCCCAGGGACTCGACGATCGTGACCGCGCGGTCGACGAGCTGGGCGTTCGTCGCCTTGACCCCGCGGGCGAGGTACAGGTTGTCCTCGAGCCCGACGCGGGCGTGCCCGCCGAGCAGCACCGACTGCGCCACCCACGGCAGCTGGTCGCGGCCGAGGGCGAACGACGTGAACTGCGCGTCGGCGGGCAGCAGGTTGACCATCGCCTGCAGGATCCCGACGTCGGCGGGCGCGCCGTAGGGGACCCCCATGCACAGCTGGACCAGCGCGGGGTCGTCGATGAGCCCTTCGGCGTGCATCACCTTCGCGAACCACAGCTGGCCGGTGTCGAACACCTCCAGCTCGGGCTTCACGCCGAGCTCCTGGAACCGCTTCGCGCCCTCGCGCAGCATCGCGGTGGTGGAGACGTAGAGGGCCTGGCCGTCGCCGAAGTTGTAGGAGCCGCAGTCGAGCGTGGCGATGTCGGGCCGGAGCTCCTCGACGTGCGGCATCCGGTCGTGCTGGCTGACCAGGTCGGTGCCGTCGACGGGCTTGAGGGGGTCCTCGTCGTCGACGACGAGGTCGCCGCCCATCCCGGCGGTGAGGTTGAGGACCACGTCGACGTCGCTGGCCCGGATGAGCCCCGCGGCCTCCCGGTAGAGGGCGACGTCGCGGGACCGGATCCCGGTCTCGGGATGGCGGACGTGCACGTGCACGACCGCTGCGCCGGCCCGCGCGGCGGCGATCACGTCGTCGGCGATCTGCTGGGGCGTGACGGGCACGTGCGGGCTCTTGCCGACGCTGTCGGCGGCGCCGGTCAGGGCCGCGGTGATCACGACGCGGCGGTTCATGGGTCGCACGGGAGGTCCTTCCTGGGGCTGCGGTCGACGAGGTTGTGGTCGACGAGGCTGTGGTGGACGAACTCGTGGAGGGCGGCGCGCATGTCCGCGGTGGTGGACGCGCCGGTCATCACGCCGACCCCGAGGCCGTCCACGAGCGCGGTGAGCTGGCGCGCCCGCAGCGCCTGGTCGCCGGTACGGAACACCCCGGTCCCGGCGCCGGCCTCCAGGGTCATGAGCACGGTGCGGAACCAGCGGTCCTGGCCGCGGGCGTAGAGGTCGCGGCGGGCCGGGTCGACCACGGCCTCGCTCCACACCTGCATCCAGATGGACCACTCGGGCTCGAGTACCGGGCCCTCGGGCATCTGCAGCTCGAGCAGCCGCAGCAACCGCCGGTGGGGATCGGCGATGGCGGCCAGCGTCCTCGCCTGGCGGTCGTGGGCCAGCTCGACGTTGTGGCGCAGGGCCTGGTCGAGCAGGGCGTCCTTGTCGTCGAAGTGGTAGTGGACGGCCGCGCTGCTGGTGCCGGCGGCCTCGGCCACGTCGGCGATCCGCACGCGGTGGTACCCGCGGGTCGCGATCAGCGTCCAGGCGGCGTCGAGGATGCGCTTGCGGGCGTCGTCGGGCTCGGGGCGCGGGGCCTCGATGAGGTCGGTCGCCGCGGTGACCGGCGCGTCTCCCTCGCCGCGCAGCAGCCACGCCAGCTCGACGCCCGCGAGCTCGGCGACCGCGACCAGCTCGTCGGTGGTGAAGCGCCGTCGTCCGGCGAGCGACTTCGACAGCTTGGTCTCGTCGATCCCGATCGCGGCCGCCACCCCACGGCGGGTGCGGCCCGACGCGTCGACCGCGCGACGCACCCGGTCACGCACCTCGTCCTCGGCCACGACGGGACCGTAGGCGCGACCATGCCCTGATCGCAAGACTGACTGTCGGATCAGCCAAGTTCGCCTCGATCTTGCGATGGCGGAGTTGCCGCTCGGCGAGCCCGGTCGACGAGGTGCGTGAGCTCGCCACGCGAATCGCTGTATCCGGTCACCGAATTGATCGTCATGCTGACGTCAGAAGCCCGGCGACACCCTCGGGGAGAGACGACATGGCGCAGCTGACGGCCGACGAGCCGCCCCAGGCCCCAGGGACCGGATCCCGCGCGCCGACGCCGCCACCGACCGCGGCGCGCCGCGACGAAGCGACGGTCGCCGGGCGGTCGGCGATGGCACGTTTCGCCGACCGGGTGCCGGACCTCCTCGCCGGCTACCTCGCGTTCGTCGCGACCTTCTGCGCCCTCACGGCGATCGTGCCGCCGCTGCGCGCCCCGCTGGAGTGGCTGCGGATCGCGATCGAGGTCGTGTCGGTCGACGCGCCGCCGAGCCTCGCCATCGCGACCTTCCTGGGCATCCTCGCCTCCGCCGTGCGCCGGCGGATGCGCGTGGCGTGGTGGTTCGCCGTGGTCTACGTCGTGCTGGGCCGCGTGCTGGGCGGTGTCCAGTTCACGATCGACACCGACGCGCCCGACCCGGTCACCCTCGTCGTCGGGGGCACGGGGACGTGGCTGCGGCTGGTGTTCGGCGTCGCGGCGCTCGCGATCCTGCTCGTCGCCCGTCGGCGGTTCACCGCGCGGACGCAGCACCACAGCGGGTGGCGCGCGCTGGGCACCTACCTCGCCGTCGTCGTCGTCGGCACACTGCTCGGCTGGGGCCTGCTGGCGCTGTTCCCGGGCACGCTGAGCAGCACCGCCGACCGGCTCGGGTGGGCCGTCACCTACGTGCTCGGCGGTCTCGGCGACCCCGGGGCGGTGGGCGTCGACGGCGCCGGACCGCGGGCGGTCACGTTCCTGTGCGGGCTGTTCGGCGCCCTCGCGGTGCTGGCCGCGGCGTACGTGCTGTTCCGGCCCCGGCCCGACCGCCGCCATCTCGACCCCACGGACGAGCAGCGGCTGCGGGTGCTGCTCGACCAGTACGGCGACGACGACTCGCTGGGCTACTTCGCCACCCGCCGCGACAAGGCCGCCGTGTTCTCGAGGACGGGCAAGTCCGCGGTGACCTTCCGCGTCGTCTCCGGCGTCAGCCTCGCCAGTGGCGACCCGATCGGCGATCCGGAGGCGTGGCCGGGGGCGATCGAGGCCTGGCTCGACGAGGCGCGCCGGTACGGCTGGCTGCCGGCGGCGATGGGCGCGAGCGAGCGCGGTGCCCGCGCCTACGCGGCCGCGGGGCTGAACGTCGTCGAGCTGGGGGACGAGGCGGTCCTCGACGTCCGGGAGTTCTCGATGGAGGGCCGGTCGATGCGGGTGGTCCGCCAGGCCGTCAGCCGGGTGGAGCGGACGGGCCACACCGCGCGGGTCCGGCGGCACGCCGACCTCTCCCCGGACGAGATGAAGGAGGTCGTCGAGCGCGCCGACGCCTGGCGCGACACCGACGCCGAGCGCGGCTTCTCGATGGCGCTGTCCCGCCTGGGCGATCCCGCCGACGGGCAGTGCGTGCTGGTCGAGTGCTTCGACGGTGCCGGGGAGCTGCGCGCGCTGCTGTCGTTCGTGCCGTGGGGCCGTCACGGCCTGTCCCTGGACCTCATGCGCCGCGACCGCACCGCCGAGAACGGCCTGACCGAGTTCATGGTCGCCTCCCTCGTCGAGCAGGCGCGCACCCTCGGGGTGGACCGCCTGTCGCTCAACTTCGCGATGTTCCGCGCCGCGTTCGAGCAGGGCGAGCGGATCGGGGCCGGCCCGATCGTGCGGCTGTGGCGACGCCTGCTCGTGGTGGGGTCGCGCTGGTGGCAGCTCGAGTCGCTGTACCGTGCGAACGCCAAGTACCAGCCGATCTGGACGCCGCGCTACCTGTGCTACCGCGCCGCCCGCGACCTCCCGCGGCTCGGTCTGGCCGCCGCGGCCGCGGAGGGCTTCCTCACCACCCCGAGCCTGCGGACCCTGCAACGCCGTGGCCTCGCCGCGGAGGGCGGCCCGGCCGTCGTCCTTACCCCACCGTCGCCGGTCGAGGCGGAGGATCCCGTCGCGGCGACGCTCGCGGCCCGCCGAGCCCGCCTGCCCGAGCAGGTCCGCGTGCGGCACGCGAAGTACGACCGGATGCTGGCCGACGGCGTCGACCCCTACCCCGTGGGCCACCCGCGCACCGCGAGCCTCGCGGACGTCCGGGCCCGGTCCGGGCACCTCGCGGCGGACGCGGCGACCGGCGAGCGCGTGTCGGTGACCGGCCGGGTCGTGCGCGTCCGCGACTTCGGCGGGCTGTGCTTCGCCGTGCTGCAGGAGGGCGACACGCAGCTGCAGGTGATGCTCACGGCCGCCCACCTCGGCCGCGAGGGCGTGCGCGACTGGGCGCGGCAGGTCGACCTCGGCGACCACGTGGGCGTCACCGGCGAGGTCGGGACGTCCCGCCGTGGGGAGCTGTCCGTGCTGGCCACCGCCTGGTCGATCACCGCGAAGTGCCTGCGCCCCCTGCCCGACAAGCGCCGCGGCCTGGCCGACCCCGAGGCCCGGGTCCGGCAGCGCTACCTCGACCTGGTGGTCAACAGCGGGGCCCGGCGCATGCTGCGGCAACGGTCGGACGCCGTGCACGCGGTCCGGGAGTCCCTCACGGCCCGGGGCTACCTCGAGGTCGAGACCCCGATGCTGCAGCCCGTGCACGGCGGAGCCAACGCGCGGCCGTTCACCACCCACATCAACGCCTACGACATGCGCCTCTACCTGCGCATCGCCCCCGAGCTGTACCTCAAACGACTGATGGTCGGGGGCGCGGAGAAGGTGTTCGAGCTCAACCGCAACTTCCGCAACGAGGGCGCGGACGCCACCCACAACCCCGAGTTCACCATGCTCGAGGCGTACGAGGCCTACGGCGACTACGACACCATGCAGACGATGGTGCAGGACATGATCCAGCAGGCCGCCCGCGCCGCGCTGGGCGGCACCGTCGTCGTCCACCAGGGCCGCGAGTACGACCTCGGCGGCACCTGGCGCGCGACGACCGTCAACGCGGCCATCTCGGACGCCCTCGGCGAGGAGATCACCGCCGACACCACCATCGAGGAGCTGCGCCGCCACTGCGACCGCGTCGACGTCCCCTACGACCCGAACTGGGGCCGCGGGGCCGTCGTCCTGGAGCTCTACGAGCACCTCGTCGAGGACCACACCCTCGAGCCGACCTTCTACCGCGACTTCCCGACCGACGTGTCCCCCCTGACCCGGCAGCACCGCGACGACCCGCGGCTGGCCGAGCGTTGGGACCTGGTCTGCTTCGGCGCCGAGATCGGGACCGCCTACTCCGAGCTGGTCGACCCCGTCGAGCAGCGCAAGCGGCTCACCGAGCAGTCGCTCCTGGCGGCCGGCGGGGATGCCGAGGCGATGGAGCTCGACGAGGACTTCCTGCTCGCCCTCGAGTACGCCATGCCGCCGTCCGGCGGGCTGGGAATGGGCGTCGACCGCATGGTCATGATGCTGACCGGCAGCACGATCCGCGAGAGCCTGCTGTTCCCGATCGTCCGGCCCGGGCGCTGAACGGCGGCGCTCACACACCACCGCAGAGGGTGAGGTCGCCGCGCACGGCCAGCGGCGTCAGGCCATCGCCTGCCGGACCTCGTGGGTGTCGTTGATCGATTCGAAGGCCACGACCCGGCCGGCGGTCAGACGGAAGACGTGCGCGAAGCGCGAGGTCATCGACCGGGACGTGGTCCGGTGAACGCCGTCGAACCGGCCGAGCACGATCACGGCCGAACCCGCGTCGAAGATCTCGCTCGGTGTCGGGAGGAACGTCTGCCAGTCCTCGCCGAGGCGAACGAACACGTTCATGAGCACGGCGTCGGGCCCGACGTGGGTGCCGGCGTAGGCGCTGCCCGCGGCCTCGGTCCACGCGACCTGCGGATCGAGGACCGCGAGGACGGAGGGGATGTCGCCGCGGGCGAACGCGCGGTAGGCGTCCTGGACGATCGCGACATCGCTGCTCTGCTGGGTGGGATTCATGGCGGGTTCCGCCTCTCGTGCGCGGTCGTGAACGCGTCCGCGTTCCGGTGCCGCTCAGTGCAGCGGGAGACGGGGACGGGCGACATGCGGGATGTCCGCCACCGCAGTCCCGTCGGTCGTGGGTACCGCGGACACCCAGACGGCGATCTGCTCGCGGGTCCCGACGCCGAGCTTGGAGCGCAGGTTCTCGCCGTGTCGCTCGGCGGTCCGCTCGCTGATCCCCAGGCGTCGGCCGATCTGCCGGTTGGTGAGCCCGGTGGCGATGAGGCGCGCCACCTCGAGCTCGCGGGGCGTGACGCCGACGGGCGGCACGTCGTCGGCGAGCGCGGCCCGCGCCGAGACCTCGGCGCTTGCGCAGTGGGCGCGCAGGTAGGCGTTGCGGCGCGACCCGGCGCGCTCCCGCGATGCGTCGGCGGTCGCGAGCAGCTCCAGCGCCTCGCCACCCGCACCCCGGGAGGCGGCGACGCACGCCGCTCCGTCGAGGCAGTCCGGCAGCGAACGGTGGTCGTCGATCGCGGTGAACGTCTCGGCACCCGCGCGGAAGCGGCGGTCGGCCTCGTCGAGGTCTCCGTCGAGGAACGCGAACCACCCCAGGAAGTAGCCCGCCTTGGCCACACCCCACGGAGTCGGCCGTGCCAGGGTCGCGTTCTCCTCGAGCAGGGCCCGCGCCTCGCCCGATCGGCCCTGCGCCCACCGGACCAGCCCGAGCCCGCAGGTCGCACGGAGCAGCGGCATCCAGGCGCCCACCTCACGCGCCACCTCCAGCCCGCGCTCGACGAGCGCCGCCACCTCGTCGACGTTCCCCGCGGCGAAGTGCGCGATGCCCAGGCTCCCCGCGCACCACGCCCACGCGCCGCCGTCACCGAGCTGGTCGGCGAGGGTCGCGGCGTCGTGCAGGGTGGTCCGCGCGCCGTCGAGGTCGTCCTGCCAGAGCAATAGCAGGCCGAGCGACTGCAGCGCCATCAGCCGCGCGGCGGGCTCGTCCCTGGCCTCCGCACGGGCGAGGAGCCGCTCGAGTCGGTCGCGGCCCTCGCCGAGGAAACCCCTCATGTCCCAGACGTAGTAGAGGTCGGCCGCCAGGTGCAGCCCGCTCGCGGTGTCGTCGGGCGGACAGCGGTCGAGCACGAGCCGGAGGTCGTCGAGCGCCGCTTCGCCGGCGTCGATCCGGGCCGTCTCGTCCGGACCCGCGCACGTCCCGACGGCCGCGGCCACGGTCCGGCACCAGTCGGCGTGCCGCCGCCGCACGGCCTCGTCGCCGGCTCGCCGCGGCATCGCGGCCGAGTACCGCCGCAAGGTCTCGAGCAGTCGGTAGCGCACGGTCGGGCCGGCCGGGAGGACGTCGAGCAGGGAGTGCTCGACGAGCGTGACGAGTGCAGGCCCGACGTCGCGGTCGGCCTCCCCGCAGACCTGCTGCGCCGCCGGCGCCGTCCACGTCCCGGCGAACACCGACAGCCGCCGGAACACGGTCGCCGACCACTCGTCGAGCAGGGCGACACTCCACGCCACGGCGGTGTCGAGGCTGTCGTGGCGCGGCGGGGAGCCTCGCCGTGGCGGGCCAGGGCTCCGGACGCTCGCGGCCGTCCGGACGAGCACCTCGGCGAGGCCGAGCGCCGGCACCTGGGCGGCCGCCAGCTCGAGGGCCAGCGGCAACCCGTCGAGCGCTCTACAGATCGCCGCCACCAGGCGGTCGTCCGCAGGCGAGAACGTCACCTCGGGCTGTGCCGCGCGGAGCCGCGCGACGAACAAGGCGGTGCTCGGGTGCGCGGCGATGTCGTCCGGTCCGGGGTCGTCCGGTGGCACCGGCAGCGGACGCAGGGGAAGCAGCGACTCGCCGGGGAGGCGGAGCGGGCACCGGCTCGTCGCGAGCACCCGCAGCCGCGCGCACCGGGCGAGCAGCTCCCCGACCGCGTCCACCGCATCGAGCACGTGCTCGACGTTGTCGAGCACGACGAACTCGTCGCGGTCGCGCAGGTGGACGTCCAGCGTGGCGAGCAGCGGTCGGGCCCCGGCCTCCCGCAGCCCGAGTGCCCGGGCCACCGTCGGGAGCACCAGTGCGGCGTCCGAGACCGGAGCGAGATCCACGAACACCGCGTCGTCGACGGCGGAGGCGACCTCGACGGCGAGCCGCGTCTTGCCGCAGCCACCCGGGCCCACGACCGTGAGCAGTCGCGTCCCCTCCACGACGGCGCGCGCGCCGGCCATCTCGCGCTCGCGTCCGAGCAAGGGAGTCAGCGGCGACGGCACCGGCGCCCTGCCCGTGTGCATCTCCGCACCGTAGCCACGGTCCGACATCACGGACAGCGCCTCGGGGCGGTGCCGAGGTACGGACCGGAGCCCGGTCCTACCGCCACGGGTCGGTGATCTCGCGCAGGTCGGCGAGGATGCGACGAAGCTGTGCCATCCGGCGGGCCCCGAGGTGGGCCTCCCACTCCGCCTCCACCCGGGCGACCACCGCGCGCGACGCCTCCACCCCGCGGTGGCCGCGCTCCGCGATGCGGATGAGCCGCGCCCGCCCGTCGTCCGGGTCCGGCGCGCGGTACACGTAGCCCAGTCGCTCCAGCTGGTCGACCAGGAAGCCTGCGCTCTGCTTGGTGATCCCGGCCTGCCGGGCGAGGTCGCCGAGCCGGCTCCCGGTCGACGCGATGCGCTGGAACACGCGCGCCTGGGACGGCGTGATGTCCTCGAAGCCGGCCGCGGCCAGCTCCTCGAACACCCGTGCCTCCATCGCCCGGTACGGCAGGAACAGCAACAGGCCGGTGTTGAGCTCCTCGGTCACGTTGACGAGCCTAGGGCATTGGTCAGACAATCTGACTTTGTTGGTCAGTCTATCTGACGAGGTCACCCATGGACGTCGACGAGAAGTGGCGCACGATCGCCGAGCAGCGGACCGCTCTGGCCGAGGTCCTGGCGGGTCTGTCGCCCGGCGACCTCGATCGGCCCTCGCTGTGCGCGCACTGGAGAGTGCGCGACGTGGCCGCGCACGTCGCGCTGACGCCCTGCTCGCCCGGCCTGCCCGGCATCCTCGCTGCGGCCGTGCGCGCCCGCGGGGACTTCGACGAGGTCAACCGTGCGATGGCGGTGGCCCACGCGGAGCGGCTCGGGGCGGGCCTGGCCGATGAGCTCCGGGCGGTCGCGCTCAGCCGGCGTCGGCCGGTGATCACCACGGTGGACAACCTGCTGTTCGACACCATCGTGCACCTCCAGGACGTCGCCGTGCCCCTCGGTCTGGAGGTCGAGGCGCCGCGCGACGGCGCCCGCGAGGGCGCCGACCGCGTGTGGCGGATGGGCTGGCCGTTCTGGGCCCGGCGCCGGATGCGCGGACTGCGGCTCGTCGCCACCGACACCGACTGGGTGCGGGGAGCAGGCGAGCCGGTGCACGGCTCGATCCGCGACCTGCTGCTGCTGCTCACCGGGCGCACCGACGTCGCACTGCCGCGTCTGCACGGTGCGGGCGTGCGGCGCCTGACCTCACCGGGGTAGGTGGCAACCGGGGCAGGGGCGAGGGGCGCCCCGCCGCTCAGGACCCCCAGGTCCGCAGCCACACGGTGTGGGGCGAGCGGCGCAGCTCGGCGAGCGCCTCCTCGGGGATCGGGGCCTCGGTGTCGGTGAGGACGTAGCCGCGCTCGCCGCGTGTCGACAGCGCCTGGCTGACGACGTTCACCCCGCTGTCGAGCAGGAGCTGGTTGATGCCGGCGAGCACGCCCGGAGAGTTCGTGTGGAGGTAGCCCATGCGGAAGGTGGTCGGCGCCGCGGGCAGGGCCACCTCCGGGAGGTTGACCGACAGCGCCGTGACACCGGTGCCCACGTACTGCAGCAGCTTCGTGGAGACGAAGCCCCCGATCTCCTCCTGCGCCTCCTGGGTGGAGCCACCGACATGCGGGGTCAGGATCACGTTGTCGAGCCCGCGCAGCGGCGACTCGAACGTGTCGCCCTGCGCCTTGGGCTCGATCGGGAAGACGTCGATGGCGGCGCCGGCGAGGTGGCCGGACAGGATGTTCTCCCGCAGCGACTCGTCGTCGATCACCATGCCGCGCGAGGCGTTGATGAAGATCGAGCGCGGCTTCATCAAGGCGAACTGCTCCGCGCCGAAGAGCCCGGCGTTCCCGGGACGGCCGTCGACGTGCAGGCTCACGACGTCGGCCTCGGCCAGCAGCTGCTCGAGCGTCTCGACCTTGCGGGCGTTGCCGTGCGCCAGGCGGTCGGCGGTGTCGTAGAAGATCACGCGCAGGCCGACGGCCTCGGCGATGTTGGACAGCTGGGTGCCGATGTTGCCGTAGCCGACGATGCCGAGGGTCCGTCCGCGGAACTCGTGGCTGCCGCGGGCCGACTTGTCCCAGATGCCCTCGTGCATCCGCTGCGTCTTCTCCGGCAGCCGCCGGACCAGCGCGATGATCTCGCCGAGCACCAGCTCGACGACACTGCGGGTGTTCGAGAACGGCGCGTTGAACACCGCGACCCCGCGTTCGGCCGCGGCGGCGAGGTCGACCTGGTTGGTGCCGATGCAGAAGCACCCCACCGCGAGGAGGTCCTTGCCGGCCTCGAGCACCTCGGGCGTGATCGTGGTGTTCGACCGGATCCCCAGCAGGGAGACCCCCGCGAGCGCGTCGGCGAGCTCGGGCCCGCTCATCGAGGCCGAACGCGCGTCCACCTCGAGGCCCTCGGCACGGAGCGCCTCGGCGGCCACCGGATGGATGTTCTCCAGGAGCAGGGCTTTCACGCCGGGCAGCGTAGGCGCTCGGCGGCGTCTACATGTGGGCGGCGACCTCGCCCATCTCCGACCAACCGACGCCGGCGGGCAGTTCCTGGTACACGATCGTCGGGACGCGCGAGACGACCGAGGGCAACCACCCGAAGAACCACTGCGCGTGCGCCGAGCCGACATGCGCCTCGCCCGCGGCCTGGTCGGCGTAGTTCGCCAGGACGACGAACTCGTTCTGCGCCTCGACGCTCTCGTAGCACGTGAAGTGCAGGTTCCCGGGCTCCTCACGGACCTGCGCGCTGTAGCGCGTGACGCCCTCGAGGAAGTCGTCGCGCTTGTCCGCACGGACGTCGATGCTGATCACGATGAAGATCACGGCGCAGCCTCCCGTCGGGATCGGCCGAGCGTAGCGCCGCCGCCCCCGACACCGGGTCAGGCAGCCAGGTGGAACGTGCTCGCGAACCGGTCGAGGAGGTCACCGCGCCCGCGCAGCACCTCGACCACGCCCGTGGCGATCGCACGGTCCGGGGCCAGCTCACCGGAGATGAGCCGGTGGATGCCCGGGCCGGTGGCGAAGGCGAGATCGGCGGGCCCGCTCTCCCGCGCCACGTCGAGGGTCGGGCCGGCCACCCGGATGAGCAGCTCGTCGGGGCCGAGGCGCGCCCCGTAGACGGTCGAGGGCAGCTCCGCGGCCACCTGCGGCCGGAAGGCTGTGCGCAGCGACATCGTGATCGAGTCCGGGGTGACGATCTGCTCGTCGCGCGGATCATCCAGGGCCTTGAACCCCCACGCCCCGAGCGCGAGCACGACCGGCTCGAGCTCGTGGCCGTAGGGGGTCAGCTCGTAGACGATGACGCGCGAGCGCGGCGCCCGGCGCAGGATGCCGGCTTCCTGCAGCTCCTTGAGCCGCGCGGCCAGGACGTTGGTCGGGATGCGGGGCAGACCGGCGGCGAGCTCGCCGTAGCGGCGCGGTCCGACGAGCAGGTCGCGGACGATGAGCAGCGCCCAGCGTTCGCCCACGAGCTCCAGCGCGCGGGTGATGCCGCAGTACTGCCCGTACTCGCGGGGCGCCACGGGCCTCAGCCCTGCTGGCTCGCGACGGCCTCCGGACCCTGCTCCGCGGCCGACGGGTCCATCCAGCCGAACTCGAGGACGTTGCCGTCGGGGTCGGTGAGCTGTCGCTGGTACATGAAGCCGTGGTCGGCGGCGGGGCGGGCCTCGGATCCGCCCGTGGCGAGGCCGTTCGCGACGGTCGTGTCGACCGCCTCCCGGCTGTCGAGGAAGATCGCGGTCGCCGCCGACGGGTTCACCGCCGGGTCGCCGATCGGCAGGTCGGTGAAGGTCTGGAAGAACTCGCGCGTCAGCAGCATCACGGCGCTGTGGTCCTGCTCGACGACGACGCAGGCCGCGTTGTGGTCGGTGAACAGCGGATTGATGGTGAATCCGAGCGCGGAGTAGAAGGTCTTCGCGCGCTCCAGGTCGGTCACCGGCAGGTTCACGAACATCGCGGTCATGGTGGGTCGCCTCTCGTCGGTCCGATGCGGCGCTCACACTTGTGAAAAACAAGTGCGCCGTCAAGGGCCCGGGTCGAGGCGGAGGCCCACCCGGGCGTCACCGGGCGTTCGACGCGCCCTCGAGAGCTCCGTAGACCCCCGCCCCGGCTGCACACGGCAGAGCGACCGGCGTGGCCCCGCTCGCGGCGCAGGCCGCGAGCTCGGGGCCGACGAGGTCGACGGGCCCGGCCTCGCCCGGGTCGGCGGGCATGGAGGTGCCCTGGGACTCGACGTTCGGTCCGGAGCAGGGCGCGGAGGACTGGGGGTCGCACGGGTCGGCCGAGGCCACGCCGGCGCTGAGCGGCAGCGCGGACAGACCGAGAGCCGTCACCCCCAGCAGGAAGCGTGCGGCGAGACGCGTGCGGTGTGTCGTGGTCATGGGGCTCCTCGCGTCGGCGCCGCGTCAGGAGATCCGCGGCGGGGCGGCGAACCCTGACAGACCGGGTGCTGCGAGGGAAATGCGGCGATCCCGGGGGGCCACGCTGCGTACACGCACCTCAAGGGGCGTGTGACCTGCGGGAACGGTCGCCTCCCTGGCCGACGGCACGGCCGACGAGCGACTGGGGACACGACACCGGCGACGAATCCGACCCCTCGCAGCCACGGCGCAACCCGAAGGAGCGACACCGAGGGGTGCCGCGGGGAGCGCGCCGCGCGATTCTGTTCCCCCTCGCTGACGTCCGGATCATCCTTTCCCTGGAACGCTGTAGCCCGACCGGCGCGGTGACGTCGCGCCCCCGAGGGAAAGGACTCCGCGATGGCCGAGGTCAAGGTCGAGCACGAGGTGACGCTGTCGCGCGAGGAGGTCGCGGACTGGCTCGCGGACCTCGCCGACGCCATCCGCGAGGGTGGGTCGGCCGAGCTGTCGCTCTCGGGGCCGGTGCTCACCCTCCCGCTGGCCGACGACATCGACGTCGAGATCGAGGTGGAGGTCGACGGCGACGAGGTCGAGCTGGAGCTGGAGCTGTCCTGGTCGACCCGTCGCGCGGGGAAGAAGGACGAGGACAAGGACGAGGACAAGGACGACGACGAGGACGAGGACGACGCCGCCGGGGAGGAGGACGACGAGCCCGCCGCGGCCACCACGCCGACCTCATCCGCCGCCGGCACCGAGGGCGCGGGCGCCGAGGTGACGGCGCCGGCCAAGGCGGCCGCACCCGCGAAGGCCAGGACGACGAAGGCCGCCCCGAAGACCCCGGGCAAGGCGCCCGCGAGGAGCGGGAAGCCGGCGGCTCCGGCGTCCCCCGCCTCTCCCGCGTCCGACGGCGGCTGAGCCGGGCGTCAGGCCGATGGGGTGATGTTCACGAGCCAGTGGACGCCGTAGCGGTCGGTGCAGGCGCCGAACACGTCGCCCCACATCTGCTTCTCGAGCGGGGTCTCGACGGTGCCGTCCGCGGAGAGCTTGTCCCAGTAGGCGCGCAGCGTCGGGTCGTCGTCGCCGGACAGCGAGATCGTCACGTCGTTGCCGCGGCGGCGGCTCTCCCCGGGCGGCATGTCCGAGACCATGAGGGTGATGCCGTGGTCGGTCTCGAGCTGGCCGTGCATGACCTTGTTCGCGTCCGGGCCCTCCATGCCCATCTGGGCGAAGGTCATGACCTGGGTGGTGCCGCCGAGCACGTCGGCGTAGAAGGCGATGGCGTCGGACGCCTCGCCGTCGAAGTGCAGGTAAGGGTTGAGGGTGACGCCCATGAGGTGCTCCGGAGGTTCGACGCGGGCCCCGACGGGCGTGAAACCTAGACCCGGCCGGGGCCCCGGGGAACCGCCTGACGGGCGCTTCCCCCTCAGGTCACGACGAGACGAACCAGCCGGCTGCCGCGAACGGTCCGCCGCCGCCGTCAGTGAGGGCCCGCAGCCCGTCCTCGAACGCCGCGAAGCGCTCCGGGCCGACCGCCGTGGCCCCCTCCGACCGGAGCCGCTCGAGGATCTCGCCGGAGAGCGCGAGCAGCTCCCGCCCGCGCGGGGTGAGCACGACGAGGCGGCGACGCGCGTCGGCGGGGTCGTCGGCGCGCTCGACGTAGCCGCGCCCGGCGAGGACGTCCACGGTCCGGCCCGCGGCCTGCTTGGTGACGCCGAGCCGCGCCGCGAGCTCGGAGCCCGTCACCGGTCCGGGCGCGATCGCCTGCAGCGCGAAGCCGTGCCCGGGCCGGACGTCCGGATGCCCGCGTCGTGCGAGCTCCGCGTGCATCGCGTCGACCAGGTCGCGGAACGCGCCCAGCAGGCGCAGCGCGAGCTCGCCTCCGGACATGGGGCTGGACGATCCCGTCAACAATGTTTACCTTTTTGGTCAATCATGTTGACGAGTCTAGAGGGAGGACCCCGTGGACACGGTGATCCGGCGGGCCGACGCCCGGCGCACGACCACGCCGAACGCGACCATGACGACCTTCGCGTCGCCGACGCAGGGGGCGAGCCGCCAGGCGTTGTGGCGGGTGGAGATGGCGCCCGGTGCGGCCGGCCCCGACCACGTGATGGCGGGCGAGCAGATTTGGACGGTCGTCGGCGGCGCCGCGCGGGTCGAGGTGGCGGGCGAGGTCGTGGCGCTCGCCGCGGGGGACACGCTCGTGCTCCCGGCCGGCCTCCCGCGGCGCGTCCACGCGGACGCCGAGCGCGGACTCGAGGCCGTGGTGACCGGGCCGGGCGACGACACGGCCTCCGGGCCCGGCCGCGACCCGGTGGTGCCGCCCTGGATCGCCTGACGGCTACGAGCGCCCGCCCCACGGGCGTCGGCGACCCGGCCGGTCGGACGGCGCGGGCGGGAGATCGCGATCGGCGCGCAGCCGGGGGTCGTGCTCGGCGGACCTGCGACACCGCTCGACCACCGTCAGTGCGACGGAGAGGATCGTCAGAACGAGCAGGATGCCCAGCAGGACGAGGATCAGGGTGCCCACACCGTCAGGGTGCCTGGCTGCCCGCCGTCGTGTCGGGGCGGTGGGTCCCGAAGCTCCAGACGTTGTCCTCGCCGTCGACGGCGGCGTACTCGCGCGAGCCGTAGTCCTGGTCGGTCAGACCCATGATGACCTCCGCGCCGGCGGCGACGGCGCGGTCGTGGTGGGCGTCGACCTCGTCCACGGCCACGTAGATCACCGCCCGCCCGGTGGCGAAGCGGTCGCCCTCGCGGCGCGGACCGATCATGACGGCGCCGCCGCCCTGCACGAGCTCGGCGTGCTGGACGGCGCCGGCGTCGTCGCGGTGGGCCGCGGCGACGGTGAAGCCGAACGCGTCGCGCAGCAGGGCGATCGCTGCCTCGGGATCCTGGTAGCGCAGGGTGGGGTAGACGCTCATGACGGAGACGGTAGGACCGCGGCGCCCGCCCGGTCTTGGACGTCCGGGAACCCGTGACGCCATTCCTCGACGTAGCGGGTCGGCGTGACGCCCGCGAGGTCGCGGAACTCGCGGACGAGGTGCGAGTGGTCGGCGAACCCGCAGGCCGCGGCGACGTCGGCGACGCGGGCGGCCGACGGCTCCGTCGCGCCGTGCGCTCCGGGGACGAGCAGTCGCGCCGCCTCCCGGAACCGCAGCACGCGCCCGGCGGTCGTGGGGGCGAGCCCGACCTGGTCGCGGAAGCGGGTGAGCAGGTGCCGCCGGCTCCAGCCGGTCTCGTCGGCGAGGGTCGAGACGGCCACGCGCCCGCGCGCCCGGCACAGCCGGGTCCAGGCGTGGGTCACCTCGGGGTCGGGACGGGCGGGCGAGTCGGCGACGAGGCCGGCGAGCGCGTCGTCGACGAGCGCGAGCCGGTCGGCCCAGGACGGCGCGTGCGCCAGCCGGTCCGGCAGGGCGGCGAGGGTCGGCGCGTCGAGGGCGTCGAGCGGCACGATCCGGTTCGTCAGCGCGGACGTCGGTCGTCCGAGCAGGCGCAGCACACCGAGCGGGGTCAGGTCGACCTGGATGCCCTGCTGGTGGCCGGCGAACGCGGTGACGACGGCACCGTCGTGCATCCCCGCCAGGAACGCGGCGTGCCGGGAGTCGCCGCCGGGGCCGGTCATCTCGAGGGGATCCGCCCAGGCGAGGATCAGCGTGCAGGCGCCGTGCGGCGCTTCCCGCCGCCGCAGCGGCGCGGGCGCCGCGACCTCGTCGTAGGGCTCGTAGCGCCGGACGACGTCCGCGAGCACCCGATGTGGGCGCGGCGCCGTGACGGTCACGTTGGCAGCCTGCCAAAAGCGGCGCGGAACGGATACCGTCCGGCCCGTGACGGTGGGCAACGGGACGGGTACGGGGCGCGGCACCCGCGTGGTGGTCGTGGGCGCGGGCTTCGGCGGCATCGCGGCCGCGATCGAGCTGCGCGAGCGCGGGGTCGCCGAGGTGGTGATCCTCGACAGCGCGCCCGAGGTCGGCGGCACCTGGTACTACAACAGCTACCCGGGCGCGGCCTGCGACGTCCCGAGCCACCTGTACTCGTTCTCGTTCGCCCAGCGCAGCGACTGGTCGCGGCTGTGCTCCCCGCAGCCGGAGATCCTCGAGTACCTGCAGGGCGTCGCCAAGGAGTACGGCCTCGACGAGGTGTTCGTGCCCTCGGTCCGCGTCGCGACCGTCCGGCTCGACGAGCCCACCATGACCTGGACCGTCGAGGCCGAGGACGGCCGTCGCTGGGAGGCCGACGCGGTCGTGCTCGCGACCGGCCAGCTGAACACCCCGGCGATCCCGGCGATCCCCGGTGCCGACGACTTCGCGGGCCCGCAGATGCACTCGGCGCGCTGGGACCACGACGTCGACCTCCACGGCAAGCGCGTCGCCGTCGTCGGTACGGGGGCGAGTGCGGTGCAGTTCGTCCCGGCCATCGCCCCCGAGGTCGGGAAGATGACCGTCTTCCAGCGCAGCGGCAACTGGTTCTTCCCGCGCAAGAACCGGTACTACCCGCCGGCGCTGCGGGAGGTCTTCCGCCGCGTGCCGGGGGTGATGCGCACCCGGCGCTTCTTCCTCAAGGGCTACCTCGAGTCGCTGACACTGATGATCCGGCACCCGAAGACGGTCGGGCGGCTCGGGCGCGTGTACTCGACGCTGTTCATGCGCCGTCAGCTGCGCGACCCGGAGGTCCGCCGCAAGGCGTGGCCGGACTACACCTTCGGCTGCAAGCGCATCCTGTTCAGCTCCCACTACCTGCCGGCGCTGGAGCGCGACAACGTCGAGCTCGTCACCGACCGGGTCACCGGCATCGAGGCCGACGGCGTGCGGACCGAGGACGGACGCCACCACCCCGCCGACGTCCTGATCTGGGGTACGGGCTTCAGGACCACCGAGTTCATGTTCCCGATGGACGTCGTGGGCCGCGACGGGCGGACGCTGCAGGAGGAGTGGGGCGACGGCGCGCACGCCCACCTGGGGATGACCGTGCCGGGCTTCCCGTCGCTGTTCGTGCTCTACGGACCCAACACGAACACCTCGGGGGGCTCGATCATCGTGTTCCTGGAGGCCCAGGTCGCCTACGTGCGCCAGGCCCTCGAGGAGACGGCGCGGCGCCGGGCCGCGGCGCTGGAGGTGCGCCGCGACGTCGAGCAGGCCTCCGACCGCGAGCTCCAGGAGGCGTTCGAGGGCACCGCGTGGACGCAGTGCGACTCCTGGTACCGCGACGAGTCCGGCCGCATCGTCGCGAACTGGCCGCGCTACATGGAGCAGTACGTCCGCGCGGTGTCGCGCCTCGATCCCACCGAGTACGACTTCCTCACCGCGCAGCGGTAGTTGTCCACAGGTTCTGTCCACACTGGGGACGAACTACACTGGTGTCATTCCCGGTGCTCACGGGCCCGGTGTCTAGGGTCGGGGCATGTTGCGCCGTGCCGAGATCGAGCTCAAGACCCCCGGCGAGGTGGACGCCATGCGCGAGGCGGGGCGCGTGGTCGCCCGCTGCCTCGACGCCGTGCGCACCGCCGCCGCGCCGGGTGTCTCGCTCAAGGAGCTCGACGGCGTCGCCCACGACGTGATGATCTCCGCGGGCGCCGTGCCCGCGTTCCTCGACTACCACCCCCAGTTCGCGCCGACCCCGTTCCCGGGCGTCATCTGCGCGAGCGTCAACGACGCCGTCGTGCACGCGATCCCCGGGCCCTACCGGCTCGCCGAGGGTGACCTGCTGAGCATCGACTGCGGCGCGTTCCTCGACGGGTGGTGCGGGGACGCGGCGTTCAGCGCCGTCGTCGGCGCCGACCCCGACCCGGCGGACCTCGAGCTGATCGCCACCACCGAGCGCTCGCTGGAGGCGGGCATCGCCGCCGCGGGGCCCGGCGCACGGCTCGGCGACCTCGGGGCCGCGATCGGCGCCGTGGCCCGCGGGGCCCGCTACGGGATGCTCGCCGACCACGGTGGCCACGGCATCGGACGCGCGATGCACGAGGCGCCGCACGTCCCGAACGAGGGCAAGGCCGGCAAGGGCCTGAAGCTGCGGGCCGGCATGGTCATCGCGATCGAGCCGATGCTGCACGCCGGCGGTGGCGACGACTACGTCCACGACGGCGACGGGTGGACCCTGCGCACCGCCGACGGCAGCCGGGCGGCGCACGCCGAGCACACCGTCGCGATCACCGACGTCGGACCGCGGATCCTGACGCTGCTCTGAGCGCGGGCAGGGCTCCGACCCCTAGCTCTGGCTGCTGGCGCGTTCCTTGCTGTCGTCCTGCGACGCCGAGCCCTGCGACGTGCCCTCCTGCGGCGCGTCGGCGCGCTCGCGGTGCGCCTTCTCCCACTCGGTGTCGTCGCGGGCGGCGTCCTGCCCGCCGTCCCGGCCGGACGAGGACGGCTTGCGCCGGGCCCGGCGGCGATCGAGGCGGTGGAGCTGCCCGTTGCCGTCACGGCCCCAGTGGGTGCCGTGCGAGTCGGTGAAGCGCATCTCCGGCACCGCGGGGGCCGAGTACAGCTCCTCGCGGCTGACCTCGTCGGCGCCGAAGGGCAGCGAGTGGGTCTGGTCGCTGGCGGGCGGCAGCAGGGCCATCGAGACGCTGTGCTGCTCCTCGCTGGACGGCAGGCTGAACAGGCACCGGACCTGGAAGACCGGCGAGTCGCCGCCGTTGTGGACGCACAGCACGTAGTCCTCGTCGCGGCCGTGCCGCGCGCCCTCGTCGAGCCACGCCGTGACGCCCTGGGCCTGCTGTTCCTGCCGGACCTCGACCTGGTCCTTGCGGTTCAGCAGCATGATCCACACGTAGGCGGCGAAGCCGAGCAGGGAGCCGGCGCTGCCGACCGCCGACACCCACTGGGCGGCGAGTTGGGAAGTGCTCATCGGTGCGGGTCACCTCGGGGGACGATCTGGGGAGTTCCGGACGAGGAGGTGCCCGGAGCGGGCGCCGTCTACGCTCCCGCCTCGTGAGCGCCCCGCCCCGCCCGACACCGCCCGCCGACGCCTCCCCCGGGGCGATCATCCGCTGGACGATCGACGTGCTCAACGCCCACGACGCGGAGCCGCTGCGGCAGGTGTTCGCCCCGGACATCCGGGCCCGGTACCCCACGCGCACCGCGCACGGGCGCGACGAGGTGGTCGGGTTCTTCTCCGGCCTGTTCGCCGCCGTGCCGGACGTCGCGTTCACCATCCAGGGCATGGCCGCGCAGGAGGGTGACGTCTTCCTGCGGTGGCGCATCACCGGGACGCACTCGGGGGCGGACTGGGAGGGCATCGCCGCCACCGGGGCGCGGGTCGACCTCGACGGGATCGATCACTTCGTGGTCGAGGACGGGCGGATCGCGAGCAACTTCGTCGTCTTCGACCAGATGCAGTTCGCCCGCCAGATCGGGCTCCTGCCCGCCGACGGGTCGCGCGTCGACGTCGTGCTCAAGCGCGGCTTCAACGCGCTGGCGCGGCGACGCGCGGGACGCTAGCCCGCGCTGGGCTTGGCGCCGTCCTTGCGGCTGCGGCCCTGGGTGCCGCCCCGGCCGCGGAACTCGACGCCCGCGTCGACGAGCAGGCGGCGCACGCGTCCGATGCTGTAGCCGGTCTCGGCGCAGATTTCCCGGATACTGGCGCCCTTCTGGTACCGCTTGAGCAGCTCGCTGCCCAACTTGGAGCGCTCCGCCCCCGTCACCCGCTGGTTGCGCGCCAGCTCCGGTGTCTTCGCCATGCGGGGCAGTATCACAGCGCGTGGCCGAATGCCGCCACTATCGGGGATTACTCCTGAGTCAAGCGGTCGGACGCGTACTGCGAACGAGATCAAGGTACGTCCGACGCCGTAGTGCGGTGACGCGGCGTGAGAATATCTGTCCGGCCGTGTACTACCTGTAGGCGCGGAACTGGCGTCCGCGCGGCGTGACGTCCTCCGCCGACTCGGCGCCCCAGCTGGCCCAGCCGGACCGCGGATAGCGGGCGAACATCTCCAGGTACGGGCCGGGGGAGCACGCCTCGATGAGGTCGTAGGCCTCCTCGGGCTTGCGCGAGTGCTCCCGCTTGCGCGTCTCGAGCATGTTGACCTGGCGCCGCCCGGGCTCGAGCGTGCGCAGCGACCCCCGCACGCCGAAGAGGATCAGCTCGGTGACGTTGCGGAAGTAGAACCCGACGCCCCGCCCGTCCGGCCCGCCGTCCTTGCGGCGCTTGGCCCACACGAGGTTGCTGACGTAGCGGAAGCCCCAGCCCTGCATCACGGCGAGACCCTCGGGGAGCAGGGCGTTCGGCACCCACAGGTAGAGGTGGGCGTTGGCCGACACGACGTCCGCCACGGGCAGCGCGGCGATCTCGGCGGACGTCATCGTGTCGTAGCGGTCGAGCCGCCGGTGCTCGGGCGCGACCTTGCCGGTGCGGTTGGTGAACCGCCACGGGGGGTCGGCGTACACGCAGGACCAGCCGCCCGCGGTGCGCGGGAGCGCGACCTGCTCCAGGGGCGCCGCGTCCACGCGCAGCGGCGTGGCGCGCTCGCGCCGGGGACCGGGGTCAGCGGTGTCGGGACCGGCGTCCGCCGCCAGGGTCATCGTCTCGGGCCTCCTCGCCGGGATCGGGGTGAGCGGGACGCTAGTGCCGCCCCCCGACAGCCCCTCGGGACCGCTCGGGTCGCTCCGGTCCGTCACGGCGCGAACTCGTCGGTGAGCATCAGCGGCGCGGGCCGCGCCGGCCGGTCGCGCTCGCCGTCGGCGGGGACCCAGCAGCGGCGGGAGATCGCCACGGCCAGCAGGGGGCAGCCGCCCGCGTCCCCCCGCGTCATGCGCGACTCGAGCTTGCCCAGGTGGGTGGTGGTCGACGTCGAGAGCCGGCTGCGGACCTCGTCGTCGCTGCGCCCGGCCGCGCGGGCCAGCTCGCGGGCGAGGTCGCGCAGGTCGTCGTGGGTGCGGGTGAGCAGGACCGCCCCGTCGATGAGGCCGGCGTCGTAGAGGGCGCGGTAGGCGCCGATGTCGCGGTCGAGGTTGCCGTCCTTGGCGTTCCACTCGACGTCGAGGGCGACCCGGCCCTTCACGTTGTCGACCTTGTAGCCCTCGTTGACGACCTCGCTCTCGCGGACCGTCACGCCGGCCTCCCCGGCCGGCGCCCAGGGCTGCACCTGCAGCCGGGAGGTCACGACCGTGTCGACGCGGCCCTCCCGCCACCCCCGCGACCGGAACGCGGCGTTGAGGCGCGCGGCGAGCCGGGACTCGTTGCCGCCCGCCTCGACCAGGTCCGCGGTGGTGAGGGCGAACTCGGCGAGGACCGCGCAGACCTCGCCGAACTCCACCGCGCTCGTGGCCGCCAGCACCGCGGCGGCGTTGCGCGTCTCGCGGAGCTCGTAGCGCTCCGCGATCCCCGGCGGCAGGACCGTCGACCACCCCTGCGTGAGCTCCATCGCCGCACAGTCTCGCACCACGCCGGCCGGGGGACGGCCGTCGGCGCCGCCGACCGGCGGTGGTCCCGACGGCCCGACCCCGGGTCGCCGTGTGACCCCGGGCACGGCGACGCAGCGTGTCGTCCCTAGGGTCGCTCGAATGGGTCACCACCTCGCGACGGCCGGAGGTCGGCCGCGGTGACCGCCACGGCACCCCAGCCGGTTGTGCGGCCGGAGGTCGGGCCGGAGGTCCGTCCCGGGGCCGGCCCGGCGGTGCGGGCCGCGGCGCGCGTGGCCTGGCGCCCGGTGCTCCTGCTGGCGGGGGTGGTCGCGCTCGTCCACCTGGTCAGCTCCGCCTGGTACGGGGCGTTCGGCGACGAGCTGTACTTCGTCAGCGCGGGCCGCCACCTGGCCTGGGGGTACGCCGACCAGCCGCCGCTGGTGCCGTGGCTCGCCGCCGCGCTCGACGCGATCGCGCCGGGGAACCTCGTCGTCCTGCGCCTGCCGGCCACGCTGACGAGCGCGGCGCACGTCGTGGTCACCGCGCTGATCGCGGCCGAGATGGGCGGGCGGCGCCGCGCGCAGCTGCTCGCCGGCGCCGCCACCGCCATCTCGCCGTTCCTCCTCGCGACCGGCCACCTGCTCGCGACCTCGACCATCGACCCGTTCGGGTGGGCGGTCCTGCTCTGGCTCGTCGTGCGGTGGATGCGCACCCGGCAGGACCGCGTCCTGCTCGCCGCCGGGCCGGTCCTCGCGGTGGCCCTGTCGGTCAAGTTCCTCGTCCCCGTGCTCGTCGCCGGGCTGGCGGTCGGCGTGCTCGTCGCCGGTCCCCGCCGGCTGCTCGGTCGGCCGGCGCTCTGGCTCGCGCTGGTCGTGGCGGCGGCGTCGACCGTGCCGACGCTGCTCTGGCAGGCGACGCACGGCTGGCCGCAGCTGCAGATGGGGTCGGTGGTGGCGGGCGAGGGCGGCCTGACCGGCAACCGGTGGTCGTTCCTCCCGTTCGCCGCGTGGGACGTCGGGCTCGTGCCGGGCGCGGTCCTCGCGGCGCTGGGGCTGTGGGGACTCCTGCGCCTCGAGGTCCTCCGGCCCTGGCGCGCGGTGGGGATCGCCGTGCTCGTCACGACCGCCGCGATGATCGTCGCCGGCGGGCGGCCGTACTACGTGATGGGTCTGGCGGCGGTCCTCCTCGCCGCCGGCGCCGTCGTGCTGCAGGACCGGCGCCCGGCACGGTGGTGGGGCTGGTCGACCTCCGTCCCGGCCTACGTCGCGTCCGCGCTGGTCGTCGCCGTGCTCGGGCTGCCGCTCGGCCCGGTGGCCTGGCGCGTCGAGTGGGGCGACTTCCTCGCCGCGGGCCAGGTCGGCTGGCAGAGCCTCGCCGCCGACACCGGCGCCGCGTACCGGTCGCTGCCGCCCGACCAGCAGGCGCACACCACCGTGCTCGCCTTCTCCTACTGGTACGCCGCGGCGCTCGACGTCCACGGCCCCGCCGCCGGGCTGCCGCCGGTGTACAGCCCGCACCGCGGGTTCGCGTTCTTCGGCCCGCCCCCGGACACCGCCACCGCGGCGATCCTCGTCGGCGACGTCGAGGGCGCCGAGGAGCTCTGCCGCACGATCGCCCCCCTGCCCCGCCACGTCGACCCGGCGGCGAACGCGGTCATCAACGGCGACGTCCCGCTCTCCCTGTGCACGCTGCGGGTCCCGTGGTCGGCGGCGTGGCCGTCGATCACGCACATGCGCTAGCCCCATCATGGATGCGTGAGATCCCGCGCGCTGCTCGCCGTCCTCCTGCTGGCGGCGGTGGTGGGGTGCGCCGGGCACGCCGCTCCGAGGGCTACGGGGGGTCCAGGGGGTCCGGCGCCGGGGGCGCCGTCGATGGGCACCAACGGCGCCGCGGTCCCGGCGCTCGACTGGCGCTCGTGCGGCGCCCACCAGTGCGCCGACGTCGTCGTGCCGCTCGACTACCGGCGCCCGTCCGGCCCGACGATCACGCTGGCGGCGCTGCGGATGCCCGCGACCGATCCCGCGGCGCGCATCGGCACGCTGATCGTCAACTACGGCGGCCCGGGCTCACCGGGGACGTCGAGCCTGCGGCGTCTCGCGGGCCGGTTCGACGCCCTGCGCGCCCGCTTCGACCTGGTGACCGTCGATCCCCGCGGCACCGGGGGCTCGGCTCCGGTGGAGTGCGCCCCGTTCGGGGGCGACCGGGTGCCCGCGCCCGTCGGCCCGGCCCGGACACCGGCGTTCTGGGCGTCGGCCGCCGAGCCGGGACGGGCGTGCCTGGCCGGCACCGGGGAGCGTCTCGGCCACCTCTCGACGGCCAACGCCGCGCGCGACGTCGACCTCGTCCGCCAGGCCCTCGGCGAGGAGACCGTCAGCCTCTACGGCTACTCCTACGGGACGTACTCCGCGGCCACCTACGCCAACCTCTTCCCCTCCCACACCCGCGCGATGGTGCTCGACGGCAGCCTCGACCTCGTCGCCAACGCGGCCGGCGCGCCGGGCACCGAGCGGGTCCCGGTGGACGTCCGGGCCGCGGTGAGCGAGGCGTGGGAGGAGGCCTTCGGCGTCGCGCTCGACCGGTGCGCCGCGGCACCCACGTGCCCGCTCGGCCCCGAACCGCGGGCCCGGGCCACCGACGTCGTCGCCGCGGCCGGTGCCTCGTCCGCCGAGGTGGTGGCCCGCATCGACCGCGCCCTGCAGACCGAGGGACGCCTTCCCGGGCTGATGCGGTCGCTCGCCGCGCTCCCCGCGCCGCCGTCGGGCGGTCGCATCCCCCTGCCGGCGACGCCATGGGCTCCCGAGCACTCGCCGTCCTACCTCGCGATCCAGTGCACCGACAGCGTCACCCCGTCGGCCGCCGACATGGACGCGGCGGTCGTCGCCGAGCAGGCCGCGCACCCGATCGTCGGGGCGTCGACGGCGCTCAACCACGCGATGTGCGTCGACTGGCCGGCCATCGACCCGGACCGCTACCTCGGCCCGTGGAACGCCCCGCTCGCGGCGCCCGCACTGTTGGTCAACTCGCGCTGGGACCCGACCACCCCGCTCGCCGACGCGCGTGCGACGGCCGCCCAGCTCGCGGCGGCGAACGTCCTCGTCGTCGACGCCATCGGCCACACCACCCTCGACGCGCCCAGCCGCTGCGCCGCCGAGGCCTATACGGCGTACCTGCTCGACCCGCGGGTCACGCCGCCCGAGCGGTGCCCCGCCGGGCTGTGAGGGTGCCTCCGGCATGTGAGCACTTTCGCGTGCTCCAGCACGCGAAAGTGCTCACATGGCCGAAGGCCACCTACTCGTCGTCCCGCAGGACGACCTCCGGCAGGTATCCGTGCTGGTAGAGCCGCTTCTCGCGCACCATCGGCGAGAACAGCGTGGCCATGAACAGCGTCGAGAACAGCACGAACAGGGGCAGGGCGACCTTCAGCCACACCGGGCCGGGCAGCAGCGCCAGCAGTGCCGCCGGCGTGGCCTGCACCGCGGAGCGGGCGAGGTGGCGCAGGAACCACGTGCGGCAGGTCAGGTCGTGCAGTACCCACGGCGCGTACCGCACCGGAAGCCGCGCCCCGAACGCGTAGGCGATCCAGCGCAGGGCGCCGGGACGGGTCACGGCGTCCCGACGGTCGCGCGCTCCCGGGTCCGGAGTCCCAGCGCCGTCGCCGCGACGTGGGCGAGGTGCACCGGCTCGTGGCCGGCGTTCTCGAGCTGGCGGATCTGGGTGCGGCACGAGAAGCCGTCGGCGAGCACCGCGGTGTCCGGGTCCGCGGCGCGCACGGCGGGCATGAGCCCCCGCTCCGCGCACGCCGTCGATACCTCGTAGTGCCCGTCCTCGAACCCGAAGTTGCCCGCGAGCCCGCAACAGCCCTCGTCGAGCACCCGGACGTCGACGCCGAGCGCGTCGAGCACCGAGCGGTCGGCGTCGAAGCCCATCGCCGCGTACTGGTGGCAGTGGATCTGCGCGACGGCTTTCGTCGTCGTCGTGACCTGCGCCCGCAGCTCGTCGGTGTGCTTCGCCAGGACCTCGGCGAGCGTCCGCGTCGACTTCTCCAGCCGGACGGCGTCCTCGTCGTCGGGGCCGAGGAGCTCGACGACGTCCTGGCGCAGCGCGGCGGTGCACGACGGCTCGAGGCCGACCACCGGGACGCCGTCGTCCAGCCACGGCTTGACGACGTCGAGGCTGCGCCGCGCCACCGCGCGGGCCGTGTCGAGCTGGCCGGTGGTGTGCCAGGTCAGCCCGCAGCACACCTGGCCGTCCGGGAGCTCGACCCGGTAGCCGAGGTGCTCGAGCACGGCGATCGCGTCGAGGGCGAGCTCGGGATCGAACGCCGCGGTGAACGTGTCGGGCCAGAGCAGCACGCGGGGCTTCGTGCTGTCGGCGTGCGCGCGCCGGGCGCCGACGAGGCGGCGCAGCGGCTTCGGGGCCAGCGGCGGGATGTCGCGCTGCGGGGCGATGCCACCGAGGCGCTTGGCGATCGAGGCCAGCGCGGGGCGGCGGACGAGGGCGTTCGCGACGCGCGGGAGGCCGGGGACGGCGTCGGCGAGACGCAGCCAGCGCGGCAGGTGACCCATCGACCAGTGGCTGCGGGGGCGCTTCGTCGCGCGGCCCTGGTAGTGCTGGGCGAGGAACTCGGCCTTGTAGGTCGCCATGTCCACGCCCACCGGGCAGTCGCGCTGGCAGGCCTTGCAGCTCAGGCACAGGTCGAGGGCGTCGCGGACCTCGGTGGAGCGCCAGCCGTCCGGCACCAGCTGCCCGGAGGCCATCTCGAAGAGCATCCGCGCGCGGCCCCGCGTCGAGTGGGACTCCTCGCCGGTGACCCGGTAGCTCGGGCACATGTAGCCGCCCGAGTCCGAGATGCACTTGGCGACGCCGATGCAGCGCCGGCTGGCGCGGGTGAAGCTGCCGCGGTCGTCGGTGTAGGCGAGCTCGGTCGTCGGGCCGATCGTGGGGACGCCGACGAAGACCTTGAGGTCCTCATCCATCGGCGCCGGGTCGACCACGCGGCGCGGGTTCATCCGTCCCTCGGGGTCCCAGGCGTTCTTGAACGCTCCGAACGCCTCGAGCAGCTCCGGGCTGTAGGTACGGGCGAGCAGCTCGGCGCGCGCCTGCCCGTCGCCGTGCTCGCCGGACACCGACCCGCCGTGGGCGGCCACGAGGTCGGCGGCGTCGGTGAGGAACGCGCGGAAGTTCGCCAGGCCGGGGCGGGTGAGCAGGTCGAAGTCGATGCGCACGTGCAGGCAGCCGTCGCCGAAGTGCCCGTAGTAGGCGCCCCGACGGCCGTGCCTGGCCAGCAGCGCGTCGAACTCGCGCAGGTAGGAGCCCATCTGCGCCGGCGGCACCGCGGCGTCCTCCCAGCCCGGCCAGGCCTCGCCGCCGTCGGGGGAGCGGGTGACGATCCCCGACCCGTCCTCGCGGATCTTCCACAGCGCACGCTGCGCCGTCGGCTCCGCCACGACCTTGACGCTCGCGCCGTAACGGGCCATCTCGCGCCCGATCGCCTCGGCCTTCGCCGTGGCCTCCGCGCGGTCGGCGCCGCCGGTCTCGACGTAGAGCCAGCCCTTGCCCTCGGGCAGCTGCTCGTGCGTGCGGTCGTCGGGGCGGCTCGCGCGCAGGGCCCCGATGACGCCGGTGTCCATGCCCTCGATCGTCAGCGGGTGGTGCTCGCGGATCGGCATGACGTGGTCGGCGGCGACGTAGGCGTCGGGGAACCCGAGCACGCACAGCGCCCGCGCGGGCGGCGACTCGACGAGGTCGACGGTCGCCTCGAGGATCGTCGCGCACGTGCCCTCGGTGCCGACCAGCGCGCGGGCGAGGTCGAAGCCGTGGTCGTCGAGCAGCTCGTCGAGGTTGTAGCCGCTGACCCGCCGGGTCATCCCGTGGCCGAGCAGCTCGTCGCGTACGAGGCCTTCGTAGCGGTCGCGCAGCGCGGCCAGCTCGCGGTAGATCGCGCCCTCGCGGCCGGGGCGCGCCATCGCGGCCGGTAGGTCGGGCGTGCGGCCGACGCCCATCCGCGTGCCGTCGGCGAGCAGGACCTCGAGCGCGCGGACGTTGTCGACGGTCTTGCCCCACGCCACCGAGTGCGACCCGCAGGCGTTGTTGGCGATCATCCCGCCGAGCGTGCAGCGGTTGTGCGTCGACGGGTCGGGGCCGAACGTCAGCCCGTCCGGGCGGGCGGCCTCGCGCAGGTCGTCGAGGACGACGCCGGGCTGGACCCGCGCCGTCCGGGCGTCCGGGTCGATGTCGAGCACCCGGGTCATGTGGCGCGAGAAGTCGACGATGACCGCCTCGTTGACGGCCTGGCCGCCGATGCTCGTCGACGCCCCGCGCGGCAGCAGCGGGACGCCGTGACGGCGCGTGACGTCCACGACGGCCTCGACGTCGTCGACGTCGACGGGCTGCACGACGCCGATCGGCACGTGGCGGTAGTTCGAGGCGTCCGCCGACCACATCGCCTTGCTCGCGGTGTCGAAACGGACCCGCCCGCGCACCGCCGAGCGCAGGTCCTCGGCGAGCAGGGAGTCGGCGGACGATCGACGCATCGTGGTCATCGCGGATCAGTCTGCGCCGGTCCGGGTGCCTTCGCCGTCCGGGGTCGGCGTGCGTGTGTCGCAACGAACGTGGCGTTCGCGGCTTCTAGGCGCGCGAAGTCCCCGTTCGCTCGGCGGGCGGGTCGGCGACGGGCGTCCGGCGCGCGCGGTCGAGGAGACCGGTGCGGGCGTCCGGGGCGTCGAGGAGGACCAGATCCGCCCGGGCGCCGGGGACGACGTCGTGGTGCTCGTCGCCCAGCAGCGCCGCGGCGTCGACGGTGACGGCGTCGAGGAGCGTGTCGAGGTCGACGCCCTGCATGTGCCCGAGCAGCAGGGCGGTGTCGACGGGGTCGACGGTGCCGAACGGGGTGAAGGCGTTGCGGACGTTGTTCGACGAGCAGGCGACGCGCACCCCGGCGTCGCGCAGCTCGCGGACCGGGGCGGAGGCGCCGACGAGGTAGAGGTCGGTCGGCGGGAGGACGACGACGCCGACCCCCGCCGCGGCCAGCGCGTCGGCGGTGCGCCGGCGCCGGTCGGGGTCGAGGCCGGCGAGGGTCGTCACGTGGCCGAGGACGACGCGGCCCTGCATCCCCGCCGCGCTCGTCATCGTCGCGATGTCGGCGGCGAGGTCGTGGCGCGGGTCGGTGGCACCCCCACCCGCCCCGGCGGCGAAGTCGGCGTGGACGTCGACGGGGACGCCGTGGTGCTGGGCGAGGTCGAGGACGTCGCGGACGTGCTCGCGGCAGGCGTCGACGTCGTCCTCGGCGTAGCTGCACGCCCCGAGGACGTCGGCGCCGCGGCGCAGCGCCTCGACGAGGAGGTCGCGGGTGCCGGGCCGGGCCGCGATGCCCTCCTGCGGGAACGGGACGACCTGGAGCTCGATGCGTCCGGCCCACTCCTCCCGGAGGGCCAGCAGGACGTCGAGGCTGGTCAGACCGACGGTGGGGTCGACGTCGACGGGGGTGCGGACGCGGGTGGTCCCGGCCGCGTGGGCCCGGCGCAGGACGTCGGTGGCGCGGGCGCGGACGTCGTCCGGGGTGAAGGCCTTCTTGCGCTCCGCGGTCCGCGCCACGGCCGCGTCGAGCCCGGCGTCGGGGTCCGGGCCGGGGTCGAGCATCGCCTTGTCGAGGTGCAGGTGCGGTTCGACGAGGCCGGGCAGGACGGTGCGTCCCCCGCCGTCGAGGACGGTCCGTCCCCCGCGGTCGAGGTCCGCGCCGACCGCGGCGATCCGGCCGCCGTCGACGGCGACGTCCACGGGCCCCGCGTGGTGGCGGGTGCGGACGTCGGTCAGGAGGTAGGTGTCGCGAGCAGCCACGTGAGGTCGGTACCCGCCGCGAGCTCCTCGGGCTCGTGCCCGCGGCGGAAGAGGCGCGCGGTGTGGCCGTCGAGGGTCAGCGTGCCGGCCGTGGCGTGGAGCCAGGCCCCTTCCCGCAGGCCGACCACCGCGACGGCGTTCTCCTGGTGGAACTCGTGGATGCGCTCCTCGCGGGTCTCGCCGCGGTGGGTGGAGTGCGGGTCCGCGTCGAGGTAGTGCGGGTTGATCTGTACGGGGATGCGGCCGACGGCGTCGTAGCCGCCCGGGTCGACGATGGGCATGTCGTTGGTGGTCATGATCGTCGGGCAGGCGAGGTTGGAGCCGGCGCTGGCGCCCGCGTAGCGGAGGTCGGTCCGCGCCCGCAGGGCGTCCAGGACCCCGTTGTCGCCGGTGCGCCGCCGCAGGCGGAACGTGTTGCCGCCGCCGACGAAGACGGTCTCGCGGTCGGGGTCGGCGTCGCGGAGGGTCGCCGCCGGGTCGGGCTCGCGGTGCAGGCCGCGGACGTCGAGGGGACCGAGGACGTTCTCCAGCGCGTCGGCGACGAACCCGGTGTAGGCGTCGAGGTCGTCCCCGGCCCACGGCGCGAACCAGAGCGTCCGGCCGCCGAGGTGCTCCCGGAGCGCGTCGGCGGCGTGCGCGAACGGCACCGCGGCCCCGGGCGGGCGGGAGTTGGAGAACAGCAGCGCGTCGGCGGGCAGGTCGGGCACGCGGCGATCCTCGCCGTCCGGTCACGGTGGCCGACGCACGGGGTGGTGTCAGCCTGGCGGCCACCCGCGGCACGCAGCGCAGCGGAGCTGCCGCGCCGGAGGCCGGACACAGACGTTGAACGTCAGTATTTCCGCAGGCTCGATCCGGGCGGGATGTCGCGTCGGAGTCAGGAGCGCCATCCGCCTCACACCGCCATCCGGGGTGCACAACGCTCTCCTGATCACCACCGGTGGCGAGGCGTCAGCGCGAGCTGGGGGCTTTCCTGACCCTATCGGCGTGCTGTGTTGGATTGTCAGCGTGGCCGCGAGGCTGAAACACCTCGCGAGCCCCATCGCGGGTTCTCGGCGTGTCGCGTCGGCGAGCGTGTGGCGATCCTGGCGTGACACGCCAGGAAAGCCGCATTCCTCGCACGTCAGACCGGGGTGCGCGGGGGGACGGCGGGGGTGCCGAGGCCGACGAGGCGCAGGGCGCCGGGGGCGTCGGCGGGCACCACCGGCGTGCGGGGCGCGACCGGCTCCACCCGCCGGTACGGCGACCCCAGCGCCGGGCGGGGGTCGGGCTCGCCCTTGTTCGGCCACAGCGCCATCGCCCGCTCGGCCTGGGCGGTGATCGTCAGCGACGGGTTCACACCCAGGTTCGCCGAGAGCGCCGAGCCGTCGACGACGTGCAGGCCGGGGTGCCCGTAGAGGCGCTGGTAACCGTCGATCACGCCGTGCTCGGCGTCGGCGCCGATCGGGCAGCCGCCGATGAAGTGCGCGGTCATCGGCATGTTCACCGCCTCCCCCCAGGTGCCGCCCGGGTCGCCGTCGATCATCTCGGCCAGGCGACGCGTGGTCTCGTTGGCCGCCGGGATCCACGTCGGGTTCGGCGTGCCGTGGCCCTGGCGGGAGACGAGCCGTCCGAACCGCCGGCGCACGGTGATCGAGTTGTCCAGCGACTGCATGACCAGCGCGATGACCGTGCGCTCCGACCAGTGCCGCTTGTCCAGGGAGCGCGCGAACGTGCGCGGGTGGCGCACCATCCCGCCCAGCAGCTTGAGCAGGCGCGGCACCCGCCCGCCGCCGTCGGTCATGAGCGTCGTCAGCAGGCCCATGGCGTTCGAGCCGCGCCCGTAGCGGCAGGGCTCGATGTGGGTGTCGTCGTCCGGGTGCCACGACGAGGTGATCGCCACGCCGCGGGTGAAGTCGCGCGGCCCGCCCGGCTCCGGGGCGCGGCGCGCCATCGCCCCGACCAGCGCCTCGGAGTTGGTCCGCGTCAGCTCGCCGAGCCGTCGCGACACCCGCGGCAGCACCCCGGTGTCGCGCAGCCGGTGCAGCAGCGACTGCGTGCCCCACGTGCCCGCGGAGAGCACGACCTGGTCGGCGGTGAACGTCGTCCGCCCCCGCCCCCGCGTCGCGCGGGTCTCGACGGTGTAGCCGGACGACGACGGCCGGACCGTGCGGACCGTCGTCTCCGGGTGCACGACGGCTCTGGCCCGCTCGGCCAGCGCGAGGTAGTTGGTCTCGAGGGTGTTCTTGGCGCCGTGCCGGCAGCCGGTCATGCACTCGCCGCACTCGAGGCACCCGGTGCGCTCCGGTCCCGCGCCCCCGAAGAACGGGTCCGGGGACGTCACGCCCGGTCCGTCGCCGAAGTACACGCCGACCTGCGTCGGGCTCACCGTGTGCCCGCGGCCCCGCTCCTCGGCGACCTCCCGCATGACGACGTCCGAGGGCGTCACCGACGGCTGGGTGACGACGCCGAGCATCCGCGTCGCCTGCTCGTAGAACGGGTCCAGCTCGTCGCGCCAGTCGGTCATCGACGCCCACTGCGGGTCGCGGTAGAACGCGTCGCTCTTCGGCCGGTAGAGCGTGTTCGCGTAGTTCAGCGAGCCCCCGCCGACGCCCGCGCCCGCGAGCACCACGACGTCGCGCAGCACGTGGATGCGCTGGATGCCGTAGCAGCCGAGCTTCGGTGCCCAGAGGAAGTTCCGCACGTCCCACGACGTCGCCGGCAGGGTCTCCGGCGTGAACCGCCGGCCCGCCTCGAGGACCCCGACCCGGTAGCCCTTCTCCGCGAGCCGCAGCGCCGTGACGCTGCCCCCGAACCCGGATCCGACGACGAGCACGTCGTAGTGGTGTGGTGGCACCGCAGGAAGGTAACCCGTGGGTAGCTGTAACACCAGGTCACAGGTACATCAAGGTGTCACGATCACCTTGCCCACCGCGCCCTGCTCCACCGCCTCGTGCGCGGCCACGACGTCGTCGAGGCCGTAGCGGGTCACCGGCAGCGGCGAGAGCGCGCCGGCCGCCGCCGCGTCGCCCGTCCACGACACCGCCGCGGCCAGCTCGTCGGACGGCACGCCGTAGAGCAGCACGTAGCTGATCGAGGTGTTGGCGACCATGAGGCGGCGGGTCGGGATCACCGGGTCGTCCGGCTCGTTGGCGTAGACCGCGATCACCGTGCCCGCCCCGGCGACGGCCAGGTCCAGCTCGAGGTTCGTGCCGAGCGCGACCTCGATGACGCGGTCCACACGCTCGGCGAAGCCCTGGACCCGCTCGATCAGCCCGGGCTCGCGGTAGTTGACCACGAGGTCGGCGCCCGCGGCCCGCGCCAGCTCGGCCTTCTCCTCGGAGCTCACGGTGGTGACGACCCGCGCGCCCGCGTGCTTGGCCAGCTCGATCGCGTAGTGCCCGACCGCGCCGGCGCCGCCGGCCACGAGGACCGTCCGGTCGCGCAGGGCCTCCCGCCCCTCGCCGCGGACGAGCAGGCAGTGCGCCGCGGTCACGGCCGGCACCCCGAGGCAGGCCCCGAGCTCGTCGGGCGCGTCGCCCGGCAGCGGCACCGCCCGCTCGACCGGCACGACGGCGTACTCCGCCGCGGTGCCCCAGCGGTTGCGGAACGCGGCGAGGTGCAGCCACACCCGCTGCCCCTCGAGGGACGGGTCGACCCCCCGGCCGACCGCGTCGACCACCCCGACGCCGTCCTGGTGGGGGATCTGGAACGTCTCCGGGTCCTGGCCGGTGAGGCCGGCGCGGGTCTTCCAGTCGGTCGGGTTGACCCCGGACCCGGTGATGCGGACACGGACCTCGCCCGCCCCGGGCTCGGGCGTCTCGACGTCCTCGACGGAGAGCACCTCGGCGGCCGGTCCGGTCCGGCGGTAGATCGCTGCCTTCATGCCGGGCAGGTGCCCCGGGAGCGCGCAACTTATCCGGCGTTCGTGTGCAGCTCCTGGAACGCCGCGGCGAGCGTCGCCGGGGTCTGGTGGGCGTTGAGCCCGCTGGGGTTCGGCAGCACCCACAGACCCGTCGGGCCGAGCATCCGTTCCTGGCGCCCCGCCGCCGCGCGACGCTCGCCGAACGCGATGCGGTACGCGCCGATCCCGACCACCGCCAGCCACCGCGGTCGGACCTCGGCGACGAGCGCGCGCAACCGCTCGCCGCCGGCCACCAGCTCGGCGTCGTCGAGCTCGTCGGCCCGCGCGGTGGCCCGGGGCGCGACGTTCGTGATCCCGAGCCCGAGGCCGGGCAGCAGGCCCTGCTCGGCCGGCGCGAACAGCCGCGGGGTGAAGCCCGAGGCGTGCAGCGCCGGCCAGAACCGGTTGCCCGGGCGCGCGAAGTGGTGGCCGGTGAGCGCCGACACCAGCCCGGGGTTGATCCCGCAGAACAGCACCCGCGGCGGCGGGTCGCCGGGACCGGGCAGGACGTCGGGCAGCAGCCGGGACCGGGCGGCCTCGAGCTCCTCGCGGGTCGGCACCACCGGAGTATCCAGGCGGGAGTATCAGGGCAGCTCGGTCACGAGGACGCGCGCGGACCGGCGGGCCTGCACCTCGACCATCCGCCCGACACCGACGAACTCGTTGCACAGCAGGAACAGGTGCCGGCCCTCGGGCCCGCCGAGGACGCACGAGAAGCACGGCAGCGGCGTCTCCACACGGTGGGTGACCTCGCCGCCGTCGAGCACGCGGACACACGCCCCGGGTGTCGCGTCGGGGTCGCCGGTGTGCGCGGCGGTGTCGGCGGTCTGGGTCCAGATCCCGCCCGCGGCGTCGACGGCGATGCCGTCGGGCCCGAGACCGTCCGCCCAGGTCCGACGCCCGTGCAGCCCGCCGTCGGCGGTGATGGTGAACGCGGTGAGGCGCCCGGCGACCGACTCCGCGACGACGAGTGTCGTGCCGTCGGGGGTGATCACCATGCCGTTCGGGAAGTCGATGTCCTCGGCGACGCGGCGGGAGGTCCCGTCGGGCACGAGCAGGTCGATCCAGCCCGGGTCGGGCATGCCGCCGGACGGCCCGCCGAAGGTCCCGTCGAAGCCGTCGACCCAGAGGTGGCCGTGCGCGTCGGAGACGATCTCGTTGGCGCTCCGTGCGTGCAGGACCGTGGTCGTGCCGTCCGGCTCGTGCCGGGTGACCGCGTCGCCCGTGGTGACCAGGCGGCCGTCGGGCAGCCAGTCGATCGACCAGCCCATGCGCGCCGGACCCGGGGCCATCACCTCGGCGCGGCCGTCGAGGTCGACCGCGACGACCTCGCCGACGCCCCAGTGCGCGAACCACAGACGGCCGTCGTGCCAGCGCGCGGACTCGACCATCGCCAGCCCGGTCAGCAGCGTCCGCGGAGGCGGCAGGTGCTCGATCATGGGTGCTCCTTCCCGTGTCGTCGGGGACAACGAACGGCACCACCCGCAATCGACAGCGGCCCGGAATCGACAGCGGCCGATCGCCGTCCCCATCGGCCGGTCGCGTCCCCAGGCCGCGGAACCCGAGGGAGCCGTGACCGCGCGGGGTGCGTCGGAACCGGTGTGGACGACCAGGACGGGCTGCGGGTGCGGCCCGAGGAACTGCGGGAGACGGGGGCGGCGTGTGTCGCCGCCGCGCTCGAGGCGCCGGCGGCCGCGCCGGGGGAGGCGGTGCGGACCGTCGAGGTCCTGCCGGGTGGGCGGGCCGGACCGGCGGCGGGTGGGCTGGCCGATCGGTGGGAGGCGGCGCTCGCGGGGTGGTGCGCCGACCTCCTGACCCACGGCGAGGCGCTGGCCGCGGGCGCGCTGGCCTACGCGGCCGGGGACGGCGCCGCCGCGAGCGGGCTGACGGCAGGGTCGGCGGTTGGGGGCGGCGACGAGCACGGGACGGGCCGGTGACGGCGCTCGGCGTGACGGTCGCGGCCGCTCGCCTGGTGGTCGCGCGCCGGCGGCTGGCCCGGGCGGGGGAGGTCCTCGCCGCGCCGGTGCCCGGATGGATCGGCGCCGCGGCCACGGCGGCGGAGGCGTCGCGCGTCGCCCTGCTCGGGGCGCACGAGGGCCTGCTGGACGAGCTGGACGCCGTGCTCCGGTCCCTCGGGGTCGCGGCGCTCGCCCTCGGTGCCGGCACCCCGCCCCTCGTCGTGGACGCGGCCCTCGCCGCCGCGCTCGCCGCCGCCGGCGCGCAGCCCACCGTCACGATCCCGGCGGCCACCGCGCCGGCGGGAGCCACCGTCCCCGGACTGGCGCCCGAGGCGGTCGCGCGGTGGTGGAGCGACCTCGACCCCGAGGCGCGGGCGGCGCTCGAGCGGGATCGTCCGGCGCTGGTCGGTGGCCTCGACGGGCTGCCGGCCGCGGTGCGTGACCGCGCCAACCGGCGGGTCCTCGCGGCCGCGCAGGCCGAGGCGCGTGCCGAGGAGACCGCAGCCCGCGACCGCCTCGCCCGCTCCCGCCACCCCGTCGAGCTCGCGCGGGCCGGCGGCGAGCTGCACGAGGTGCGGGCGCGGCTCGCGCGGCTCGGCGCCGTGGCCGCCGCGGTCGACCGTCCCGGTCGCGCGCTGCTCGACCTCGAGGTGGACCGGCACGCGACCGTGGGCCAGGGCGTGCGCGCGGCGGTGGCCCAGGGTGACGTCGACACGGCCGCGCACGTCGGCGTCGTGACGCCGGGGTTCACCACCGGTGTCGACGAGCTGCCGGGACGCCTCGAGGAGCTCGGTGCCCTGATCGACGCCGCCGGGCCGGGGACGGCCGCGGTCGCCTGGTACGGCTACGACGCCCCGCAGCTCGACGAGGTCGCCGACCCGGACCGCTCGGTCCTGGGCCGGGCGCCCGCCGAGGAGGGCGGCCGGCGGCTGGCCGCATTCCTCGGCGGCCTCGACGCCGCCCGGCCCGGCACGGGCGCCGACCCGCACCTCACCGCGGTGGGCCATTCGTACGGGTCGATGGTGACCGCCGCCGCGCTGGACGACCGCGGGGCGGCGGGGGCGGACGACGTCGTGTACCTCGGCAGCCCGGGCGTCGGCCCGACCCCGGGGCGACCGGCCGGCCACGCCTGGGTGGTCGAGGCCACCGGCGACGCGACGGCCGACACCGCGTGGTTCGGCCCCGACCCCAACCGCATGCCGGGCGTCACCGGCCTCTCGGCCCGCGAGGTCGCGCTGCCCGACGGGCGGGTGCTCACGGAGTCGCGGGGCCACCACGGCTACCTGACACCGGGGTCGACGAGCGCGGAGAACGTCGCCGCCGTGGTCGGCGGCCGCCCGCAGGACGCGGTGCTCGACCGGGGCATCGACGCCGGGGACCGGCTGCGACGGCTGGTGGGCCGGTGATCGGGGGTCGGTGATCGGGAGCTGAGCGCACGAACGGCCCGACCCCGGTCCTCTGGGGACCGGGGACGGGCCGTACCGACGAGCGAACGCGGGAGCGGCTGCGCCTGCCTGCTGCTCCGGGTTACTCCTTGCCGCCGGTGGCGGGCTTGTCGGAGGACACCGCGCCGTTGGGGCTCTGGCCGCTCACGGCGTCGGTGGCCGTGTGCGTCGGGATCTCCTGGGCGCTGGCCTGGGCCGGCGTCACCGGGGCGGACCCGGCCGCCCCGGCCGGCTTGTCGGCCGACACCGGCCGCGGGCGCGGCGCGGGCGGCGGCGGGGGCGGCAGCTCCGGCTCGCGGCGGGTGGCCACGACGGCGGCACCGACCCCGACCAGCGTGAGGACGGCGAGCCAGAGGCCCCAGCGACGGCGCTTCTTCGGCTCCTCGGGCTCGATGCGGGCCGCGAGGTCCTTGCGCACCGAGGTCAAGCCCTCCTCGAGCGAGCCGCGCACCGACTCGCCGAGGTCACGCAGCTCGTCGGCGCTGGTGGGCACCGGCGAGTCCTCGAGGCGCTTGCGCGCCTCCTTGGCGTAGGACTTGGCCTGCTTGCGGGCTTCCTTGGCCGCCTTGTTGGCGCGCTTGCGCGTCTCCGCGCGAGCCTCCTGGGCCCGGGCGCGGGCCTCGGACTGGGCCTCCTCGGCGCGCTGGCGGGCCTCGGCGCGCGCGTCGAGCACGCGCTGGCGGGCCTCGTCGGCGGCCTTGCGGACGTCCTTGCGGACCTCCGCACGCTTCTTCGCGCCCTGCTTGCGGGCCTTCTCACGGTCCTTGCGGGCCTGGGCGGCGGCCTTCTGCGCACGCTTCTCGGCCTTCTTGCGGGCGCGCTGGCCCTCCTTGCGCAGATCGTCCAGGTCCTCCCTGGCGCCGATCAGAGTCTTGCTGCTCAACGACTTCACCTCACTCGTCGGTGGGCGGCCATGATGCCCCCGGCCTTGTCGTGCAGGTGCCCGACCCGCCGGGGTGTCACACCCTCTACTCCATTCGAAGGTCGTCACCGCTCTAGTGGCACGATGGCCCGGTGACCTCCGCCGACACCTCGACCGCCACGCTGCACACCACCAACGGGGACATCAACCTCATCCTCTTCGGGAACGAGGCGCCCAAGACCGTCGCGAACTTCGCGGGTCTGGCGACCGGTGAGCAGTCGTACAGCGAGCCCAACGCCAAGGGCGGCAGCAACGGGCCGTTCTACGACGGCACCATCTTCCACCGCGTCATCGCGGGCTTCATGCTGCAGACCGGTGACCCCACGGGCACCGGCCGCGGTGGCCCGGGCTACAAGTTCGCCGACGAGTTCCACCCCGACCTGCGCTTCGACCGGCCCTACCTGCTCGCGATGGCCAACGCCGGCCCCGGCACCAACGGGTCCCAGTTCTTCATCACGGTCGCGCCGACCACGTGGCTGAACCGCAAGCACACGATCTTCGGTGAGGTCGCCGACCAAGCCTCGCGCGACGTCGTCGACTCCATCGCCGCCACCGCGACCGGCCCCGGTGACCGGCCCGTCCAGGACATCACCATCACGTCGGTCACGGTCGGATCCTGAGCGGCACGACCGTGAGGGCGGCGTGACCGCCGGGCCGGAGGCGACGCCGCACTGCGTCCGGCACACCGACCGGCCGACGGCGCTGGCGTGCACCCGGTGCGGCCGACCGGCGTGCCCCGACTGCCTGCGCCCCGCGCCAGTCGGCGCGCACTGCGTCGACTGCGTGGCCGAGGCGAACCGCGCGGCGGCGAGCACCCGGCCGCGCGGGGTCGGCGGTGGCCGGCAGCGCACGGACGCGCGGCCCGTGGTGACGACGACGCTCGTCGCCGTCAACCTCGTCGTCTTCGTGCTCACCGCGCTCTCGGCCGGCAGCGTGTGGGAGAACTACGCCTCGCCGTGGGTGGAGGCCACCTGGCTGGTGCCCGACGACGTCGCGGCCGGCCAGTGGTGGCGCCTCGTCACGGCGGGCTTCCTGCACATCGGACCGCTGCACGTCGCGTTCAACATGGTCGCGCTGTGGGTGCTGGGCCGCGATCTCGAGCTGGTGCTCGGCCGGTTGCGGTTCTCGCTGCTCTACGGGGTGTCCCTGCTCGGCGGCTCGGTCGCGGTGGTGCTGTTCGGCGATCCGTCCCGGCCCGTGGCCGGCGCCTCCGGCGCGGTGTTCGGGCTGATGGGCGCGCTGCTCGTGGTGCTGCGCCGCCTGCAGCTCAACCAGGGTCCGGCGCTGCTGACCATCGGCATCAACGTCGTGCTGAGCTTCACGATCCCCGGGCTGTCGCTGCTCGGGCACCTCGGCGGCCTGGTCACGGGCGTGCTCGTGGCCGCGGTGCTCGTGCACGGCCCGGCCCGGTCACGCCCCGCGGCCGGGCTCCTCGCCGTCGGGGGGATCGTCGTGGTGCTGGTCGTCCTCGTCGCGGTCCGGTCGCTCGCCCTGACCTGACCGGCCCTGGCCTGACCGACGCCGCCCCGCGCGCGCCCGGTGCTCCTGGAGCGCGTCCGCGACCTCGACCGGGTCGGTGCCGAGCTCCATGCGGCCCAGCACGAGCAGCCGGTCGGTCCCGTCGTCCCCCTCGTCCCGCACCTCCACCTCGAGGTACGCCGCGGGCAGGCCCATCCGGCGCATCCGCACCGCGCGGACGGCGTCGACACGCGTCCACGGCCAGGCGCGCCGGCCCGAGACGCCACGCAGGGCGAGGCCCTCGTCGTCGGCGCGCAGCCGCGGCCGGGCGAACGCCCCGAACGCGGCGCCCAGCGCGAGCGCGAGCGCCGCGAGGCCGGTGAGCAGGCGTCCGGGCGGGTCGGTGGCGGCCAGCGACCACGCACCGAGCCCGAGCGCGCCGGCCGCACCGAGGACGACCGCGGGCCACGGCGGGGCCCAGGAATCGCTCACGAGGACTTGTCCACAGGGTCCGTCCACAGCGGTGGACGAATGACAGCGGTGTGGTTCAGCGCCACTTCATGGTCATCAGCAGGGACACGACGATGAGCCCGAACCCGATGAGGAAGTTCCACGCCCCGAGGTCCTGCATGAAGGGGATGGACTCGGAGGCGAGGTAGTTGACCACCAGCCAGGCGAGCCCGATGAGGCCGACGCCGAGCATGATGCCGACGTACGCCGGGTGCGAGGGGCCGGCGGGCGCGGGCCCGGCCTTCGGGGGCGGGGTGTAGGCCGGCTTGCGGCGGACCTTGGACTTCGGCACGTCGGCTCCGATCGGGGTGACTGCCCGCGGAGTCTAGTGCACACGCCCTGATCACCCGGCTCGTACGCTGGGGGGATGCGCGTCCTGGTCGTCGACAACTACGACAGCTTCGTCTACAACCTCGTCCAGTACCTCGCGCAGCTCGGCGCCGACCCCGTCGTGCGCCGCAACGACGTCGACGGTGTGGTCGACCTCGTCGACGAGGTCGACGGCGTGCTCGTCAGCCCGGGCCCCGGGACGCCCGACGACGCGGGCGCGAGCCTCGACGTCATCCGCCGCTGCGCCACCGTCGGGCGCCCGATGCTCGGGGTGTGTCTCGGTCATCAGGCGCTGGGCGCCGCCCACGGCGGGGTCGTCGACCGTGCGCCGGAGCTGCGCCACGGCAAGACGTCGCTGGTCCACCACGAAGGCACCGGGGTGCTCGCCGGGCTGCGCACCCCGTTCACGGCCACCCGCTACCACTCGCTGACGGTGCTGCCCGACACGCTGCCCGCGGAGCTGGAGCCCACGGGCTGGACCGACGACGGCGTGCTCATGGCGATGCGCCACCGCGAGCTCCCGCTCGAGGGCGTGCAGTTCCACCCCGAGTCGGTGCTCACCGAGGACGGCCACCGCCTGCTCGCGACGTGGATGGGGTCCTGCGGCCATCCGGTCGACGAGACCGTGGTGCGCGACCTCACCGACGGGATGCGCGCGCTCGCGGTCGCAGCGGCACCGCCCGCCTAGCGTCAGTTCCCGGGGAAGAGCCCGCCGCCGGTGTCGTCCCCGCCGCCGGGCTGGAAGCGTCCGACGACCACCGCGATGCTGGACCCGGGATCGGCCGTCGACCCGGCCGACGGGTTCTGGCTCAGGATCGTGCCGTCCTGGGACTGGTCGCTCACGGCCTGGGACGTCTGCTGCAGGTTGCCGCCGCGGAAGCCCGCCTGGACGAGGGTCTGCACGGCCTCCGAGGGCCGCTGCCCGACGAGCGACGGCACCTGGGTCTGGTTGCCGCGCGAGACCTGCAGCGTGACCACCGAGTTGCGCGGCACCTGGGTGCCGGCGCTCGGGGAGGTCTCGACGACCGTGCCCGCGGACTGGCCCCCGTCGACCTCGCTGACCTCCACCCGCAGGCCCACGCCCTCGAGCGTCGAGGTGGCGGTCTGACGGTCCTGGCCGACGACGTCGGGCAGGCGCAGCGTCTCGCGCTGGCGCCCGATGGTCAGCTGCACCGGCGTCCCCGGGGCGAGGAACTGCCCGGCGGCGGGATCCTGCGCAAGCACCCGGCCGACCTGGTTGGAGTCGTCGACCTCGCGCTGCTGGGGCACCGGCGCGAGGGTCAGGCCGAGGCGCTGCACGCTCGCCTGCGCCTCGTTGGCGGTCTGCCCGGAGAGGTCGGGGACCTGCACGCGGTCGGGTCCCCGTCCGACGCGCAGCTCGACGACGCTGCCGTTCGGCACCTCGAACCCGCCGGTCGGGTTCGTCGTGACGACCTGGCCGACCTGCTCGGGGGTGGACGCCACCGGCACGACCGTCGGCCGCAGACCGGCCGTCGACAGCGTCTGCAGGGCGGCCGCCTGCTGCTGGCCGATCACCGTCGGGACCGCGACGGTGTTGGCCGAGGGCGAGAAGAGGAAGTAGGCACCGGCGAGGGCCGCGAGCAGCACGAGCACGGCCGCGACGCCGATCGCGCGCTTGCGGCCGCGGCGGCGCCGGGCCTCAGCCTGTTCGGCCTGCCACTCGGCGAAGTCGTCGACCTGGTCGACGGGCCCGGTCGAGGCGGCGACCGGGTGGCCGCCCGTCATGTACTCGGTGCGCTCCTGCTCGGTCATCACCGCCGGTGCGCCCGGGCGCTCGCCGGCCAGGACGCGGTAGAAGTCCTCGCGCATCTCGTCGGCGCTCTGGTAGCGGTTCGACGGGTTCTTCGCGAGCGACTTCAGGGTGATGGCGTCGAGCTCCGGCGATACCGCAGGGTTGATCTCCGACGGGGCCGGCGGGTCCTCCCGCACGTGCTGGTACGCGATCGCGACCGGGGAGTCACCGGTGAACGGGGGCCGACCCGTGAGCAGCTCGAAGAGCACGCAGCCGGTGGCGTAGACGTCGGAGCGGGCGTCCACGGACTCGCCGCGGGCCTGCTCGGGCGAGAGGTACTGCGCGGTGCCGATCACGGCGGCGGTCTGCGTGACGGCGGGCTGGGCGTCGGAGAGCGCCCGGGCGATCCCGAAGTCCATCACCTTGACCGCCCCGGCGGGCGTGATCATGATGTTGGCCGGCTTGACGTCGCGGTGGATGATCCCGTGGCGGTGCGAGAAGTCCAGCGCCGCGCAGACGTCGGCCAGGACCTCGCAGACCCGGTAGGGGTCCATCGGGCCCTCGGTCTTGACGATGTCGCGCAGCGTCCGGCCCGCCACGTACTCCATGACGATGTAGGGCAGGGGCACGTCGTCGGTGGGCGTCTCGCCCGTGTCGTAGACGGCGACGATCGCGGGGTGGTTGAGCGCCGCGGCGTTCTGGGCCTCGCGCCGGAACCGCACCTGGAACTGCGGGTCACGGGCGAGGTCCGCGCGCAGCACCTTGATCGCCACGTCGCGGCCGAGGCGGACGTCGCGGCCGCCGTGCACCTCGGACATCCCGCCGTACCCGAGGGCGGGCCCCAGTTCGTAGCGCTCGGACAGGAGTCGCGGGGTCGTCATCCTCAGAACTCCTGACAGGTGACGGTGACGGTCTCCCCGCGTGGCACCTCGCCGGTGGGCGAGAGGTAGAGCACCCGGCAGCGCGACGGGTCGGACGGCTCCCCGCCGAGGATGGTCGCGACCTCGGGATCCAGACCGGACTCCCGCAGCGCGGCCGACGCGACCGAGGCGGGCCGCCCGACGTAGTCGACCGGGTTGACGGAGATCCCGTTGGCCGCGGACGACGTGGTCGTGGTGCGCGAGCTGCGCGTGGTGGTCGAGCTCGGCGCCGTGGTGGTCGACGTCGCCGTCGTGCTCGCCACGGGTGGCAGCGGGTCGGACGTCTGGGTCATGTTCATGACCCAGAACACGCCCGCGAGCAGCAGCAGGGCGACCACGGCGAGGGCGGCGACCGTGCCCCACGGCCCGCGGCGGCGGGGCTGCTCGGGCTGGGCGGCCCACCGGTCCGGGCGCTCGGCGCCGCGCGGCGGCGAGGGCTCGCGCGACATCGCCGGCGCCACGCGGGTGGCGGGGTTGACGCGCTCGGTGGGTGCTCCGCCCGCACCGCCCTGGCCGGGCAGGGGCAGCGGCTCCCCGCGCCGGACCGCCCCGACCGCCTGCGCGAACTCGCCGCCGGTGGCGTAGCGCTGGCGCGGGTCCTTGGCCAGCGTCGCCTCGATGAGCTGGCGGACCACCGGCGGGACGTCGTTCGGCAGCGGCGGCAGCGGGTCGCGGATGTGCATCATCGCGACGGTGACCGCGTTCTCGGACAGGTACGGACGCCGTCCCGCGAGGCACTCGTAGCCGACCACGCCGAGGGAGTAGACGTCCGAGGCCGGGCCCGCGTCGCCGCCGCCCGCCTGCTCCGGCGCGATGTAGTGCGCGGTGCCCATGACCATGCCCGACCGGGTCACCGGCGCCGCGTCCACGGCCTTGGCGATGCCGAAGTCGGTGATCTTCACCTGGCCCGCGGGCGTGACCAGGATGTTGCCCGGCTTGACGTCGCGGTGCACCAGCCCGCGCTCGTGCGCGGCCTCGAGGGCCCAGCCCGACTGCTCGAGGATGTCGAGCGTGTAGTCGACACCCAGGCGCCCGTGCACGGCCAGGATCTGGGCGAGCGGCTCGCCGCGGACCAGCTCCATGACGAGGTAGGCGGTGGGCACCTGCACGGTGCCGTTGGCGGTGGCCCACTCCGTGGTGGTCTCGCCGTAGTCGTGCACGGCCGTGATGCCGGAGTTGTTCAGCGAGCCGGCCGTGCGCGCCTCGGTGCGGAAGCGGTGCAGGAACTCCGGGTCACCGGTGAGCTCGGCCTTGAGGATCTTCACGGCGACGGTGCGGCCGAGCCGGGAGTCCTCGGCCTCCCAGACCTCGCCCATGCCGCCGACGGCGATCCGCCGGCCGAGCCGGTAACGGTCGCCGATCAGCGAGCCGGTCGTCGGCGCCACTAGGAACCACTCCCCAGGGCGGCGGCGATGACCGCGCGGCCGATCGGCGAGGCGACCGAGCCGCCGGTGGCCTCCTCGCCGCGGTTGCCGCCGCGCTCGACGATGACCGACACGGCGATCTGCGGGTTGGGCACGGGGCCGAAGGCGTCGTACCAGGTGTGCGGCGGGTTGGTCTTGGGCGAGGCGCCCCACTCCGCCGTCCCGGTCTTGGACGCGATCTGCACGCCGGGGATGCGGCCCTGACCGGAGCCGTTGTTCTCCGAGCCGATCATCAGCTGGGTCAGCGTGTCCGCCGTCGACTGCGAGAACGCGCGGGCCAGCCGGTCCGGCTCGGTGGACTCGACGGTCGAGAGGTCCTGGCCCTGGATCTGGGCGACGGTGCTCGGGGTCATCGGCACGCCCCCGTTGGCCACGGTCGCCGTGATCTGGGCGTTCTGCAGCGGGGTGAGCCGCACGTCGCGCTGCCCGATGCCGGACTGCGCGGTCGAGGCGCCGTCGGCGAGGTCGCCGACGCGCGAGGCCTGCACCGGCATCGGGACGGTCAGTCCCGGGTTCTCGAAGCCCAGCGCCGTGGCCATGCCGCGCAGGCGCTCGGCCCCGATCTGTGCCGCGAGGTTCGCGAACGGCCCGTTGCACGACTTCGCGAACGCCGTCGCGAACGGCACCGTCGCCCCGGGGCCGCACGGCTTGCCGTCGTAGTTCTCCAGCGTCGTCGTGCTGTCGGGCAGCGTCACCCGGGGCGCGGCGGTGACCGGCGCGTCCGGCGTGATCGCGCCCGCCTCGAGGGCCGCCGCCGTGGTGACGATCTTGAAGGTCGACCCCGGGGGGTAGGTCTCGCTGGTCGCCCGGTTGGTCAGCGTCGGCGGGTCGTCCTCGGTGAGCTCGTTCCAGGCGTTCTGCTGGGTCGTGCCGGAGTGGCTCGCGAGCGGGTTCGGGTCGTACGACGGCGTGGAGACCATCGCGACGATCTCGCCGGTCTGCGGGCGGATCGCGACGACCGAGCCCTGGTAGCCGCGGGAGGCCATCGCCTCGTACGCGGCGCGCTGGACCCGGGGGTCGATGCTCAGCACGACGTTGCCGCCCGCGGGGTCGCGCCCGGTGACGGCGTCGGAGATGCGGCGCACGAACAGACGGTCGTCGGTGCCGTTGAGCACCGGGTCCATCGCGCGCTCCATGCCGCCCGCGCCGTAGATCTGGGAGTAGTAGCCGGTGACCGGGGCGTAGAGCGGACCGTCGGTGTACTGGCGCTGGTAGCGCAGCCGGTCACCGGGGTCGGGGCTCTGCACGCTCTGGGCGAGCACCTCGCCGCCGGCCGAGATCTGGCCGCGCTGGCGGGAGTACTCGTCGAGCAGGACACGGGCGTTCCGCGGGTCGGCGCGGTACTCGTCGGCCTTCACGACCTGGATCCAGGTGGCCTGCCCCAGCAGCAGCAGGATGAGGACCATGACCGCGAGGGAGACCCGTCGCAGCGGGGTGTTCACTCTCCTCGGGTCCTTCCTCGCGGGGCGTGCTCGGGGGCACCGGTGCCCGACTCGTGCCGCACGCCGTGGGGCGGGGTGCGCACCTGGTCGCGCGACACCATCTCGGTGCTCGCCTCGGCCAGGGGCGCCATCGGGGCCTGGCCCGGCGGGGGCGTGGCACCGGGCCGCTTGTCGGCGGAGGGCTGGCGCGCCGCGTTCGACACCCGCAGGACCAGCGCCACGAGAGCGTAGTTGGCCACCAGCGAGGACCCGCCGTAGGACACGAACGGTGCCGTGATGCCGGTGTTCGGGATCAGGTTGATGACGCCGCCGACGACGACGAAGACCTGCCACGCGATGGCGAAGCCGAGGCCCGCGGCGAGCAGCTTGCCGAAGGTGTCCCGCACGGCGAGCGCGCTCCGCATCGCGCGGGTGGCGAGCACGCAGTAGATCAGCAGCAGCGCGGCGAGCCCGACCAGGCCGATCTCCTCGCCGAGCGAGGTGAAGATGAAGTCGGTGCTGGCGAAGGGCACCAGCTCGGGGCGTCCGGCGCCGAGGCCGGTGCCGCCCATGCCGCCGGTGGCCAGGCCGAACAGGCCCTGGCTGACCTGGAAACCGCGGCCGTTGTAGTCGGCGAACGGGTCGAGCCACACCGAGACGCGGATCTGGACGCGGGACACGAAGGTCCACGCCGCGAACGCGCCCGCTCCGAAGATGGCCAGGCCGATGATCACCCAGGAGATGCGCTCGGTGGCCACGTAGAGCATCACGAGCACGATCCCGAAGAACATCAGGGACGTGCCGAGGTCGGACTCGAAGACCAGGACGGCCATCGCGACGCCCCAGGCCACGAGCAGCGGGCCGAGGTCGCGGGGCCGCGGGAAGGTCATGCCGAGGAAGCGCTTGCCCGCGCTGGTGAACAGGTCGCGCTTGACCACCAGGAACGACGCGAAGAAGACGACGAACAGGATCTTCGCGAACTCACCGGGCTGGATGCTCGCCGGGCCGATGCGGATCCAGATGCGGGCGCCGTTGACCTCCGAGAGCGAGGCGGGCAGCACCGCGGGCAGGGCGAGCAGGATCAGGCCGACGAACCCGGCCGTGTAGCCATAGCGCGAGAGGGTCCGGTGGTCGGGAACGAGCCACAGCACGCCGACGAAGAAGACGAGCCCGATCGCGGTCCAGCCGACCTGCCGTACGGCCTCCTGGGCGGGCTCCTCGTTCCCGAGGCTCACCGCGCGGGCGATCTTGGCGAGGTCGACCCGGTGGATCATCACCAGCCCGATGCCGTTGAGCAGCGCCGCGAGCGGCAGCACGAGCGGGTCGGCGTACGGGGCGAACTTGCGCACCGCGAGGTGGGCCAGCGCCAGCAGCGCCAGGTAGGCCGCGCCGAGGTAGAGCAGGGCCCACGTGAGCTCCTGCTCCTGGTTGGCCTCGACGAGGACCAGCGCGCCGGTGGTGATCACGGCGGCGAACGCGAGGAGCGCGAGCTCGACGCCGCGGCGCGTGGAGACGGCGGCCGCGACCGCCGGCCGCATCGCCGTCCGGTCCGCCGGGCGCTCGATGCCGGGCGCCCCGGGTGCGCCGGGGGAGGCGCCGGGAGCGGTGGGGCGCGTCATTACGGCACCCGGCAGTCCCGGCCCGGGACCTGCGGTTCGTTCGTGCTCGGGGACGCCACCGGGGCCTGCCCGGCCACGCCGGGGATGCCGGGCGCGGGGGTGGGCGCCGCGCCGGCGGGCGGCACCGCGCCGGGCACCGGCGTCGCGGCGACCGGCTCGCAGGGCGGCAGCATCTGCTCGGTGCGCAGGCGGTCGACGGTCGCCTGGGCGCGGGGGAGGTCCTCGGTGCGGATGCCGTCGCCGGCCAGCTGCTGGCGGGCGACCGGCGTGAGGTCGGCGATCCGGACGCCGGAGTCCTGCGCGACGCTCTGCAGGGCGACGCCGAGGAACGACCCGGGGACGCCCTGGTAGATCACGACCGTGTCGTCGTCGGCGGCCACGTAGTACTGGCCGCTGACGTAGACGGTGGCGGCGAGCACCGCGATGCCGGCGAGCGCGACGACGGCCAGCGCGGCGAGGGCGAGGCGCAGCCGGGCGCGGCGGGGGCGCCGGCGCGCGGACTCGGAGGCCGCGGGCGTGGGGCGGGGCTCGGGCTCGCTGCGGGTGAGCGTCGCGGCGGAGGCGCGCGCGGCCGCGGAGTCGCCGGGCGGCGGGTCGGCGCGGCCGTCGCCGGCGGCGCCGCCGTAGATGGGGTCGTGCTCGCCGAAGTCGACGTCGACGACGTCGGCGACGATGCAGGTGACGTTGTCCGGGCCGCCGCCCTTGAGCGCGAGCTCGATGAGGCGGTCCGAGCAGTCCTGCGGGTCGGCGATGGTGAGCGCCTCCGCGAGCGTCTCGGCACTGACGACGCCGGAGAGCCCGTCGGAGCACAGCAGGTACCGGTCGCCGGAGCGGGCCTCGCGCACCGTGAGCGCGGGCTCGACGTCGTGGCCGGTGAGCGCCCGCAGCAGCAGCGAGCGCTGGGGATGGCTCGCCGCCTCGTCCTCGGTGATCCGGCCCTCGTCGATGAGCGACTGCACGAACGTGTCGTCGCGGGTGATCTGGGTGAGCACGCCGTCGCGGAACAGGTAGGCGCGGGAGTCGCCGACGTGGACCATGCCGAGCCTGCTGCCCGCGAAGAGCACGGCGGTGAGCGTGGTGCCCATGCCGTCGAGGTCCGGCTCCTCGGCCACGAGCTCGGTGATCGCGTCGTTGCCCTGGGCGGTGGCTTCGGCGAGCTCGCCCAGGAGGTCGTCGCCGGGCTCGTCGTCGTCGAGCGGCACGAGGGCGGCGATGACCAGCTTCGAGGCCACCTCGCCGGCCGCGTGTCCGCCCATGCCGTCGGCGAGGGCGAGCAGGCGCGGGCCCGCGTAGACCGAGTCCTGGTTGTTCTGCCGCACCAGGCCCCGGTCACTGCGAGCGGAGTAGCGCAGCACCAGGGTCACGGGTCGATCCTGCACGGGAGGGGACGGGGCGTCGTCACCCGGGTCCGGATGGAGGGCCGGCCGGGCACGGGGCTGGTCATGAGCGGAGCTCGATGACCGTCTTGCCGATCCTGATCGGTGTGCCCATCGGGACACGGGTGGGTCCGGAGACCTTGTTGCGGTCGAGGTACGTGCCGTTGGTCGATCCGAGATCCTCGACGTACCAGTCGTCGCCCGACTGGGAGATCCGCGCGTGCCGGGTCGACGCGTAGTCGTCGTCGAGCACCAGCGTCGAGTCGTCCGCCCGCCCGATCATGATCGGACGGCCGTCCAGGGCGATGCGGGTGCCCGCGAGGGCACCAGCGGTGACGATCAGGGCGCGGGGCCCCGAGCGGCCACCGCCGCCGCGGGCCGGCTTGGACGTGCTCCCCCGGGAGGAGGAAGGACGTCGGCCACCGGGCGCCGCGGCCCGCAGACCCGAGGCCGCGTAGAGGTCGCTGCGGACGACCCGCAACGCGGCGAGGACGAACAACCACAGCAGGGCCAGGAATCCGGCCCTCGTGATCTGGAGGACGAGTTCGGGCACGCCGTCGGGCCTTCGGGCCTCAGCCCTGCGCGCGGAAGAGCAGCGCGCTGTGCCCGACCCGGATCGTGTCGCCGTCGGCGAGCTGCCAGGTCTGCACGGGCGTGCCGTTCACCGTGGTGCCGTTGGTCGACCCGAGGTCGGACAGGGTGGCCTGCTGGCCGTCCCAGTTGATCTCGAGGTGACGACGGGACACGCCGGTGTCCGCGAGGCGGAACTGGGCGTCCTGGCCGCGGCCGATGACGTTCGAGCCGTTGACCAGCTGGTAGGAGCGGTTCGAGCCGTCGTCCAGGGTCAGCGACGCGGTCATCTGGCGGGTCTGGACACCGCCGTAGCCCTGCTGGCCGTACTGGTCGTAGCCCTGCTGCTGGCCGTAGGGGTCGTAGCCGCCCTGGCCGTACTGGCCGCCGTAGCCCTGCTGACCGTAGGGGTCGTAGCCCTGCTGCTGGCCGTAGCCCTGGGGCTGGCCGTACTGGTCGTACCCGGGCTGCTGGCCGTAGCCCTGCTGCGGGTAGCCCTGCTGGCCGCCGTAGGGGTCGTAGCCCTGCTGCTGGCCGTAGCCCTGGGGCTGGCCGTACTGGTCGTACCCCGGCTGCTGGCCGTAGCCCTGCTGCTGGCCGTACTGGTCGTAGCCGGGCTGCTGGCCGTAGCCCTGCTGCGGGTAGCCCTGCTGCTGGCCGTACTGGTCGTACCCGGGCTGCTGGCCGTAGCCCTGCTGCGGGTAGCCCTGCTGCGGCTGGCCGTACTGGTCGTAGCCGGGCTGGCCGTACCCCTGCTGCGGGTAGCCCTGCTGCGGGTAGCCCTGCTGACCGTAGGGGTCCTGCTGGCCGTAGTTGCCGTCGCGACCCTGCTGGTCGTCCGGGTAGCGGCCGGGTGCCTGACTCATGGGCTGTTCTCCTGCGGATCGGGGGCTCGCGGCCCGTCGCCGCGACGCGTCGGGGTCAACGGACGACCTGGTGCGGAACTGTCCCGTGTGCAGCGCGTCGGAACGCTCCAGAGAGACTACGACCTCACCGTAAGTCTCCCACCCGCCCTCCGTGAGGTGCTCCTCCACGACCTCGATGAGCGAGTGGGTGATGGTCTCCTCGTCGCCGGCCAGACGTGCGTGGTCCGCGGGACTGAGCACCACCGTGTACTGATTGGGCGCCAAGCGGCGCCCACCTGCCAACTCTCGCACGCCGTCCTCCGCCTCACGGCGAAGGCCCTGTGCTATCTCCTGCGGGACGACCTTGCCACCGAACACGCGTGCGAAGGCGTCACCCACCAGACCTTCGAGCTTGCGCTCGAAGCGCTGTGCGCGCCCCACCGCGATCCCTCCTCGTCCGACGCTTCGCCCGGTCGTCCCGACACCTGCTGCCCCGTCCGGAGTGTCGCCACACCGACCGGGCCGGATCGATGGTATCGGTCGCCGTGCCGAGGGCGCCGACCTCCTTCCGGGCGGCCGGATCCCTGCGTGCTAGCGTTTTCGACAGATCACTTCAGGGCGAGTGGCGGAATGGCAGACGCGCACGGTTCAGGTCCGTGTATCCGGAAGGATGTGGGGGTTCAACTCCCCCCTCGCCCACCAGCACAGAGGGCCCCGGTCGTGACCCACGGCCGGGGCCCTTCGTCATCTTCACCGCCGCATCTCCACCCGCGAGAGGACAGCGACCGATGCACGACGCACGCCTCCTGATCGAGCTCGGGGGCGAGGCGCAGCGCCGCCTCGCCCGGCGCGGCTACCGGCTGGACCTGGCCGGCCTGGAGGCGATGTCGTCGCGGCGCTCCGCGGCGATCGGTGCGGTCGACGAGCTGCGGGCGGAGTCGAAGCGCGCGGCGGGCGAGGTCGGCCGGGCGGCGAAGGCGGGTGCCGCGAGCGACGAGGTGGATGCGCTCAAGGAGCACGCCCGTGCGCTCAAGGACCGGATCCGCGAGGCCGAGGACGAGGTCGACGCGGCCGAGACCGCGCTGCGCGACCTCCTGCTGACCGTCCCGAACCTCCCGTCGGACGACGCCCCCGACGGTGACTCGGAGGCCGACGCCGTCGAGGTCCGCCGCAGCGGCGAGCCCCCGGCGCTCGGCTTCACCCCGCGCGACCACGTCGAGATCGGCGAGGCGATGGGGATCCTCGACCTCGGGCGGGCGGCCAAGCTCTCGGGCGCGCGGTTCTCGGTGACGCGCGGGCCGGGCGCGGTGCTCGAACGGGCGCTCGCGTCCTTCTTCCTGGCGCTGCACACCGGTCGGCACGGCTACACCGAGTTCTCGGTGCCCTACCTCGTCACGGCCCCGACGATGACCGGCACGGGTCAGCTGCCGAAGTTCGAGGAGGACCTCTTCCGGACGGGCACCGGCGACCGGGACCTCTACCTCATCCCGACCGCCGAGGTGCCGCTCACGGCCATGCACGCCGACGAGATCCTCGAGACGGAGTCGCTGCCGCGGGCGTACACGTCGTGGACGCCGTGCTTCCGCTCCGAGGCGGGCTCCTACGGCCGCGACACCCGCGGGATCCTGCGCCTGCACCAGTTCTCGAAGGTGGAGCTGGTGCGGGTCTGCGCCGCCGACGCCTCGCGGGCCGAGCTCGAGGTCATGCTCGGCCACGCCGAGGCCTGCCTGCAGGAGCTGGGCCTGGCCTACCGGGTCATCCGGCTCGCCGCCGGCGACATGGGCTTCAACGCGCAGCTGACCTACGACATCGAGGTCTGGCTCCCCAGCCAGGACACCTACCGCGAGATCTCGTCGGTGTCGGACTGCGGCACGTTCCAGGCGCGCCGCTCGGGCATCCGCAGCAAGGACGCCCAGGGCCACCGCGGGCAGGTGGCGACGCTCAACGGGTCGGGCCTGCCGATCGGGCGGACCCTGGCCGCGGTGCTCGAGCAGTGCCAGGCCGAGGACGGCTCGGTGACCGTCCCCGAGGCCCTGGTCCCGTTCACGGGCTTCCGGCGCCTGCTGCCGGACGGCACGCCGGAGACGGTGCTCTAGCTAGCGCCGGATCGCCGCGAGCTGGTGGGCGTGGCCGACGAGCCGGTCGGCGGCGTCCCACACCCGGCAGGTCTCGTGCATGCGGTCGGCGCCCGCGCGCTCCACCCACTGCGTGACCCGCAGCGGGCCCGGCGCGGGGTCGGTGACGACGTGCGCCGACAGCGACATCGTCGGCGACCAGCCCGAGAGGCCCATGTCGAAGGTCGCGGGCGGCAGGACGTCGAGCGCGACCAGCAGGCCCTCGGCCGTCCACGGGTCGCCGGAGCCGAGCGACGCCCAGCCCGCGATCCGACCCTCGCCCGACGGGCGGCCGCGCAGGAAACCCGCCGTCCGCGGGTCGAGCCGGGTGTCGACCACGTCCATGATCGGCAGGGAGCCGCGACCGTCCTCGTCGGAGCCCGACGGGCTGCGCGGGCAGTCCTCCCGCGGGGTGAGCTCCGGCGGGGCCGGCGCCACGTCGTCGGCGGTGACCGCGGCCGGCGGGCCGAGGATGCACGCGGCCTCGACCGCCGGGCCGTCCTGGTCGAGCCGCACGCGCAGCTGGGAGGCGCCCCGCCCGAGCCGCAGGACGGTGACCTCGAGGGTCGCCGGCCCCGGCTCGGGGGCCTGGAGGTAGGTCCCCGTCACCGACTGCGGGCAGGTGTGGTCGGGACGCTGCGCGGCGATGGTCTCGCGGGCCGCGCGCGCCAGGACGGCGAGGAGATAGCCCCCGTGGAGCTTGGGGCCGATGCTCCACTGCTCGTCGAGGAGGATCGTGAACCGGCCGGCCTCGTCGGTCGACTCCGGCCGGGTGGCCTTGTCGAAGTCAGCCACGGTGCCCCGGACGGTCGGTCGTGCCGTCTCCCGCGCCCCGGGTCACGACTGCGGCGGGCGCGGCCAGTCGGCCGAGTCGTCGTGCGGGGGGCGCGGCGGGTGCGTCGGGCGGCCCGGGTCGGTGGGTGCCTCGGACGGCGGCGTGCTCACGGGCGGGCTCGCGGGCGGACCGACGGGACCGGTCGGCGGCTCCGGGGTGGCCGAGGCCCCGGGGGCGGTCGGGGTCGCGCCGGGCGGGGTGCCGGTCGGGCCGGTGGTCGTGGGGCCGGTCGGGCCGGTGCCCGTCGGGCCGGTGGTCGCGTCGGGTGTGCCGTCGCCCGCGGCCGCGCCGGGGGCCTGCGGTTCGCCGGTGCCCTGCTTGGCGGCCCAGCCGACGCCCTCGCCGGCCTTCGCCTCGGCCTTGCCGATCTGCTCGGAGTACTTGCCGCCGGTCTTCTCGTCCACCCAGCGCGCGGCCTTGCCGATCGCGCCCAGGATGCTGTCCTCGTTCTCGGCGACCTTCTTGCTGGCCGTGTCGCGCAGGTCGTTGGCGAACTGCTTGCCCTGCTGCACGTAGTCGTCGCGGCTCATGGGTCCTCCACGGTGGGCTCTCCGGAACGGAACCGTACCCGTGCGGCGCGCCCGCCCACACCCTTCCGGGGGCGCGCCACAGGGTCCGGTGGTATCGCCCGGGGAGGCGTGTGCGGCAGGGTGGCCGTCGGCCTCGCCGAGCGGGCCAGGCACGATGGGCAGGCGCCCCGGCCTCGCCGGGGAGGATCAGACATGCACTTGACCGAGGAGGCGCGCGGGCGTGAGTTCGACGGAGGCGGGCCCGCCGCCCACCGTGGGTGGAGGTCGTTACACCCTCGGGGACCTGATCGGGCGCGGTGGCGCCGCCGAGGTGTTCCGGGCGCGCGACGAGCTGCTCGGCCGCGACGTCGCCGTGAAGCTGTTCCCGGCCGGTGTCGGTGAGGCCGACGAGTCCCGCCGCCAGCGCGAGGTCCAGACGCTCGCCGGGATGAACCACCCCGGCCTGGTGACGATCTACGACGTCGGCCAGGAGCGCGACCGCGCCTACTTCGTCATGCAGCTCATCGAGGGTGAGTCGCTGGCCGACCGCATCCGCAGCGGCCCGCTCGCGCTCGGCGACGTCGTCGCCCTGGGCTCGGCCCTCGGTGACGCGCTGACCTACGTGCACCGCCACGGCGTGGTGCACCGCGACATCAAGCCCGGCAACGTCCTGCTCGACACCGACGGCCGCCCGCACCTCTCGGACTTCGGCATCGCGGTGCTCGCCGACGCCACGAACATCACCGCGACCGGGATGGTCATCGGGACGGCGTCGTACCTCTCGCCCGAGCAGGTGCGCGGGCAGCAGGTCGGGCCGGCGTCCGACGTCTACGCGCTGGGCCTGGTGCTCCTCGAGTGCATCACCGCGCGCCGCGAGTACCCGGGCAACGCGCTCGAGGCCGCCGTCGCCCGTCTGCACCGTGCGCCGGAGATCCCGCCGGACCTGCCGCCGCCGCTGGGCAACCTGCTCGCGGCCATGACGCGCGACGAGCCGATGGACCGCCCCACCACGGAGCAGGTGGTCGGCGAGCTGCGGATGATGGCCCGCGAGGCCGGCATGGACGCCCAGACGGTGTTGGCCCCCGCGCCCGTGACCGGCAGTGGCGCGATGCGGACCACGGCGATGGGGCCGGGTACCGGTGCCACCGCCTACGCCCCCATGGGCGGCGCCCCGGCCAGCGGGCCGACGCGGCGCATGGCGACGCCCCCCGGCGGCTACGCCCCGTCCGCCTACGGCGCGACGGGGGCCTACGGAGCCGCCGACCCGACCGCGCTCGTCGGGCCGGACGACCCGCGCACGGGTGGCCAGGCGCCTCCGAAGCGCGGACGCCGCGCCGCGATCGTCGCGCTCCTGGCACTGCTGCTCGCCGGCGGCGTCGGCGGGTACTTCCTGCTCTCCAACCAGGAGGAGGCGGCGCCGCCCGCGCTGCCCCCGGCCCCGCCGGTGTTCTCGTCGAGCACCACCACGACCACCGAGCAGGAGACGACCACCCGCTCGCGGCGCACCACCACCGAGGCGCCGACCACCACGGTCGCCCCGCCGCCGGTCGTCCCGACGACGCGGACGACCACGACCACTACCGTCGCGCCGAATCCCGGCGGGGGTGGCGGTGGCGGCGGAGGCAGCGGCGGTAATTCCGGTGGTGGCGGGAACGGCAACACCGACACCGGCGACGACGATCCCGTCGTACCGGCGCCGGCACCGGCGGGTGGCGGCTGACCTGAAGGCTCAGGCCCGGGGTGCGCCGAACTCCCCGGCGAGCACGCCGCGGCGGAAGGCGACCCACTCGTCGTCGCGGAAGTGCAGCACCGCGCCGGAGGAGTGCTCGAGCACCGCACGGCCCCCGTCGGCCCGGGCGTCCGGCGTCGTCACCTCGACCGCACCGTTGGCCGAGGGGACGTCACGGGCGACCTCGTCGAGGAACGCCGACCAGGCCTGCGCGTCGAGGTGCAGCACCGCACCCTCGCCGTTCTCCTTGGTGTCGCGCAGGTAGGTCGCGCCGTCGGCCTCGAGGACCTCGACGCAGCTGGCGCCGTTGGAGCTGAAGCTGGAGGTCCGCCATTCGTTGATCATGGACTCGTCTCCTTGCACCGGGGGGAGCGATGCGGCCGCGGCACGGGCTCGGGGCTCAGTGGGCCTGAGGTGTCAGCGCCGCGCGGCGGTCGCGGATCACCTGGACCGAGGCGTCCTCCGGCAGCGCTACGGCGTGGAGTCTGGCAGCGGCGGTGCGGTATCCGCCAATCCGGTCAGGATCCTGGACGTAGACCGCCCCGTCCTGGAACTCCACGTAACCAATTGATCGCGCAGCGTCGAAATCGAGGAGCGTGAACTCGCCGTCGAGCCCGTCGTGTACGGCGACCGCCAACGGCATGACCCGGATGCTGACGTTCTCCTGCTCCGAGAGAGTGAGCAAATGGTCGAGTTGCTCCGCCATGACGGCGGGGCCCCCGACGAGGCGGTCCAGGATCGTCTCCTCGATCACCGCCTCGTAGCGCAGCGGCCGCGCGCGGTCGTGCAGGCGCTGCTGGCGGGCCAGGCGCAGGGCGACGACGCGCTCGACGTCGACGACCGGGACGCGCAGCGCGTCGGCGAGCAGCGCCGTGGCGTAGGCGCGGGTCTGGAGCAGGCCGTGCAGCAGCAGCGGCTCGTAGGCGAAGGCGGCCGTCGCGAGGCCCTCGAGCCCGACGAAGGTGCGCAGCCAGTCGGGCACGACGTCCGCGAACGGCGCCCACCAGGTGCCGCGGTCGGCCGCCGAGGCGAGCGAGGCGAGGCGCTCGACGTCGGCCGGGGCGGCGCCGTAGGAGCGCAGCAGGCGGGCGACCTCGTCGGGACGCTGCTGGTTCTTGCCCTGCTCCAGGTAGTTGATCTTCGCGTGGGTGCACGCGAGGACGCGGGCGGCCGCGGTCTGCGTGTGGCCGGCGAGCTCCCGCGCCGAGCGCAGCTCGTGCCCGATGAGCCAGCGCAGCGCGCTGGGGTCGGACCGGTCCGGCCCGCTGCCCCCGCTGTGTCCGGTCTCCCCCACGTCGGCGGTGCGATCCACGCCCCGCGTCCCTCCTCGACCCCCTGCGGCACCGCCGATCGGTGCCGAACGTCGAGAGGGTAGCCACCTCCCGCGACACGAATCGGTGAACTACGCTTCCACCTACATGTAACGGTGCTCTCGCGTGACATGGAGGCCCTGGTGACCGAACGTTCCGGCGAGCCCGTGGCCGACCCGCCCGCCACCCCGGTGGTGGTGCCGTCCACGCCGGGAGAACCGACGTGGATCCTCCCCGCGGAACCGGCGTCCGGGACGACGACCACCACCGCGACCGGCCACCGCGCGACGCTGACGCACTGCCGGTGCGGCCTGCCCGTCGGCGGCGAGGGCTACGACGTCTCCGTCGACCCCGAGCCGCCCGGCCTCGTGACGGTGACCGTGCTCGGCCAGGTCCCGGGCGTCGCCCGGTGGGACCGGGGCGCCGACGGGCTCTGGCACGGTGCCCGCACGCGCTACCAGGTGCCGACGCCGCCGGTGCCGTGGCGCGCGCTCGGGGTCTGCACCGCGCGCCGGCGGCACCGGATCGTCCCCGTCCGGACCCTGGGGTAGGGGTCGGCGCGGAGGGGCCGGCGCGCAGGATCAGGCGTGGCGCCGGAACAGCGGCGCCCGACCGGGGGGCTGCTCGACGTCGCCGACCGGGGGCGGGGGCGGCACGTCCTGCGTGACCGGCTCGCCCTTCGCGACGGTGACCGACCCGCCGTGGTGCCCGATCTCGAGGTCGTCACCCTCCTCGAGCGTGTACGTGACCTCCGTGCTCGCCACCTCGACGTGCAGCGAGCGCCCCCGCCACTGGATGCGGAACCGCACGCCCGACAGCGCCTCGGGCAGCCGCGGCGCGAACGTCAGCCGCCCGTCGTGGGTGCGCATGCCGCCCAGGCCCATGACTATCGAGGTCCACGCGCTGCCCATCGCGGCGAGGTGGACGCCGTCGCGGACGTTGTGCTCGAGGTCGGCGAGGTCCATCTGCGCCGACTCGCACAGGTAGTCGTAGGCGAGGTCCATGTGGCCGGTCTCGGCGGCCATCACCGCGAGCGTCCCGGGTGAGAGCGAGGAGTCCCGGACGGTCACGCGCTCGTAGTAGACGAAGTTGTCGTGCTTCTGCTGCGGGGTGAACGCGTCGGGGCACTGCACCATCGCGAGCACGAGGTCCGGCTGCTTGACGACCTGCTTGCGGTAGAGGTCGAAGTACGGGTAGTTCAGCAGCAGCGGGTAGTTCTCCTCCGGCGTGTTCTCGAAGTCCCACACCGCGTGCCGGGTGAACCCCTCGCTCTGCTGGTGCACACCGAGGGCGGAGTCGAAGGGGATGACCATCGAGCTCGCCGCCGAGCGCCAGCTCGCGATCTCCTCGGGCGAGACGTGCAGGCGCTCGGCCTCGCGGGGCCAGCGCACCGCGGCGTCGGCGGCCCCGCGCAGGTTCTTCTGCGCCATGAGGTTGGTGTAGACGTTGTTGTCGGCCACCGCGGAGTACTCGTCGGGGCCGGTGACGCCGTCGATGCGGAAGGCGCTGTCGCTGTCGTGGTGGCCCAGCGAGCGCCACAGCCGCGCGGTGGCCACCAGCAGGTCGACGCCGATCTCGCGCTCGAACTCCTTGTCGTCGGTGGCGGCGACGTAGCGCATCACGGCGTCGGCGATGTCGGCGTTGACGTGGAACGCCGCGGTGCCGGCCGGCCAGTAGCCCGAGCACTCCTCGCCGTTGATCGTCCGCCAGGCGAACGCCGCACCGTCGAGCCCGAGGTGCGCGGCGTGCGCGGTGGCGATCTCGAGGGTGCTGTGGCGCCAGCGCAGGGCGTCGGCCGCCGCGCGCGGCTGGGTGTACATGAACACCGGGAGCACGAACGTCTCGCCGTCCCAGAAGCTGTGGCCGTCGTAGCCCTGGCCGGTGAGACCCTTGGCGCCGATCGCGCGGTGCTCGGCCCGGGCGCCGGCCTGCAGGACCTGGAACAGGCAGAAGCGCAGCGCCTGCTGCAGCCGCGGGTCGCCGTCGATCTCGAGGTCGGCCTTGGCCCAGAAGGCGTCGAGGTACTCCCGCTGGGCGGCGACGAGGCCGTCCCACCCGGTGTAGACCGAGGCGTCGAGCGCGGCCTCGACCTGGTCGACGATCGCGGGCTGCGAGCGCTGGCTCGACCAGCCGTAGGCCATGTACTTCACGACGCGCAGCTTCTCGCCGGGCTTCAGCCGCGTGATCACCGTGGTGCGCCCGACGTTGTTCGAGCAGGAGCTGGTGACCTGCGCGTCGTCGGGCCCGAAGACCTGGTGCTCCATCGCCGCGCCGACCCGCAGCTCGGAGCGCCGCGTCTGGTGGGTCATGCGCGCGCCGTGCGTGGAGTTGGAGTGGTGCTCGGGCACGAGCACGTTCTGCAGGGCCGCCGCCACCCGCGGGTCGCCCTCGATGACCGGCATCTGCTCGTTGGCGAACAGCTCGGACTGGATGACCAGCAGGGCCTCGGAGCCCGCGTCCTCGGGCACGGCGACCTCGTAGGAGATCGCGGCGACCGAGCGCTGCGAGAACGACACCAGGCGCTCCGACGTCACCGTCACCCGCTGCCCGTTGGGGGAGACCCAGTCGACGTGGCGGGTGAGCGTGCCCGCGCGCATGTCGAGCGTGCGGTGGTGGGCGCGCACCTGGCCGTAGCGCACGTCGAGCGGCTCGTCGTCGACGAGCACCCGGATCAGCTTGCCGTTGGGGACGTTGACCAGCGTCTGGCCCTCGTCGGGGTAGCCGAACCCGCCCTCGGCGTGCGGCAGCGGGCGCGACTCGTAGAACGAGTTCAGGTACGTGCCCGGCATCGCGTGCGGCTCCCCCTCGTCGAGGTTGCCGCGCATGCCGACGTGGCCGTTGGCCAGGGCGAACAGCGACTCGGTCTGGGGGAGCGCGTCGAGGTCGACGTGCGGCTCGTGCACCGTCCACGGGTCGACGCGGAACGGGTTGCTGATCACGGCTTCTCCTCGTCCACGGGACTGTTCACGCGCGCGGAGCGTAGCCCGGGCCGATCCGGCGACCGGGCCTACGGTGGAGCGCATGGCCGATCACGTCCGCATCCCCCGCACGGAGCTCGACGTCCACCCGCTCTGCCTGGGCGGCAACGTCTTCGGGTGGACGGCCGACGCGGCGGCGTCGGCCGCGGTGCTCGACGCCTACCTCGCCGCGGGCGGGAACTTCGTCGACACCGCCGACTCCTACACCTGGCGGGTCGAGGGCAACAGCGGTGGCGACTCCGAGCGGGTCCTCGGTGACTGGATGGCCGCGCGCGGGGTCCGCGACCGGATGGTCGTCGCGACCAAGGTCGGCTCGTGGCCCGAGCGGCCGGGGCTGTCGCCGGAGAACGTCCGGGCCGCCTGCGACGACTCGCTGCGGCGGCTGCGCACCGACCACATCGACCTCTACTACGCCCACCGCGACGACCCGGACACCCCGCTCGAGGACGCGCTCGGGGCGTTCGACGAGCTCGTGCGGGCCGGGAAGATCCGTCACGTCGGGCTGTCGAACTACTCGGCGGAGCGGCTGACCTCGGCGCTCACGGTGGCCGAGCGCCACGGCCTCGCCCGGCCCGTCGCGCTGCAGCCGCACTACAACCTCGTCGAGCGCGCGGTCTACGAGGACGAGCTGGCCGACGTCGCGGCCGACGCCGACCTCGGGGTGATGCCGTACTTCGCGCTGGCCAAGGGCTTCCTCACCGGGAAGTACCGGCCGGGCGACGCGCCGCCGGACACCAGCGGACCGATGGCCTCGGCGCGCGCCGGCGGGGCCGTCGCCTACCTCGACGCGCGGGGGACGCGGGTGCTCGACGTCCTCACCGGGGTCGCGGACGCCCACGGCGTGCCGATGGCCGCGGTCGCGCTCGCGTGGCTGGCCGCCCAGCCGACCGTCACGGCCCCGATCGCGTCGGCCCGCACGGTCGAGCAGCTCGCGACGATCCTGCCCATGGCGGACCTGGTCCTCGCCGCCGACGAGGTCGCCGCGCTCACCGAGGCGTCGGAGGACACTCGACTGGCGGGGTGAGCGCCGCTCGGGTTTCGTGGAGCGTGTGAGCGCGCTCTCCTCGGTGCACCGCGCCCTGCAGGTGCTGGAGGTCGTCGCCGCCGCGGGCGACGGGATCAGCGCGAAGGCCGTCGCGCGCCGGCTCGAGTACAACCTCTCGACGACCTACCACCTGCTCGACAGCCTCGTGTCCGACGGCTACCTGGTGCGCCTCGAGGAACCGCGCGGGTTCGGTCTCGGCCCGAAGCTGCCGGCGCTGCACGACCGTCTCGTCGCCCAGCTGCCCGTGCCGCGGGGGCTCGGCGGGATCCTCGGCGAGGTGCACGGCACCGCGGGCGCGGGCGCGCTCTACGCGGCGTTCCGGGACGACGACGTGGTGGTCGTCGGGCACGACGACTGCGCCCAGCACCCCGTTCCGGTGATCTCCACCTGGCGCGGTGCGCTGCACGCGACGGCCGTCGGGAAGCTCTGGCTGGCCGAGTCCGGTGCCACCGCCCGGCGGGCGATCCTCGACCGCGACGGCCTGCCCTCCCACGCCTACCGCACGATGACCGACCGCGACGAGCTCGAGCGCGAGCTGGACGCCGTGCGCCGCCGTGACCTCGCCGTCGACCGCGGTGAGCTCCGCGAGCGCCTGGCCTGCATGGCGGCGCCGGTGCGGGTGTCCACCGGCGAGGCTCCCGTGCTGGTGGGGGCGGTCGCGGTGGCCGTGCCGGTCGTGCCCGCGGGCGGTCCGGGCAGCATCGCCGACCGCCGCGACCGGCTCGAACGCGCGGTCCGCGAGGGCGCCCGTCGCCTGTCCGTGGCGCTCGCGGATCCCGTTTCCGCTGGATGGGACGACGGCGGGCCGGGCGCCGTACGGCGCGGATAGCCTGCCGCGCATGAGTCCCCGGACCAGCGCCCCGTTCCGCGCCGACCACGTCGGGAGCCTCCTGCGCCCGCCCGCCCTCAAGCAGGCGCGCTCCGACCACGCCGAGGGGCGGATCGGCGCCGACGAGCTGCGCAAGGTCGAGGACGAGGCGATCCGCGACGCGGTCCGGCTGCAGGAGGACGCCGGGCTGCAGGCCGCCACGGACGGCGAGTTCCGCCGCACCTCGTGGCACATGGACTTCCTCTACCAGCTCGACGGCGTGACCTCGTCGAAGGACTCGTCGGTCGAGGTGGCCTTCCGCAACGCCTCCGGCGACCTGACCTTCGCCGCCATGTCGCTGGTGATCGACCAGCGGATCGGGGTCTCGCAGACGATCTTCGGCGACGCCTTCACCACCCTGGCGTCGTTCACCTCGTCGGCGGTGCCGAAACTGACGATCCCCTCGCCCTCGATGCTGCACTACCGGCTCGGCGGCGCCCCGGTGCACGAGGGCTCGCCGTACAGCGACCCCGACGCGTTCTGGGCCGACCTCGCCGCCGCCTACCGCGACGAGGTGTCGCGGCTCTACGACATCGGCGTGCGCTACCTGCAGCTCGACGACACCTCGCTCGCGTACCTCAACGACCCGGCCCAGCGCGAGTCGATGGCCGCGCGCGGCGAGGACGCCGACCACATGCACGAGCGCTACGTGGCCACGATCAACGAGGTCCTCCGCGACCGCCCGGCCGACCTGCGCGTCACCACCCACATGTGCCGCGGCAACTACCGCTCCTCCTGGGCGGCCGAGGGCGGCTACGACTACGTCGCCGAGACCGTCTTCGGCGGCCTCGAGGTCGACGGGTTCTTCTGCGAGTACGACGACGCCCGCTCCGGCGACTTCTCGCCCCTGCGCTTCGTGCCCCGCGGCGACCAGCAGGTCGTGCTGGGCCTCGTCACCACCAAGACCGGCGAGCTCGAGGACCCCGACACCCTCAAGCGCCGCATCGAGGAGGCGACGAAGTACGTGCCGCTCGAGCAGCTCTGCCTCTCCCCGCAGTGCGGGTTCTCCTCGACGGTGGAGGGCAACGACCTCACCGCCGACCAGCAGCGGGCGAAGCTCGACCTCGTCGTCTCCGTGGCGCGCGACGTCTGGGGCTGACCCCTCGCCTCCCCACCCGCCCAGCGCGGGGCCCGGAGACGAACGAACGGCGCTTTCGCTGCTACCGAAGCAGCGAGAGCGCCGTTCGTGTTTCCGGCGACGCGGCGATCGCCACGTCGGGTCGTCCGACCGGGCGAACGATCGCCTCAACGCGGGCGTTCCCCGTGCACACCGGGTGCCGCCGTCCCCAGGTGCCGGCGAGCGAGTACCTTCGCGGGCCGGCGGCGCCGGAGTCTCGACGCATGCCGCGCCGTCCTCGCCAACCGGGACCGACTCCGAGTGAGCTGTCGTTCCTCGCTCCACACCGCGTTGTCGCCGTCGCCGACCTAGTCGCTGCCGGCGTGTCGTCGGCGACCGTCGCCCGCCGCATCCGCCGCGGTCTGTGGCAGCGCCCGGTGCGCGGCACGGCGGTGCTGCAGAGCGGAGTGCCGACCAGGGAACAGCTCGTCGAGATCGCGCTGGTCTACGCCCGTCCCGACGCCGTCCTCACCGGGGTGGAGGCTCTCCGCCGCCACGGGCTGCGCCGGGTCCCGGACACCGATGCGGTCCACGTCCTCGTGGGTGAAGCCCGACGGGTGTCCTCGAGCGCCTTCGTCCTCGTGGAGCGCACCGAGCGACTCCCGGCGCCGGTCGTGCGCGGTGACGTCCCGGTGGCGCCGCTCGATCGTGCGGTCGTCGACACGCTGCGGCGCTGCCCGGATCGCGACGAGGTGCGGGCGCTGCTCGCCGAGGTGATCGGCGCCCACAGGTCGACCGTGGCGCGCCTGCGCGACGAGCTCGAGGCGGGCTCGCAGCGGGGTAGCGGGCTGGTCCGCGAGGTGCTCGTCGAGATCGAGGACGGGATCCGCTCGGCGAGCGAGGGCTGGGCGCGCGACCTCCACGAGTCGAGCGATCTCCCGACCGTCCTGTGGAATCCGAAGGTGCTCCGCGCCGACGGACGACTCCTCGGTCGACCGGATGCGTGGTTCGACGATGTCGGCCTCGCCTGGGAGATCGACTCCTTCGAGTTCCATCCCGAGGGGGACGACGCCACCGCTCGTCGCCGGGCGGCGTTCGTCGCCGCCGGCGTCGTGGTCGTCCACCACCGTCCGCGACTCCTCCGCGCCGACCCGGCGCGGGTGATCGAGGAGGTGTGGAGCCACTACCTGCTCGCCGCCTCCTGCCCCCGGCCCGAGCTGACGGTCGTCCCCGTCTCCGAGGCCTCATGAGCCGTTCGGTGGCGAGGTGAGCGCCGAATGCTGTGGGCCCGGAGGAACGAACGGCGCTTTCGCTGCTTCCGAAGCAGCGAAAGCGCCGTTCGTTCGTCACGACCTGGCCCGCCAACCGAGCGAGCCAGGCGAGCCACGCGAGCTGGACCCGCGACCCCTCAGACGCCGTAGCGCGCCGCGAGCTGGCCGCGGCAGATGCTCGTGTTCGCGTCGACGCCCACCTGGTACGAGCGTGCCTTGCGCAGGTGCAACGGGAGGGCCTCGACGCCGACGGTGGCGCCCGAGGGGTCGACGACGAGCGGGTCGCCGTCGCCCGAGGGGATGCCGAGCTCCTCGCGGCGGGCCCGGAGGCGCCGGAGGTCGTCCGAGGGCGGGGCGTCGCCGAGCGTCATCGCCGCCACCTGCTCCGGGGTCGCCCCCTCGCGCACGAGGGGGCGCACGACGAGGTCGGTGCCGGCCATCAGCGCGCGCTCGGTGAACGTGCGCCGCAGGTCGTCGAGCTCCTCGACGGCCTCGCCGACCTCGGTGCCGGCCATGGACCCGACGAAGCCGGCCCGCGCGGCGACGCCGGCGTTGATGGCGTCGGAGGCGAAGTGGTCGGCCAGCGTCACGTCGGCGACGTCCACACCGGGCACCGCGGACACCGCGTCGTGGGCGTCGGCGACCATGAGGAACGCGAAGTTCGGGGCGCAGAAGTAGGTGGGAAGGCGCAGCGACACGTGCGCGACCCCGTCGGACACGGAGCAGGAGCCGACGAAGTCGAGCGAGACGACGTCGGCGTCGAGCTCCGGGTCGCGCACGGTGCGCAGCGCCTCCCACACCCGCGCCGCCAGGCCCTTGGCCGCCGCCGCAGCAGCCGCGTTGGACCCGGCGACACGGGCGTCGGAGAGCACCGTCATGCCTGGGCCACCGCCTTGTCCTCGACGAGCTCGGCGTCGTCGGCCGAGGCCGGCGCGCTGGCGTCCGCGGAGAGCCGGCACTCGGCCGGCACCGGGATGTCGTAGAGCCGGGCGGCGTTCAGGCCGAGGATCTTCTTCTTGCCGTCGACGCCGAGGCGCGGGTAGTCGTCGTACTCGGCGCTCTCCGGGTAGTCCCAGTCGACGAGGCCCTCGACCTGCCACTGCGGCGTCCAGATGTTGTAGTCCGAGCCGAAGGTCATCTTGTCCTCGCCGACCCAGAACAGCAGCTCGCCCATGACCTTCGCGAAGAAGCGGGGACGGGCGTGCATGAGCCCGCCGAGCACGACCGAGAGGCCGGCGTAGACGTTGGGCTCCTGCGTCGCCATGAAGCAGAAGTCCTCGATGCGCGGCAGGCCCACGTGCTCGACGATGAAGTTCAGGCCCTGGAAGTCGGTCGCCGCGTGGTCGACGTCGGAGACGTCGAAGGCGTCCTTGTCCAGCGGCCAGATCGTCGGGCCCTTGTGGACGTGGATGTTGCGGATGCCCAGTTCCTGGGCGCGCTCGAGGAAGCGGTAGCACTCGGGGTCCGAGAGCTTGAAGCCGCGCGAGTCGCCGTTCCACTCCGCGGTGTAGAGCTTCGCGCCGAGCGGCTGGTAGCGCTCGACGTTCTTCTCGAACTCGCGCATGCCGGCGTCGCCGTCGCGCGGGTCGAAGCGGGTGTTGACGCGGAACTTGTCCGGGTGCTTCAGCGCGAGCTCGCCGTTGCGCTCGCTGGTGTTGAAGCCGTCCTTGTACCACTCGCGCAGGTACGTGGACTGGAAGATGGCGACGTCGACGTGGCCCTCGTCGAAGACCTCGCGCATCAGCTGGTCCTCGGAGACCTTCTGGAACTCCTCGAGCGGCTGGTGCGTCTCGGTGGGGCCGAGCGACTGGTAGGCGTGGAAGCACTCGATCCAGCCCTTGGCGTACTGCTCGGCGCCCTGGACCCAGTTCTCGGGCGAGGCGTCCCAGTAGTGCATGTGGGAGTCGACGACGAAGTACTTCTCACCGTTCTTCTCGTACACGGTGACGGCCTCCTGGTGCTGCGCGGTCGTGGTGGTGGGTGTGGTGGTGGCCACGCGGTCCACATCACACGTGATCGTTTGGGCGTGGGCAAGACCACGGTTTCCGCCTGTCGCCGAAACGGACGAAACGGACAGGGTTCGAGGGTCGCGCGTACCGTCGTGGCCATGCGCATCGTCATCGCCGGCGGCCACGGGAAGATCGCGTTGCGCCTCGAGCGGCAGGCCGCCGCCCGGGGTGACGCGTCGGTCGCCCTCATCCGCGACCCGGCCCAGTCCGACGACGTGCGCGACGCCGGCGCGGAGCCGGTCGTCGCCGACCTCGAGTCGAGCCGCGCCGACGAGCTCGCGACCCACCTGACCGGCGCCGACGCCGTCGTGTTCGCCGCCGGGGCGGGCCCGGGCAGCACCGTCGAGCGCAAGGGCACCGTCGACCGGGACGCCGCCCTGCTGCTGGCCGACGCCGCCGCGACGGCCGGTGTCCGGCGCTACGTGCTGGTCTCGGCGATGAACATCGACAACCCGCCGGCGGCCGGCGACGACGACTCGGTGTGGGCGCACTACCTGCGCGCGAAGAAGGCCGCGGAGGACGCCCTGCGCGCCCGGGACGACATCGAGCTGACGATCCTGCGGCCCGGGCGCCTCACCGACGACCCGGGCACCGGCCTCGTGCGGCTCGGCGCCGTCGACGGCCAGCCGCCCGTGGGCTACGGCGAGGTGACCCGCGACGACGTCGCCGCGGTGCTCCTGGCCCTCCTCGACGCCCCGGACACGGCCGGCGCCGTGCTCGACCTCATCGGGGGCACCGTGCCGCCCGCGCAGGCCGTCGCCGCCCTGAGCGGCGCGAACGCCCCGCGCTGACCCACGCCTCTACCCGATCAGCCCCTGCTCGCGCAGGAACGACCGCGCCACCTCGTCGGGGTCGCGGCCACCGGCGGACACGCGCTCGTTGAGCTGGCGCATCACCGGCTCGGTGAGCGTCGGCGCGAGCATCCGCCCGAGCAGGGCCAGGCGCGGATCGCGGGCCATGACGTCGCTGCGGACCGTCAGCGCGGCGTTGTACGGCAGGAAGTAGCCGCGGTCGTCGACGAGCGTGGAGAGCCGCAGCGGGTTGAGCCGGCCGTCGGTGGCGAACACCTCGCCGAAGGTGCACGGGTTCGCGGCCGCGATCGCGTCGTAGATCTGGTCGATCTCGCGAGTGTCCAGGGCACGGTCGCCGAGGGGCACGTCGTACGTGGCGAGCAGCCCCTGCAGGCCGTCCTCGCGCCCCGTGAACTCCTGGTCGACGCAGAGGGTCCCCTCGGGCGATCCGGAGCGCACGAGGGCGGCGAAGTCGGAGAGCGTCCGGACCCGCAGGCGCTGCGCGATGTCGGTGCGCACGCCGATCGCGTACGTGTTGTTGAACGGCGTGGGGTCGAGCCACGTCACCTGGTTGCCCTCGTCCGCGGTGCGCACGGCGTCGTAGAGCGTCCGCGGGTCGGCGATCGTCGACTCCTGGGAGAGGTAGAGCCGCCAGGCGGTGCCGGTGTACTCCCAGTACATGTCGATCTGGCCGCTGGTCAGGGCGGCGCGGACGTTGGCCGAGCCCTTCGTGTCGCAGCGGTCGACGACGTTCGCCCCGGTCGACTGCAGGAGGGCGATGGTCATCTTGCAGAGCAGGATCTGCTCCGCGAACTCCTTGCCCCCGACGGTCAGCGTCTGCCCGCTGAGGTCGAGCTCCCGGGCGAGGGTCCCCGGCGGCGTGAGCCGCCGGTCGTCCGAGCACCCGGCGAGCAGGGCGGCCACGAGGGCGACCATCAGGGTGAGGAGCAGGACCGGGGAACGCCGGGGTCGGGGCACGGGCGTGGCGCCTTCGTCTCGGAACGGTCGTGGACGATCTTTCCGGTTCCACGACGACGGCCGGCCGGGTCCATCGGGACCCGACCGGCCGCCGCCGTCGTCACATCGTCAGGGGTTCACACGGCTCACTGGCCGCCGATGAAGCCCTGCTGCTGGAGCCAGCGCGTGGCGACCTGCTGGGGGTCCTGCCCCTGCGAGGACACCTGCCCGTTCAGGTCCAGCATCACCTCGTTGGTCAGCCGCGGCGTGATGGCCTCGAAGACGCGGGCGACGGAGGGGTTCCGGTCGAAGACCTCCTTGCGGAAGGTCGGCGACGCGTTGTACTGCGGGAAGTAGTTCTTGTCGTCCTGCAGCGTCACCAGGTTCAGGCCGGGGATGCGGCCGTCGGTGGTGAAGACCTCGCCGAAGTTGCACGGGTTGCCGTTGGCGGTGGCCTGGTAGATCGCGCCCGTGTCGAGCGTGTTCAGCTGCGGCGGGCCGGCCGGCGGGTTGGTGACGCCGTAGGTCCGGAACAGCCCGGCGAGGCCGTCGTCGCGGCCGGCGAACTCGGCCTCGACGCAGAGCGTCGCCGCCGGGTTGCCGCTGTTGGTGAAGTTGCCCCAGTCGGTCAGCGTGCGCAGGTTGTTCTGCTCCGCGAACGGACGGGTCACCGCGAGGCCGTAGGTGTTGTTGAACGGCGACGGCGGCAGCCAGACGATGTTGTTCTGCGCCAGGTCCGCGTCACGGGTCGCGATGTACTGCTGCTCGGAGCCCGGGATCGGCGAGGCGTTCTTGAGGTGGGTGATCCAGCCGGTACCGGTGTACTCCCAGTACATGTCGATCTGCCCGCCGGTCAGGGCGGCGCGGGTCGACGCGGTACCGGTGATGTTGCAGCGGTCGTTGACCGTGGCGCCCACCGACTGGAGGGACGCGATGGTCATCTTGCAGAGGACCAGCTGCTCGTCGAACTCCTTGCCACCGACCGTGTAGGTCTGGCCCTGCAGGTTGATGCCGCTGGCCGCCAGGCTGCCGCCCTGGGCCGCGGGCTGGCCGCTGCCCGACAGGCCACCGCAGCCTGCGGCCAGGAGGGCCGTCGCGGCGAGCGTGACAGCGCCCGCACGCCAACCGGAACGGCGACCGCTTCGGTCACCGCGGAATGTCCACCGCACAGTGTTCTCCTTATCCTCCGGGGTTGGCCGGGCCTCGCGGGCGGGGCGGACGGCCGAGAGAAAATCTCGAGGGGCCGGCGTCAGCCGGACCGGGCTCAGCCGGATCGGGCGACGACGACGCGTTCGACGACGCCGGCGAGCCAGTCGATGAGCAGGGCGACCGTGGCGATGACCGCCCCGGCGACCAGCAGGACGTTGATGCGGTTGAGCCGCAGCGCCTGCTGGACGAGCTCGCCCAGGCCACCCGCACCGATGTAGCTCGCCAGGGTGGCGGTACCGACGTTGAGCACGAGCGCCACGCGCAGACCGGCGACGATGACCGGTACCGCGAGCGGGATCTCGACGCGGAACAGCGTCTGCCGGGACGACATCCCCATCCCGCGCGCCGCCTCGATGAGCGACTGGTCGACCTGCTGCAGACCGATGACCGTGTTGCGGAGCACCGGGAGCAGCGCGGCCAGCGTCAGGCCGATGACGGCGGTGGTGACGCCGAAGTCGAGCCAGAACGCCATGAGCAGCAGGACGCCGAACGGCGGCAGTGCCTGCGCGAAGCCGCCGATGGCGAGGACCGGACCCTGCGCGCGCCGCGCGCCGCGGCGGCTCAGCACGATGCCCAGCGGGACCGCGATGACCAGCACCAGGATCGTCGACAGGGCGGCGAGCCAGAGGTGCTGGCGCAGGAGCCCCCACACGTTGTCGGCGGCGAGCACGCGTTCCTCGATGGTGTCGAGGTCGCGCGTCTGGATGTACACGAACAGCAGGATCAGCAGCAGGAGGATGATCGCCGGCAGGATGACCAGGTCGTAGTGCTGCTGCCAGATCCGCGCGAGGCCGCCGGCCTGCTTGCCCTCGACCTCCTCGACGGACTCCTCCGCCTGGGTGTTGATCGTCTCCGGGGTCGCCGTGCTCATGCGTCACGCTCCCGGGTGCGCAGCCCGCTCACGAGGTCGTTCCAGTGCAGGACGCCCTGCGCGCGACCGGCGTCGTCGACGACCGCGACCAGCGAGGCCGAGCCGTCGAGCATGACGTCGACCGCGTCGTAGACCGTGCCCGAGATGGGGACCGTCACCAGCGCGACGCCCGTGGCGTCGGCGCCCGGCAGGTGGCGCCACGACACCGGCTTGCCGGAGCCGTCGACCTCCACCACCGGGGTGCCGTTGGCGTTGCCGACGGCCCTCTCGTCGGTCTCGATGGGGTGCAGCTCCAGGCGGGCGAGCTCGAGCAGGGACAGCCGCCGGACCGCCGCGCCGCCGCCGACGAAGTCGGACACGAAGTCGTTCGCCGGGCGGGTCAGGACGGTCTCGGGGTCCGCGTACTGCTCGAGCTTGCCGGTCGCGAAGACGGCGATCTTGTCGCCGAGCTTCACGGCCTCCTGGAGGTCGTGGGTGACGAACGCGATCGTCTTGCCGACGGTGCGCTGGATCTCCAGGAACTCGTCCTGGAGGCGGTCGCGCGTGATCGGGTCGATGGCGCCGAACGGCTCGTCCATGAGCATGACCGGCGGGTTCGCGGCGAGCGCCCGGGCGACGCCGACGCGCTGCTGCTGGCCGCCGGAGAGCTGGCGCGGGTAGCGGTCGCGGAACGTCGAGGGCTCGAGGCCCACGAGGTGGAGCAGCTCGTCGGCGCGCTCCTTGATCTGCTGCTTGTCCCAGCCGAGCATCCTCGGGACGACGCCGATGTTGTCGGCGATCGTGAAGTGCGGGAACAGGCCGCCCTGCTGGATGACGTAGCCGATCTGGCGGCGCAGGAGGTCACCGTTGACGTGGGTGACGTCCTTGCCGTCGAGCAGGATGCGCCCCGAGGTCGGCTCGATCAGCCGGTTGATCATCTTGAGCGTGGTGGTCTTGCCGCAGCCCGAGGGGCCGATCAGCATGACGATCTCGCCCTGCTTGATGGTCATGTCGAGCTGGCTCACGGCCGGGCTGGTGCTGCCCGGGTAGATCTTCTCGACGCCCTCGAGAACGATCGTGTCGGTCTGGCCGGCGCCGGGCTCCGGGACGACGGCGGTCTGGTCGGGATTGTCAGACACGGATCCCCCTGGGGATGGTCAGGCGCTGGACGATGGCGAAGAAGATCTCGAAGACGGCGGCGACGATCAGGCACAACAGCGTGCCCGCGAGGACCTGGTAGAAGGAGTTCGCCGCACCGATGCGGGAGATCCCGTTGAGGAGCAGGATGCCGAGCCCGGGTCCCTGGACGACGGCGCCGACCACGGCGATCGAGATCGAGATCAGCGTGGTGACGCGGATGCCGTTGAGGATGACCGGCCACGCCAGCGGCAGCTGGATGGTGAGCAGCCGGCGCAGCCGGCCGTAGCCGAGGCCCTTGGCGGACTCGAGCACCGCACGGTCGACCGTGGTGAGGCCGGCGACGGTGTTCCGCAGCACCGTGTAGAGCGTGTAGATCGTCAGCACGATGATCGCGGTGGTGACCCCGAGCCCGGTGATGGGCAGGAACAGCGCGAACAGTGCCAGCGACGGCACGGTGAGCAGCGCTGCGGTGAAGACCAGCCCGCCCTCGCGCACGCCGGCCGCGAACCAGTCGAGGGAGAACCGGCGCGGGTCGGGCTCTCCGGTGGAGACCGCCAGCCCGAGGGCGACGCTGATCAGCGAGCCCAGGCCGACGGCGATGAGGACCACCAGGAAATGGGCCTGCGTCAGGAACACGATCTGCTGCGAGTTGCTGGCGAGATAGTCCAGGAAGTTCACGACGCTCCTCTCTCGGGAGCAGGGGGGGTGGACAGGGGAGACACCTCGGTGGTCGGTCCGGATGGTCCGGCGCGGGCGGTGGCGCGCCCCGGCGAGCTCGCCACCCCCAGCGCCCGGGACAGGTCGGAGGCCGCCCGCAGCACCGCGGCACGGACCTCGTCGAGCACGGGGTCGACGCGCGACTCGGGACCGCTCACCCCGAGGGCGGCGACGACGGCGCCGCTGCTGTCGCGCACCGGCGCGCCGAGCGAGAGGAGGCCGCGGTCGGTCTCGTGACGGGCGATCGACCAGCCCCGGAGGCGCTCGTCGGCGATCCGGGAGACCAGCTCGTCGAGCGAGCGCGGCGCGGCCGGGCCGGCCGGTCCGAGACCCTCGGGCACGATCACCCGGGCGATCGCGGCGGTGTCGAGGTCGAACAGGAGTGCACGCCCGGTGGCGGTACACGACAACGGCACCGTGCGCCCCACCCACCCCGCGGCGCGCAGCTCGCTGTCCGGCGCGGCGGTGCTGATGGTCATGACGCTGCCGCCGCTGCGGATGCCGACGTCGACCCGCTCGCCGAGCAGCGCGGCCTCGCGCGCCACGGCGGCGTCGGCCTCGTCGCGCAGCCGCCGGTCGACCGCGGTGGCGCCGATCGCGAACAGGCGCGTGCCGATCCGGTAGCGCAGCGAACCGGGTTCGCGGTCGACGTACCCGGCGTCCGCGAGGAGCTTGAGCAGGCGCGAGACCTGCGACTTGTCCCGTCCGAGCTGGCGCGCGATCTCGACCACGCCGAGCGAGGAGGGCCCGCCGGGGGTGCCGAGGAGGTCGAGGACGTCGAGCGCGCGGTTGACCGGGCCGCCGGCCTCGTCGCGCGGGCGCCGCCCCCGGGTCGCCGGGTCCTTCGGGCCGATGGCCGCGGTGGTCGCGGTGGTCGCGGTGGTCGCGCTCGGGGAGCGGGGCGCCGGGGCCTCGGGCCCGCCGGTGCGCGCACGAGGGCTCACGACCCGCCCTCCCCTCCCGTGTCCCCGTCGCGCAGATCGTCCTCGGTGGGGCGTCTGGGGCAACGGGCGTTGTCCCTGCGACAACGGCTGCGGGGACATTAGGCGGGGGAAGCGCGAGTTGTCACCCCGTTGGTCCGACATTCGAGGGACGTTTACCGGGGGAGTCCGGACGCGGTGGGTAGCAGCGGAGGGCGCATCGGGACGTGCACGACCGGATTCTTGCAGCTCCAGGGCACGTTTGTGATCTGGGACACGCCCTGAGGGCCCGCGGCATCACGGGCGGTGACGCGGCACCTGTGTCGAGATCGTGATGTGCCGGGAACACGGCGGGCCGCCCCTGCGGGGCAACCCCGGCACGGTCAGCGCGCGTCGGGCCCGGGACGCGCGCCGCCGACGGCCGCCCGCGGCGTGCCACCGACACCCCAGAGGGCGAGCAGACGGTCCTCGATGCGCTCGAGCTCACCGGCCACCGCGACGTGGGCGCTGCGCCGCCGGCTCGCGGGCATCTGCTCCGCGGCGCGCACGGCCGACTCGAGGTCGGACAGGCGCTGCTCGGCGTCCTCGACGAACGCGCGGATCTCCGACGAGCGCGTGCTGTCGCCGCCGCCGTGGCGCGTGCGCAGGTCCTGGACGGAGAGCGCGATGTTGTGGACGCGCGCGTAGAGCGCGGCGCCGCGGCCGGTGAACTCCCCGAGCTCGTCCGGCGCGACGCCCAGCTGGCGCGCGCGGTGCGCGTCCCAGCGGTCCCGGGCCATGCCCACGCCCTGGTACACGATCGGGGCCACGATCGGCACGACGATCCGGGCGATGCCGATGTAGCGCTTCACCTTCGCGCCGGTCCACGGGTCGAGGCCGTCGAGGCCGTCGTCCTTGTCGACCTCGGTCTCCTCGGAGCGCTGGCGCTTCTTCGCGGCCTTGAGCGCCTTCTTGTCGCCGAGGAGGGTCGCCTCCTGGGTCTCCGCGAGGTGCCGATCGGCGAGGGCCGCACGGCGACGTTCCTTCTGCGCCTTGACGGCGAGGTCGGCCGCCTTCCTGCTCACGACGTAGACGTCGTCGCCCACCTCCATGGCGTCCGCCTCCGTCGCCGGCCGCTCGCGGCGCCGCAGCAGTCCCATGGACCCTCCCGTCCTCGTGTCCGCCCATGTCCCGGCCGGATCTCCCGCACCCTAGTGGCGGGGGCGGTACGCCGGGGGGCGTGATCCGCCCGGCGCGTCGATGGCCCGAGTGCCCGGGCCGTCGCGGTTCCACACGCCCGGCCCGGACGCCCCCGGCCCGCGACGACCAGCGGTGTCGGGGTGCCGTGGGAAGCTCGGAGCATGAGCACGACCACCGCGCACGAGGCGGGCGACGGGTGCGCGGCCCCCCCGGCCACCCCGGCCGCCTCCTCCGCCGCTGCGCCGGACTCCCCGGCGTCGGCGGGCGTGCCGCGCCCGGTCCTGCTCGACGCGGCCGCCACGACGCGCTGCCGCCGCCGGGTCCACCTCGAGCACGTCCCCCCGGAGGATCTCGGGCCGGGCGGCCCGCCTCCCGGCGACGACGCCGATCCGGGGGTCGCGATGCGCAAGGCGGACGCGGCGTCCCACCGGGCCGCGCTGGCCGCCCGCTGGGCCGAGCTCCTCGGCTCGCGATGGGCCGCGGTGCCCCCCGCCCCGAGCGCCCGGGAGCGTGCGGCCGCGACGCGGGAGGTGCTCGCCGACACCGCGTGGCTGCCCGACGTCGTCGGCGGCGCCGAGCTGCCCGCCGGCGAGGGCCGTCGCGGGGGCGCCGACGCGCTGGTGCGTGCGGTGCCGGGCGACCCGTCCGCGGGCTGGTGGCCGCTGATCGTCGTGCGCCACCGCGTCACCGACCCGGGCGAGGGCGCGCTCACCTCCCCGCTCGCCCGCCCCCATCCGGAGTGGGCCGCGCCGGACGACGCGCGGCGGGTCCGCACGGTGACGCGCGACGTGCTGCGCCTGGCCCACCTGCACCGCATGCTGCGGGCCGCGGGCCTGGCGCCGCCCGAGGGCCCGGACGCGCCGGTGTGGGGCGGGGTCGTGGGCCTCGACGCCGACGTCGTCGTGTGGATCGACCTCGCGGCCCGGTCGGGCGGGTCGGGGGGCCCGGGCGGGCGCAGCGCGCTCGACACCTACGACCGTCGCCACGCCGATCGGCTGGCCGTCGCCGAGGCCGCGCGGTCGCGCGCGCCGGCGCTGGCCGAGCCCTCGCGCATCACCGAGTGCCGGCGCTGCCCCTGGTGGCCGACGTGCGAGGCGGCGTTGCGGGCGGCCGACGACGTCAGCCTCGTCGTGCGCGGCGACGCCGCGCTGCGGCTGCGCGGCCGCGGCGTCGGCACGGTGCGCGAGCTCGCCGCGCTCGACCCGGCCGAGGGCCTCCCGGGCCCGGAGCCCGATCCCGAGGTCGGCGAGGGCGGCTTCGAGGGTCCGGACCTCGTCGAGGCCGTCGCGCTCGCCCGGGCGTGGACCCACGACGTCCCGCTCGTGCGCCGCGTCGCGCGGCCCGCCGTCGCGCGCGGCGACGTCGAGGTCGACGTCGACATGGAGAGCCTCGGCGAGGACGGCGCCTACCTCTGGGGTGCGCTGCTCTCGGGCGCCGACATCGGGCTCGAGCACGGCTACCGCGCGTTCGTCACGTGGGACCCGCTGCCCACCCGCGACGAGGGCCGCTCGTTCGGTGAGTTCTGGACGTGGCTCGCCGACGTGCGCGCCCGCTGCGCCGCGCAGGGGCTCGTGCTGCGGGCCTACTGCTACAACGAGCAGGCCGAGAACCGCTGGCTGCGCGGGTCGGTCGAGCGCTTCGGCGGCATGCCGGGCGTGCCGTCGGCCGACGAGGTCGAGGAGTTCATCGCCTCCGAGGCGTGGATCGACCTGTTCCCCGTCGTCAGCGAGTCGTTCCTCTGCCCCCACGGCAAGGGCCTCAAGCGGGTCGCGCCGTCGGCCGGCTTCGCCTGGCACGACCCGGAGGCCGGCGGCGAGAACTCCATGCGCTGGTACCGCGACGCGGTCGGGCTCGACGGCGGCGAGCCCGACCCGGCGCAGCGCGAGCGGCTGCTCGTCTACAACGAGGACGACGTCCGGGCCACGTGGACGCTGCGCACGTGGCTGACGTCGGAGCGGGTCCTGGAGGTCCCGTTGCTCACGGAGCTGTGACCCGAGCTGCGAGGTCTCACCGCGGCTGCATGCGCAAGCCGCCGTCGAAGCGGATGACCTCGGCGTTCAGGTAGTCGTGCTCGATGATCTGGGCGACCAGCTGCGCGTACTCGTCGGGTCGCCCGAGCCGCTGCGGGAACGGGATCCCGGCGGCGAGCTGCTCGCGGAACGACTCCTCGACGCCCGCGAGCATCGGGGTGTCGATGATGCCGGGCGCGACGGTCATGACGCGGATGCCGTACTGGGCGAGGTCGCGGGCCGCCGGCACGGTCATCCCGACGACGCCGCCCTTCGAGGCGGAGTAGGCGATCTGGCCGATCTGCCCCTCGAACGCGGCCACCGACGCGGTGTTGACCACGACGCCGCGCGCGCCGTCGGCGAGCGGCTCGGTCGCCGCGATGGCCTCGGACGCGAGCCGCATGACGTTGAACGTGCCGATGAGGTTGACGCCGACGACCTGGTTGAAGACGCCCAGGTCGTGCGGGCCCTTCTTCGACAGGACCCGGCCCGCGGTCCCGATACCGGCGCAGTTGACCACCACGCGCAGCGGGAAGCCGGTCGCGGTGGCGGCCTCGACCGCCGCGGCCACCTGGTCGCCGTCGGTGACGTCGGCGCCGACGTAGGAGACGTTGTCGAGCGCCTCGGCACCGTCGACGGCCTTCGGCAGGTCGATCGCGACGACGCGGGCGCCCTGCCCGGCGAGCCGGCGGACGGTGGCACCGCCGAGGCCGGAGGCCCCGCCGGTGACGATCGCGGCGACGTCCTTGGTGTCCATCTCGGTGCGGTGCTCCTCTGCGGGCGGGAAACGGTCGGGGGCGTGTACCCGCGCGGAGGCTATCCCCGACACCCGGCGGCGGTCAGCACTGACCGTTCGTGGCCCTCGGCACCCCGTTCCGCCCCACCCCGCCGATCAGCGCCGCGCGATCCCGAGCTGGTAGTCGTCGAGGTAGCGCGAGGCGAAGCCGGCCTCGGAGTAGGCGAGATAGAAGTCCCACATCCGCACGAACGTCTCGTCGAAGCCGAGCGCGCGCACCTCGGGCTCGCGGGCGAGGAACGTCTCCCGCCAGCGGCGCAGGGTCTCGGCGTAGTCGAGCCCGATCGAGCGCCGGTCGACCACGTGCATCGAGGTGTGCCGGGCGAGGGTGTCGTCGATGGCCTCGAGGCTCGGGATGAGCCCGCCGGGGAAGACGTACTTGTGGATCCAGGTGTACGACGACTTCGTCGCCTCGAGCCGGTGGTGCGGCATGGTGATCGACTGGAGGCCGAAGCGCCCGCCGGGGGCGAGGAGCTGGTCCACGGTGCGGAAGTACTCGGGCCAGAAGCGCTCGCCGACCGCCTCGATCATCTCGACGCTGATCACGGCGTCGTACGAGCCCGTGGCCTCGCGGTAGTCGCGGACGTCGATCGTGATCCGGTCGGAGACCCCGGCACTCTCGGCCCGGGCGCGGGCCAGCTCCGCCTGCTCGACCGACAACGTCAGCGTGGTGACGCGCGCGCCGCGTTGCGCCGCCCGGATGGCCGCCTCGCCCCAGCCCGTGCCGATCTCGAGGACGTGCTGGCCCGCCCGCACGCCGGCGAGGTCGAGGATGCCGTCGATCTTGCGGTGCTGGGCGTCGGTGAGCGGCTCGTCCGGGCGCTCCGGGTCGAACCAGGCGGCCGAGTACATCATCGACTCGTCGAGGAACAGCGAGAACAGGTCGTTCGACAGGTCGTAGTGCCGGTGCACGTTCTCCTGGGAGACCTCGGCGTCGGCGGCGACCTCCTCGCGCGGCTGGCCCCGGTCGTAGAGGCGGCGCAGGTTGCGCAGCGGTCGCGGGACGAGCTCCTCGATGTGGTCGGTCATGGCGCGCAGCACGCCGACGAGGTCGTCGGAGTCCCAGTCGCCGACCATCCAGCCCTCGCCGAAACCGATGAGACCGTGCCGTCCGAGACGCGTGAAGAACGCCTCGGGGCGGATCAGGCGCAGCCCCGGTCCCTGCGGATCGCCCTCGACCGACCCGTCCGGCCACACCAGGTGCATCGGGAGCCGTTTGACCGCCGAGCGCACCAGCCCGCGGGCCACGGTCATCCGCAGCCGGTTCTCGCCCGGATCCTGCAGTCCCGGCCACACACCTTCCGCGGGACGCGGCACGACACGACCGCCCGCGACGGTGGTTGCGGTGGTGCGCGAGCTCGGAGACACGGCGATGTCCTCTCGTCAGCGGCCAGGGGTTCGACCGCTCGGCGTCGACGGCGCTCCTCGTGCGCCGCGTTCGCCGCCACCTTCGTCATCGGGCGCCGGGGTGTTCGCTGCTTTTCGCCGAGATCACGCTCCTGGTCGTCGAACCGACGATCACTCACGGACCGCGGTCGTGCGTTACCGTGCGGAACCTGCCCAGGTCCGACGGTGATCTCGTGGCTTCGGCAGGGCCTCGGAGGAAGGTGTGATGGGCGTCCCGGAGCAGCTGCGTCGGCTCGACGAGGACCTGGCCACCGGCCGGGTCGACGCCGAGTCCTACCGGCGGCGTCGCGACGAGATCCTCGCGGCCCGCCTGCCGGGGCCTCCACCGCCGCCCGCGCGCGACGACCTCGACGACAGCGAGCTCGACGCCGCGGACCAGGAGCTGGGTTTCGACGCCGACTTCGACGGCGAGTACGAGACGCGGGCGGCCCGTCCGGCATCCGCCACCCCGCCCCCGAGCGGGCCGTCGGCGCCGGCGGAACGACCGGCACGCCCGGCAGCGCCGACCGACCGGCGACCACCACCGGCGCCGCCGTCCCGCCCGCCGGGGAGTGGGCCGGGGAGTGGGCCGGGGAGTGGGCCGGGGAGTGGGCCGGGGAGTGCGCCGGGGGCTGCGTCGCGGAAGGCGCCGGTGGCTCCGCCAGCCGCCGCGCGGGGCACCGGCCCGACCGCACCGGTCGACACCGGCGCGGTCCGGCCCCCGCCCGGACCCGAGGCGCCGCCACCGCCGTCACCATCGCCGTCGGCACCGCCGTCACCACTGACGACGGCACCGCCGACGTCACCGCCGCCGCCGGTGACGTCGGCCCCGGACGCGCCCGCGCCGGCCGCCCCGGAACCTGACGTGCCCCGGGCTCCGGCCATGCCGTCGGCCGGCGCCGTCGAGAACGCCCTCGCGCCTCCGGCGCCCGAGCCGACGACCGTCGCGTCCGGCGACGGCGCTCCGGAGGAAGAGCCCTCCGGCGAGGACGCGGCGATCCACGCACCGCCGGGGTCGCAGGTCCCGTCGGGCGACGGCGCTCCAGGAGACGAGCGCTCCGGCGTGGACGATCCCTCCGGCGAGGACGCTGCGATCCACGAAGCACCGCCCGAGCCGGTGACGCCGGTCCCAGGGGAGGACGATCCCGCCTCCCCGGAGCCGCGGGGCATCCCCGTCCCGGCCACCCCCGCGGAGGCTCCTCCGCTGCCGGAGTCGCGCCCGTCGTCGCCGGCCCTGCGCCCGCCCCCGCCGCCCCTGGACGAGGACGAGGACGACGACGCCCGCACCGACGAGCGCCCGCTGCCGGCGGACCCGTTCCCGCCGCCCTTCCGGTGGTCGGCGCAGGACGCGGACCCCGACGCCGACGCGTCGCCGGAGACGACGCAGGTCGTGCGCGGTGCCGCGGGCCCGGAGGCCGACCGGACGCAGGTCGTGGTGCGTGAGGAGCCGACGCAGGTGGTGCGCCGGCGTCCGGAACCCCCGCGGGCCGCGGCGCCGCGGGCCGCCGTCCCGCCCACCCGACCCGGTCCGCCCCCGCCGCCGGAGCGCACGCAGTTCGTGCCCGGCGCGGTGCGGGCGCGGGACGCCGGGGGTGGGGTGGCGCGCCCCGAGGACACCGCCCCGCCGTGGGCGAGCGCGGCCGCGCGCTCCGAGGGACTGCAGGGCCGCGAGCTCTTCGCCCGCGGCCCCGGACCGCGCGCCGGCGTGATCCTCGGGACGGTGGCGCTCCTGCTGCTCGTCGCGATCGTCCTGATGGCCTCGATCGCGCTGGCCTGAGGGCCGATCACTAGGCTCATCACCGTGGCGACCATGGTCACTTTCCACGCGCACCCCGACGACGAGTGCATCTCCTGCGGCGGCGTGATGCGCGCCGCCGCCGACGCCGGGCACCGGGTGGTGCTGGTCGTCGCCACCCGGGGCGAGCACGGCGAGATCGTGCCCGGCGTGCTCGACGACGGCGAGACCCTGGCCGAGCGCCGCGTCAAGGAGACCCACGACGCCGCCGAGGTGCTCGGCGTGGCCCGGGTCGAGTTCCTCGGGTACGTCGACTCCGGGATGGTCGACACCGACACCAACGGCGCGGCCGGGTCGTTCTGGTCGGCGGACGTCGAGGAGGCCGCCGAGCGGCTCGCCGCGATCCTGCGCGAGGAGGACGCCGAGGTCCTCACCGTGTACGACCGCATCGGCGGCTACGGGCACCCCGACCACATCCAGGTGCACCGGGTGGGTCGCCGGGCCGGGGAGCTGGCCGGGACGCCGCGGGTCTACGAGGCGACGAGCAACCGGGACGACTTCCGGCGCATGGCCCGGATGGCCCGCGACGCCGGTGAGGAGATGCCCGACCTCGATCCCGAGGCGTTCGGCTCCGCCGAGGCGGAGCTGACCACGCGCGTCGACGTCACGCCGTGGCTGGGCGCGAAGCGTGGGGCGATGCGGGCGCACCGCAGCCAGATCCCCGAGGACTCCTTCTTCCTCGCGCTGCCCGACGACCGGTTCGCCCTGGCGTTCGGCACGGAGTGGTTCATCCGGGTCGGCGGTGATCCCGCACAGCGCGAGGACACCCTCTTCCCGGCCTAGAGCACCGACCCCGTGCTCGACACCCCGGCCCCCGCTCCCGCCGACGGCACACCACCCCGCACGGTGCCGAGCCGGCGACCCTCGGCCACGACCGTGGCCGTCGCCGCCGGCGGCGCCGTCGCGGGCGCGCTGCTGTTCCTCGCCGCGTACCGCGGGATGCCCGACGACTCCTACATCACCCTCGACTACGCGCGGAACCTCGCCGAACTCGGGCACTGGGGCCTCACCCCGTTCCGCGACGCCAACTCGGCGACCTCGCCGCTGAACGTGTGGCTCCTCGCCGCGGGCACCCTGCTGACCGGTCGCCCGGTGGTCGCCGTGGGCCTGGTGCTCGTGCTCACGACCGCGACGACGGCCGTGTGGGCCGCCGGGCTCGCGCAGGTCGTGCGACGACGCCCGACCGTCGTCGCCGGGCTGGTCGTCGGCCTCGTCGTCACGTCACCGATCTTCGCCAGCGTCGTCGGCATGGAGGCGTTCCTCGCCGCGGCGCTGCTCGTCGGCGTCCCCCGCTACGGCGTCGCCCGCCGGACGGTCCCCGCCGGGGTGGTCGCGGGGCTCGCCGCGCTGGTCCGGCCGGACCTCGTCCTGCCCGCCCTGGTCGTCCTCGCCGTGCTGTTCGCGACGCCCGCCCCGCGCCGCGGCTGAACAGGAACACGGCCCGTCGCCGAAGGTCTCCGCCGGCGACTGGTCCATCTTGAGCCCGGGGACGGCCCGGGGTGGCCGACCGAGGGCGGCCGGGGCGACGGACGGTTCGTCCTCGGCCCGCCCGGTCCGCAGATCGGGTAGGGCCGGTCAGCCCTCGAGGATGTAGCCGCGCCCGCGGACGGTGCGGATGCGCTCCGCCCCCAGCTTGCGGCGCAGGTAGCCGATGTAGACCTCGACGATGTTCGAGGTGGGCGGGCCGCCCCAGACGCGGGTGACGAGCTGCTCCTGCGACATCGCCTGACCGCGCGGGTGGCGGATGAGCGCGTCGACCACCGCGTACTCGGTGCGCGAGAGGCTCACCGGCTTGTTCTCGACGAACACCTGCTCGAGCGCGGTGTCGACCGCCACCTCGCCGCGGCGCAGGAAGAGCTGGGCGGTGGGGCGGTCGTCGCCGAGACGCAGCCGCAGGCGCGCCAGCAGCTCCTCCATGGGGAAGGGCGTGACCAGGTAGTCGTCCTGCGTCGCGCGCAGGGTCGACACCGTGCGGTCACGCGCCTCGGGGCTGGTCAGCGCGATGACGGGCGTGCGCGGGCTGTCGCGGTGCAGGTCGGCGAGCACCTCGACGGGCCGCAGCCCCGGCATCTCGATGTCCAGCACGACGGCCCGCGCCCCGCTCGCCCGCGCGGTGGCCCCGACGCTCCAGCTCTCCCGGAGGAGCTGGGGTTCGAAGCCGTGCGACCGCAACGTCCCCACGAGGACGCTCGTTGTGCGATGGGAAGGGGCCACGCACAGCACGCGGCCCCGCTCCGCGCCCGCATAACGATCAGGTCTCATCGCGGACCAGCTTGGACCGGCACGCTTCCGAGTTCAATCGACGAGCGGCGAGCGGAGACGTGATGCTCGTCGGCTGCGCCGAGCTGAGAGCCCGTTGCCGCGAGCGGAGCAGATTTTCCTCCGTTCGGCGGCATCAGCCTGCCGATCGTCGCGCCGAGCGGGCCTGCGAGCGGCACTCGAACCTGAGATCTCTCAGATAAGCGGTCGCCGGACGGCCGTGTCCCTACCGTGACCTCCCGTCGGAGCCGGGCGGCGACGCTCCCCCTCTTGCCATGCCGCCGTCCGCGCTCCGCCGACAACCACAGGACACCCGTGCTCCCGGCGCCGGCTCCCTGGACGAGCTCCCCCGTCCCGACGCCGCGGGCACCGTCAGGAGGTTCCCGTGCCCCGACGCGGACGACATCGCACATCGCTCCCGAAACGGCTGCTCGTCATCGTGGCCGCGCTGCTCCTCACCGGCGGCGCCGTCACGGTCGCCGGCTCCGCGTTCGCGGACTCCGACTCCGACTCGGGCTCCGACTCGGGCCTCCTGAGCTCTCTCGTCAGCGGCGACGATTCGGACAGCTCCGGCTCGGAGGACGAGGCGTCGTCCGACGAGGACGGGTCTGGCGACGGCCAGACCGAGGGTGAGGAGAACGGCGAGGACACCGGCGACGGTGAGAACGCCCAGGCCGAGGACGAGAACGCCGACGAGGGCCAGGGCGGCGACGAGAACGCCGACCAGGGCCAGAACGGCGAGGACGGCCAGGAGGACGGCGGCGACGGCGGTGCCCAGGCGCAGGCCGCCGAGGACGAGGACCCGCTGAAGCGCGACCAGATCGCCCCGGCCAGCGCGGACGAGTACGTCGACATCACCGACGTCGACGTCAACCGCAACCGCGGCGAGGGCGGCGTCTTCGCCGACGGCTCGTACACGATCAACTGTGGCACCAGCGACCACAACAACCCGAGCAACTTCATGGTCGCCCCGGGCAACCCGAACGGCGCCCAGCACACGCACGACTACGTCGGCAACACCACCACCGACGAGAACTCCGACGAGGCCTCGCTCGAGGCCGGCGGCACGTCGTGCACCAACGGCGACAAGTCCACGTTCTTCTGGCCGGTGCTGCGCGACCTCAACGGCACCGACTCGGACGCGAACGCGGACGGTGGCGGCAACGACGGCAACGTGGGACGCATCCTGACGCCCCGCTCGGCCGACATCACGTTCCACCGCACGAACGCCGACCAGGAGGTCGCGCCGCTGCCGCAGCACCTCGAGGTCATCATGGGCAACGCCAAGGCGGCCGCCCAGGACGGCAAGAACGCCAACGCGAAGTACACCTGCTCGGGCTTCACCGACCGGATCACGGACCAGTACCCGATCTGCCCGTCCGGCTCGCGGCTGATGCGGGTCCTCGACTACCCGAACTGCTGGGACGGCGAGAACCTCAGCTCCGAGGACCTGCGCTCGCACATCAGGTTCCCGGACGAGAACGGCCGGTGCGCCGACGGCGAGACCAACCTGCCGGCGCTGCGGATCACGCTGACCTACGACCAGCCGGCGGGCCGCGCGTTCTCGATCGACAGCTTCCCGGACAACCAGCACGACCCCACCACCGACCACTCCGACTTCATGCACTTCTCGTCGGTGGCTCGGGCCCAGGAGGGCGCCGACTGCCTCAACGGCGGACGGCAGTGCACGCAGAACTGACGCCGTAGCACGACGCACGACCCGAGGGGCCGTCCCCGTGATCTCCGCGATCACGGCGGGCGGCCCCTCGCGTTCGTGCGCCCGGCGACCTACGGTCGTCGGCGGGCGCCGACCGGCGCTCACGGGAGTCCGGAGCCACCGGGCTGAGAGGGGACCTGGCCGTCGACCCACGGGCGGCAGCGGTCCCGACCGTCGGAACCTGATCCGGATCATGCCGGCGCAGGGAGGCTGCTCGTGCGCACGTCCACGTCCACCTCGGAGTCCACCGCGAACCCCGAGGTCGCCCCCACCCTCGACGGCCCGGTGCCGAAGACCCTCGGGTTCCTCGACCAGGGCGCCTTCTGGGCCAACCTCGGCGTCAGCCTGCTGGGCTTCGCCGGCGTCCTCGCCGTCCTGGCGCCCGCGGGCGCGCCCCCGCTGACCGTCACCGCCGCCGTCGTCGCGACGGTCGTCGGCACCCTGATCGGCAGCGCCATGGTCGGGCTCTCGGCGATGCCCGGCGCCGCGACCGGCGCCCCGGCGATGGTGCTGCTCCGCGGCCTGTTCGGCGGGGTCCTGTCGTGGATCCCGTCGGTGCTCAACGTCGTCCAGCTGATCGGCTGGGGGACGTTCGAGCTCGTCGTCATCGCCCAGGCCGGCACGCTCGCCCTCGGCGGCCCGACCTGGGTCTGGGTGCTCGGCGCCGGGATCGTCACGACGCTGCTGACCCTCCGGCCGCTGGGCATGCTGCGGCTGCTGCGGCGGGTCGTCACGATCCTCGTCGCGATCTCGGTGGCCTACCTCGCCTGGTGGCTGTTCACGAGGCCGGAACTGGACCTCGGTGCCGGCGGCGGCTCCTGGGCCGGGTTCTGGGCGGGCACCGACGCGGCGATCGCCGTCGCGGTGTCCTGGATCCCGGTCGCGTCGGACTTCTCCCGCCACTCCCGGCGCGTCTCGACCGCGTTCACCGCCGCCACGGTCGGCTACGGGCTCACCCAGATCGTCTGCTTCGTGGTCGGGCTCGCCGCGCTGGCGCTCGTGGGCGGCAACGGCGACGAGGTCTTCGCGCCCATGCTGGCCGCCCCGCTCGGGCTGGTGGCGCTGCTCGTGCTCACCGCGCGGGAGACCGACCAGTCCTTCGCGAACGTCTACTCCACCGCGGTCTCGGTGCAGAACCTCGCCCCGCGCGCCGACCGGCGGCTGCTGAGCCTCGGCATCGGTGCGCTCATCACGGTGCTGGCGCTGGGCGTCACCATCGACGACTACGCGGTCTTCCTCGCGGTCATCGGGTCGGTGTTCGTGCCGCTGCTGGGTGTCGGGGTCGGGGACGCGCTCGTGCGGCGCGGCGCGGCGGGTCCGGACGGTCGAGCTCCGCTGCGCTACGTCTCCGGGGACCTGTCCCGGTGGGCGCCGTCGCGCCCGCTGATGATCGTCGCCTGGGTGATCGGCCTCGTCGTGTACCAGCTGGTCAACCCGGGCGGCGCGCCCGTCTGGTCGGACGCGTGGAGCGCGCTGCGCGACGCGATCGGCGTCACCCCGCCGTCGTGGCTCTCGGCGTCGTTGCTGTCGTTCGTCGTGGCCGCGGCGGTCGCGGCGCTGCTCGCGCGCCTCGAGCGGCGGTCCCGGGCGTCGGCCACCATCGGGTGACGCGGGCGGGGTCGATCCTGTAGGGCTGGGGTCCTCGAGGAGTCGACGCGCGAGGAGGACCGTGGGCCGGCTCGGTGGGTTCGGGCGCGAGCTGCGCTCGCCGGTGACGCTGCTCCTCGTCGTCGCGTGCACGGTCGCGGGGGTGTGGGCGGCGCTCGCGCTCACCCCCGACCAGGACGTCGAGGCGTTCGGGCAGCGGATCAGTGTCGGGGCCCAGCCGCCGACGGCGACCGTGTCGGGCCCGCCCCGGATCGTCCAGGTCGGCAACACGAGCCTCGACGTCCCGGACGTCACCATCTACGGCCCGCTGCGCCCGCAGCTCTCGATCGGCCCGGTCCAGCGCAGCGAGACCGCGGGCGCGGCCGTCGAGTCGCTCGCCGAGGGCCGCAGTCCCGCCGACGCGCTGTCGGCGATCGTGACGGGCTTCGAGGAGTGGTTCGGGAAGGCCACCCTGATCCTCGTCGCCGTCGTGCTGGGCGTCTGCGGGCTCGTCGGCTCGCTGCGGGTCCTGGCGACGCTGCGGTCCACCGCCCGGCGCTCCGGTGCCGGGGCCCGGGCCGCGGTGATCGCGCGCCGGCTCTCGGCGAAGCTGACGCGCTCGACGGTGGCGGCGCTCGCCGTGGCCCTCGTCGTGTGGGGCGCGAGCGGCGCGCTCGCGGTGGCCGGCGCGCAGGGTCTGCGCGACGCCCGGTCGCTCACCGACCTCACCGGGGCGCACCACGTGACCCCGTCGCCGGTCGGACCGACCGTGTCGGGCGTGCGGGGCGTCGTCATCGGCGACTCGCGCGTCGCGCGGCTCGGCGGACCGCTGCCGCCGGACGCCTCGCCGGAGGACGTCGCGTGCGCCCGCAGCACCGACTCGCTCGCCCGGCAGGTCGGCGCCGCGGTCGGCGACGAGGTGCTCAACCTCGCCTGCTCCGGTGCCCGCATCACCACCGGGCTCCGGGCGCCCCAGCAGACGGGCGGCATCGCGGTGCCCCCGCAGATCGGGCGGCTCAAGCAGGTCGAGGACCCGTCGTTCGTCGTCGTCGCCGTGGGACCGAACGACCTGAACTGGACCGACCTCATCGGCTACTGCTACGCGGCCACCGACTGCGCGGACAACTTTACCGCCGGCGAGTTCCGCTACCGGCTGGCGGCGTTCGACCGTGACTACGCCGACCTCCTCGCCGACCTCGCGACCCTGCCGTCCCGGCCACGGGTCGTGGTGATGACGTCGTACGACGTGCTGCGTCCGGACGCCCGGCAGGACCGGTGCCCCACCGCCCGCGGGCCGCTGCAGTACCCGGGGCTCACCCCGGAGGAGATCGCCCTGCTGTCCGGCCGGAACGCCGAGCTCAACGGCGTGCTCACCACGGGCGCGCAGCGCTACGGCTTCGACGTCGTGACCCCGCCGTTGACCCCGCTCTGCGAGCCGTCGCCGGACGGGCTGGGCCCGGACCTGCAGTCCCTCGCGGACCCGCACCCCTTCCACCCGACCGGGATCGGCGAGCTGCGCCTCGCGATCCCGGTGGTCGACCGGATCGGGCTGCCGCCCGCCGCGGCGCCGCCCCCGGGCTGACGCATCGATCGGGGTGTCAGGGGCTACTCCACGGCCGTGAAGATGCGGACACTGGGCGGGACCGGCATCAAGGTCAGCCCCTACTGCCTCGGCGCCATGATGTTCGGCGCCTGGGGCAACACGGACCACGACGACTCGATCAGGATCATCCACCGCGCGCTGGACGCCGGGATCAACTTCGTCGACACCGCCGACGTCTACGCGCAGGGCGAGTCCGAGGAGATCGTCGGCAAGGCGCTGAAAGGTCGCCGCGACGACGTCGTGCTGGCCACCAAGGCGCACGCGCCGATGGGCGACGACCCGAACCACCGCGGCAACTCGCGCCGCTGGCTGGTCGCCGAGGTCGAGAACTCCCTGCGGCGCCTGCAGACCGACCACCTCGACCTCTACCAGATCCACCGTCCCGACCCGGAGACCGACGTCGAGGAGACGCTCTCCGCGCTGACCGACCTCGTGCGCAGCGGCAAGGTGCGGGCGATCGGGTCGTCGACGTTTCCCGCCTCCGAGATCGTCGAGGCCCAGTGGGTCGCCGAGCGCCGTGGCCTCCAGCGCTTCCGCACCGAGCAGCCGCCGTACTCGATCCTCAACCGCGGCATCGAGCGTGAGGTGCTGCCGGTCTGCCGTCGCTACGGCATGGGCACGCTGGTCTGGAGCCCGCTCGCGATGGGCATGCTCACCGGCAAGATCCGCCGGGGGCAGGAGGCCGGGACGCAGCGGGCGCAGCGCACGCCCGGACGCTTCACCGACGAGCGCAAGCTCGACGCCGTCGAGGAGCTGGTCCCGCTCGCCGAGAAGGCGGGCCTGTCGATGGTGCACATGGCGATGGCGTTCGCCGTGTCCCACCCGGCCGTCACCTCGGCGATCATCGGGCCGCGGACCATGGAGCAGCTCGAGGACGTGCTCGCGGGCGCCGAGGTCACCCTCGACGACGAGGTCCTCGACCGGATCGACGAGATCGTCCCGCCGGGGGTGGACGCCAACCCCGGCGATGTGTCCTACGAGCCGCCCGCCATCGGCGAGGTGGCGCAACGGCGTAGGCCGATCGGAGAGCGCGCCGCGGCGGGAAATTAATTCCCTGCTCAGCGGCACATCGGCGCCCGTCACCGGGCACTCCTCCGGCAACACCGATCACTCAAGTCCCAGGTCCGGAGGGGGTCCGTGATGGGCACCGTCGCAGTCGTGATCATCATCGTGGTGGTGCTGCTGGTCGTCGCCGGCATCGCCGCCCTCGTGCTGGCGCGACGACGCCGGCAGCAGCAGCTCGCCGAGGAGTTCGGTCCCGAGTACGAACGCCGCGTCTCCGAGACCGGTGACCGCAAGGAGGCCGAGAAGGAGCTGCGGCAGCGCAAGGAGCGCCACGACCAGCACCAGCTCCGGCCCCTGCAGCCCGACGAGCGCCAGCGCTTCCACGCCGACTGGCAGCAGGTGCAGCGCGGGTTCGTCGACGACCCGGGCGGCGCGGTCGAGCACGCCGACGCGCTGCTCGTGACGATCATGCGGTCCCGGGGGTACCCGGTCGAAGGGGGCGAGCGCCGGACCGACGACCTCTCCGTCGCCCAGCCCCACCTCGTCGAGGACTATCGCGAGGCGCAGCGCGTCGTGACCGCCCACCGGCAGGGCACGGCGACCACCGAGGACCTGCGCGGCGCCTTCACCGCGTTCCGCACCCTCGTCGAGGCCATGCTCGACGACGGTGGCGGGCACGGCGACGGGCACGGTGACGGGCACGCCCGGGGTGACGGGCGTGGTCCCAACGGGGCCACCGAGCGCATCACCCCCGGTCCGGGCGGGGGCGACGGCCGCCACGGGCACCCCGACGCCGGGACCGAACGGATGCAGGGTGCACCCGGTCAGGGTGTCCCGCCCGGGGGTGCACCTCCGCGGGGCGCTCCCCCGCAGGGCGTCCCGCACCAGGGCGGGGCTCCTGCGGCCGCGCCTCAGGGACCTCCCCCGCAGGGTCCTCCCCCTCAGGGTCCGCCCCCGGGCGGACCGGCCGGCCCGGGCCGGCCACCGTCGGCGCCTCCCGCGTCCGGCGGACCCGACGGACACCAGGAGCGCCGCGCATGAGCCACCCCGAGCAGAGCCGCCCGGCAGGTCACCCCGACGAGCAGCGGGCGGGCCACGAGCGCCCGGGCGGATACGACGAGGATCCCCTCCAGAACGCCGGCGTCCCCGGTCAGCAGCAGGGCGGGCAGTACGCCGACCCCCAGGGCGCGCCGTACGGGGGCCAGCACGCCCCCCAGCACGATCAGCACGCCCGGTCGGGCGGCTGGTACGCCGAGCAGCTCGGCGGCGCTGGTCAGCACGCCGGCCAGCCGGCGGACCAGTACGGCCAGCAGCCCGCCGGCGGCGGATACACCGAGCAGCTCGGTGGCGCCGGTCAGCACGCCGGGTCGGGCGGCGGCGGGTACGCCGAGCAGCTCGGTGGTGCCGGTCAGCACACCGGCCAGCCGGCGGACCAGTACGGGCAGCAGCATGCCGGTGGCGGGTACACCGAGCAGCTCGGTGGCGCCGGTCAGCACGCCGACCCGTACGGCCAGCAGCCCGGGCAGGCGCCGGGCGCGCAGTCCTACGGCGCCGGGCCGGGGTCGGCCGGGGGCGCCGGTGACGTCGGGCAGGGCGGTCAGCCCGGCGTGTACCCCGGGCCGCCCGACCACGCGCGGGGCGCACCGGGTGACCCCGCCGCGGCGACCGGTGCCGCGAACGGCGGCCCGACCGCCGGCACGGAGGGCGGCGGGACCTCGATCATCGACCCGCAGCGGGCCGAGCACTGGCGCTCCCAGTGGGAGGACGTGCGGATGATGTTCGTCGACCAGCCCCGGGACGCGGTCGCGCGTGCCGACGGGCTGGTGGGCGAGGTGCTCGACGAGCTCGCGCGCACGTTCACCCAGCAGCGCAGCGCGCTCGACCCGAACGCCGTGGGCGACCCGTCGACCGAGGAGCTGCGGCGCGCGGTGCAGCGCTACCGGGAGTTCTTCGACCGGCTGCTGAGCCTGTAGACGCCGACCGGAGGGGGAGCGAGGGCGTCCCTGACTGCGTGGGACGCAGTCAGGGAGTCCCTCGCTCCCCTCGGGTACCGCGCACCCGTCCGACGCGCCCGTCCGACCGAAGGGCCCCTTGGCTCAACCCAGGGGAGTCAGGCGCGCAGGCGGACGTGGTCCGGGGTCAGGTCCTTGATCGACGACACCCCGAGCAACGCCATCGTCCGGCGGATCTCGGCGGTGAGCAGCGTCGCGAGGTGCTCGACGCCGCGCTCGCCCCCGGCCATGAGCGCGTAGAGGTACGCCCGGCCGATCAGGCAGCCCGAGGCGCCGAGGGCGACGGCGGCGACGATGTCGGCGCCCGACATGATCCCCGTGTCGAGCAGGATCTCGGCCTCGCCGCCGACCTCGGCCACCACCGACGGCAGCGTCTCCAGGGGCACGGGCGCGCGGTCGAGCTGGCGCCCGCCGTGGTTCGAGACGACCACCGCGTCGGCGCCGGCGTCGACCACCCGCCGCGCGTCCTCCGCCGTCTGGACACCTTTCACGACGAGCGGTCCGTTCCACGTGGATCGGAGCCAGGTGAGGTCGTCGAGGTTGAGCGCCGGGTCGAACATCGTGTCGATGAGCTCGGCGACCGTGCCCTCCCACGACGTCAGGGCCGCGAACTCCAGCGGGTCCGTGGTGAGCACGTTCAGCCACCAGTGCGGGTGGCGGGCCATGTCGGCGAGGGTCCGCGCGGTGAGTGCCGGCGGGATCGTGAGCCCGTTGTAGGCGTCGCGCAGGCGGGCCCCGCCGACCGGGGTGTCCACGGTCAGCATGATCGCCTCGTTGCCGGCCTCCGCCGCCCGGCGCACGACGTCCGCGCTCGCGGCCCGGTCGCGCCAGAGATAGAGCTGGAACCAGCGCCGGGTGTCCGGGGCGGCCGCGGCGAGGTCCGCGGGCGAGATGGTGCCCATCGTCGAGAGCGTGTGCGGCACCCCGATGCGGCCGGCCACGCGCGCCACCGCCGCCTCGCCCTCGTGGTGCATCATCCGGGTGAAGCCGGTCGGGGCGAAGGCGAACGGCAGCGCCGAGGGGCCGCCGAGCAGGGTCGTCGAGGTGTCGATGTGGGAGACGTCGCGCAGCACCGAGGGCCGGAACTCCAGCGACGCGAACGCCTCCCGCGCGCGACGCAGCGAGATCTCGCCCTCCGCGGCGCCGTCGGTGTAGTCGAACACCGCCCGCGGGGTGCGGCGCCGGGCGATGGCACGCAGGTCGGCGACGGTGTGGGCGCGCGCGAGGCGCCGCCGCGTCGGGTCGGGATCGGGGCGGGCGAACCGCAGCAGGGGACGCAGCTCCGACGGGCGCGGCAGCCGGCGCGCCGTGCGTCCTGTGGTCGGGTGCTGCGGCGGGGTCGTCATCGCCCGTGCTCCTCCTCGTGGCGGCGTGCTCGCGACGCCGGGGTCGTTGCTCACCGAACGGGGCCGGACGCGGAACGTCAAGGGAGTCGGGAGCTCGACCGGGGGAGGGTGTGGTCCCCCCGTGGCGAGGTCCGGTGCGGTACAACCGACCCTGACGGGCCGTGACCCGGCGGTCGGGGGAGAGGACGAGGTCGTGAGCTACCCGCAGCGCTCGTGGGACGACGGCGACGTCGAGGTCCTGCCGCGACGACTCTGGGCCGGCGGGGTGGCGACGGCGGTCGTGGCCGCCGGCATCGCGATCGTCGGCGTGCTGATCATCTCGAACGTCTTCGACCTGGGCATCCAGACCGCCCAGCGCAGCGGGGCCCTGGTCGACAACGCCATGACGATCATCCCGGTCTGCGCGGTCATCGCCTCCCTGGCGGGCACCGCGCTGCTGCACCTGCTGCTGCTGACCACGCCGCGCCCGGCGACGTTCTTCTCCGCGATCGTGCTGCTGGTGCTCGTGGTGCTGCTGTTGCAGGTGTTCCTCGCGGCAGGCGGCGTGGTCGACCACATCGCCACCGCGGTCCTCTACGCCGCGATCGGGCTGGCCATCATGTCGATGCTCTCGGGCGTCTCGCGCACCGCGGTGCGACCCGCGGCGCAGGGTGGCTGGGGCGGCCGGCAGTACGACGGGCGCTACGACCAGCGCTACGGCACGTACGAGGACCCGTACCAGCAGGACCAGCGCACGACCCGCTACGACCCGCGGGGGCCGCAGGGCGGCGGCCGCTGGGGGTGATCCGCCGGGCGTGACCGTCCGGCCGCGCCGCGTGACGTTGATTCTATTGACGTCACCTTTCCTTGACCCTCGCTCCGGGCGCTGACGACGATCGATGCCGCGTGATGCTCCACGCGGGTGCTCCCAGCTGCCCGCGTCCAGCTTCCGTCGCCCACCCCGCGCGGTGGGCGACACGAGGGAGGAGAGGTCGGCGATGGCACCCACAGCGGTGAACGGCACGGGCAACGGCACCGGTCGCGAGCACGAGGTCCTCCACCGGGCACCCGCACCGGCGGGCGTCGCGGTCCCGGCGCCACCGCTCCCCGCCGACCTCCAGGCCGCCCGCGCGGCCCTGCGCCTGGCGCTCCCCGAGCCGAACAGCAAGTTCAGCCAGGACGACGAGTGGTGCGTCGTCGCCGAGCCCGGCGGCGCGTGGGGCGAGTACCGCTTCCACGACTACGACCGCATCTTCCAGGTGCCCGGCCTCTACGAGAAGATCTTCTACGACGTCCTGGGCTGTGACTCGCCGCGCTTCATGGTGGGGCTGCTGAGCGAGGCGCTCGCGCAGGCCGGGGTCCCGGCCTCGACGCTGCGCGTGCTCGACCTCGGCGCGGGCAATGGGATCATGGCCGAGGAGCTCGCCGCGGTCGGCGTCGAGCACGCCGTCGGCGTCGACATCCTCACCGAGGCCCGCGACGCGGCCCTGCGCGACCGCCCGGGGCTCTACGCCGACTACCAGGTCGCGGACCTCACCCGGCTCCCCGTCGGGCAGCGGGAGACGCTGGCCGGGCACCGGCTGAACGCGCTCACCGTGGTCGCGGCGCTCGGCTTCGGCGACATCCCGCCGGCCGCCTTCCGCACGGCCTACGACCTCGTCGAGCCCGACGGCTGGGTCGTCCTGACGATCAAGGACGCGTTCCTCGAGGAGACCGACACCTCCGGGTTCGGCGGCATGATCGGCGAGTCGATCCGGTCCGGCGCTCTCGAGGTGGTGCGTCGCGAGCGCTTCCAGCACCGGCTCGCCACCGACGCCAGCCCGCTGCTCTACGAGGGCATCGTCGCGCGGAAGCGTGGTGCGCTGGCGGGCTGATCCGCGGGTGAGACCCGTGCCTCCGACTCGTCGGTAACCTGTGTCACTCCCGCCTCGGCCGGGCACTATCCCTGTCGGGGCGTGTCGGCGCGGCACGCCCAGTCGACGTGGAGGTGGTCGCCGACATGACCGTGGAGCAGCACCGCAGCCGCCCCCTGGACGGCCTGACCGGTCCGACGGTCGACCTCGCCCGTTCCCTCGAGTCGATCGTCCCGGCCGACGTGCTGGCGGAGGTCGACCCGGCCCTGTGGGGACGGACGGTCGTGCAGGTCGCCCAGGGACTCGCGACGCACCCCGCCGACGTCGGGCGCATCGTCGCGGGGCACGCCGCCCTGGCGGCCCGGATCGGGACGGCCGCCGTCGCCCGGGCGTTCGGCTCGTCTGCCGAGGGCCCGGTGCCGGTGGAGAAGGACGGCCGGTTCAAGGACCCGACCTGGGAGGAGAACCCGCTCTACTGGAGCCTGCGCCAGCAGTACCTCGCGCTGGTCGCCACGCTGCACGACCTCGTCGACGCGGCGGGCCTCGACGAGTCGTCGCGGGAGCGGGCGTCGCTGCTGGCCGACGTGCTGGGCAGCGTGCTGTCGCCGACGAACCTCCTGCCGGGCAACCCGTCGGCGCTCAAGCGCGCGTTCGAGACGGGCGGCGCGAGCGTCGTGGCCGGGTTCCGCCAGATGCTCGACGACCTGGCCACCAACCAGGGCCGTCCGCGCCAGGTCGACCGCACCGACCTGCGCGTCGGACAGGAGCTGGCGGCGACGCCCGGCAAGGTCGTCTACCGCAACCGCCTCATGGAGCTGATCCAGTTCGAGGCGCAGACCGACGAGGTCCACGAGATCCCGATCGTCGTGAGCCCGCCGTGGATCAACAAGTACTACGTCATGGACCTCGCGCCGGGTCGCAGCTTCCTCGAGTGGGCCGTGCAGCACGGGCACACCGTGTTCGTCATCAGCTACCGCGACCCCGACGAGTCGATGGCCGAGACGGGGCTGGACGACTACCTGGAGCTCGGCGACCTCGCCGCGATCGACGTCGTCCAGGAGATCACCGGGGCCGACAAGGTCAATCTCGTCGGGCTCTGCCTCGGCGGGCTCATGGCCTCGATCGCGACGGCGATGCTCCACGCCCGCGGGCAGGGCGACCGCATCAACTCGCTGACCCTGCAGAACACCCTGCTCGACTACAGCGACCCGGGGCCGGTGGCGAGCTTCGTCGACCCGGAGATCGTCGAGCGCCTCGAGCGCAAGATGGCGAAGACCGGGTACCTGCCGTCGGAGTCGATGGCGGGCACCTTCGACCTGCTGCGGGCCAACGACCTGATCTTCAACTACGTCGGGCCGAACTGGCTGGAGGGCAAGGCCCCGCCGGCGTTCGACATCCTCGCGTGGAACGCCGACTCCACGCGGATGCCGGCGAAGATGCACGCCTTCTACCTGCGCCACTTCTACCTGCAGAACGAGCTGGCGCGCGGCGAGCTCGAGCTGCTCGGCGAGCACCTCTCGCTGAAGTCGATCACCAACGACACGTTCATCGTCGGGGCGGTGAACGACCACATCGCGCCGTGGCGCACGTCGTTCACCTCGACCGGGCTGCTCGGCGGCGACGTCACGTTCACGCTGTCCAACGGCGGGCACATCGCCGGTGTCGTCAACCCGCCCGGCAAGAAGGCCAAGCACTGGATCGGCACCGTCGGCGGCGATTCGGCCCCCGACGCCGACACCTGGCTGCAGCGCGCGACCGAGGTCCAGGGCTCGTGGTGGGAGCCGTGGCGCGACTGGATCGCCGAGCGCGGGGGCGGGATGCGCACGCCGCCCGCCGTCGGCTCCGACGCCCATCCGCCGCTGCAGGACGCGCCGGGCTCGTACGTCCTGGGCACCGGCTGACCGGCATCTTCCGGTGGCGGGCGAGGGGCACGTGGGTGATGGGCGACGCACCCACGTTTCCCCTCGCAAACCCTGGGTAACGGCGTGCGTCCGTCGGTCGATCCACGGTTGACGGGCGCGGCTGCACTCGTCACCGTGTTGCACGGAGCGCATCTTCGAGGCGCCCGCCGCAACCGACCGTCCGCCTTCACCAGCCGAGGGTGTTGCCCGATGAACCGTCACGCCTCCGTCGCCCTGCGCCGCAAGGTCGACGACGCCGTGGGACCGGGGTACGACCCGATGTTCCTGCGCCTCGACCTCCTGCTCGCCAGCCGCGAGGGCCGCTGCCCGTGCGCGTCCTGCTCGTCGCGGGTCGCCGAACGCCTGGACCGCCTGGTGGCCTCGCTCCCCGAGGTGTGAGGCGCGGCCCCCCGGCTGTGACCGGCACCATCGCGCCGACGCGCCGTGTCGGGCGTGCTTGGTAAACTGAGCGCCGTCACCGACGACGCGGAGGAACGACCATGGCCACCCCCACCGCCGACCCGACCCTCGAGCAGGTCCGCGAGCGGGCCGTCGACATGTTCGCCCAGGTCCAGGAGGCCGGACTGCGCTTCGCCGGCTCGGTCGCCGAGACCTGGACCGCGGCGCTCCAGAACGTCCCCGGCGTCGGCGCCGTCACGGGTCGGGGTGCGCCCGCCGGCCTGCTGAGCTCGCCCGGCGAGGCCGTCGACCGGTTCTACGACACCGGGGTGCAGCTCCTCGAGGCGCAGCGCTCCGTCGCGCACCAGGTGCTCGACGCGGTCGCGCCGGCACTCCCGTCGTCGCGCCGCTGACGGGCATGTCCGGCCCGGGCGGGGCGTGGGAGGACCACCGCCGCGCCCTGGGCGGGTTCATCCGCAGCCAGCGCCAGCTCGCGCGCCTCTCGCTGCGGCAGCTCTCCGCCCTGAGCAACATCTCGAACCCGTACCTGAGCCAGATCGAACGAGGGCTGCACGAGCCGTCGGTCCGTGTGCTGCACGCGATCGCGGGGGCCCTCGACATCTCGGCCGAGACCCTGCTGCTGCAGGCCGGTCTGGTGCGCGAGCACGCCGGGGACACTCCGGCGGAGGCCGCGGAGCCGGCCGGATCGTCGACCGAACGGGCGATCCGGGCCGATCCGCGGCTCTCCGACGCGCAGAAGGAGGCACTGATCTCCGTGTACCGCAGCTACACCGCGGGCTCGCCCGTGCCGGGAGGCCCGCGATGAGCGCACTCGCCGTGCCGGACCCCGTGCCCGGACCCGCACCCGTCGCCCGGCCGGAGTGGGTCGGCGACCTCGTGGTCGCCGGCCACCGTCTGCACGTCGCCCACCGGCCCGGGGCGCTCGGCCGCACCCCGCTGGTGCTGGTCAACGGCATCGGCGCGAGCCTCGAGTTCCTCGACCCCCTCGTGGCCGCGCTCGACCCGGACCGCCCCGTGGTGCGCTTCGACGTGCCCGGCATCGGCGGCTCGCCGCTGCCGTGGGTGCCGCTGCCGATGGCCGGGCTCGCCGCCCTGCTCTCCGGGGTGCTCGACGAGCTCTGCTACGCCCGGGCCGACGTGCTCGGCCTGTCCTGGGGCGGCGGGATCGCCCAGCAGTTCGCGCTGCAGCACCCGGACCGCACGGCCCGGCTCGCGCTGGTCAGCACCGGGACGGGCGCGATGATGGTCCCCGCGCGGTTCACGGTGCTCGCGAAGATGCTGACCCCCCGCCGCTACAACGACCGTCGCTACCGGCACGACGCCGGCGCGGAGATCTACGTGGGCGAGGACCAGGCCGCGGTCGACGAGGTGTTCGGCCGCGCCCGGCAGGTCGCGTTCCGCGGCTACCTCTTCCAGCTGATGGCCCTGATGACGTGGACCAGCCTGCCGGTGCTGCCGCTCATCAGCGCCCCGACGCTGGTGCTCGCGGGGCGCCGTGACCCGGTGATCCCGGTGGTGAACGCGCACATCATGGGCGCGCTCATCCCCCGCGCCACGGTGCACCTGCACCAGGGCGGCCACGTCGGCATCCTCACCCGCCCGCACGAGCTGGGCCCGGTGCTCGAGGACTTCCTGGACAATTGAACAGCTGCCAATAACATCGGCGCATGACCGACTGGCGCACCTGGGTTCCCGAGCGGCTGACCTACCCGGAGGTGCCCGTCGGGGCGCTGCTCGACGGCGCGGCGCGCCGGTACGGCGACCGCGTGGCGTTCTCCCACGCGCCTCCTTCCCACCCGGGCCGCACGCTCACGTTCACCGAGCTGTGGCGCGCGGCGTGCGGGTTCGCCCACCACCTGCACGGGCGCGGCGTGGTGCCCGGCGACGTCGTCGGGGTGCACCTGCCGAACGTGCTGTCGTTCCCGGTCGCCTACTACGGGATCCTGCTGGCCGGGGCCACCTTCACGCCGGTGAGCCCGCAGCTGCCGGCCGAGGGTGTGGCGGGGCAGCTCGCGGACGCGGGGGCCGTCGCCGTCGTGGGTCTGCAGGACACGGGCTCGGGCGTCCCGCTGATCGCCACGGACGGCGTGGTGGTGGCCGACGGCGCGGTCGCCGACGAACCGCCGGTCGTCGACCTCGACCCCACCCTCGCCCGCGCCCACCTGGCCTACACGGGCGGCACCACCGGCAGCCCGAAGGGCGTGGTGCTCACCCACGCCAACGTCGTCACCAACGTCCTGCAGTACGCCTGTCACGGCAGCGGGTCGCGTCCCGTGCCGGGCGTGGCCGGGGACGTCGGCCTCGAGCAGGTCGGTCCGCCCGAGGAGTGGCCGGTCCGCCTCGGCGAGGGCACGGGCATCGCGGTCGCGCCGTGGTTCCACGCGATGGGGACGATCGGGGGGATCGGTGTCGCGGTCGTCTCCGGGGCGACGAGCATCGTCCACGAACGGTTCGACCCGGCCCGGCTGCTCGCCGACGTCGAGACCCACCGGGTGACGACGGTGTCCGGCGCGCCGCCGCTCTTCCACGCCCTGCTGGCCCACCCCGAGGCCGCGGCGCGCGACCTCACGTCGGTGCACACCGTGACGTCGGGGGCCGCGCCGATGCCGGTGGCGCTGGCGGAGCGCATCGCCGAGCGGATGCCCGAGGCCGTGATCGTCGAGGGCTACGGGATGACCGAGGCGACCATGGGGCTGACCATGGGCGCCACCGCGCGCTCGGCGTACCGCCGCGTCGGCACGGTCGGCGTCCCGGTGCCCGACACCGAGATCCGGGTCGGCCCGTCGCCCGCCGAGCCCGCCGGTGTCGGGCAGGCCGGCGAGGTGTGGGCCCGGGGACCGCAGGTGATGGCCGGCTACCTCGACCGTCCGGAGGCGACCGCGGACACGCTCGTCGACGGCTGGCTGCGCACGGGCGACATCGGCGTGGTGGGCGAGGACGGCCAGCTCGAGATCGTCGACCGCGCGAAGGACATGCTGCTCTACAAGGGCTACAACGTGTATCCGCGCGAGCTCGAGGAGCTGCTCGCGGCGCGCCCCGAGGTCGCGGCGGCGGCGGTCGTCGGCCGGCCCGACGCCGCCGTCGGCGAGGAGCCGGTGGCCGTCGTCGTCCCCGCGCCCGGCCACGCGCCGACGCCCGAGCTGGGGGCGGCGCTCGCCGGCGCCCTCGACGAGCGGGTGGCGCCGTACAAGCGTCTGCGGGCGGTGCACCTGGTCGAGACCCTGCCGGTCTCGGCGGCGGGCAAGGTGCTCAAGCGCGAGCTCCGCGACCAGCTCGGCGGCGCGCTCGGGGAGCCCGTCTGGCGGCGTGAGCAGGGCTAGAGTGTCCGCATGGCCCGGATCCGCATCGTGCGCGCCGCCGATGGACGGCAGTGGATGGTGCGCCAGAAGCTGGAGTGGACCGACCCGGCCACGGGCGAGGACTTCGAGCACGACATGCAGGGCGGCCGGCTCGCGGCCATCGGCATCGTCTCGATCATGGGCCTGCTGTGGGTGGCGCTCCTGGCCTGGTGGTTCACGGGCAGCCAGGGCGTCGTCGTCCCGATCTGGATGTGGCTGATCCTCCTGGCGATCTTCCTGTTCTTCCCGGGGCGCTGGGTGCTGCGCCGCCCGCGCACGCTGGTCGCCGAGACCCCGGGCGGCTCCGACGGGTCCGCGCCGGAGCGGTGGGTGGGCTGGGTGCGGGGCACCGCGGCCGCCCGCGAGGAGATGCTGCAGACGGTGCGCAGCCTCGAGACCCGCGCGACGCCCGCCTACGCCGACAGTCCGCTGCAGCCGGTGAGCTGAGGGGGTGAGCTGACGTGCCCGAGCTCCCCGAGGTCGAGGCCCTCGCCGAGCACCTGCGCACGCACGCGATCGCCCGCCCGGTGGCGCGCGTCGACGTCGCGAGCATGACCGTGCTCAAGACCTTCGACCCGCCGGTGTCGGCGCTCGTCGGGCGGCTGGTCACGGGGGCGTCGCGGCACGGGAAGTTCCTGGACCTGGAGCTCGACGGTCTCCACCTGGTCGTCCACCTGTCGCGGGCCGGGTGGCTGCGCTGGCACGACCAGGCGTCGGCGACGCCGCCGAAGCCGGGCAAGGGACCGCTCGAGTTCCGGGTGCACCTGGAGACCGTCGGCGGCCCCGGGTTCGACCTCACCGAGGCCGGCACGCAGAAGCGCCTGGCGGTCTACCTCGTGGAGAATCCGCAGCAGGTGCCGGGCGTGGCCAAGCTCGGTCCGGACGCGCTGGAGCTCTCCCGGGCGGGTTTCGGGGAGGTGCTGGCGGGCCGCACCGAGCGGCTCAAGACGCTGCTGGCCGACCAGCAGGTGATCGCCGGGATCGGCAACGCCTACTCCGACGAGATCCTGCACGTCGCGAAGCTCTCGCCGTTCGCCGCCGCCGGCAAGCTGGACGCCGAGGCCGTCGACCGGCTGCACACGGCGATGGTCGGCGTGCTCACCGACGCGGTCGAGCGCGCGGTGGGCCAGGACGCCGCCCGGCTCAAGGGCGAGAAGCGCTCCGGGATGCGCGTGCACGCCCGCACCGGCCTGCCCTGCCCGGTGTGCGGCGACACCGTCCGGGAGGTCTCGTACGCCGAACGGTCCTTCCAGTACTGCCCCACCTGTCAGACACAGGGCCGCGCGCTGGCGGACCGACGGCTGTCGCGTCTGGTCAAATAGCTGCCGTGCTCAGCTGGTTGACCGATCCGCGCCTCCTCGCCGCCGTCGGCGTCGTGGTGGCGCTGGTCATCGCGATCCTGGTGTACCGGCGGGTGAAGCGCCGCAACCAGTTCGCCTCCCCGCTCGAGCGCGCGACGTTCTCGACGCTGCACACGGTGTCGCTGGCCGCTCCGGCCCTGCGCGAGGGGCTCTCGGAGGGCTCGGCGCAGTTCGCCGTGCCCTACCTGCGCACGCTGCTCGACACCGAGGCCCTGTCGATGACGGGGTCGGACTGCGTCCCCCTGGCCTGGGACGGCGAGGCCGAGCACCACAGCCTCGACGTGCGCCAGTACGCCGAGAAGGTGATGCGCACCGGCCGTCAGCAGGTGGCCAGCCGCAAGGACATCGAGTGCGGCTCGCAGGACTGCCCGGTGCGCGGCATCGTCGTCGTGCCGCTCGAGGTGGACGGCAACGTCGCCGGCACCCTGGCCGCCGTCAGCGCCGACACCCCGGGCCCGGTGCTGCTGCGCGCGTCGGCCGAGGTCGCCCGGTACGTGTCGAGCCAGCTCGAGCTCGCCGACCTCGACGAGTCCCGCGCCCGGCTCAACCGCGCCGAGGTCCGGGCGCTGCGCGCGCAGATCTCGCCGCACTTCATCTACAACGCGCTCAACACCGTCGCCTCGTTCATCCGCACCGACCCCGAGCGTGCCCGCGAGCTGTTGATGGAGTTCGCCGACTTCACGCGCTACTCGTTCCGGCAGGCCGGCGAGTACACGACCCTCGCCGACGAGCTCAAGAACATCGACCGCTACCTCGCCCTCGAGCACGCGCGCTTCGGCAACCGGCTGCACGTCAAGGTGCAGGTCGCGCCCGAGGTGCTCTCGGTGGTGCTGCCGTTCCTCGCCCTGCAGCCGCTGGTGGAGAACGCCGTGCGGCACGGGCTGTCGGGCAAGCCCGGCGGGGGCACGGTGTCGCTGACCGCGGAGGACTCCGGCGCCGAGTGCACGATCATCGTCGAGGACGACGGCGTCGGCATGGACCCGAAGGCGCTGACCGAGGAGAACCGCGACGCCCACCTCTCGGGCGCCCACGTGGGCCTCGGCAACGTCGACGACCGCATGCGCTCGGCCTTCGGCCCCGACTACGGCCTGATCGTGGAGACCGAGCGCGGCGCCGGCACGAAGATCATCCTGCGCGTCCCCAAGTTCCGGGCGGGCGTGCGCGTCTGACGTCGCCCGGGGGGAGCGAGGGACTCCCCGGTGCGTCCCGGGCAGCGAGGGACGCCCTCGCTCCCCACCCGGCCGCCCGCCCGGAGTTCGCTCTGCGCGCAGAGCACCCAGTTGATCTCGGCATCATCCGGGCGGCGGCTAGCCTCGGGGTATGAACCTGCGCTTCGGCTCGGCCCTGTCCTCGGTCCTGCCCGGTCCCCTCGCGGCGGCGACGGGCCAGCGCACGGTGAGCGTGGTCCGCCTGCAGGGCGTGATCGCCGCGAACAGCGGCCCGGTGCCCCGCGCGGTCATCAACATCACCGCCGTCGAGGACGCCCTGCGCCGTGCGTTCACGGCCGACCGTGTCGACGCCGTCGCGCTGATGATCAACTCGCCGGGCGGGTCGGCCACGCAGTCCGCCCTGGTCGCCGACCGCATCCGCGGCCTCGCCGAGGAGCACGAGGTCCCGGTCCTCGCGTTCTGCGAGGACGTCGCGGCCTCCGGTGGCTACTGGCTCGCCTGCGCCGCCGACGAGATCTACGCCCACCCCACCTCGCTGGTCGGCTCGATCGGCGTCGTCTCCGGGGGCTTCGGGCTCACGGGGCTGATCGAGCGCTACGGCATCGAGCGCCGCCTGCACACCGCGGGGCAGAACAAGGCCCGCCTCGACCCGTTCCAGCCCGAGAAGGCCGAGGACGTCGAGTGGCTGCTCGGGATGCAGGGCGAGCTGCACCAGATGTTCATCGACTGGGTGCGCTCGCGGCGCGGGGACGCCCTGCCCGCCGACGACGGCCTGTTCACCGGCGAGGTGTGGACGGGGAAGAAGGCCAAGGAGCTCGGGCTGATCGACGACCTGGGCACCGCCCGCGAGGTGCTCGCCCGCCGCTTCCCCGGCGCCGAGCCCGTGACGGTCGAGCCGCGCCGCCCGCTGCTCGCGCGCCTCGGGATCGGGGGCGTGCTGGCCCCGCTCGGCGGAGCCGGCTCGACGGGGCTCGGGGTGGCCGACCCGATCGGCTCGGCGCTCGAGTGGGTCGAGCACCGGTCGCTGTGGAGCCGGTTCGGGCTCTAGGGAATCTCCCCACCGTCGCCCGGTCGGACCTACCCTCGGCAGGTCGGAGCGCGCTCGGCGCGGGGGAACGGGAGGTGGTGGACCGTGCCGGTCCCCGGCGTCCCGTGGGGTGGTCGTGACACCTCCGTCCTGAGCCACGAGCTCATCCACCGGTGGATCCACGACGGCGCCGACCCGGCCGCGCTCGACTCGGCCCGGCAGCGCCACGCCGCCCGGGGTGAGGAGCTGCGGGCGGCCGCCCAGCGGCTCGAGCGTGCCCACGGGCAGCTCGGCGCCTCGTGGCGCGGGCGCGATGCGGAGGCGGCCGCCTCGCACGTGCGCACCCTCGTGGCCCGCATGAGCCGTCTCGGTGACGCCGTCACCGGACAGGCCGGCAGCCTCCAGGGGGTCCGTGACGCCCTCGCGCGCGTCCAGACGCTCGTCGGGCCGCCGCGCGCTCCCGCACTGCCGGTGCTCGGCAGCACGCCCGCGACGCCGGGTCTGGCGGGCGCGCTGGCCGGTGGCGGGCCGACCGACGGTTTCGGCGCCTTCCAGGCCGCGCAGGCGGAGGAGCGTGCGGCCCAGGGCGCCTACCGGGCCTACCTGGAGCAGACCGGGCTCGCCGCCCGCGGCGCGCCGTCGGCCGTCGACCGGCTCGCGGGGCGCACCTCGGTGGGCGCCGCACCCGAGGTCGGCGGCACGGCCCGCGGCGCGATGGCCGGCCCCGGAGCCGTGCCGGGCGGTGGGGCGGCGCCGCCGGAGCGCGGCGGGGCCCTCGCCCGCGCCGCGGCCCCCGCGCGGCCACCCGGTGCTCCGGGAGCCCCGGGAGCGCCGGGCGTCCCGGTCGGCGGGCGAGGCGCCGTGCCGCCCGGTCGGGGGCTGCCCGGTGCCGGTCCGGCCGGCGGCCCGGCAGGCCCCGCGGGTCCCGGCCGTCCCGGTCCGGTCGGACGGTTCGTCACCCGCCTCCTCGGTGGCCCCGCGGAGGCCCCGCCGAGCGGGGGTGCCCCGGGTCGCCCCGGCGCTCCGGGCGCGGTGCCCGGCGCCGGCGCGGCCGCCGGTCCCGGCGCTCCCGGACGCCCGGCCCCCGGCGCGTCCACCGGCCGCGCCGGACCGCCCGGCACGGCGCCGAGCGCGCACGGCGCGGTGCGCCCGGTCGCGCCCACGGCCGCCGACCGCCTCACCGGCGGGAGCGGCGGGGTGGGCGCCGGTCCCGGCGGATCGCCCGCGCGACGGCGCGAGGAGCGCGGGACCGGGCCGGGCGCCGACCCGCGGACCTCCACCGACGCCACGGGGGAGACCCACGAGGCCCCGCACACCGGACGGGACACCCCGGCGCCCCCGGACAGAGCCGCCGGGCCCGCCGGCCCGACCGGGCCGGCCCTCGCCGGTCCGACGGTCGGCGTCGGCGCCCACCCCGGCCCCGGTCCCGACGCGCCCTCCGGGCACGGGTCACCCCCCGCGCCCGGCGCCGCGCCCGGCCCCTCATCTGGCCCCGCACCCGGCCCCGACGTGCCGATGGTGCCGCCGGTGACGGGAGCGGCGGGCACGGCGCCCGCCTCGACGGGGACGGGGACGGGGAGCGTGCGCCATCCCGAGTACCTCGTGGACGCCGACCCGTGGCGCGACCCGGCCGACGACCCGGACGAGCGCCGCCTCGTGACCCCTCCGGTGATCGGGGAGCAGGACGACCGGTGAGCGGTGTCGTGCTCGACCGCCACGAGCTCCTGTGGGTGCTCGAGCAGTGCGGCGCCGGGTGGCCCTACCCCCTGCGGCCGGTGCACTGGGCCGCGGAGACCGACGCGGAGGTCCGGCGCCACCGCACGGCCACCGAGGAGGCGCTGCGCGCCCGCGGCCTGCTCGAGCCCGGGCCCGCGCGGATGCTGCTCGACGCCGGGCAGGCCGTCGCGGGCTGGGCGGTCGCCGTCGACCTCGTCCGGCGGGACGCGTCGGCGCCCGTCGCGGCGGTGGCGCTCACCGACGGGCGGACCGGGGCCCTGCTCGAGTCGCCCGAGCACGCCCGCACGCCCGTGCGGGTCGCGCCGTGCGCCCCGGAGGGGCTCGCCGAGGCGGTGCTCGGGCTGGTCCCGCCCGTGCCGCCGGGCGCCGGGCCCCCCGTCCCGGTCCCGGCGGGCGCCGTGCCCGCCGACCTCCCGGCGACCGCACGGACCTCGCGGGCCCGGGACGTCGCCGAGGACCTCCTCGCGACCGTCACCGCCGTCTCCCAGGTCGGGGCGGCCGATCGCCGCGACGGCGTGCCCCGCCGTCTCGCCGCCCCCGTGTGCTGGCTCGACGGACCGCGCGGGCGGCACGTCCTGCGCACACCCCCGAACCCCGCCCCGTCCCGTCCCGCCCTGCTGGTTCCGGCAACCGGCGGACAACTGCTGACCGACATCCGTACCGTGCTGGCCGACGCGGTCGTGCCGCGTCCGTCCGGAAGGAGCACCGCATGAGCGCGCCCCAGGGACCCGGCGAGGGGGGCGGCGCCGGCGAGGCCGCGATGCGGCCGGACGAGGCGCGGGCGTTCGCGGGCAAGGTCGACGCGCTCGAGCAGGGGGTCCTCGAGGCGCAGGCCGCCCTCGACGGTCTCGGGGCGGAGTCCCTGGCGGTGGGCAGCGGTGAGGACAACGCCGCGATCGCCTCCTGGTACCGCGAGCTGGTGACGTCCGACACGGTGCCGGCCGCGCGGACGCTCGCCACCGAGCTCGCCGAGCTGCACCGAGCCATCCGGGAGAGCGCCGTCGCGTGGGAGCAGGCCGACGCCGACGCCGCGGCCTCGCTGCGCCCGGATCCGGGGCCCGTGTGACCGCTCCGAGGCTGCACGGCCGGCCCAGTACGTGCCCTCCGATCGGGTGATCCGGTCCGGCGACACCCGCGGGGGGCGCGGCTCGCCGGGAGAGAACTCCGGGGGCACGGCAGGGTGGCGAGCCGATCGGGTCCTATCGTGGACGCGGGAACCTCGGCTGGGCAGGATGGCGTGGCAGTGAACACGAGTGAGAACGACGGCCTGGTGGTCCTCGCCGTCGACGACGAAGAACCGGCGCTCATGGAGCTCGCCTACCTGCTCGAGCAGGATCAACGGGTGGGCACCGTGCTGCGTGCCTCCGACTCGATCTCGGCGCTGCGGATCCTCACCGGCGGCGACCGGGTCGATCTCGGCGGCTTCTCGGGCGGCACGCCGCCCGCGGGCCTGCCGGCGCCCGCGAAGCAGTCCGACGTGGACGTGCTCTTCCTCGACATCCGCATGCCGGGTCTCGACGGGCTGGAGCTCGCCAACGTGCTGTCCCGCTACGTCATCCCGCCCTCGGTCGTGTTCGTCACCGCGCACGACGACCGGGCGGTCGAGGCGTTCGACGTCGGCGCGGTCGACTACCTGCTCAAGCCGCTGCGCCCCGAGCGTCTCTACGCGTCCCTGTCGCGGATCCTGTCCTCGCGCGGCACCACCGTGCCGGTCGAGCCCGCCACCGACGAGGAGAGCGACGACGAGGTGATCCCCGTCGAGCTCGCCGGCACCACCAAGCTGGTGCAGCGCTCGACGGTGCGCTGGGTGGAGGCGCAGGGCGACTACGCGCGCCTGCACACCACCGAGGGCAGCCACCTCGTGCGCATCCCGCTCTCGGTGCTCGAGGAGCGCTGGTCGGACGCCGGGTTCGTGCGGATCCACCGCTCGTACCTCGTGGCGCTCCCGCTCATCACCGAGCTGCGGCTCGCCGGCTCCGGGTACGTCGTGCGGCTGGGCAGCGGTGGGGACGTCGCGGAGCTGCCGGTGAGCCGCCGGCACACGCGTGAGCTCAAGGACCGTCTCGTCCGGTCGACGAAACAGGCCTGGGGACGACGGTGACGTCCCCCGGCGGTCCGGCACGGGCCCCGGCGCCCGTGACGCGGGTCGCCGGGACCGAACGGGCCGCCGACGAGGACGCGCGCGCGGGACGGCCGTCCCCCGGGGAGGGATTGCGGTCCGTCCCCGACCCGCCGCCCGACGCCGCGGACGAGCCCGCGATGCCCGCGCCACCGGACGGCGGGACGCCGGAGGGCCCGGCGGTCCGGGCCGGCGCCGACGAGCCCGCGGTCCCCGGGGACCCCGCCGCCGACGAGCCGGCCGCCGACGAGCTCCCCGCCGACGAGCACGGGGCCCAGCCCACCTCGTCCGACCGTCGGCACGACGGCACGGGCGACGGTGACGTCGACCGCGGTGGCGACGGTGATGTCGGCGGTGATGTCGACGGTGATGTCGGCGGTGGTGTCGACGGCTGGTCCGGCACGGGACCCGACACCGGCACGGTCCGGCGGTCACGCCCGTCCCGCTCGCCGCGGACCCACGTCGGGGTGCCGACGCCGCCGAGCCCGATGAACGCCGCCACGGGCCCGACGCCGGAGACACCCGGCACGCCGGCGGGCGGGTCGCCGTCGCCGGTCCCGGACCCGCCGCGGCGCCCGATGCCGCCCACGTTCCCCTCACCCGGCCAGCCACCGCCCGGCGTCGCCCGCCGTCACGGCCGGCACGCCCGGCCGGAGCGCCCGGGCGCGGTCCACACCCCGCCGTCGGGCTACCGGCCCCGCCACGCGGCGCCCGATGCCGAGACCGAGCAGTTCGCGGCGACACCCGTCACCGGTCCCGGCGGCATCGGTCCGATGCCGCTGCCGGTGGCGCCCGACGAGGGCGAGGGCGCCGCCCCGGCGAGGTCGCCCGCCGTCGCGCCGGTGGCCCCCGCAGCCCCCGTGGGCTCAGTGGCCTCAGTGGGCTCCGTGGACGGCGCCGCGACCACCGCCGACACCCCGACCGCCGCGCCGACCACCGGCCCGTCCGCCGCCGCTCTGGCCGCCCCGGGCGGCACCTTCCTCCACACCGGCCCCGGCGTGGTCGTGCCCCCGCTGCCCGACGGCGCCTCCGGTCCGGGACGGGACGGCTTCGAGGGCTCCGACCGCGTCCGCGTCGTGCTGGCCGAGCGCCGCGTCCCGACCCGGGCGGTGCGCACGGTCGCGGAGATCGAGCAGCAGACCGAGACCGGTGAGCTGCTGCTGCGCAACCTGCTGCGCGCGCAGCTCGCCCTCGGGCTGCGTCTCGGGCTCGTCGCGGTGTTCGTCCTCGGCGCGCTGCCGGTGCTGTTCCTGGTGCTGCCGCGCACCGGCTCGGTCGAGATCGCGGGCGTCACCCTGCCCTGGCTGGTGCTCGGCCTCGCGCCGTACCCGTTCATGCTGGCCCTGGCCTGGCTCTACACCCGCACCGCCGAGCGCAACGAGCTCGACTTCGCCGACAACGTCGAGGACTGAGCCGCACGTGGACATCGCGGGCATCGTCGCGCTCGTCGCCATCGTGGTCGTCGGCGTGGTCACGATCGTCATCGGATCGCTCGGCGTCCGCGTCGCCCGCACCACCGACGACTTCCTCGCCGCGTCGCGCACCGTCGGCACCCGCGCGAACGCCGCGGCCATCTCCGGGCAGTACCTCTCGGCGGCGTCGTTCCTGGGCGTGGCCGGCATCGTCCTCAAGGACGGCGTCGACGGGCTCTGGTACCCGATCGGCTTCACGGCCGGCTACCTGGCCCTGCTGTTCTTCGTGGCGGCCCCGCTGCGCCGGTCCGGGGCGTACACGGTGCCCGACTTCGCCGAGGTGCGGCTCGACTCGTCGCTGCTGCGCACGGTCACGACCTGGTTCGTCGTGCTCATCGGCTGGCTCTACCTGCTGCCGCAGCTTCAGGCGGCCGGGCTGGCGCTCACCGTGCTGACCACCGCGCCCACCTGGGTGGGGGTGGTGGCCGTCGGCCTCGTGGTCACCGCGAGCGTCACCTTCGGCGGCATGCGCTCGATGACCTTCGTCCAGGCGTTCCAGTACTGGCTCAAGCTCACCGCGCTCGCGGTCCCGGTGCTCGTGCTGGTCGGGGTCTTCGCCCTCGGGCCGCCGCGCGACGACGCGCCCCCGCCGCCGGCGTTCGACCGGGAGACCGCGGTCGACGTGAGCACGCCGGTGACGCTGCAGGTCCCCGCGCCGGTGGAGGTCGGGGTCCGCGGCGAGGTCGACGGCACGACGATCAACGGGCCGGTGTCCTGGGCGCCGGGGCTGCACACCGTCGACGCGGGCACCGAGCTGCGGTTCCCGGCCGGTACGCCGGTGCCCGTGGTCACCGACGCCGACCCGGACGCCGCCTCGTGGTCGGCGCCGCTGACCGGGTTCGGCGAGGACGGGCACTCGCTGCTCGCGACGTACTCGCTGATCCTGGCGCTGCTGCTCGGCACGATGGGCCTGCCGCACGTGCTGGTGCGCTTCTACACCAACCCCGACGGGCGGGCGGCCCGACGCACGACCGTGGTGGTGCTGGCGATGCTGGGCGGGTTCTACCTGCTGCCGGTGGCGCTCGGGGTGCTCTCGCGGCTCTACGTGCCGCAGCTGCTCGTCACCGGGCAGACCGACGCCGCGGTGCTCCTGCTGCCCACCGCGGCGCTCCCGGGGTGGATCGGCATCGGCCTCGCGGCGCTCGTCGCGGCCGGGGCGTTCGCGGCCTTCCTCTCCACGTCGTCCGGATTGTTGCTCTCCGTCGCCGGCGTGCTCTCCACCGACCTCCTACCCCGCCGTCTGGGTGACTTCCGGATCGCCGCGCACGTGGGTGGCGTGGTGCCCATCGTGGCCGCGCTCGGCGCCACGCGGCTGGACTTCTCCCTCACGGTGTCGCTCGCGTTCGCCCTCGCCGCCTCCACCTTCTGCCCGCTGCTGGTGCTCGGCATCTGGTGGAAGGGGCTGACCGACCGGGGGGCCGTGATCGGGATGCTCGTCGGGGGCGGGGCGGCCGTCGCGGCCGTGGGGTCGACCCTCGCCGGGGTGGCCCCCGAGGGGTCGGCGGGTGTGCTGCTCGCCCGCCCGGCGCTGGTCACCGTGCCGCTCACCTTCCTGGTGATGGTGCTGGTCAGCCGGGCGACGCCGCACCGCGTGCCCGCCAACGTCGGGCGCACGCTGCTGCGCCTGCACGCCCCCGAGCGGCTCGGGCTCGGCGACGTCCGGCGTGGCGCGCGTCCTTCGGCCTGATCCCACGGTCGCGTCACGTAGCCTCCCGGCGACGCTGTGTGCACCGATGCCACACACCGTGACGTTCCGGGACGATTCGGACGAACGGGAGGACCGGAATGGTTTCGCCTCTTGCGCAGGTAGGTGAGATCGCTGTGAGTAGTCACTCAAATGGGCTAATCGGCGTGACGCACAGCGGAATAGGGTTCGGCGCGATCGTGACGACTGTGACGACGCCGGACGACCACGTGGAGACCTCGTGAGTGCCACCGACGAAACGCCCGGGGGGTCGAGCGCGCCCTCGGCCGACACGTCCGCCACCCCGTCCGCCTATCAGGAGGTGCAGAGCTCCCCGGAGTTCGCCTCCCTGCGCAAGCGTTGGCGCGGCTTCATCTTCACGATGAGCGCCGTCTTCCTCGCCTGGTTCCTGGTGTACGTGCTCCTGTCCGACTTCGCCCACGGCGTCGTCGACACCCGCCTCGGCAGCACGAACTTCACGGTCGGGCTGCTGCTCGGCCTGTTGCAGTTCGTGTCCACGTTCGTGATCGCGACGATGTACGTCCGCTTCGCCAACCAGAACCTCGACGACGACGCCGAGACGCTGCGCCAGCGCGTGGAGGAGAAGCTGTGAACACGCAGATCGGCAACCCGGCGCTCAACATCGGGATCTTCGCGCTCTTCGTCGTCGTGACCCTGCTGATCGTCTACCGGGTCAGCCGCGCCTCGAACACCGCGTCGGACTACTACGCCGCCGGCAGCTCGTTCACCGGGCCGCAGAACGGCATCGCCATCTCGGGCGACTACCTGTCCGCGGCGTCGTTCCTCGGCATCGCCGGCGCGATCGCCGTGTACGGCTACGACGGCTTCCTGTACTCGATCGGCTTCCTGGTGGCGTGGCTCACGGCGCTGCTGCTCGTCGCCGAGCTCCTGCGCAACGTCGGCCGGTTCACCATGGGCGACGTCCTGAGCTTCCGGATGCGCCAGCGCCCGATCCGCGCCGCGGCGGCCGTGTCGACGCTGCTGGTGTCGTTCTTCTACCTGCTGGCGCAGATGGCCGGTGCCGGCGGGCTCATCTCGCTGCTGCTCGGGGTGAAGAACGTCCCGGGCACGCCGTTCGACGGCCAGTCGCTGGTCATCGCCGTCGTCGGCATCCTCATGGTGGTCTACGTGCTGTACGGCGGCATGCGCGGCACCACGTGGGTCCAGATCATCAAGGCCGCGCTCCTGGTGGTCGGCGCCGCCGTGATCACCGTCTGGGTGCTGGGCCTCTCCGGCTTCAACCTGTCGGCGCTGCTCGGCCAGGCGGTGGAGAACACCGGCAAGCCGCTGCTCGACGCCGGCAACCAGTACGGCAGCTCGGTGACCTCGAAGCTGAACTTCCTCTCGCTGGCGATCGCGCTGGTCCTCGGTACCGCGGGCCTGCCGCACATCCTCATGCGCTTCTACACGGTGCCGACCGCCAAGGAGGCGCGGCGCTCGGTGCAGTGGGCGATCTGGATCATCGGCATCTTCTACCTGTTCACCCTGGTGATCGGGTACGGCGCCGCGGCGCTGCTGCCGCGCGGCACGCTGAACGCCGCGAACCAGAACGACGCGGCCCCGCTGCTCGCGTTCCAGATCGGCGGCACCCTGCTGCTCGGCATCATCGCCGCGATCGCCTTCGCGACGATCCTCGCCGTCGTGGCCGGCCTGACGATCACGTCCGCCGCCTCGTTCGCGCACGACATCTACGCGAACGTGATCAAGGACGGGAACCCGGAGCCGGGCATGGAGGTCAAGGTCGCGCGCCGGACGGCCCTCGTGGTCGGCGTCGTCGCGATCGTCGGCGGCATCCTCGCCAACGGCCAGAACGTCGCGTTCCTCGTCGCCCTGGCCTTCGCGGTCGCCGCGTCGGCGAACCTCCCGACACTGCTCTACTCGCTGTTCTGGAAGAAGTTCAACACCACCGGGGCGCTCTTCAGCATCTACGGCGGGCTCGCGATCTGCATCCTGTTGATCATCTTCTCGCCGGTGGTGTCCGGCGGACCGACCGCGATCTTCGGCGAGAGCGTCGACTTCGCGATCTTCCCGCTCCAGAACCCCGGCCTCGTCTCGATCCCGCTGTCGTTCATCCTCGGCATCATCGGCACGTTCGTCGGCTCGCGGGAGCCGGTCAACGAGGCCAAGTTCGCCGAGATGGAGGTCCGGTCGATGACGGGTGCGGGCGCGTCCCGCACCGCGGTCGACCACTAGAACGGTCGGACCACGGAGCCCGTCTCCCATCGCGGGGGGCGGGCTCCGCGGGCGTTGAGGCTGCACTGCGGGGCTGCACTGCGGGCTGCACTGCGTCCTCACGGCCCGCCGTGATGGGATGGACGCCGTGAGCCACCCCGGACTCCCCGAGATCGGACCCGGCGACATCCCGCCCGGGTCCACGCTGCTGGACGTGCGCGAGGACGACGAGTGGGCCGCCGGCCACGCCCCGGAGGCCGTGCACCTGCCGATGTCGCAGATCACCGCCCGGCTCGACGAGGTCCCCGCCGGGCCGATCGCCGTCGTCTGCAAGGTCGGCGGCCGGTCGGCGCAGGTGACGGCGTTCCTCGCGCAGCGGGGTCACGACGTCGTCAACGTGCGTGGGGGCATGCTGGCCTGGGAGGCCGAGGGACGGCCGCTGACCGCCGAGGGCGCCGGCCCGGCGGCGGTGATCTGAGAGGGGACCACCTCCCGTGATCTGTCCGCGGTGCGGGCGGCCGCAGCCGCCGTCCGACGCGCCGGGCGCGCCCCGCTCGGGGGCGACCCGGTTCTGCGTGCACTGCGGCCGCGTCCTGGCCGGGGTGCGGTGGGTGGCGCTGCCGCCCGACGCCCTGCGCCCGCGGGAGACCCGCCAGACCCGCCGTCCCTACGCCGGGCCCCCGCGCTACGGCGCGACACCGCGCTGGAGCCTGTGGGGCTGGATGCCCGCGCCCGACCCGGGTGCCGACGGCGGCTTGCCGCTGCCGCCGCCGCGCGACCCCGAGGACGTCCTGCGCCGTACCGCCGACGTCCTCGTCCGGGTCGCGACGGTGACGCTCGTGCTCGCCGGTCTCGGTGCGGTGGCCGAACTGTGGCGCTACGGGCTGCTGGTGGCCAGCCGGAACACGGCGCTCTCCGCCGCCCCCCTCGCGGTCTCCGACGGGCTCGTGACCCTGGTGGGGCTGCTCGCGCCCGTCGCGGCGCTGGCGACCGGCGCGCTGTTCCTGCGCTGGCTGCACCTCGGCCGGGAGATCGCCGGGGCGTACACGGGGACGCGCCCGGCGCGCCGGATCTGGGCGGTCGTCGTCGGCAGCGTGCTGCCGGGCCCGAACCTCACGGTCCCCGGCGCGGCGCTCACCGAGCTGGAGCACACCGCCTCGGCGCTGCCCGCCGACGCGCGGCCGTGGCCGTCGCCGACCGTGCGCCGCTGGTGGGTGGCGTGGGACGCGAGCGTCGTGCTCGGGGTGGCCGCCGTGCTGCGCGGGCTCGGAGCGAGCACCCAGGCGCTCGCCGATTCGGTGCTGCTGCACGCGGTCGCGGACGCCGCGGCGGCGGTCGCGGCGTGGGCGACCGTTCGCGTCGTCATGCACCTGACCGAGCTGCTCGCCCCCGAGCTGCGTCCCGCCGGCCGGGAGTCGGTGCTGGGGGTGGGGCCGGCGCGGTCCGACCCTGCCGACCCGCCCGCGGCCCGGGACGGCGAGGGGTCAGCCCCCGTTGCCGAGGACCGCGTTGCCGCCGGCGGCGGGCGGCGCGGTGGGGTCGGTACCGAGATCGGGTGACATCTCGCGGGCGACGAAGTCCTCGACGTGGAAGAGGTTGTCGCCCGCGCGGCGCACGATCCGCAGCAGCGTGGTCATAGAGGCGACCTCCTCGACCTGCTCCTTGAGGTACCACTGCATGAACTGCTCGCCGAGGTAGTCGCCCTCGTCGCGGGCGGTGCGCGCGAGCGTCGCGATCTGGTCGGTGACCGCGCGCTCCTGGGCGAGCACCAGCTCCACGACCTCCTCGACGGAGCCGAACTCGGCGCGCACGTCGTCGATGCCCGGGATCGACACGGGCAGGTCGTTGTCGAGCATGAACTGCACGATGCCCATGGCGTGGTTGCGCTCCTCGAGCGCCTGCGCGTAGAAGTGCGCCGCCAGCTGGGGCAGATCCAGGTCGTCGCAGTACACGGCGACGGCGGTGTACTGCTGCGACGCGGTGAACTCGTTGCGGATCTGGGCCCGGAGCAGCTCGTGGAAGGTCGTCGACGGCGCGGCCATGTCGCCGAGTGTAGGCGGAGGCCGTCGGCTCAGGTCCGGGCCGATCGCCGTCCGTGACGACTGCCATGGCGCTGGGCCGGGACGCTGCCCGACTCGGCCACCGGGATCGCGCCCGTCCAGCCGAACTGCTCGGTGTGGATGCGCGCGTCGGGCACGCCGAGCTCCTCGAGGGCGGCCAGCGAGCCGGTGAGGACCGAGGGCGAGCCGCAGACGAAGTAGTCGAGCATCCGGCGCGTGCCGGCGTCGGGCAGGACCTCGGCGAGCAGCTCGGCGTCGATCCGGCGGCCGTCGGTGCGGGTGACCTGCAGGTCGAGGCGGCGCGCCAGGGCGGTGAGCTCGTCGGCGAACAGGGGCTCGGTGCCGCGCTCGGCCAGCACGAGGCGGTGGGTGCGGGTGTCGCCGCGGTCGGCGAGCGTGCGCAGCATGCTCATCATCGGCGTGATGCCGACCCCGCCGGCGAGCAGCACCAGGCCGGCCGCGTCGGGTGCGGCCTCGTCGGTGAACGAGCCGTGCGGGCCGTCGAGCCACACCTTGCTGCCGGTGCGCAGCGTCGAGAGCAGGCCGGAGAAGTCGCCCTGGTCGCGGACGGTGAGCTCGAGGCGTCCGGTGACCCGGGCGCTCGAGGCGATCGTGAAGGGGTGCTCCTCGGTGCCGACGACGGCGCGCTTGAGCCGCAGCCACACGAACTGGCCGGGGGCGAAGCGCAGGCCGCCGCGGCGCAGGTGCACGGGGGCGAGGACGAGCGTGCTCACCGTCTCGCTCTCCCGGCGCACCCCGTAGACGACGTAGGCGCCCTGGCGGGAGAACAGGGGGCGCCACACCCAGCGGTGCGCGAGCACCCCGAGCAGCACCAGCACCAGCGCGGAGAGGACGACGCGCATCACGGGGTCGGTGACGAGGTTGCCGAGCCAGAAGACGTGCAGGCCGGCGAGGACCAGCGCGGCCGCGGCGAGCAGGACGTGCAGGCGGGCCCAGATCTCGTAGCGCGCGCCGGGCCGCCGGCCCCGGACCGCGACCAGCCCGACCAGCAGGAGCGCCGCGACCGACGTCCACCCGGCCTTGGCCGCCGCGGTGGTCGTGAAGGGGTTGAGCAGCTGCGGGTGGTTCGCGGCCGCGACCGTCAGGTGCAGGCCGACGAGCACGATGGCGAGGGTGCCGAGCCAGCGGTGCAGGCCGATGACCTTCTCCACCCCGAACGCCCGGGTCAGCGAGCGCATCCGCGAGGGCACCACGACGACCACGACGAGCAGGCTCAGGGCGAGCAGGCCGAGGCCGACCGAGAGCATCCCGACGATCGACGTCCCGCCCGCGCGCGAGGCCATGAGGACCACGGGGACCACCACGAGGGCGGCGAGCGCCGCGGTCCAGAGCGCTCGAGTCAGCTGTGCCGGCACGGCGCGGAACGGTAGGCAGTGTGGATCAGCGTCCCCGGCGCGTCTGAGAGCCCGTGCGCCGGTGGCGCGACGACGGGCGCCCACGGCGCGCCCAGGCACGGTGGATACACCCGATCGGGCGATACCGTGCTCCGTCTGCTGAGCGGCCCTCTCAGGTTCGGTCGACGAGGCACGGGGTGTCTCAGCCTGGCTGCCACGCTGACGTTGGACGTCAGGAAATCCCCCATCTCGCGCCGGAAAGCGACGGGACGGGGAGGATGCGGACGTGACGACGCGATCGACCACGCGCCTGCGCCTCCCCGCGGTACTCGCCCTCGGCGCGGCGACGGCGGCCCTCGTGCCGCCGGCGCTGCGGGCCCTGCGCGGCCGGCAGGGGACGTTCGACCGGGAATCCGCCGCGGCCGGGGTGTCGGCGCAGTTCGACCAGGACGCGGCGTCGTACGACCGCCTCGTCGGCGCGAACCCCGGCTACCACGACCACCTGCTCCTGTCGGCCCGCCGCCTCGAGCTCCCCGACCGGGGCGCCGGCACGACGCTGCTCGACGTCGGCTGCGGGACCGGCCTCTCCACGGCGGCGCTGGCCGAGACCTACCCCGCGGCCCGGATCGTCGCGGTGGACGCGTCGGCCGAGATGCTCGCCCGCGCCCGGGAGAAGACCTGGCCGGACTCCGTCCGGTTCGTGCACGCGCGGGCCGAGGACCTGCACTCCGCGCTCGCGGAGCAGGGCATCGCCGGCCCGTTCGACGGCCTGCTCGCCGCCTACCTCGTGCGCAACCTCCCCGACCGGGACGCAGGCGTCGCCGTGCTCGTCGACCACCTCGCCCCGGGCGCCCCGATCGCCGTCCACGAGTACTCGGTGGCCGACTCGACCTACGCCCGCGCGGTGTGGAGCGCCGTCTGCTGGGCCGTGATCATCCCCCTGGGCCGGCGGGTGACGGGCGACGCATCGCTCTACCGCTACCTCTGGCGCAGCGTGCTGGCGTTCGACGGCCTCGCGCGCCTCGAGCAGCGGCTGCGCGACGCCGGGCTGCGCGAGGTCCACACCCGCCCCGTCGACGGGTGGCAGCGCGGCATCGTGCACACGGTGCTCGGGCGGCGCTGAGCCCGCCCCCCTGTCGCAGCGAACGCGCTGTTCGCTGCTTCTACGCGCGCGAACTCCCCGTTCGCGACGTCACGCGACGTCGCCGAACGCCCGCCGGCGAGTGATCAACGCGGACTTTCGACGCGTAGAAGCAGCGAGATACCCGTTCGCTGCGACGAGCCGGGGCGTGCCCCCGCCGCGCCTACCCCCGGCGGCGGGCGGCGCGGACGGCGTAGGTGCGCTCCGCGTACTCGATGTCGTCGGTCCAGAGGCGCTTGGCCGCCCACTCCATCGCCGGGCGCACGAGGGCCTGGACGCGGCGGGCGTGGGCGAAGCCGGGGCGGGGGGAGTGGGCGATCGTCGCCTCGACGACAGCCGTGCGTGGACGCCCGTCGGGGTGGGGCGCCAGGGGGGTCGCGTGGGTCTCGACGACGCTGCCCGCGCCCTCCCCGTCGGTGATGTGCATGACGATCGTGCGCGGCTCCGGGCAGGTGAACCGGGCGCGCACCGGCACGCCCCAGTTCTTCGAGATCCGGAACGCCACGCGCAGGTCGAAGTGGTCGTCCTCCTCGGACGCGTCACGCCCCGGCGCGCTCTCCACCCGCAGGTCGGCGAAGGAGTGCGGGTGGAACCACGCCCCGTGCCAGGGGTCCAGCCGGTTGGCGATGACGTCGGCCGGCTCGCAGGTGCCGACCATCGACGCGACGGCCACCAGGCTCTCGTCCAGCGGCGGGCGCTCCGGCAGCACCGGCGCGTCGGTCGGCTCCTCGCGCCCGACGGCGTCGAGGCGCACCCAGGCCAGGGCGCCGTCGTCGTGGGCGGGCAGCGTGCGCCAGCCGGCGCGGCCGGACGGCCCGAGCGAGAGTCCGTGCCAGCGGCAGATCAGCTCGCAGCCCTGCTGCACGGCCGTCGACATGTCGGCGCCGAGGTGGGGGCACGCGCCCGGCCCCGCGTGCAGCTCGCCGGACGGCGAGCGCCACAGCACGAGCTCCACGCCCGCGACGGTCGTGCCGAACGGGGTGCCCGTGCGGATGTCGCGGCTCGCGCCGACGACGTACCAGTTGCCCGAGGGCCGGGCGGTCGCGCGCGAGAGCGCGGCGTCGATGACGCCGACCTTCGCCTCGCGCCACGTCGGCTCCATGGCCGCCCACTCCCGGCCGGACAGCCGCCGCAGCGGGGAGACCGGCGCGCGCCGTTCCGCCTTCTTCAGCACGGAGCGGACGCTAGGCCGGGTGCCGTAGCGGCGCAGTGACAGGGGAGCGGGCTGTGGCCGGATGCACGTCGACCTGCGCCGAACGTGCGTCCCTTCACCCGAGCGGGCCACGCTCCCACGGGCACGACAGGCACCGCGGGCCACCGCGCCCGGAGCCCAGCTCGAACCCGGCGATCGTCAGCACCTCGATCCCGGCGGCCTCCAGCCGGGCGTTCGTGGTCGTGTTCCGCTCGTAGGCGACGACGCGGCCGGGGGCCAGGGCGAGGGTGTTGTTGCCGTCGTCCCACTGCTCCCGCTCGGCCGCGATCGACTCGAGCCCGGTGTCCACGGCCCGCAGCGTGTCGATGCCCATGGCCCGGGCCGCGGCCGGTCGGAACGGTTCGGGGCCGGTGATCTGCAGGTGGTCCGGGCCGTCGGGGCGCACGGTCCACGCCTCGAGGCCCTCGAGCACCCCGGGGTAGATGACCATCGTGTCGACGTCGACCATCGTCGCCACCGTGTCGAGGTGCATCGTCGCCCGGCGCTGGGCGATCGGGACGGCGAGCACGGTGTGGGCGAGCCCGTCGGCGAACATCGCCCGCGCGAACGACTCGGCGCCGGCCGGGCTGGTGCGCTCGCCCACCCCGATCGCGAGCACGCCGGGGGCGAGCAGCAGCACGTCACCGCCCTCGACCGCCGACGGGTCGCGCGGCGCAGTCGGGGCCACGGCCCCCAGCTCGGGGTGGTGGCGCTGGGCGAGCGCGACGAGCGACGCCTCCCGCCGCCGCGCCGGCATCCCCATCGACGACGCCACGATCCGCGGCCCCACGCGCACCGACGAGTCGCGCGTGAACATGAGATTGGGCAGCGGGTCGACGGCGAAGTCGTGCGGGCCCGCCATCGCGCGCACCAGCGAGTGACCGGTGACCGTGAGCTCGGCGAACGTCCGGCCGCCCACGAGCGCGTCGGCGAGCGCGTCGTCGTCGAGCGCCGCGAGCTCGGCCCGCACCGCCCCGGCCAGCTCCCGTCCGAGCAGCCGCTCGTCCACCGCGTCGGCGATGCCGGTGTCGCGGGCGGCGGGCGCCGCGGCGAGCGACTCGCGCAGCACGTCGCCGAGCAGCAGGACCCGCACGCCCTCGGCGCGCAGCAGGTCGGCGAAGGCGTCGTGCTCGACCTGCGCCCGCTCGACCCACGGGATGCCGTCGAAGAGCAGCCGGTCGGCGTTGCGCGGTGTCAGCCGCTCGAGCTCCGGGCCGGGCCGGTGCAGGACGACGCTGCGCAGGGTGCCGACCTCGGAACCCACCTGCGGCACATCCACGGTCGGCGACCCTAGGGCGACCGCTCTACTGTGCGCGCCATGGGTCTGCTCGATGACAGGGTGGTCGTGGTCACCGGCGCCGGGCGCGGCATCGGCCGCGGTGAGGCGCTGGAGTGCGCGCGGCAGGGGGCGGCGGTCGTCGTCGCCGAGTTCGACGGCGAGGCGGGCGAGGAGGTCGCCAAGGAGATCGTCGCCGCCGGTGGGCGCGCGGTCTCCGTCGCCGGCGACGTCGCCGACGCGGACGTCGCCGACGGGCTCGTGACGGCGGCGGTGGAGAACTTCGGCGCGCTCGACGCCGTCGTCAACAACGCCGGCATCCTGCGGGACCGCACCCTGGTCAAGATGTCCGACGCCGAGTGGGACGACGTCATCCGCGTCCACCTGCGCGGGCACTTCGCGCCGACGCGCGCCGCCTGCCGCTACTGGCGGGAGAGCTCGCGGCCCGGGCACCTCGTCCACACGGCGTCGACGTCGGGGATCCTCGGCAACTTCGGCCAGGCCAACTACGGTGCGGCCAAGGCGGGCATCGCGGCGTTCTCGACGATCACGGCGATGGAGATGGCCCGCTACAACGTCACGTCGAACGCGATCGCGCCGTCGGCGCTGACCCGGATGACCGAGTCCCTGCTGCCGCCGGACGTCCGCGAGGCGCGGCAGGCGATGCTCGACCGTGGGGACTTCGACTTCTTCGACCCCGACAACGTCGCCCCGTTCGTCACCTACCTGGCCTCGGACGCCAGCTCGCACATCAGCGGCAAGGTCTTCGGCGTCCAGGGCGACTCGGTGGAGCTCTACCAGCCCTTCACGTCGGTGGCCGAGATCCGCGGCGACGGGCACAAGTGGGACCCCGAGGCGATCCCCGAGCGGATGGCCGAGCTGTTCGACGCGGCGGGCATCGACCCGGCGCCCGAGAACATGATGGCGCGCTCGCGGCACAAGCTGATCAGTTGACGGAGTGGGGACACGGACACTCGACGTCTGCGGAGCCACTCCGCTGACACGGGTCAGGCGGGGAGGAAGGGCAGCACACCGCGCAGGAGCGCCGAGCCGACGAACGCGACGACGTCGAGCAGGGCGTGGGCCCCGACGAGGGGCCAGAGCCGGCCGGTGCGCTGCCACACCCGCCCGAACACCAGGCCCATGAGCAGGTTGCCGAGCCCGCCGCCGAAGCCCTGGTAGAGGTGGTACGAGCCGCGCAGGACCGCCGAGATCGCCAGCGCGCGGTTCTCGCTGACGCCGAGGCGGCGCAGCCCGTGCAGCAGGTAGCCGACGACGAGCACCTCCTCGGCCCAGGCGTTGGCGATCGCGGAGACGATCAGCACCGGGACCGTCCACCAGTGGTCGTCGAGCAGCGACGGGATCACGGTGGTGTTCAGGCCCAGCGCGCGCGCCGCGAGGTAGAGCCCGAGACCCGGGATGCCGATGAGCGCGGTGAGCCCGACCGCACCCAGCGCGTCACGCCCCGGGCGGCGCCCGTCGAGCCCGATGTCGCGCGGACCCGACCCGGCCCGCACGAGCAGGTAGAGCCCGAGCGCGCCCCACGCCACCAGCGCGAACGACCCGGCGAGCTGGGCGGCGAGGTCGGCCCACGCGTTGCGGGCGAGGGTCTGGTCGATGGCGGTGGTCCGCTGGTCGAGCGCGACGGGCGAGGCCAGCGCGTTGAGCAACGAGACCAGACTGCGCATACCCGAGAGCCCGAGGGTGACGGCGAAGACCACCACCAGCTCGGTGCGCAGCAGCCGCCGGTCGCGCGCGCCGAGGGGCGCGACGGCCGGAGGCACCGGGCGGACCCAGCTCCGCCACCCCGCCGACGCCGTCACGACCCCCAACGTAGAGGCGGGAGATCACCGCGGCCGGGGGTGGGCGGAGGCGAGGAGGGGTAGCCCGGCGCGTGAGTCGCCACGCGCTGATCTCCGGGGCCAGCATCGCCGGCCCCGCGCTCGCCCACCAGCTCAACGCCCGGGGCTGGCGCACCACCGTCGTCGAGCGGGCGCCGCGGCTGCGCGACGAGGGCCAGAACATCGACGTCCGGGGCGCCGGGCGCGAGGTGCTGCGGCGCATGGACCTCGAGGACGCCGCCCTGGCGGCCGGCACGGGCGAGGTCGGCCTGCGCTTCGTCGACGACGACGGCGGCGCGGTCGCCGAGTTCCCGGCCGGGGAGGGCGACACGGCCGGCGGGACGGCGGAGATGGAGATCCTGCGCGGCGAGCTCTCGCGCCTCGTGTACGAGCGCACGCAGGACGCGACCGACTACCGCTTCGGCGAGCAGATCGCCGCGCTGACCGACCACGGCGACGGCGTGACGGCCCGGCTCGCCGGGGGCGAGGAGATCGACGCCGACCTCGTCGTCGTCGCCGAGGGCACGCGCTCCCGCACCCGCGAGCTCGTCCTGCCCGACGCCGAGGTCACCGAGCTGGGCCTCCAGGTCGCCTACCTGACGATCCCGCGCACCGACGACGACGACCGCTGGTGGCGCTGGCACAGCGCCCCGGGCTCGCGGAGCACCAGCCTGCGCCCCGACAACCGCGGCACCACGCGGGCGATGCTCGCGTTCCTGTCCGACGTCCGCGGGCTCGGCGAGCTCGACCGCGACGCCCAGATCACGGTCCTGCGCCGCACCTACGCCGACGTCGGCTGGCAGGCCCCGCGCGTCCTGGCGGCCCTCGAGGACGCCTCGCTGTACTTCGACGCCGTCGCCCAGATCCGCCTCCCGCGCTGGAGCACCGGGCGCGTCGCGGTGCTCGGGGACGCCGCCTGGGCCACCGGACCGTTCGGCACCGGCACGACGCTGGCGCTGGTCGGCGCCTACATCCTCGCCGGGGAGCTGGGCGAGGGGGACGTCACCACCGCGCTCGCCCGCTACGAGGAGCGCATGCGGCCCTTCGCCGCCCAGGCCCAGGACGTGAAGCCGGCCGCCCTGCGGGCCATGAACCCGCGGTCGGGGGCGGGCCTCGCGGTGCAGCGGAAGGTGCTGGGTCTCGCCGGGTCGCTGTCGTCGGTGTTCGGCGGGCTGGTCGAGAAGCTCGCGGGCCCGCCGGCCGAGGGGATCGAGCTCCCCGACTACCACTCCGCCGCTTGACCGCGCGTCGGTAACCTCGGGGACGTGCTGCGCCTGCTCGTCACCCCGCGCTGGATCGGGTGGACGCTGACCGCGCTCCTGGCCGTGGCGGTGTGCGGCGGGATGGCCTGGTGGCAGGTCGTCCGTGCCGAGTCGCCGGGCGGGTCGCTGCTCAACGCGGGCTACGCGTTCCAGTGGCCGCTGTTCGGGCTGTTCTTCGCCGCCCTGTGGTGGCGGATGCTGCGCGCCGAGGCCAAGGCGCTCGTCGAGGTGCAGGTCGAGCGCCGTCAGAAGGCCGAGGTCACGCCCGTGCGCGCCGCCCCGGCCGACTCGCCGTTCGGCCCGCGACCGGTGGGTGTCGCCGCGGGTGCGGGTGTCGACGGGGCGGACGGTGCGCCGTCGCCCGAGCGGGCACGCTGGAACGCGATGTACGCCGAGCTGGCCGCGGCCGAGCGGACCACGCCGAACGAGGAGACGGATCCCCGGTGACCACGAGCCCGGTCCAGGCACCGCCGACCCCCGAGGTCGTCGCGGCGCTCAAGCGCTACCGCGTCGGGGCGTGGGTCGTCGGCGTCGGCCTGCTCGTGCTCGTGCTCGTCGGGATGCCGCTGAAGTACCTGGGCGGTGACGGCACCGTGGTCGCGATCGTCGGCCCGATCCACGGCTTCCTCTACATGGGCTACCTGCTGCTCACCGCGGACCTCGCCTACCGCGACCGCTGGGCGGTCGGGAAGGCGGTGCTGGTGGCGCTGGCGGGGACGATCCCGTTCGTGTCGTTCGTGGCCGAGCGGAAGATCACGCGCCCGCTGCGCGACGCGACGTAGGCCGCAGGCCGGGCACCCGGTCGTCCCCGTCGCCGCAGCCGATGAGGCCGCGGACGGCCTCCCCGAGCTGGCCGGGGCACGAGAGCGGCGCGGCGAACGGCAGCCGTACGTCGTGGTCGTCCCCCGCGGTCTCCACCCGCAGCCGCAGGCCGAGCCGGTCGACGCCGAGCGGCGCGAGCCGGTGCCCGGGACGGCGCAGGTGGACCGGGAGCCGCGGGACGAGCGCGGACAGCGTGCCCGCGTGGGCGGCGGCGAGGTGGGCGAGCCACGGGTCGCCGGTGGCCGCGACGGGGTCGGGCGGCGCGGCGGCCATGGCCGTGGGCGCGAGGGCCTCCGTGCCCTCGGCGTCGGAGAGCACCACCATCGTCGGCTCCAGGCGCAGCAGCGTCTCGCCGTGGCCCACGTCGAGCAGGCGCTCGTCGGGCAGCTCCGCGGCGATCCGCAGCGCCGCCCGCCGCGCGACGCGCATCGGCAGCACGCGCAGTCGCCCGCTGACCCAGAGCAGGCCCCGCACGGGGCGTCGCACCGTCACCGGTGCGACGTCGGCGAGCTCGAGCATCACGGGCAGGAGGGCGTCGCCGCGCTCGCGGACCCGCAGCACCAGGGGGTGGTCCTCGGGGAACTGCAGCGTCGCGGCACCCGTCGAGGGCACGTGGTGCAGCGTCGGGGTGGCGCGCAGATCCCCGTCGCCGCCGTCGACGTCGCCACCGCCCTCGCCCACGGACTCACCGATCACCGCGGCGTGCCGGGCACGGCCCGCCAGGGTCCGCGCGCGCTCGGCGGGCGGCGGAACGGGCGGCGCGGGCGGTCGGCTCCTGGCCATCGGACTCCCTCGGTGCGGCGAACTAAGGGGAGCCTAATCAAACTTCGGGGCCGGACGCGAGACCTGCGTGAGCGAGACCGGTGACCGGTACCGGGCGGGCGGCCCGCTACCGTGCCGGACGTGTCCACCGTCCCCGAGGCCGGCGGGGCACCGGTCGACGGTGTGCCTGCCCTGCTCCGCGCCATCGTCGACGACGCGGCGCTCGTGGCCGAGGGCACGCGACCGGACATGGCCGAGGTCGTCGACGCGCACCTCGCCGCCCGCGCCGCCGACGCCGGCGGCCTGCTGGCCTCGCTGGTCGTCCCCGTCTCCCGGCTCTCCGAGCTGGTGTCGGTGCTCGTGAAGCGCCGCCCGCCGGGGCCCGTCCCGATCGCGCTGGCGGTCGACACCGGGCTCGGCGGCGTGCCGAAGGCGCTCTCGCTGACGTCCTCGCGGACCGCGCTGCTCGACCCGCGCACCGTCGAGATGCCGGCGCCGCACGACGTCGACTCCGTCTGGCTCGAGCGGGTCACCGAGTTCGTGCCCGAGGACGTCGTCGCGGTGGTCGAGCCGCGCCGTCCCGACGCCGACGGCTCCGAGGACTGGCTGGACGGCGTGCGCCGGGTCGTCGACCACGGGTGCCGCCCCAAGCTGCGCTGCGGCGGCGGGCGGGCCGGCGCGTTCCCGGGCGTGCAGGACGTGGCGGGCTTCCTGGCGCTCGCCGTCGGGGCCGGGCGCTCGTTCACCGCGAGCATCGGGCTGCAGTCGGCGGTCCGGCACACCGACCCCGACACCGGCTTCACCCACCACGGCTGGCTCAACCTGCTCGTGGCCACGGTCCGCGCGCTCGCCCCCGGCGACGACGCCCCCGTCGAGGAGCGCATCGGCGAGGCCCTGCTCGTCACCGACGGCGACGCCCTGGCCACCGAGCTCGGCGCGGTCGGCGCCGACACGGCGGTGCGCGTGCGGTCGCTGTTCTCCTCCTTCGGGTCGACGGCGGTCGCGGCCCCGGGCCCTGAGCTCGCGCGGCTCGGGCTGCTCTGACACGGCCCACACGGCGATCCGTACGCTCGGGTGACGTGACAGAACTGCGGGTGGGAGACGAAGCGCAGCGGAGCTCGACCCGTCGGATCGCGTTCCTCGGGCCGCACGGCACCTTCTGCGAACAGGCTCTGCGCACGCTGACGCCGACCGTGCTCGGCGACGCGCTGGGGGACCCGGAGCCGTCGCTGCACCCGTTCGCGAGCACCACCGCGGCCCTCGACGCCGTGCGCAGCGGGGACGTCGACGCCGCCTGCGTGCCGGTGGAGAACTCCGTCGAGGGCGGGGTGCCCGCCACCATGGACGGGCTGGTGGAGACGCCGCCGCTGGTGATCGTGCGGGAGATCCTGCTGGCGGTGCGCTTCTCGGTGCTCGTGCGCCCCGGCACCACGAGCGCCGACGTCCGCAGCGTCGCCTCCCACCCCCACGGCGAGGCCCAGACGCGTCGCTGGATCGCCGAGCACCTGCCCGCGGCGGAGGTGCGCCTGACGTCGTCGACGGCGGCGGCCGCCGCGCAGGTCGCCGCGGGCGAGGTCGACGCCGCGGTGTGCGCGCCGGTCGCGGCCGTCCACCACGGGCTGGTCGAGCTCGCCTCCGGGGTGCACGACACCGGCGACGCCGTCACGCGGTTCGTGCTCGTGCGCCCGCCGGGTGCGCCGGGCCTGCCGGCCCCCACGGGCGCCGACCGGACCTCGCTGGCCGCGACCACCGTCAACCGGCCGGGGGCGCTGCTCGCGGTGCTCACCGAGATCGCGGTGCGGGGCGTGGACCTCATCCGCATCGAGTCCCGCCCGCTCAAGGACCGTCGCGGCGAGTACTGGTTCTTCCTCGACGGCACCGGGCACGTCGGCGAGCCGGCGATGGGCGAGGCCCTGGCCGCCCTGCGTCGCCGGTGCACCGACGTGCGGTTCCTCGGCTCCTACCCACGCGCGACCGTCGCGGGCGAGGAGGACGGGACCGGCGCCGACCCCGGGGCCGGACAGACCGTCAAGGACTACACCGAGGCGGCCTCCTGGCTCGCCTCCCTGCGCGACGGGACCGGTGCATGAGCGACCTGCGGCTCGTCCTCGCCCGCCACGGCCAGACGCCGTCGAACGTCGACCATCTCCTCGACGCCGTCGTGCCCGGCCCGCCGCTGACCGACCTGGGCCGGGCCCAGGCCGAGGCGCTGGGCCGTGAGCTGGCCGAGGGCGTGGAGGGCACGATCACCGGGCTCTACCACTCGGAGGCGCTCCGGGCCCGGGAGACCGCGACGATCGTCGCCGGGCACCTCGGCCTGGAGCCCGTGGAGGTACCCGGGGTGTACGAGGCCCAGCTCGGCGAGCTCCAGGGCCGCAACGACGAGCCCTCCATCCAGGAGTTCCGCCGCATCGTCGACCGCTGGCAGGACGGTGACCTCGACGTCGCCCAGCCGGGTGGCGGCGAGAGCGGGCGCGAGGTGATCGACCGCTACCGCGCGGCCGTCGCGGGGCTGCGCGAGCGGCACCCCGACGGCGGCACGATCGTGCTCGTCTGCCACGGGGCCGCCCTGCGGCTGGCCGCCCAGGACCTCGTGGAGCACGTCGGCACCCCGAAGCGGGACGAGGCGCACGTCGCCAACTGCGGCCGGGTCGTCCTGCGCCCGCGGGGCAGCGTCTGGGAGCTCGTCGCCTGGCGCGACGCCGTCCCCGGGGGCCTGCCCGCCACCGTCGACGACCCCACCGCCTGAGCGGGGCCGAACGGCGTATGTGAGCGAACTTCGGGCCTATGGGCCCGAAGTTCGCTCACATGGTCAGCCCCAGCCCAGACGGTGGAGGGTGGCCTCGTCGATGCCGAAGTGGTGCGCGATCTCGTGCACCACCGTCACCGCGACCTCCTCGCGCAGCTCGTCCTCATCGACGCAGACGTCCGCGAGCGCCAGGCGGTAGAGCGTGATCCGGTCGGGGAGCACGCCGCCGTAGTCGCTGTAGCGCTCGGTCAGCGCCACGCCCTCGTAGATCCCGAGCAGCTCGGGCTCCTCGCGGTGGCGGTCCTCGACGAGCACCACGACGTTGTCCATCGCCCGCGTCAGCGCCTCCGGGAGCTCGTCGAGCGCGTCGGCGACCAGCTCCTCGAAGCGCTCGGGCCCGACCTCCACGGACCCGACGCTAGCCGCCGCCCAGACCGGGCACCGGCAGCGACGGCACCTGGATGCCGGGCTGCTGGCCCGTGCCCGGCTGCACTGCGCTGCCGCCGGCCGCGCCGCCCTCGGGGGCCGGAGCGGCGGACGACGTCTCGGGCGAGGAGGCCGGGGCGCCCGGGCGCAGGCTCGGCACCGACGCGGGCGCCTCGCCGCCGATGGTCACGCCGTCGGCGGCCTTGCCGGTCAGCGGGGCGAACCCGGAGCTGTCGGCGAGCAGCGAGCCGAGGTTGCAGCTGACCCGCCGGGTGCCGGCCGTCCAGGACTCCTCGGCGAGGTTGGTCCAGTAGACGGTCAGCTTGGAGTCGGTGAGCTTCTGCGCCGAGCCGACGTACTGCTCGGCGATCCGCTGGCACGTCGGCTGCAGGTAGTTGTCCTGCTCGTCGACCGACGGGAAGCCCTGGCGGAACTGGGTGCCGAGGTCGACGGTGCCCGCCACCTCGGCGGCGTGGGGCTGGCTGCAGGAGGTCGGGTCGGAGACCTCCTTGCCCGCGAGCCCGAGGCAGGTGCCCTGGTCGAACACCACGGCCTGGTCGGCGTCGGCCACGCGCGCCGTCGACGCGAAGAGCGCGCCGGTGCGACCCGGGGCCTGCAGCCCGCAGCGCACCGTGCGGTCGCCCGCGTCCCACGCGGCCTGGGTGGGCTTGAGCGCGCCCGCCTTGTAGCGGCCGGCCGGGTCGAGACGGCCCTGCAGGTAGGTGCGGGCCTGGGGTGTGCACTGGTCGGTGACGAGCTGCTGCCACGCCGGGTCCGCCGGGAACGGGGCGCCGGGGGGTTGGGCGGCGTTGACCGCGCCGACGCTCTCGAACAGGTGGGACTGCGCGCAGTCGACCTCGCGGACGTCGCCGGCGTCGTCGCGGCTCCACGTCAGGCAGCTGCCGGGCTGCGTGGTCAGCGGCGGGGGCTCGTCGTCGTCACCCGACGAGGCCGGCGCGCCGGCCGGGCCGGACGAGGAGCCCGCGAGCCCGAGGACGTCGGGCCCGGAGCCCGTGGCCGCGAGCGCGGTGGCGGCGATCAGCATGATCAGCGCACCGGCCAGGACGCCGACGACGCCGCGGCGGAACGCGCGGCGGCGGGGGTCGCGCGAGTCGTCCGCGCCGAGGACCCGGTCGAGCCAGCGGTCCATCCCGCGGGCGTCACGGTCGGTGGCGTTGTCGTCACCGTCGGGGCCACCGTCACCGGCCGGCCCGGACTGGCGTTCCCGGAGCAGCATCGCCCTGACATCATGCCGCTCCGGGATTCCCCGGGCCGGGTGATGCGGAGTCGGGCAGGATCGGTGGTGACCGGTGCGCGCCGGACGGTGCCGGTGACGGTTGGGCGGAGGGGACCATGACAGGCCGAGACGACGAGCGGGACCAGCCGTCGGAGCGACGGACCGAGAAGGTCGATCTGAACGCCTTCGCCGAGCAGTCGCCACGTCCCGCCGAGAGACCCACCGAGAAGGTGGACACCACCCAGGCCCGCGAGCAGGAGGCCCGCCCCACCGAGAAGGTCGACACGTCCGCGGTGTCCGCCGGACGTCACCGCAGCAGCAGTGACGACGACGCCGCCGACGACGGCTCCGACCTCGCGACCCCGCCCTCGGGCGTGCCGGCCGCGACCGGGGGATCGGGGAGCGGCGCGCTCGCCGCGGTGGGTGCCGACTCCGGTGCTGGCGACGAGGGCGAGCAGCGGCGCGGCCGCGTGCGCTACCAGGACCCGGCGACCACGAAGCCCCGCGAGCCCACGGTGGCCGAGCAGCGGGCCCGGCGTGAGGCCCAGCGCCGCGAGCGGGCGCAGCGCGACGCCGCCGCGGCCGCGGAGGAGCGCAAGAAGAAGATCCGCAAGCGGGTGCTGGTCGGCGGCGGTGTCGCGGTCGGCGTCGTCGCGCTCGTGGCGGTCGTCTACGCGGCGAGCTCGCCGGACGAGGTCGACGCCCAGTGCGTCGACCCGCAGGGCGTCGTGGTCCCCGACGAGAACTGCGGCGGCACGCAGCAGGGCGGCTACTACAACAGCAGCGGCGCCTTCGTCCCGATCTTCATCGGTGGCTTCGGCAACCAGTACCACTACAACTACGGGACCCGGGCTCCCGTGGGGACGGTCGCCTCGGGCGGGAGCACCTCGCCGCCGGCCAGCGGGACCAGCGTCCGCAGCGGCACCTCCGGCAGCTCACTGGGGTCGACCTCGAGCAGCGGCACGGTCAGCCGCGGCGGCCTGGGCGTCGGCGGCAGCTCGAGCGGCTCCAGCGGGTCGAGCAGCGGCTCGAGCGGGTCGAGCAGCGGCTCCTCGGGCAGCTCGTCCGGCAGCTGAGGCGAGTACGGCAGCCGGGGCCGGTACGGCAGGATCGACGGCGTGCAGCGCGCGACCGGAAGACCCCGCCCCGGCTGGCAGCAGAAGATCGAGGAGCAGGGCCTGGTGTTCGGCACGCCCGCGGCCGGGCTGAACGGGGCCCGGCCGTACTGGGACGAGTCGGTGCACTACGTCTTCGACATGGCGGAGATCCTCTCGCTCGAGGCCGACGTCGAGCTGCTGCACTCGATGTGCCTCGAGGCCGTCGACCACGTCGTCACCACCGAGCGCTTCCGCGACTTCGCGCTGCCGGAGTGGAGCTGGGAGGCCGTGGCGGCGTCCTGGCGCCGCGGCGACCCGCACCTCTACGGGCGCTTCGACCTGCGCTACGACGGCTCGGGCCCGGCGAAGCTCATGGAGTACAACGCCGACACCCCGACCTCGCTGCTCGAGGCGTCGATCTGCCAGTGGTACTGGCTCAAGGACGTCCACCCCGACGACGACCAGTGGAACTCGCTGCACGAGAAGCTGGTGGAGCGCTGGGGCGAGATCGCCGCGAAGCTGCCGCGCAACGAGGTGCACTTCTGCTGGTCGCAGGCCGACCCGACCGGCGAGGACCACGTCACCACGGCCTACCTGCAGGAGTGCGCCGCCGAGGCCGGGCTCGACACCATCGGCCTCGCGATCGAGCAGCTCGGCTGGGACTCCGCGCTCGACCGCTTCGTCGACCTCGAGGAGGCGCCGATCGCGGTCGTCGACAAGCTCTACCCGTGGGAGTGGATCCTCGGCGACGACTTCGGCAAGCACGTGACCCGCAGCCTGCCCGAGACCACGTGGGTCGAGCCGCTGTGGAAGACGCTGCTGTCGAACAAGGCGCTGCTCGCGGTGCTCTGGGAGATGTACCCGGGGCACCCCAATCTCCTGCCGGCGAGCCTGGGCGACCCCGGCATGCTCACCGAGTACATCCGCAAGCCCCTGCTCGGCCGTGAGGGCGCCAACATGGCGGTCGTCGCGCCTGGCTACGAGACCGAGACCGGCGGCGTCTACGGCGACGAGGGCTACGTCTACCAGCTCTTCGACCCGCTGCCCGAGTTCGACGGCTACCGCCCCGCGCTCGGGGCCTGGATCGTCGGCGACGCCTCCGCGGGCCTCGGGATCCGCGAGACGGCGGGCCTGATCACCGACAACGGCGCGGCGTTCGTACCTCACCGTATTCCTGACTAGGCCATCCGAGCGAACGAAGGTCCGATTCGCTCCGTTCTCGGTCACGATGTGTGCATGACGACCGCGGAGCGCCCCGCCGATCCGGCCCCGCCGACCCTCACCGCCGAGGCCGCTGCCGCGGTGCCGGCGCCCCTGCGGCACCTGCTGCGGGTGCGCAAGGCGTGGTCGACCCCGCTCGTGTTCGCGCTGACGGCGGTGGTCGGCGTCGTCACCGTCGTCAGCTGGTTCGAGGTGGCCGACCGCGGCCGCCCGCCGAGCTGGGCCGTCGTCGGCGTCATCGTGGGCTCGATCCTGACGCTGGCCCTCGCGATCATCGCGTTCCAGCAGATCCGCGACGTCGGGCACGAGTTCCGCGTGCGCTACGCGGAGCTGGGCGCCGACCGGCCGCGCCCGCCGGCGCCGGCGGTGGCCACCGACGAGGTCCGCGTGGTGTGGGGCGCCACGGACCGCGCGGCCGTCCTGCGCGGCGGGCGGCCCGTCGCGGCCCTGCGGCCCGACCTCCCGGTCACCGCGCCGCTCCTCGCCCGGTCCTGGAAGAACCGCGCGCCCCTCGTCGACGGTGAGGACGGCCGGGGCGCCGACGCGATCCTGCACGCCGACGGCTCCCACTGGCGCCTGACCCTCGCGGCCGCCGAGGGGCCGGACGGGGTGGCGCACCGCAGCTCGGGCGGCCCCGACGACGACTCCGGCGAGTTCGTGCAGGTCGACGGGCGACGTGTCCTCGAGGTGCGGTCGTGGCTCGTGGATCCCGACCTGCGCTGGTGGGACCTGCCCCGGCCGACGATCGAGGCCCTGCGCGCCGTCGAGGATCTCGTCTGGACACAGGTGCCCCGGTCGCTGTCCGACGACGCCGTCACCTACCTGGTGTGGCGCCGCATCGCCCGCACCCTGCTCGTCGAGGCGCGGCGGGAGCGCAGCCGGCGGGAGCAGGCAGCGACGTCCACGGCCAACAACATCACCTGAGGCCGGGTGCCCTAGTCTGGCGCCCCGTTCGTCCGGATGGAGGGCTTCTCAGGTGCTCGCTCCCGATTTCTGGCCCACCATGGGTGTCAACATCGGCCTCATCGTGGTCTACGCGGTGATCGGTGCGGTGCTGATGTACGTCGGCTACTTCGCGATCGACCTGACGACGCCCGGCGATCTGCGCGGGCTGGTGCGCGAGGGCCGCCCCAACGCGGTGGTCGTGTCCTCCGCCGGCATGGTGTCGATGGCGCTGATCATCGTCACGGCCATCTACGTCTCCGGCGGCGGCTTCGTCGCGGGCATGCTCAACACGACGATCTACGGGATCGTCGGGATCCTCGCCCAGGTCCTCGCGGTGCGCGGGCTCGAGGCGGTCGCGCGGCTCGACGTCGACGCGTGCCTGCACGACGACCGGCTCACCGCCGACTCGTTCGTCATCGCGGCCATGCACCTCGCGCTCGGGCTCGTGGTGGCCGTCGCGGTGATCTGACCGGGTCCACCAGCCGGTCCACTACCTCGTCCGTGTGCCGGACACACGCCCACCCCGGCCCCCTGACAGGGGCTTGACGACCTACCCTTCGCTCCGGTGCCCACTCCCCGGTTCGACTCCACGGTGATCGCTCGCCCGCGGGGCGACCGGTGACGACGATGGTGCGCGCCGAGGAGTCCGCCCGCGGTGACGAGTCCCCGGACACGGCCCCGCGCCTGGGTGGGCGCGCCGTGCTGGTGTGGGCGCTGCTGACCCTGCTGCTCGGCATCGCCGTGCCGCTGGCGCCGGTCACCGCGCAGGACACGACGGTCACGTGGCCCGACCCGGCGGCCGCCGCCGGCGCCCCCGCGTCGACGCAGCTCGCCCTCAACCCGCCCCGCCCGCTCGGGTTCGACGCGACGGTGCCCTGCGCGGCGCTGCGCGCGGGCGGCGACGTGCTGCGGACCCTGCCGGGCAACCCCGGCAACGGGGGGCTCGTGCTGGCGTCGGACGGTCGGCTCGCGAGCCTGACCGTCTCGGGCCGGACCGTCGCCGCCGGCCCGGTCCCCGCGGGCGACTGCGTCCTCGGGATCACCGCCGACGAGCGGGGCGTGCGGGTCACCCAGGACGGCGCGCCGCTCCCGCTCGCCTGCGGGGACTGCGCCGACGTCCTGCCGCCGATCATCGCCCAGCTCTCGACCAGCACCGACGGCACGCCGGCGGCGACGGGGCTCGGGGTCTCGCTGCGGACCGACGACCGCTACGCGTCGACCCCGGGTCCGCTGAAGACGACCCTGCTCGTCGCGCACCTCGCCGCGCTCGCGGTGCTGCTGGTCCTCGTCTACCGGCAGGGCCGGTGGCGGCGGGTCCGGGGCTGGGTCGCGCCGCGGTCCTGGCCGGCCCGGCTGCGCCGCCACCTGTCGTGGGCCGACGCCCTGGTCGTCGCGGTGTCGGCGGGCTGGGTGCTCGTCGCGCCCATGAACTTCGACGACAGCTGGTACCCGCTGATGGCGCGCGACGCCGGCGAGGCGGGCTACATCGGCAACGCCGTCTACATGTTCAACGTCACCGAGAACCCCTTCGTGGCCTCGCAGTACGCGATGCAGGCCTGGGGGGCGATCGGCGGTTTCGGTCTGGTCTGGCAGCGCTGCCTGCCCCTGCTCTACGGCCTGCTCACCTGGACGTTGCTGCGCGCGTTCTTCGTGCTGATCTCGCGACGCACGGCGGTGCGCCGGTCACTCGTCCCGTGGGCGCTCCTCGTCGCCCACCTGCTGTGGTGGCTGCCGTTCGGGCTCACCCTGCGCCCCGAGTCGCTCATCGTGCTGCTCTCGGTCGTGGTCCTGCTGCTCGTCGAGCTCGCCCGCGACCGCGGCACCCCGATCCTCTACGTCGGCGCCGTGATGGCGGCCGCCCTGGCGCTCGCGTGCTCGCCGACGGGGCTCGTCGCCGTCGCGCCGCTGCTCGTCGAGATCCCGCGGGCGTGGCCGCACATGGTGGCGGCGCCCCGACGCACCCAGGTGGCGCTGGTGCTCGTGCTCGCGGCGGCGTCGTCGATCGCGGTGCCGATCGCGTTCGCGGACGCGTCGCTGGGCGACGTCATCGAGGCGTCGGCCGTGCACGCGTACTACTACGACACCGTCCCCTGGTACGACGAGCTCGTCCACTACCAGACCCTCCTCGGGCCGGGCCGCACGCCGTGGGCGCTGCGCGCACCGATCCTGATCACCCTGGCGGTGACGCTGCTGGTGGCGGCGGGCAGCGGGCGCAGCGGACCGGAGGACGACGCCCTGCGCCGGGTGCTGCTGCACGCCGCGGCGACCACGGCCCTGGCGTTCGTGCTCGTCGCGGCCAGCCCGACCAAGTGGGTCCTGCACTTCCCGGTGATCGCGGCCGCGGGCACCGTGCTGATCGCGCTCGCGCTGCTGCGCGGGCCGATGCCGCGCCACGACCGCGCCCTGGCCACCGTCGGCGGCGTCGCCGTGCTGGTGATCGCCACGGCCGTGAGCTACGCCGGCTGGAACCTGTGGCGGCCCTACACCGACCGCGGCCAGTTCTTCGGCGACCACGCCGACCCCTACCCGACGCCCCTGAGCCAGAACCTGCTCGCGCCCCACCTCGGGCCGGTGTTCCTGCGCAACCCGCTCGTGTGGGTCGGCGTCGCGGTGCTCGCGGCCGTGTGGGTGCACTGGTCGCTGCGCCGCTGGCCGACCCGCGACCTGCCGCGCCCCGCACCGGACCGCGCCCTGCTCGCCGTGGCCTGCTGCAGCGTCGTCGTCGGGCTGATCGCGGTGATGGTGCTCGCCCCCGCGCGTCAGTACCCGGGGTGGACGGTCGCGCTCGGGAACGTCAAGGACGTCGTGCGCCAGGGCTGCGGGCTCGAGGACAACGTCACGGTGCTGCAACCGACGCCGCGCGCCCTCGGCGCGCCCGTCACCCCGGCCGTGACGACCGGCGACTTCGTCGACGACACGGTCGCGCCCACCCCCGAACCGGTCCCCGGGCTCGGGCGGGTGTGGCACGACGCGACGGACGACTCGAGCGGCCGGGGCACGCTGGTCTCCGGCTGGTACCCGGTGCCGCCGGACTCGGGGGCGACCGACGTGGTGGTGCCGCTGCTCGAGCAGGGTCCGCCCGACGAGCGGGTGTCCGTCGAGTTCGGTGACGGCGACGCCGCGGACCCGCGCGTCCTCGGGCGCACCGGGATCGACTACCTCCCGCAGGCCGACGAGCGGACCTGGCAGCACCGCCCCGTGTCCCTCGCCGACGCGCCCGGCGACCCGACCTTCGTGCGGGTCGTCGTCGACACCACGGGGGAGCGGGGCACCGACCGCCTCGCGGTCGCCCAACCGTTCCTCGCGAAGCCGGAACCGATCGCGCCGGTGCTGGACGGGCAGCCGGTGCTCGTCGACCAGATGTCGGCGGTGCTCTGGCCCTGCGTCGACCAGGTCGCGTCGCACGGCGGCATCGCCCCGCCGTCGACCGTCCGCATCCACGCCGACGAGGACCTGACGTCGTCCTACTACGGCCTGCAGGACAACCTCTACCGCGGCGGCGTGTGGCGGTGGGACACCGTCGGCGTCACCTACGTCCGCCTCGCTACGGCCGTCGCCCCGGGCCGCGAGCCGGCCAAGCCCTGGGGCCGCGTGGACATGGTCGTGCGCGACCTGCCGACCGGCCGCTTCGGCGTCACGACCACCGAGCGCTCGCAGTCCGGCTGGGAGCGCGGCCCGACGCTGGCACGCGAGGAGTACGTCGGGGTGCAGTACCAGGGTGCGGTGGGCTGATCAGCCCGGAGAGCTAGCTCTCCGCCCGCACCTCGGTGCGGACGAGCGCGGCGGCCAGGCGGGCGAGGTCGTCGCCGTCGACCTGGCCGGCCAGCTCCGCCGCGTCGCGCGGCAGACCCAGGCTCGCGGCGGCGTCGAGGGCCTTGTCGTCGAGGTGGGGCCGGAACTCGGGCCAGACGGCCTGCACCTCGCGGACGAAGATGGACGCGCCGACCGGTCCGAGGCGCGGGACCTCGGTGAGCAGGTCGCGCAGGGTGGCGAGGTCGCCGTCCGCCTCGCGGCGCAGGCGGCGCAGGTCGCCGCCCCAGCGGTCCGCGACGAGGCCCGCGCCCTCCTGGAGGGCGTCGGTGGTCTGGTCCTTGCTGAGGAACCTGGCCCGGGAGAGCGCGTCGTGGACGGCCGAGCGTTCCGCGTCGCGCATCTTCTCGGGGCTGCCGAACCCGGAGTCGACGAGCTCGCGGCAGGCGCGGGTACCCAGCTGCGCCTGGACGCGGCTGGAGAGCAGCACGCTCAGCACGAGCAGGCGGTAGAGCGGTGCGGGCTCGTCCTTCAGCGTGATCCCGGCCTCGTCGGCGAACGTCCGGCCGGACTCCTCGAGCAGCGTGTCGATGGTGGTCACCGGGGCGGATACCCACGCGGCCCGAGGTCATAGTGGAGGGGTGCAGAGCCCCCGCCTGGTCGCCACCGACGTCGACGGGACGCTGCTCGGCGCCGGGGAGGACCCGTCGCCGCGCACGCGGGCCGTGATCCGGCGGATGGTCGACGCCGGGGTGCCGCTCGTGCTCGCCACCGGCCGCCCGCCGCGCTGGATCCCGCGGGTGTGCGAGGCGCTCGGGGTGCACGCGCTGACCGTCGCCGCCAACGGCGCCGTCCTCTACGACGCCGCCGCCGACCGCGTCCTGGCCGCCGAGACCCTCGACGTCGACGTGCTCGCCGAGGTCGCCGCGGGGCTGCGCAGCGCCGTCCCGGGGTGCGGGCTCGCCGTGGAGCGGGTCGGCGACGGGGCGTTCGACCGCCGCGACGAGCAGTTCGTCTCCGAGGCCGCCTACGTGCACGCCTGGCCCCACCCCGACCACCGCCGGGTCGCACCCGGCGACCTGCTCGGGGAGCCGGTGGTCAAGGTGCTGGCGCGTCACCCCACGCGGACCAGCGCCGACATGGCCACGGCGGCCCGGCGGGCCGTGGGCCACCTCGTCGACGTCACGTACTCGGCGGGCGGCGGGCTGCTGGAGTGCTCCGTGCGCGGGATCGACAAGGCGCACGGGCTGGCGCGCGCCGCGGCCCACCACGGGGTGGCGGCGGACGAGGTCGTCGCGTTCGGCGACATGCCCAACGACCTCGCGATGCTGCGGTGGGCCGGGCACGGCGTCGCGGTCGCCAACGCCCACCCGGATGTGCTCCACGTCGCGGACGAGGTCACCGCGAGCAACCTCGATGACGGTGTCGCGTCCGTGCTGGAGAGGTGGTTCTGACCTCCCACCCCGGGAGATCCGCCGAACCGCCGCCCCGCGTGGCGCGATGGACCACTGCGGGGGTCGTTGTCAAGGCCCGCGTAACATTCCGCGCCGGAGCCCGATCAGGACATCTGCGCCGGCTGGAGGGACGACCACGTGCTCGATCGTGCCGAGGGACCCGACGTGACGGTCGGCCCGGCCCGGGACGAGGGCGGTCGGACGGTCGGCCGTGAGGTGGCCGTCCTGCGCTCCGTGCAGCGCAGCATCGGCACCCCGCCGGTGGTGGGCGCCGCGCGGGCGATGTCCTTCTTCGGCGAGCACGCCGCCGGGTGGATCGCCCTCGGTGCCCTCGGCGCGGCGCTCGACGCCCCGCGCCGACGCCAGTGGGCCACCGCCGTCGGCGGCGTCGTCGCCGCCCACGGCGCCTCGATCGCCGTCAAGCGCGTGGTGCGCCGTCGCCGGCCCCACGACCCGGGCGTCGCCGTCCACGTCGGCACCCCCAGCCGCCTGAGCTTCCCCTCCTCGCACGCGTCGTCCACCACCGCCGCCGCCCTGCTCTACGCGGGCCTCGTCGGCGGGGTGGGCGCCGGCGGCGCCACCCTCCTCGTGCCCGGCATGGCGCTCTCGCGCGTCGTGCTGGGCGTCCACTACCCGACCGACGTGCTGGCGGGCTCGGTGCTCGGTGCGGCGTGCGCCCTCGGCGCGCGACGCCTCGTGCGCCGGGGCTCGGTCGGCCGCTGGAGGACCGCATGACACCCGTCACGCCGCCCAGCCCCGCCCCGGAGAAGGAGGGCACGGCGACCGCTCCTGCGCAGGCGCCGGAGCCCGCCGCGAAGGACGCGGGCGACGAGCACGCGAAGGCCGCCGCGAAGGCCGAGAAGGCCGCCGCGCGCCCCCGTCCCGTCGCGCTGCCGCTGGGCCTGCTCAAGGCCATGCGCCCGCGCCAGTGGGTGAAGAACGTCCTCGTGCTCGCCGCGCCGTTCGCGGCGGGCCGGCTGCTCGACCTCACGGTCCTGCCCGACGTCGCGCTGGCCTTCGTCGCGTTCTCGCTCGCCGCGTCCGGTGTCTACCTGATCAACGACACCAAGGACGTCGAGGCCGACCGGGCGCACCCGAAGAAGCGCTACCGCCCGATCGCGGCGGGCATCGTGCCGCCGACGCTCGCGGTCGTCACCGGCATCGTGCTGTTCGCGGGCGCGATCGCCGTCAGCTTCGTCGCCGACCCCGACCTCGCGCTGGTCACCGGCATCTACATCGTGGTCCAGCTGGCGTACTGCCTGTGGCTCAAGCACGAGCCGGTCATCGACATCTGCATCGTGTCGTCGGGCTTCCTCATGCGGGCGATCGCCGGCGGCGCCGCGGCCGGGCTCTACCTCTCGCCGTGGTTCCTGCTGACGATGGCGTTCGGCTCGCTGTTCATGGCGGCCGGCAAGCGCTACGCCGAGATGCGGCTCTCCGAGCGCACCGGCGCCAAGATCCGCAAGTCGCTCGAGCGCTACTCGGCGTCCTACCTGCGGTTCGTCTGGTCGCTCTCGGCCACCGTCCTGATCATGGCCTACGGGCTGTGGGCGTTCGGCATCGGCGTCACCGCGATGCCCGGACGGCTGCCCTCGGCGCCCTCGACCTGGGCGATCGTGTCGATCGTGCCGTTCGTCGTCGCGGTGCTGCGCTACGCCGTGGACGTCGACGGCGGCAACGGCGGCGAGCCCGAGGAGATCGTGCTCGGCGACCGCGTGCTGCAGGTGCTCGGCCTGATCTGGGTCGTGCTCATCGGACTCGCGGTCTACACGGCGGTGGTGGCCCACCCGTGACCCGGCCGGTGCGCGAGCTGCTCGGCGGACTCGTGCGCTACGGCCTGGTCGGGATGGCCAACGCGGCCACCTACTACGGCACGTACCTGCTGGCGCACCCCCACGCCGGCTACCTCGTCGCGCACACCGTCGGGCTGGGTGCCGCGATGGTCGTGTCGTTCCTGCTGAACTGCCGGTTCACCTTCCGGGTGCGCCCGACGTGGACGCGGTTCCTGCTCTACCCCGCGTCGCAGGTGGTGAACATCCTGGCCACGACGGTCGGCGTCGTCGGCCTGGTGCACCTCGGGGTCGACGAGCGCCTCGCCCCGCTCGTGGCGGCCGCGCTGGCGCTGCCGGTGAGCTTCCTGGCGGCGCGGCTGGTCATCACGCGCACGCTCATCGGCCCGACGGCGCCGACGGCCCCGACGGCGCCGGAGGCGCCGGTGGTCACCTGGGACGCGCCGACCGGCCCGATCCCGCTGGGCGGCCGGTAGCCGTCCCCGCCGGCCCGGGCGTCAGCGACGTTCCACGGTCAGCGTCGTCCAGGCGCCGACGTGGATGCGGTCGCCCGAGCGCAGCGCCACCGGGGTGTCGGGCGTCAGCGGGGCCTCGGCGTAGTTGAGGGTCGTGCCGTTGGTCGACCCCGCGTCGATGACCACCCACCGGTCGCGCGGCAGCGCCATCAGCACGGCGTGCAGGTGGGACACGCCCGGGTCGCGCGGCGGCCCGCCGAGGTCGATCTCGGGGAGGTCGTCGCCCTTCGGGTCGCCCGCCCGGCCGATCCGGGTCTCCTCGGCGATCAGCCGGACCTCCCGCGGGGGCAGGTCGGAGGGGAACTCGCCGGCCGCGGCGGTGTCCTCGCCGGCGCGCCGGGCGAGGACCTGGTCGTGGTAGTCGCGGTCGGCCCACACCGTCACGACCCACACGCCACCCGGGTCGGGCGGGCCGGTGGTCGTGTCGTCGCTCACCGGTCGACCACACCCTCCCCGTCGAGCGGGATGGGACCGGTGCGCTCGTCGGGTCCCCGCGCGTCCACGACCACCGAGGCGCGCTCGGGGCCGGAGGCGGGCGGGACGACGGGGACGAGCGCGAGCGTCGCGTTGTCGCTGCCGCCGTCGTCGAGGGCCGCGGCGAGCAGCGCCGCCGCGGCGGCCAGCGCCGGGTGGTCGGGCACACCGGGCTCACCGGGGTCGTCGGGGGGCTCGATGTTCTCGGCCGCCTGCGTGCCCCCGAGCGCGGGCCGGGCGAGCCGGGCGAGGATCTCGGGGTCGGGCAGGTGGTTCCACAGGCCGTCGCTGCAGAGCAGCAGCAGCCCGGGCGCCCCGAGCCGGACGCGGCGGGCGTGGGCCGGGCCGCTGGGGGCGTCGCGGCCGAGCCACCGGGTCAGGACGTGCGCGCGCCGGTCGCGGGCGGCCTCCTCGCGGGACATGATCCCGGCGTTGGCGATCTCCTCCGCCCACGAGTCGTCGGTGCTGAGCAGGCGCGACGACCCGTCCCCGGCCAGCCAGTACGCGCGGCTGTCGCCGATCCACGACACGACCGCCTCGCCACCGCGCACGACGGCGGCGACGTAGGTGCAGGCGGGGCTGTCGCCGCCGGCGTGGGCGAGGTCGGCGGCGGCGGTCGCCGCGGCCGCGGACGCCGCGGTGGCCAGCGCGTCCAGCTCGCCGGACACCCCCGTCCCGGCGCGTCCGGCGGGAGCGACGGCCGTGTCGGTGGTGTCGGCCGTGTCCGCCGTGTCGGTGCTCCGGGCGGCGCCCGGGTGCTCGCCCGTCTCGAGGGCCACCGGACCGGTGTCGCGGGACGAGATCGCCGGGAAGCCGGTGGGCGGGGTGGCGGGCGCCGCCGCGGTCTCCAGCGCGGCGCCCACGGCGGCCCCGACGGCGACGAGGGAGGCCTCGTCGCCGCGGCGCGCGGACGCGACGCCGTCGCAGACCACCGCGACCCAGGTCTCGACCCCGGCTTCCACCCGGCGCCCGAGCTCGACGGCGTCCTCGTTGCGGCGCCGCCGCAGGCCGCGGTCGGTGATCGCGGCGGCGTCGCCGAGGGTCAGCTCGACGTGGTCGCGCAGGGCCGGTCGCGGCGCCCCGCACGTCGGGCAGGTGCCGTCGGGCGCCGCCGGGGCGGCGTCGCCGCACTGCGGGCAGGGCGGGGGCGTGCCGTCGGCGAGCGCGGCGCGCAGGTCGGTGCGCTCCACCAGCGGGCCGCCGTCGGCCTCGGTGGCGGCACTGCGGGTGGTCCTCGCGCGCCACCCGGGCAGGGGGGAGGTCCCGGCCGTCTCCATCACGGGATCGCTGCTCCTCGGGCGTCGCGGGGGTCGTGGACGGTGTCGGCCGCGCCGGCCGGACGGCCCCCGCCACGCCGGGTGTGGTCATCCTCCGGCCCGGCGCCGACGGGGACGCCGTGCCCCACGCCGGAGTCGCCCGGACGGGCGGTGTATCGGGACAGCACGCGGCGGGCGTCCTCGGCGAACGCCTCCACGCTGCGGTGGCGACGGGCGGCGTCCACGTCGGTGGCGCGGGTCAGGAGGGCGACGAGGTCCGGGTCGTCGCGCAGCACCGGGACGCCGGCCGGGTCGGGCAGGCGCAGGGCGTGCTGGCGCAGGTGGTCGAAGTCCGCGAGCAGCACCGCGAGCGTGCGCCCGAGCGCGAACACCTCGGAGGCGACCGACGGGCCGGGGCCCCCGGGGTGGATCTCGGGCGCGACGAAGCCGGTGGTGGCCCACACGTCGCTGTGGCGGTCCTCGACGCGGCGCACGCTGCCGAGGTCGAGCACCGTGATGCTGTGACGATCGGAGGCGGGTCCGCGCAGGATGTTGCTCGGGTTGAGGTCGGCGTGCAGGAGGCCGTGCCGGTGCAGCGCCGCGAGCGGGGGCACCGCGCCGACGACGGCGGCGAGCGCCTCGGCGGGCGGGTGGGGCCGGCCCTCGGCCAGCACCTCGCCCGGCACGTGGTCGAGCGCGAGCAGGCGCACCGGCCCGTCGCGCCCGTCGGCGACGACGACGTCGCGGGCACGCACGAGCCCCGGGATGTCGAGACCGAGCAGGACGTCGGTCTCCTCGACGGCGAGCGACCCGGCGGCGGGCCCGTCGGGGCCCTCGAGCCTCCCGAGCACGACGAGCGCCCCGTCCGCGTCCCGCACCGCGGTGTACGACCAGCCCCGCGCGCCGCGGACCAGCGGGGCGTGGACGCGGTAGCGACCCGCGCGCCCGGCGAGCTCGGCGCCCACCGCGACGTCGGGGCGCACGTCGTAGGCCGCGCCGCACCACGGGCAGGTGCCGCGCTCGGGACCCGGGCGGCCGGACCGGCCCCGACCCACCGGCCCGTCGCAGCGCGCGCAGAAGCGCGCCTGCTCGGGAACCGGGGTCACCGGAGGCGCCGTGGCCACCGTGCTCCCCCGACCGGGTCGGTCCATGTCGTGTCGTCTCCGTGTCCTGGCGGGTCGTCCTGCCTGCTCTGCGCCTGCTCTCCGCCTGCTCCGTGCCATCGTGTCATCGCCCTGCCCGCGACCGCGCTCCGCCGTCGGGCGTGGATCACCTCGGGGCGCGGCAACGCTCCCCCGTCCGGGTGGTGAGAGCCACCCGGACAGCTCAGACGCAGGTCGACCGGGGTTTCCGGAAGCGCTCCCGGGGAGGGTGCCCGGGCCGATCGGGTCGTGGCCTGCCATGCTGTCGCGGCACCGAAGCCGATCGGGGGGTTGGGTGCCGCGCCTCCTCGAGGCCCGGCGCCGCGGCCGTCCGCGCGAGAGTCCGGAGGTCGTGCCGTGAGCACAGCCGACGACACCGACCGACCCGTCGGGTCGGAGGAGCAGGCCATGGGTCACGTCGACCGGTCTGCCCAGCACCGCCGTCCCGAGGCCACCGAGGGGCCCATGGGACCCGAGGGCCCGGAGTTCACCGACCGGGGCAGCATGCCCGGTGCGGGCGCGGGAACGCCCGCCGCCACGCCGGGCGGGTACGGATCCGAGGCGTCCGTGGGCGGCGCGGGACCGTCGGGCTCCGACACGTCGGTCGCCGACGCGGCCGCGGAGGCCGAGCGGGCGCTGGCCCAGGCCGCGCGCGACGCCGAGCAGGCGGTGCGCGACGCGCACAGCGACGGCACGCAGGCCGTGGAGAAGGGTTTCGCCGACGCCCAGCGCGCCACCGAGCGCGCCTACGAGGAGGCGGCGGCGAAGCACGACCGCATGGCCTGAGGCGATGGCGGTCCAGATCCGCGTCACCGCCGACGGCGTCGTCGTCCGCTTCACCGGCTCCGACCGCGTCTGGGCGTGCCGGCGCGGGGTGTACCTGCCGCTGAGCCGCGTGCTGCTCGCGCGGCCGATGGACCGGCACGACGCCGTCACCGCCAGCCCCCGGGTCCACCTGCCCGGGGTCAGCGTGCCGCGCGTCCTGCGCGCCGGCTCGTACGGCGTCGGCGAGCGTCGTCAGCTGTGGATGGTCCGGCGGGCAGACCGCCTGCTCGCGATCTTCCTGCGGGGCGACCCGTACCACCGCATCGTCATCGAGGTCCCCGACCCCGAGGCGACGAGCCGGACCATCAACGAGGCCCTGCCCCCGCGACGCCTCCCGGCTTAGAGGGCGTCGGCCACCAGCGGGGCCAGGAGCATGTCCGGGTTGTTCTGCGTGACGGCCTGCAGGCGCCACTTGTGCGGGAAGAGCGCGAGCATCTCGCCGTCGATGCGGCGGGTGAGCACCTCGATGCCGACCGCTCCCTTGAGCTTCTCGGCGCCGGCCTCGTCGGTGCGCCGGGCGAGGGAGTAGTCGAGGCGGTCGAGCTTCACCGGCGCGCCGAACTCGTCGGCGAGCCGCGCCGACACCACCTCGAACTGCAGCGGGCCGACCGCGGCCAGCACCGGGGCCTGGTCGCCGCGCAGGTCCGACGAGAGCACCTGGATGACGCCCTCGGAGTCGAGCTGCTCGATGCCCTTGCGGAACTGCTTGGTCTTCGACATGTCCGCGACCCGGCACACCGCGAAGTGCTCGGGGGCGAAGCTCGGGATCGTCGGGAACGTGACGGGCTCGTCGGCCCACAGGGTGTCGCCGGGCCGCAGCGCGGTGGCGTTGACCAGGCCGACGATGTCGCCCGGGAACGCCTCCTCGATGGTCGAGCGGTCGCGGCCGAACATCGCCTGCGCGTACTTGGTGGCGAAGGGGCGCCCGGTGGCGTCGTGGGTGAGCACCATCCCGCGCTCGAAGCGCCCCGAGCAGATGCGCACGAACGCGACGCGGTCGCGGTGCGACTTGTCCATCGAGGCCTGCACCTTGAACACCAGCCCGGAGAACGGCGCGTCGACGGGCCGAGGGTCGCCCTTGCGGTCCGGGCGCGGTCCGGGCGGTGGGGCCAGCTCGACGAGCGCGTCGAGCAGGCGGGCGACGCCGATGTTGGACAGCGCCGACCCGAACATCACCGGGGTCGCGGTGCCGGCGTGGAACGCCTGGTCGTCGAACTCGGAGCCGATCTCGTCGAGCAGCGCGAGCTCCTCGGTGGCCCGCTCCCAGTCGGGGCCCTCCTCGGCGGCGGCGCGCTCGGCGTCGAGCACCTCGGAGGTCGCCTTCGACGCCCCGTGCGCCGCCCGCGTGAAGCGGTGCATCGTGCCGTCGGCGCGCTCGACGAGGCCGTGCAGGTCGCCGGCGATGCCCACCGGCCACGTGATCGGCATGGGGCGCAGGCCGATCGTCTGCTCGACCTCGTCGACGAGCTCGAGCGCCTCGCGGCCGGGCCGGTCCCACTTGTTGACGAACGTCAGCACCGGGACGCCGCGGTCACGGCAGACGTCGAAGAGCTTGAGGGTCTGCGGCTCGAGGCCCTTGGCGGCGTCGAGCAGCATCACCGCGGCGTCGACCGCGGCGAGGACGCGGTAGGTGTCCTCGGAGAAGTCGCCGTGGCCGGGGGTGTCGAGCAGGTTGATGACCTGGTCGCGGTAGGCGAACTGGAGCACCGCGGAGGTCACCGAGATGCCCCGCTCGCGCTCCATGTCCATCCAGTCGGACGTCACGCCCTTGCGTCCGCCCTTGCCGTGCACCGCACCCGCCGCCGAGATGACCTCGGCGTGCAGGGCGAGCGCCTCGGTGAGGGTGGACTTGCCGGCGTCGGGGTGGCTGATCACCGCGAAGGTGCGCCGGCGCCGGGCCTGCGCCGCGGGGTCGTCGTCGGAGCCGTCCCTGGACTCCACCGGTGCGGACACCGCGGTCATCGCTCTCCTCCCTCACGGGCCGCCCGAGGTCGACCGGCCCGTACCCGAGGGTACGACCGTGGCCGGGGGGAGCCGGTCAGGAGGAGGGGCGCAGCGCCCGCAGCGGCTCGGCGAGCTCCGTGGCGAAGTGGTCGAAGAAGCCGTCGACGTCGGTGCCGGCGTTGATCAGCGCGAGGTGGTCGTAGCCGCCGTCGACGAACTGCTGGGCCACCGAGAGCTGCTTGTCGGTGTCCGGCCCGCAGGCGAAGGCATCGCGCATGTGGTCGGCGGTGATCGTGGCCGTGGCGGCGTCGAAGTTGACCGGGTTCGGGAGCTCGGCCTGCACCTTCCAGCCCGTGAGCCCGAAGCGGAACAGGCGCCGGGCCTCCTCGGCGGCTTCGTCCTCGGTGGCTCCGTAGGCCATCGGGACCTCGGTGTAGCGCGGCCCGTCGCCGCCGGCGTCGGTGAAGGCCTGGATGAGGTCGGCGCGGGGCTCGGTGGTGAAGATGCCGTCGCCGAGCTCGGCGGCGAGCTTCGAGGCCTGCGGCCCCCCGGTGGCGACGACGATCTCCGGCAGCGTCTCCGGCAGGTCGAACACCTGCGCGTCCTCGAGCGTGAGGTGCTTGCCCTCGTAGCTCTGGTAGCCGCCCTGCCACAGCAGACGGATGATCTCCAGCGACTCGCGGAACATCTGGTGCCGCACGCTGACGCTCGGCCAGCCGCGGCCGACGACGTGCTCGCTGAGCCGCTCGCCCGAGCCGACGCCAAGGGTGAAGCGGCCGTCGGAGAGCAGCTGGGTGGTCGCCGCGGCCTGGGCGATGATCGCCGGGTGGTAGCGGATGAACGGGCAGGTCACGCCGGTGGCCAGCTCGATCCGCTCGGTCTTCGCCGCCATCGCGGCGAGCATCGACCACGCGAACCCCGAGTGCTGCTGCTCGGACACCCACGGGTGGTAGTGGTCGGAGATCTCGACGAAGTCGAAGCCGGCCTCCTCGGCGCGCACGCACTGGCGCACCATCTCGGTGGGCGAGTAGGCCTCGGCGATGAGCTTGTAACCGATCTTCACGCGGGGACACCTCCGGGTCGTCGGCAGGACCCGGCGGGTGTTCCCGATCGGTCCGCGACTCCACGCGCGGTGAGGCGTAACGCTCCCCGTCCCGGGGGCGACACACGGGTGGCCCCGCGGGGTCGGCGGACCCCCGACCCGCCGGCCCCGCGGGCCTTCACCGTCGGGGATCCGGTCGTCCTCAGTTGGCCCCGGCGCCGTCGAGCGGCTTGTCGGGCTCGACGCGCGGCATGTTGCCGCCGCCTCCACCGCCGCCACCCGAGTCGGGCTCGACCCAGATCGTCACGGCCTCACCGGCCGGCACGCGCGTCCCGGCGTCGGGCCGCTGGGCCGTCACGGTCCCCTCGACCGTCGGCGGCGTGTCCGGGTCCGGGTCGACCGCGACCACCCGGGCGGCCATCGCGACCTCGTGGGCCTGCGCCGCCGGCAGCCCCACGAGCGCGGGCACGAGCACCAGCTCGGGTGTCCTCATGGGCAGGGACGGTAGCCAGCTCACGGTGGCCGGTGCCACCACAGTCGCACCCGGGTGCCGTCCTGTTCCTGCTGGAGGTCGTGGCCGTCGGCGAGCCCGGAGAGCAGGAGCAGACCCCGCCCGCGGTGCCCCGGGTCCTCGGGGGCGGGGCGCCAGCCGCCGCGGTCGGCGACCGTGATCTCCAGCCACGGCCGGTCCGGCGCGCCGGTCGCGGCGAGCCGGGCCGTGACGTGCACCGGCCCGCCGCCCTCGGGGTAGGCGTGGTCGACGACGTTGGTCAGGGCCTCGTAGAACGCGGTGGCCACGTCCTCCAGGCGCTCGGTGAGCGCCGGCTCCCGGACCTCGTCGGACGTCTCCGCGGCGGCGCGCACCCACTCGACGAGGTCGATGCGCAGCGAGCGCAGGTCCGCGGCGTGGACGACGTCGTGGGCGACCTCGTGCACCACGCTCCGCGTCTCGCTGCTCGCCGTGCCGTGCATGGTCACAGGGTCGACGGCCGCGGTCGGGCCAAACCATCGCAGGTGGGGGACAGTGTGTGTACCGCGTGAAGTCGCCGGGGCAGAGCCGAGCGCAGCTGCAACGAGCGGCCGGGCATGATGGGCCGCCCGGCGCAATCGGGCGCGCGGGGAACGGCAGGAGTGGCACATGGCCCAGCGGCACGCCGAGCCCGACCCGTTCCCGACGGAGCAGGGTCGGCGCGGCGGGAACCGCCGGCGCCGGCGCCGGGGAGCGCGCGGGGTGCTGGTCGTGGCGGTGGCGGCCCTCGCCGTCGCGGGCTGTGCCCGTGGCCCCGAGCCGGGGGTGCCGCCGATCCCCATGTCGTCGACGTCGCCGGCGGCCGAGGCGCCACCACCGCCCCCCGGGCCGGACGGCGGCGCGCGGTTCGCCCCGTGCCGCGGCGGGCTGGAGTGCGCCTCGGTGGCGGTGCCGGTCGACTACGCGAACCCGGCCGGTCCGACCCTGCCGATCGCCATCGCCCGGCGTCCCGCGACGAACCCGGCCGCGAAGGTCGGGGTGCTGCTGGTCAACCCCGGCGGTCCGGGCGGCTCGGGCATCGAGATCGTCCAGGCCGGTGTGCTGCCCCCGGAGATCACCGACCGCTTCGACGTCATCGGGTTCGACCCGCGCGGGGTGGGCGACAGCTTCGCGCTGCAGTGCCCGGTCGGCCCGGACACGCCGTACCTCGGCGACCCGGACCCCGGTGACCCCGCGGACGAGGCGGCCACGAACGCCGCGGTCGACCGGTACGACGCGTCGTGCGGCCAGCGCTACGGCGACCTGCTGCCGCACCTCGGCACCCGGAACGTCGCCCGCGACATGGACCGCATCCGCGAGGCCCTCGGCGAGGAGCAGATCAACTACCTGGGCTTCTCGTACGGCACGTCGATCGGCCAGACCTACGCCCAGCTCTTCCCGACCCGCCTGCGCGCAACCGTGCTCGACGGCGTGGTCGACGTGAGCAGGCCCGGCCTGGACTCCGCGCAGGCCGAGAGCTTCGAGAACTCGCTGCGCCAGTTCGACGCCGCCTGCCGCGCGGACGCGACCTGCCCCGTGCGCGCCGACCCGATCGGCACCCTCGACCGCGTGCGCGCCCGCGTCACCGCCGCGCCGCTGCCCGTGGCCGGCACGACGCCGCTGTCGGCGGGCCTGCTGGAGATCGGTGTCGTCTACCCGCTCTACAGCAAGGAGAGCTGGCCGCAGCTGGCCCAGGCCCTCGCGGCGGCCGACCGCGGCGACGGCACCACGATGCGCGCCCTCGCGACCGCCTACTTCCGGGGCAGCAACTCCGACACCTACAACGCGGTGACCTGCCTGGACAACGCCTGGCCCACCGAGGACGCGCAGGTGTTCGACGCCGCCCGCGCCACCGAGGCCCGCGCGCCGCACTTCTCCGGCAACGTGCTGGTCAGCGGCCTGACCTGCGCGGACTGGCCGGCGCCCCAGCAGCCGCTGACCCCGCTCGAGGGCTACACCGGCCCGCCGATGCTCATCCTCGGCACCACCAACGACCCCGCGACGCCGTACCAGAACAGCGTCGCGCTGGCGGGCCGCCTGCCCGGCTCGGCGCTGCTGACCTACCGGGGCGACGGCCACACGGTGTACACCAGCGGCGTCCCGTGCGTCGACGACGCGGTGAACCGCTACCTCCTCGACACCACCCTCCCCGCCCCGAACACCGTCTGTTAGCAGGCCCCGTGTCAGCGGAGTGGCTCCGCAGACGTTGAGTGTCCGTAACGCCACTCACTCGATTCGAGGGCCAGGGGGATGCGCTGACGTAGGGTCACCATCGGTGCGCCGGGAAGTCTGGTCGGCAGTCGCTGCCGCCCGCCCGCCGGAGGACCGCTCGTGACCCGCTCGACGCCCCGTCTCTTCGCCCGCCGCTCGTGGTCGGAGACGAGCCGGATCGGCGACATCCTGCGGCGCGAGACCGTCGGCGGCGTCCTGCTCCTCGTCGGCGCCGCCGCGGCCCTGGTCTGGGCCAACACCCCCTGGCGCGAGGCCTACACGGCGCTCTCCGAGCTGCGGGTCGGCCCGGCGTCGCTGCTCCTCGACCTCACCCTCGCCACGTGGGCCGCCGACGGGCTGCTCGCGATCTTCTTCTTCGTGGCCGGGCTCGAGCTCAAGCGCGAGTTCGTGGCGGGCGACCTGCGCTCGCCCTCCCGGGCGCTGCTGCCGGTGGCCGCCGCGGTCGGCGGCATGATCGCGCCGGCGCTGATCTACACCGCGATCAACGCGGGCGGCCCCGGCGCGGCGGGCTGGGCCATCCCCACCGCCACCGACATCGCCTTCGCGGTCTCGGTCCTCGCGCTCATCGGCTCGCACCTGCCCGATGCCCTGCGGACGTTCCTGCTGACGCTGGCGGTGGTCGACGACCTCCTCGCCATCACGATCATCGCGATCTTCTACACCGACACCCTCGAGATCGCACCGCTGCTGCTCGCGCTGATCCCGCTCGCCGCGTTCACGGTCCTCGTCCAGCGCCGCGTCCGTTCCTGGTGGCTGCTGCTGCCGCTCGCCGTGCTGACCTGGGTGCTCGTCCACGAGTCCGGGGTGCACGCGACGGTGGCCGGCGTCCTGCTGGGCTTCGCCGTGCCCGTGATCCGGCGCAAGGAGGGCCCCGGCCCGGGCCTCGCCGAGCACTTCGAGCACCGCTGGCGCCCGCTGTCGGCGGGGGTGGCGGTGCCGATCTTCGCGTTCTTCGCCTCCGGCGTGACGATCGTCGGCGGCGGGCTGGCCGCGGCGTTCGCGGACCCGATCACCCTCGGGATCGTCGCGGGCCTGGTGGGCGGCAAGGTCGTCGGCATCATGGGCGCCACCTGGCTCGTCCAGCGCGTCACCCGCGCCCAGCTCTCGGAGGACCTGGCGTGGACCGACGTCCTCGGCCTCTCGCTGCTCGCGGGCATCGGCTTCACGGTCTCCCTGCTCATCGGTGAGCTCGCCTTCGGCACCGGTTCGGCCGCCGACGACCACGTCAAGATCGGGGTCCTGACGGCGTCGCTGCTCGCCGCGCTGCTCGCGACGATCGTGCTGCGCTACCGCAACCGGGTGCACCGTCAGATCCACGAACGGGAGCGGGTCGACCTCGACCGCGACGACATCCCCGACGTCTACGAGCAGGAGGGACGCGAGCACGGCCCGTGACGCCCGCGCCGTCCGCCGCAACGCATTGCGCCGACGGCGTCGCAGGGCTGCGGCCGTGCAGAGCCAAGCGGGTGGCGTGGCGGGTGTCGGCCTTGCCGGGGAGGGAGCCGGGCCGCACCCTCGCCGCATGACCGGACCGGCGGGTCGCGCCGCCCGCAGCTCTTCCGGCCGGCGTCGGGGGACGCGGGCCGTCCGTCCGGTGGAAGCGGTGCCCCCGCCGCCACCGGAGGAACCGCCCCCGGGCGCCGACCGCGAGGCCCTCGCGCGGACCATCGCGATGGTCAACGACAAGGGCGGCGTCGGGAAGACGTCGCTCGTCGCCAACCTCGCCGGCCAGTTCGCCGCCGCCGGGTACCGCTGCCTGCTCGTCGACCTCAACCGTCAGGCCAACCTCGCCGACGACCTCGGTTTCCGCGACGGGCCCGCCGACGACCGCGGCGCCGGCCTGCTCGTGTCGATGGTCGCCGGGACGCCGCTGCGCCCGGTCGAGGGTGTGCGGCCCGGGCTCGACGTCGTGGCGGGGGGCGCGCGCCTGGTGGACCTGGTGCCGCTGATGGTCTCCCGGGTGCAGGAGCAGGGCCGCGACGCGTTCCTGGCCCTGGCCGAGGTCCTCGCGCCCGTCGCCGGCGACTACGACCTGACGTTCGTCGACTGCCCGCCCGAGACCACGATCCTCACCGACCTCGCGCTCGCGGCGGCCCGGTGGGTGCTCATGCCGACGAAGTCGGACGGCGGCGGCCTGGTGGGGATGCGCCTGGTCGGTGAGCGCTTCGCGCTGGCCCGCGAGCTCAACCCCGACCTCGGGCTGCTCGGTGCCGTGCTGTTCGCGACGGGGTCGCGCTCCCGCGTCGTGCACGCCGAGGTCCGCGAGGCCGTCGAGCGGGCGTTCGGCGGACACTCGCCGCTGTTCACCACCTCGATCCGCCACGCCGAGCGCACCGCCCAGGACGCGCGCCGGCTCGGCAGGCTCGCCCACGAGCTCGAGCAGGAGGTCGCGGCCCAGCCCGCCTGGTGGGCGGCCCTGCGCGACGGCGGGACCAACCCCCGACGTCTCTCGCCGACCGCCGCGAGCGTGGCCGGCGACTACCGCGACCTCGGCGTCGAGCTGCTCACGCTCCTGCGCACCACCGAGGAAGCCCCGCCCGCCCGCCCCGAGCAGGAGGCCACGCCGTGACCGCCGAGCCCAGCTTCACCGCCGACCGGTCCGAGGGCTCCGACCGCAGCTCCGACCTCAGCTCGGCCTTCGGGCGTCCCGCGACGTCGAGCCTGCGCGGGCTCCTGCCGCCCCGTCCCCGGCGGAGCCTCGAGCAGGCGCCGGAGGACGAGCCGGTCACCGACGAGCCGGTCATCGACGAGCCGGCCACCGACGGGCCGACCGACGACCCGGCGACGGACGAGGGGACCGACGACCGGATGGCCGGCGCCGTCGCGGCCGGCGAGGGCACCGCCGACGAACCCCACGCCCCGGTCGACGACGCGCCGTCCGCAGCGGCCGCCCGGGTCCCCCGGCCCCGCTCGGGACGCCGCGCGCCGGCACCGACAGGGACAGCGACAGCGACCGGGACGTCCGGCGCGAACCGCCGCTGGGGCACCGCCCGGGTGGCCTCGCGCGAGCACGTCGAGCTGCTCGTGCTCGTCGCCCTGCAGCGCGGACCCGCGGACGGCCGCGAGCTCGCCGCCCGGCTGCGCGCCGACAGCGGCGGCGACCTCGCCCCGCCGCCGACGACGGTGCAGCGGACCCTGCACCACCTCGCGCGCCACGCCCTCGTCGACCACGTCGACGACACCACCCGGCGCCGCTATCGATTGACCCCGCAGGGCGTCCGGACCGCCCGCGCACGGGTGCGTGCCTGGCGGGCGATGCGGCGCGCGGTGGACGCCGTCGTCCACGCCGCCGAGGAGAACTGACCCCTCCTTCACGCCCGGCAACCGGTCCATGGCCGGTTGCACCGTTCCGCCCAGGCGTGGTGCGGTGGGTCGGCCTCCCGAGGAGCGCCGGTCGACGCAACCCGTCGCGTACGGTCGCCGACCGCGGGTGGGGCCGCTCCGTCGCGGAGCGAGCGCGGGCGGTACGAACATGGCGCGTTCGGCTCAGCCACCCGTCGCGTTGCGTCCAACCCAACCACGGCATTCGGGTGCTGTGTTTTGAGCATTCGAATGACGACCGAATGCGTGACCTTGCTTCGTTCCTCGGTGATCGACAATTGCGTCGAACGGACCATGAAGAATTTGATCTTAGCGGTCTAGCGCTTTCCGGAACGACGCGATGTAATGTCCGGCTCGGATGGCGGCGGGCAGTGGTCCACCGCACAGGTGAGACCAAATCCGTTCGGAGGTGCACGGTGCCCGGAACCGGCCTGAAATTGGCCCTGGCGGTCATCGGCGGCTATCTGTTGGGCCGTACGAAGAAAATGAAGCTCGCCATCATGCTGGGTGGTGCGCTCGCGGGCAAGAAGATCTCCACGGACCCGGCGGCGATCCTCGGCCAGGTGTCCAAGCTCGTCTCGGCGTCGCCGGAGCTCCAGAAGCTCGACAGCGCGGTGCGCGGGCGGCTGATGGAGGCCGGGAAGGACGCGGCGCTCGCCGTCGCGAGCTCCCGCATGGAGGCGCTCACCGACAACCTCGTCAACCGCGTCGAGAACCTCGGCAAGCCCGCCACGGAGGCTGCGGGCGCCGCCGGGCAGGCGGTGGGCGAGACGGCCGGTGCGGCCGGGGACGCCGTCGGCCAGGCCGGCGGTGCCGTCGGGGACGCGGCGTCGACCGCCGGTGGCGCGGTCGGCGGCGCCGTGGGCGACACGGCGCGCGGTCTCTCGGGCCGCGGGCGCCGCAAGGGCTCGGCCGACCAGGCCGACGACACCTCGGGCGACGAGGGCGTCGACGTCGCGGAGGAGACCGCGGACGACGAGGACGAGGCCGACGACGTCGACACCGCGCCCGAGCCGGAGCGGGCCGCGGCGAGCTCGTCGAGCTCCTCGGGCTCCTCGGGCCGTCGTCGCTCGACCAAGTCGTCGTCGGGCAGCTCGTCGGGCAGCTCGTCGGGCAGCTCGTCGGGCGGGGAACGCCGCCGGCGCAGCACGACGTCGGAGGACGGCAGCTCCTCCTCGGGGTCCTCGGGCTCGCGGACGGGCAACGGCTCGACGCGCAAGAGCTCGGGCGGACGGGCCAAGTCGGCCTCGTCCTCCACCGAGGGCGGCAGCTCGCGCAGCCGCGCGACCGCCGGTTCCGGCGCGCGTCGGACGGCGAAGCGCGATGACTGAGGCCGCGACGGACGTCGCCTCGAACGGGCACCGTCCGGACACCGACGCGTCGGAGGGCTCCTCGTCGGGCTCGCTCACCGACATGCTGCCGACCGACCGGCTCAAGCAGGCGGCGCAGACGCTGCTGAAGGTGGCCACCGACAAGGCGGTGTCCGCGGCGCTCGACCAGGTCGAGGGCCTGACGAACAAGCTCACCGACGTCGCCGAGAACCCGAGTGTCGGCCTGCAGTCGGCGCTCGGCGCCGGTTCGTCGATGCTCGGCGGCGGCAGCGGCGTGGGCGGCGCGCTCAAGGGTGGGCTCTCGGCCGTCAAGGACAAGGCCATGGGAGCGCTCGGTATGGGCGGCGACGACGACGACGGCGACAGCGACGAGAGCGGCGGCAGCGGTGGGGGCGGCGGCTCCGACACCGGCCGCGGCAAGTTCAAGTTCATGAACATCTACGAGGTCCAGGACGTCGGGGTGCCGCTGCGCGTCGCCTACGACCAGTGGACCCAGATGGCCGACTTCCCGAGCTTCATGAAGAAGGTCGAGACGGTCAACCAGGAGTCCGACGAGAAGGTCACCTGGACCGCGAAGGTGTTCTGGTCGCGCCGTTCCTGGCAGACCACGATCCGGGAGCAGGTGCCGGACAGCCACATCCTGTGGGTCTCGTCGGGCGCCAAGGGCTCCGCGGACGGGATCGTCACGTTCAGCGAGCTCGCGCCGAACCTGACGCGCATCGTCCTGATCATGGAGTACTACCCCAAGGGCTTCTTCGAGAAGACGGGGAACATCTGGCGGGCCGTCGGACGCCGCGCGCGGCTGGAGTTCAAGCACTTCTGCCGCCACGTCATGATGGACACGCTGATCAACCGCGAGGAGCTCGAGGGCTGGCGCGGCGAGATCCGCGACAGCGAGGTCGTCAAGACCCACGAGGAAGCCCTCGAGGAGGAGCAGCGCGCCGCCGAGGAGGACGGCTCCTACGACGACGAGCTCGAGGGTGCCGACGAGGACGCCTACGACGACGAGGACGAGCTCGCCGACGAGGACGACGACCTGGTCGCCGAGGACGACGACTACGACGACGAGCTCGACGACGAGCTCGACGACGGGGAGTACGACGAGGACGCCGACGGCGCGCTCGACGAGGACCTCGACGACGACGACCTCGACGAGGTCGACGACGAGCTCGAGGACGACTCCGCCGACGACTCCGCCGACGACGAGGCCGCCGACGAGGAGCCGGCCGAGGACGAGCGTCCGCGGCGTCGCTCGCGCCGGCAGCGCACGCCGGCCTGATCAGGGCCCGATCACCAGGCTCCCGGTTGAGACCACAGCCGGGTCGACCACCACACGACCGATCGCGGCGCCGGCACCAGGCCGGCGCCGCACCCCGTCGTCGTAGAGAGGGGGCACGGTGACCGTCAGCCAGCGACAAGGCGGAGGCGTGCAGAAGGAGCCCCAGGGTGGGCTCGCCGAGGTCCTCGACCTGATCCTGGACAAGGGCCTGGTCATCGATGCGTTCGTCAAGGTGTCGCTGGTGGGGATCGAGATCCTCACCATCGACGCCCGCATCGTCGTGGCCAGCGTCGACACCTACTTGCGGTTCGCCGAGGCGACCAACCGGCTCGACCTGCACGCCAAGGGCGGCAAGGACCTCGGGCAGGTCGTCGGCGGCATGACCGAGGGCGCCACGCAGGGTGGGGCGAAGGGCAAGACCAAGGGCGTGCTCGACGCCGGCAAGGAGAAGTGGGACGAGGTGCGCGGAGAGCGCCAGAGCCGTCGCGAGCAGGCGTGAAGGAGGCCGGCGTGACCACCACCGAGGACTCCGCGAAGGGCTCGCAGGGCACCGCCCGCGCGTCCTACATCTACGGCATCGTGCCCGCCGGGGTGCGCATCCCCGACGGGCTCGACCCCATCCCCTACGGCGAGGACGGCAACCAGCTCGGCCTCGTCACCGAGGGGCGGCTGGCCGCGGTCGTCAGTGACGTCGCGGCCGACCGCGCGCTGGGGACGCGCAAGGACCTCATGGCCCACGAGGCCGTGCTCAACGCGATCGCGCAGGACACCCCGGTGCTCCCGATGCGGTTCGGGGCCGTCGTCACCGACGACGACGCCGTCGCCGAGGAGCTGCTCGCTCCGCACCAGGACTACTTCGTCCGCGCGCTCGAGCAGCTGAAGGGCCACCTGGAGTTCCGCCTGCGCGGCGACTACGACCAGGACGCGGTGCTGGAGCGGATCATCGAGGCCGACCCGCGCATCCAGCAGATGCGGGAGAAGATCGCCGGGGTCGACGAGGACGCGAGCTACTACGACCGCATCCGTCTCGGCGAGGCCATCTCCAAGGCCATGGACCAGCTCCGCGCCGACGACGCCCAGGCGAGCGTCGACGCGCTGTCGAAGTTCGCGGTGGCGACCGAGGTCAAGGAGGCGGGCGGCGAGAACGGCGCCGTGCACCTCGCGTTCCTCGTCCGCACCGATCACCGCAGCGACTTCGAGCGGGCGGTCGACGAGCTCGGCGACGCCTGGTCGGGACGGATCGAGCTCCGTCTCATCGGCCCGACCGCGGCGTTCGACTTCCTGCCCGAGTTCGACGCGCCCGACGAGGCGCAGGCCTGAGGGCGACGACGTGGGTTTCTTCACCGAGCTGCTGCTCCTGCCCCTGGCGCCCGTCCGCGGGGTGGCCTGGGTGGGCGAGAAGATCGCCGACCAGGTCGACCACCAGATGAACGACCCCGCGGTCATCCGCGCCCAGATCGACGAGCTCGACGCGGCCTTCGAGCGTGGAGAGATCACCGAGGCCGACCGTGACGAGCAGCAGGAGGTCCTGCTGCAGCGCCTCGTGGGTGGCGGGGGTGGCGGGTGACGCGCTCCGCTGACCGCGAGGCGGCGCCCGACGACACCGACGAGCCGGACACCCCTCCGCTCACCGACCAGGAACGGCCCCGCCGCCGCCGCTCGAACGGCAGCTCGAACGGCACGGGCGCTGACGCTCCGGAGTCCGGCGGCGAGGAGCCGCGCCGCCGACGCAGGCCCGCGCAGGGTGGGTCGGAGGAGAAGCCGCGGCGTCGTCGTCGGTCGGCGGACGAGGGGTCGGACGGTGCGGCGGAGAGGCCGCGGCGTCGCCGTCGCCCCGAGAGCGAGGGCTCGGAGGGTGCCGCGGAGGAGAAGCCGCGGCGCCGCCGTCGCCCCGCGGACGAGGGCTCGGAGGACGCGGCGGAGGAGAAGCCGCGGCGCCGGCGTCGGGCGCCGGACGAGGGGTCGGACGGTGCGGCGGAGAGGCCGCGGCGTCGCCGGCCGCCGGAGGACGCCGAGAGCGACGGTGACGAGCGACCCCGCCGCCGTCGGGCGGCGGACACCGGGGACTCGGCGGACGGTGACCGCCCGCGCCGGCGTCGACCGGCGCAGGACGCGCCGGCGGAGGAGCGCCCGCGCCGCCGTCGCCGCCCGGCCGAGGATGCCGAGCCGGCTGAGTCGTCCGAGGCCCCCGAGCCGTCGAAGCAGGAGCGCCCGCGCCGCCGCCGTCGGTCCGCGGACGGTGAGGCGACCGCGGAGCAGGAACGGCCGCGTCGTCGTCGCCGACGCGAGGAGCCGGAGCCGGAACCCGAGGACGTCGACGAGCCCGAGGACGACGAGCTCGAGGACAGCGAGGACCAGGACGACCAGGACGACGAGGACGAGCTCGAGGACGACGACGAGCTGGACGACGACGTGGCCGACGAACCCGAGCCGGAACCCGAGCCCGAGCCAGAGCCGAAGAAGATCCCCGCCCGCAAGATCGCCCGCTGGGCGGCCGAGCAGGTGCAGGAGATGAGCGGCAAGGAGACCGAGACGATCACCTCGGTGCGGCGCACGGACGACGGCTTCGTCGTGGGGCTCGAGGTGGTCGAGAGCCGCAAGATCCCCGAGACTGCGGACATCCTCGCGACCTACGAGGCCGAGATGGACTCCGACGGCGAGCTCATCAGCTACCACCGGGTCAGGCGCTACACCCGGGGTCGCGGCGACGACGAGTGACGGTGGGGGACGCGGGGGACACGAGAGGAAGCAACCCATGAACGACCCGGTGCGCTGGACCGGGCAGATGCCGTCGACCCCGAACCAGGCGGCAGGCGGGTCGCCCGCCCGGCAGGGCGGCGGTGGCGACGGCACGAACCTCGCCGACATCCTCGAACGGGTCCTGGACAAGGGCATCGTCATCGCGGGCGACGTCCAGATCAACCTGCTCGACATCGAGCTGCTGACCATCAAGCTGCGGCTGGTCGTCGCGTCGGTCGACCGTGCCAAGGAGATGGGCATCGACTGGTGGGAGCGCGACCCCACCCTCTCCTCCGGCCACCAGGAGCTCGAGGAGGAGAACCGGCGGCTGCGCGAGCGCCTCGAGGCGCTGGAGGGCCGCAACGGCCACGCACCCGCACTCGAGGGCGGCGAGGAGGAGCTCGAGGGCGAGGAGCTCGACGACGATCCCGACGACCTCGAGGACGCCGAGATCGTGGACGACGACACCGACGCCCCCGAGCAGGACGAGCCCGAGCCCGCACCGCAACCGGTACGCCGCAAGCGCTCGAGCGCGCCGAAGCAGGGACAGGGCCAGCGGCGCCGGCGGGCCGACGGGTGAGCGACACGCTGACCTACGTCTACGCGCTCGCCCGTGACGTCGACCCCGCGGCGGTCGGTGTCCTCACCGGCGTGGGCGGCGGTCCTGCGCGCGTGCTGGCGACCGACGGCGTCGCGGCGATCGTGAGCGACGTCGATCGCGCCGAGTTCGAGGAGCGGGCGCTCGAGGAGCGCCTGGAGGACCTCGAGTGGCTGGCGGCGACCGCCCGGGCCCACCACCACGTCGTCGACACCCTCGGGCGTGACCACCTCGTCGCCCCGTTGGCGCTCGCGACCGTGTACTTCGACGACGACCGGGTGCGCACCGTGCTGACCGAGGGCCGGGAGGCGTTCGGCGTGGTGCTCGACCAGCTCGCCGGCCGTGCCGAGTGGGGCCTCAAGGTCTGGGCCCGCCAGGGTGGCGCCGCCGCGGCGGCGGGCGAGGTCGCGAAGCCGCGCTCGGGCGCCGACTACCTGCGGCAGCGGCGCAAGGCGCTCCGTGACAGCGAGACCTCCCTCGACGACGCCCGGGAGGCCGCGGGGGAGGTGGACGCCGCCGCCACGGCCCTCGCCGCCGCGACGCGCGCCCACCGCCTGCAGGACGCGCAGCTGTCCGGGCGCACCGAGCCGATGGTCCTCAACCAGGCCTACCTGCTGCCGGTCGAGCGGGCCGACGACCTGCGCGCGCTCGTCGCGTCCCTCGCCGACCACCCCCGCATCCGCGTCGAGCTCACCGGTCCCTGGGTGCCGTACTCCTTCGCCCAGGCGGCGCAGGGCGCCTCGTGACGGGCCCGGGCTCGGGTGAGCTCGAGCCGCGGGCGACGTCGCTGTTCGGGGACGAGGAGGTCGCGCTCGTCGACCTGCTCGACCGTCTCCTCGCCGGCGGTGTGGTGCTCGCGGGCGACCTGACGATCTCGCTCGCCGGGGTCGACCTCGTGCGCATCTCGCTGCGCGCGCTGATCGTGTCGATCGCGCCGGTGGAACGCCCGGGGACGCTCGCGGCCCGGGCCGAGCGGGCCGAACAGGCCGAGCTGGAGGCCGGGCGTGGCTGACCAGGAACCGGGCCCGAGGGCCAATCGGATCGAGATCGACAAGGACGCCGTCCGCCGCGACCTCATGAAGCTCGTCCTGACGATCGTGGAGCTCCTCCGCCAGCTCATGGAACGCCAGGCGATCCGCCGGGTCGAGCAGGGTGACCTCACCGAGCAGGAGGAGGAGGACCTCGGCACGTCGCTGATGCACCTCGCTGACGCGATGGACGAGCTCACCGAGGAGTTCGGGCTGACCGCGGCGGATCTCAACATCGACCTCGGACCGCTCGGGCCGTTGCTGCCGCGCGACCGCTGAGGCACGGGCGCCGACGCACCGAACGAGGCGGACTCCGTGACGTCCCGGCGGGGTACTCGGCTCGCATGACCAGCGCTCAGCGTCCGGGCAGCACCCCGTCCAGCCCGACCCCCACCGCCACCTCCGTGCCCGGCGCCGCCGGCGACCCGACCACCGTCGAGGGCACCACCGAGGTGCTGCCCTCGGTGATCCAGAAGGTGACGGCGTTCTCCGCTCGGGAGATCCCCGGTGTCGTGGCGCTCGGCGGGAGCACGTCGCGCGCCGTCGGCGCCGTGCGTCAGACGCTGACCGGCAACACCGAGAACACCGCGGGCGTGCGGGTCGAGCTCGCCGACCAGAAGGCCCACATCGGCCTCGACGTCGAGATCGAGTACGGCGTCGGCGCCCGCGAGCTGGTCCGTGCGCTGCGTCGGCACGTGCCGAAGGCCGTCGAGGAGATCGCCGGCGTCACCGTCGTCGAGCTCAACATCGTGATCACCGACGTCCACCTCCCCGGCGCGGACGTCGACGCCGACGCCGACCCGGTCGCGCCGCCGGCGGCCACGATCTGAACCGGCCGCCTCAGGGCGTCCGACGCCTCGTCGCCGCTCGATCGCCGGTCTGGTGACGACCGATGTCAGATGTGACACCGATCGTCACCGAGACCGCGATCTCGACCTAACGGCCGCGCAGGCCCTCCACCCACGCCCGGCAGGCCTCCGCCGTCGGCAGGGCACCCGCCGCGCCGGCCGCCGCGAGCGACGGCGCGGCGCGGTCCTTGGCGGAGAGCACGAGCTCGTCGGCCGGCAGGTGCTCCGTCCACGGCAGGCCGAGCGCGGGATCGAGCGGGTCGATGCCGTGCTCGGCGCCGGGGTCGTACGGCGTCGAGTTGAGGTAGCTGGTGACGGTGTCGTCCTCGAGGGCGAGGAACGCGTGCCCCAGCCCCTCGGAGAGGTAGACCGCGGACATCGTCGCGGGCTCGAGCCGCACGGCGTCCCAGCGGCCGAAGGTCGCCGAGCCGACGCGGAGGTCGACGACGACGTCGAGCACGGCCCCCGCGACGCAGTGCACGTACTTGGCCTGCCCCGGCGGGACGTCGGCGTAGTGGACCCCGCGCAGGACCCCGCGGCGGGAGACGCTGGTGTTCGCCTGCGCCACCGCGAACGCGTGTCCGACGGCGGCCCGCACGTGCTCGCCCTGGAACGGCGCCGCGAAGAACCCCCGCTCGTCGGGGAACACCGGCGGCGTGAACTTCCAGGCCCCGGGGACGGCCAGCTCCTCGGTCTCCACGGCCGTGGAGCCTAGGCAGGCGCGTGGCAGGATCGCCGTCACGCCCGGCCGAGGGAGACGATGAGTACGGTTCTGGTGACCGGTGCCGCGGGGTTCATCGGGTCGAACTTCGTGCGGCACTGGCGTGCGGCCCACCCCGGGGATCGGGTCGTCGGGCTGGACGCGCTGACCTACGCCGGGGTGCGCGGGAACGTCGAGGGTCTCGATGGTGTGGAGTTCGTGCACGGCTCGATCGCGAACACCGAGCTGGTCGAGCACCTGCTGCGGACCCACCGGGTGGACGTGGTGGTGAACTTCGCGGCGGAGTCGCACAACAGCCTGGCGATCCTGCGCCCCGGCGACTTCTTCGCGACCAACGTGATGGGCACCCAGGGCCTGCTGGAGGCCGTCCGCCGGGTGGGGGTCTCGCGGTTCCACCACATCTCGACCTGCGAGGTCTACGGCGACCTCCCCCTCGACGTCGACGACGCCTTCACCGAGGACTCGCCCTACCTGCCGCGGACGCCGTACAACGCCGCCAAGGCCGGCGGGGACCACGTGGTGCGGGCCTACGGGCTGACCTACGACGTCCCGGTGACGATCACGAACTGCAGCAACAACTACGGGCCCTTCCAGTTCCCGGAGAAGGTCATCCCGCTGTTCACCACCCGGGCGCTGGCCGGGGAGCCGCTGCCGCTGTACGCCTCGACAAAGAACCGCCGCGAGTGGTTGCACGTCGACGACCACGCGGCGGCGATCGACGCGGTGATCCACCACGGCACGGTCGGGGAGACCTACAACGTCGGGTCGGGGGTGGAGGTCGACATCGAGGGGATCGCGGACTCGGTTCTCGGCGCCCTGGGTCTCGGTCCCGAGTTCAAGACGATCGTCCCGGACCGGCCGTCGCACGACCGTCGCTACCTGCTCGACTCCACCAAGCTCCGCCGCGAACTCGGCTGGGCCCCGCGGGTCGGGTGGGACGAGGGCATCGCCGCCACGGTCGACTGGTACCGCGCCAACGAGGCGTGGTGGCGGCCGCTGATCGGCCGGAGCCCCGTGGTCGAGGGGGACTGGTGAAGGGCATCGTGCTGGCGGGCGGGAGCGGCACCCGCCTGCACCCGGTGACGCGGGCGGTGTCGAAGCAGCTGCTGCCGGTCTACGACAAGCCGATGATCTACTACCCGATCTCGGTGCTGATGCTGGCCGGGGTCCGCGACATCCTGGTCATCTCGACGCCGGTGGACCTGCCGGCGTTCCGGCGGCTGCTCGGTGACGGGAGCGAGCTGGGGGTCGAGTTCTCCTACGCCGAGCAGGCCGCGCCCAACGGGCTGGCGGAAGCGTTCGTGATCGGCGCCGGGCACGTCGGCGACGACACCGCGGCGCTCGTGCTGGGCGACAACATCTTCCACGGCCAGGGCTTCGGGCGGCTGCTCGGCGACGCGGTGGGCACGCTGGAGGCCGAGAAGGGCTGCGTGCTGTTCGGCTACCCGGTGCGCGACCCGGGCCGCTACGGCGTCGGGGAGGCCGACGAGACCGGCCGGCTGCTCTCGATCGAGGAGAAGCCGGCGAGGCCCCGGAGCAACCGGGCGATCACCGGGCTGTACTTCTACGACAACGACGTGCTCGACATCGCCGCCGGACTGAGCCCGTCGGCGCGCGGCGAGCTGGAGATCACCGACGTCAACCGCGCCTACGTCGAGCGCGGCGACGCCCGCCTGGTCGACCTCGGCCGCGGCTTCGCCTGGCTCGACACCGGCACCCACGAATCGCTCATCGAGGCCAGCCAGTACGTCCAGGTCCTCGAGCACCGCCAAGGGGTGCGGTTCGCCTGTCTCGAGGAGATCGCGCTGGTGAAGCGCTGGATCACCCCCGAGCAGGCCTACGCGCTCGGCGAGCGGCAGGCCAGCTCCGGCTACGGCGACTACGTCATGGACGTCGCCCGCCGCGCCGGAGCAGCCGCGACCGGTTAGTGCTTCTCGACCGGCTCCGTGCCCAGGAAGTCCTGGAAGTCCTTCGGGAGCTGGCTCGTGAAGTTCCGCCACTCGCCGTCGGTGAGCGCGGTCTCGAGCCCCTTGGCGATCGCCCGCGCGTGCTGCCGGGCCTGGGCGACGGTCACGCCCTCGCCCTCCTGCTCGGCGATCCGCTGGTAGAAGGTGTCGACGTCGAACCGCTCGCCGGCACCCTGGTCGGGCAGCGCCTCGGCGAGGCCGCCGGGCAGCTGGGAGGCCAGATCCTTGGCCTCGCCGCCCTCGAGCCGCTGCCCGAGCACGGTCAGCGTGGCGCGCACCGCGCGCTCGGCGCTGCGGTTGTCGGGGAGATCGAGGCTCTCCTTGACCGCGCTGACGAATTCCTGCTGCTGCATCGTTCTCCTCTCGTGACGGTGTCGGGCGCGGGCTGCCCGGAGGGGCGCGGCGTTCACACGTCGCCGCGCCCGGACGAGGAGGAGAGGGTCAGACGAGGGCGCTGAAGAACGTGACGATCGACTGCGCGAAGCTCGCGAGGATCGCCAGGATGCTGGTCACCGTGTTGGCGGCGCTGGTGGGTGCGTCGATGATCCAGAACAGCACGAGGGCCAGAGCGATGAGCCCTACCACCCGTTGCATGTGTCAGACGGTAACCGGCGCGGTCGTGTCCGTCACGCTCCGGTCGCCCGGCGGGCCCCGACTTCGTCGCGACGGGGCAGCCCGGTGCTCCGGACGTCGCAGATCCGGTGCGGTCAGCTGCCGGGGCTAGTCGTCGAGTCGGGCGCTCAGCCCGCGATTGAGCTCGGAGACCTCGAGGGTGCGGGGCCCCTCCGAGAACGTCACCGAGGCGATGACGCCGTAGTTGACGAGGACGGCCTGGTTGTCGGTGAGCACGTAGCGGTGCACCTCGCCGTTGGTGATGAGCTCGTGGAACCGTTCCATCACCGCGTCGAGGGGCTCCTCGAACTTGAGCGTCAACGGGATCTGCGGCAACGACACGTAGACGGTCACATTTCCTCCACGTCGATCCGTCCGGCGGCGGCACATTCGGCCGGGCGCCGCACCGAAAATGCTCCGAGTGCCGCGCGTAGGGAGGACGGCGGCCACCGATCCTAGATCGGAAGGCGCATGTCGGGGGCTCGACGGGGAGGCGGTTCGTCATGGAGATCGACGGGGTCGAGGTCTTCGAACAGGCGGAGGACTACGGCTATTCGTGGCACTGGGACGACCCGCGCGGATTCCAGTCGGAAATCCTCTGGCACCGCGAGGTCGGTCATCTCAGCCTCGGTACCCGGCTGCTGCCGGGCGGCTGGACCCACAACCGCCTCGACGCGAACGCCTGGGGCAGCGCCCGCACGATCTACGAGGCCCGCCAGGTCGTGGAGAACTACGTGACGCAGGCGGCGGCGAAGCCGGGCTGATCGCACGGGTGATCACGCGTGCCACCCCGGGCCGGGCGGGTACCACTCCCGTCATCACGGCCCCGGGGGAGGCACCTCATGGCGCACGGCGTCGCACACCAGCTCATCGCGTCCCACCTGGTCGACGGCGAGATGACACCGGGCGAGGAGATCGCCCTGCGGATCGACCAGACCCTCACACAGGACGCCACCGGCACGCTGGTCATGCAGGAGCTGGAGGCGCTCGGGCTCGACCGGGTGCAGACCGAGGTGTCGGTCCAGTACGTCGACCACAACCTCCTGCAGGCCGACGAGAAGAACGCGGAGGACCACGCCTACCTGCGCTCGGCCGCCCGCCGCTTCGGGCTCTGGTACTCCCAGCCGGGCAACGGCGTCTCGCACCCGACGCACATGCAGCGCTTCGGGAAGCCGGGCAAGACGATGATCGGCTCGGACTCGCACACCCCGGCCTGCGGATCGCTGGGGATGCTCGCGATCGGCGTCGGCGGCCTCGAGGTGGCGATGGCCATCACCGGCAAGCCGTTGAGCATCCGGATGCCGGAGATCTGGGGCGTCGAGCTGACCGGCGAGCTGCCCCCGTGGTGCTCGGCCAAGGACGTCATCCTCGAGATGCTGCGCCGTCACGGGACGAAGGGCGGCACCAACCGCATCATCGAGTACCACGGCGCGGGCCTGGCGAACCTGACGGCGATGGACCGGCACGTCATCACGAACATGGGCGCCGAGCTCGGGGCGACGACGAGTGTGTTCCCCGCGGACGAGGAGGTCCGCCGTTTCCTCGCCGGCGAGGGTCGCGAGGAGGACTTCACGGAGCTCGTCGCCGAGGACGGCGCCTCCTACGACGTCACCGAGCACATCGACCTCTCCGAGCTCGAGCCGCTGATCGCACAGCCGTCCTCACCCGGCAACGTCGTGCCGGTCCGCGAGGTCGCGGGCACGCCGGTGGGCCAGGTCGTCATCGGGTCGTCGGCCAACCCGGGCCTGCGGGACTTCGCGATCGCCGCCCGGATCGTCGCGGGCCGCCAGACCCATCCCGGCGTCAGCTTCGACGTCAACCCGACCTCGCGGCCGATCCTCGCCGACCTCACCCGCTGGGGCGGGACGACGTCGTTGATCGCCGCCGGCGCCCGCCTCCACCAGTCCGGCTGCCTCGGCTGCATCGGCATGGGCCAGGCCCCGGCCCCGGGCACGAACTCGTTGCGCACCTTCCCGCGCAACTTCCCCGGCCGCTCCGGCGGCGGGCCCGACGACCAGGTGTGGCTGTGCTCGCCGGAGACGGCGGCCGCGAGCGCGCTGCGCGGGGAGATCACCGACCCGCGGACCCTCGCCGAGGAGCTCGACCTCACCTGGGGCGACCTCGAGCTCCCGGAGCCGACCGTGATCCCGGGCATGCTCGAGGAACCGCCGCCGGCGGACGAGGCGCGGCACGAGGAGCTGGTCAAGGGCCCGAACATCTCCGGGCTGCCGGACTTCGAGCCGTTCCCCGACGCCTTCGAGGTGCCGGTGCTGCTCGCCGTCGGCGACGACATCTCCACCGACGACATCTCGCCCGCGGGCGCCGAGGCGCTGCCCTTCCGCTCGAACGTCCCGGCGCTGGCCCGTTTCGCCTTCACGCGGATCGACCCCGACTACCCGGCGAACGCCGAGGAGATCAAGGACACGACCGGTCACGCCATCGTCGGCGGCTCGAACTACGGGCAGGGCTCCTCGCGCGAGCACGCCGCGATCTGCCCGCGCTGGCTCGGCCTGCGTGTCGTCGTCGCCGAGTCGTTCGCGCGCATCCACTGGCAGAACCTGGCCAATTTCGGAATCCTCGCGCTCGAGTTCACCGGCGAGGACGACCGCGAGAAGGTGGCCCAGGGCGCGACGCTGTCGTTCTCCGACCTCCACGACCAGCTGCAGCAGGGCAGCGAGATCGTGGGGCAGGTCGACGGGACGGAGTTCACCTTCCGCCACCAGCTCTCCGAGCGTCAGGTCCGCATGGTCCTCGACGGCGGCCTGATCCGGCAGCTGGCCGAGGACAAGGCCTGAGCCCGCGTCCTCGGCGCGCCCCGGCGCCCGGATAGTGTGCGGGCATCCGGATCACCAGTGAGGAGCGCCGCGTCCGACCGCCCCGGGGCCGTCCGAGCGCGCGGCGACTGATCGGCAGCGCCGGCGTCGGCGTCGTCGTCTCCGGCCTCGTCGTCAACGTCTACCTGGCGGTGGTGGCCCGGATCCTCCCGCCCGCCGAGTACGCCACCTTCGGGGCGTTCTGGGCGCTCGCGATGGTGCTCGGCTTCGGGGCCTTCCTGCCGCTCGAGCAGGAGCTGGCGCGCCGGCTGCCGCAGCTCGGCGACCGGCGCTCGGTGCTGCGGGCCGGGGCCGGGGCGGCCGGTGTCCTGGCGCTCGTCGCGCTCGGGGTCCTCGCGCTCGCGAGCCCGCTGGTGCTGCGCTCCTTCGACGGCAACGTGTCGTCGTTCGTCGCGCTGGCCGCGCTGTGCGTGGTGTCCGCGGGGCAGTTCCTCGTGCGCGGCGCCGTCATCGGCACCGACCGGCTTGTGCGGCACGGCGGCATCATGGTGCTGGACGCGCTGCTGCGGCTGGGCCTCGCCGTCCTCGTGTTCCTGCTCGGGGGCGCCGACAGCGCCGCGCTCTGCTGGGCCCTCGTCCTCGCCGTCGCCCTCGCGCACCTCCCGCAGCTGCCGGCGGTCTGGCGCCGTGCCGTGGCCGACTCGCCGCCGTCGGCCCCCGACGAGGGCGTCTCCCCCCGCCGGTTCGTGGCCGCCTGCCTGCCGCTGCTGCTCGGCTCGGTCTGCGCGCAGCTGCTCCTGAACGGCCTGCCGGTGCTGGTGGTCGCGCAGTCACCCGAGACGGCGGAGGCCGCCGCCGGCGCGTTCGTCGCCGCGTTCACCCTGGTCAAGGCGCCGCTCGCGATGGTGGTGCCGCTCCAGTCGGCGATCGTCCCGACCCTGACCCGCCTGATCGTCGCGGGCCGGCGTCCCGAGGTGCTGGCGCTGCTGTTCAAGGGCGGCGCGGCCCTGCTCGGGCTGATCGCGGTGGCGGTGCCCGTGATGGTCTGGCTCGGCCCGCCGGTGATCGCCCTGGTGTTCGGGGACGACTACGCGATCGGCGGGGGCGACCTGGCCCTCATGGCGGCCGGCGTGCTCGCCCACGTCGGGCTGGTGGTGGTCACCCAGGTGCACGTCGCCCGCGGCCGGCACGGCGTCGTGGCCCTGAGCTGGGCCGCGGCCCTCGCGACCGCCGGCCTCACCTGGGCGCTGGTCCCCGCACCGGTGCTCGGCGCGGAGCTCGCCTTCCTCGCCGGGTCGGTGGCCGGCGCGGTGGTGAGCGGCGCGGCCCTCATGATGCGTCCCGAGCGACCGGGAAGGACCCCGTGAACCCCGAGCACACCACGTACGACGAGGAGTACTACCGCTCCAACGGGCAGGCCGACGACCGCCCGGCCCTGCGGTTCTACACCCGTCTCGTGCGCCGCTACGCCGACGCCGGCCCGTACCTCGACTTCGGGTGCGGCACCGGACACCTCGTGCGGCGGCTCTCGGGGCTGGGCGCGGCGTCGGGCTTCGAGGTGTCCGGGTACTCGGCCGCGACGGCGCGGCGCCACGCCCCCGGCTGCGCGGTGTACACCGACACGGCCGACCTGCCCTCGGCGTCCTTCGGGGCCCTGACCGCCATCCACGTGCTCGAGCACCTCACCGACGAGGTCGCCGCGGACACGATGGCGACCTGGCGGCGCGTGCTGCGGCCCGGCGGGCACGCCCTGGTCGTCATGCCGGACCCCGCCGGGCGCGGCCGGCGGCTCGCGGGCGAGGCCTGGATGGGGTTCGCCGACCCCACCCACATCAACCTCAAGCCCCACGCCGACTGGCGCGCGTTCCTCACCGACCACGGCTTCACCGTCGAGCGGGAGGGCAGCGACGGCCTGTGGGACGTGCCCTACTCGCGCCTGCCGAAGCTCCTCGACGCGGGCCTGCACGCCGTGCCCGCGTTCGTCCAGTTCCTCGCCGGCCGCATGCTGCTGCGCCCCGGCAGCGGGGAGTCCTCGCTGTTCGTGATCCGACGCCCGTAGCGCGTCAGGGCCGGCCGGACACGGTCTCGCGGTTCCGGATCAGCGCGTAGCCGTCGGACGGGTAGGGCTCGCGGTACTGCCAGACGTGCACGTCGTCGACCTGCTCGCCGACGTCGCGCACGCGGGTGATGAGCAGCGAGACCTCGGCCTCGCGCTGCGCGTGGCCGAGCAGCCCGCCGCGCTCGGGGCTGAACGTCCAGTCCGCGAGCGCCGCCTCCGGGGTGACACCGAACCCGATCGCCGCCACGGCAGGCTCGGTGATCCCGGCCTGCTGGACGGGCTGGCGCTGGCAGGGGAACAGCGACTTGATCTGCCACGCGACGCCGACGGCGCCACCGGGCGGCAGGAACTCCTGCAGGGGCACCCACCGGCGTTCGACGGGCGCGCTGAACGCCAGCCACCCACCGGTGTCGGTCGCCCGGTCGTCGGCGACGAGGCGCACGGCGTCCGCACCGTCCGGGGGCTCCGCCTCGTCGACCAGGGGGACGGTCCGCCACTCGACGGTGTTCTCCTCGTCCCCGATCGACCGGCTCCCCAGCGGGGCGAACCCGCCCGGGGTCTCGCGCCCGTACTCGACGCGCAACGAGACGTCGTCCTCCCGCAGCCGACCCGAGACGGCGACGGCGAGCCCCTGATCGGCCGCCGAGGGGTTCAGCCGGTACCAGTCCGTCGTGGACGTGCCGGTGCGCGCGTCGGCGTCCGCACCGAGCCGGGGCACGAGGAAGCTGCCGAACACCGGCACGTCGGGGGGCAGGTCGTCCGGCGGCGGGCTGTCCGGGAGGAACGCTCCGGGGACGAACGCCTCGGGACGGTCCTCGGGCGCCGGCGCGTCCGGCGCGTCGACGCCCACCAGGGGCGGCGGGGGAGCGGCACCGGGGAGGACCGCCGGGGCCAGGGCACGCGCGCCGCGGTCGTCGAGGACGTCGATCTGCCCGGCCAGCCCGCACCGCGTGCCGGTCGGGTCCCGCCAGGCGTCCACCTGCGGCGACCACGTCGTCGCCGTCCGGTCCGCGGCGCGCACGAAGTCGCCGACGGTCCACACCGTGATCGCGAGCAGGAGGACGACGACCGTGACCGGGACGGCGCCGGCGAGGGCGAGACGGCGGCGGTCCGGGGCGAGCAGGTGCAGGCCGAGGACGACCAGCCCCGTGACGACGGCGAGCACCAGCAGCCACCACAGCGGCTGGTCGAGCTCCACGCCGCCCACCGACGGGTAGTTCCCGTCCGCGGGCTGACCGAGCCCCCACCCGTGGGGCCACATCGCCCGCCCGTGCCAGGCCAGCGCTGCGACGAGCACCGTCGCCACCCCGGCCCCGACCAGCGCGGCCTGGGGCACACGCCGGGCGCGGTCGAGGGCGGCGAGCAGCTGCGGGCCGAGGACGAGGAGCAGCGCGAGGAAGACCGCGCCGAGGCCCGCGAACGCGCCGAAGTGGTGGGTCGGCTTGCTCGGCGTCGGCAGCAGCAGGGCGAACGCCAGGAGCGTCGACCAGCCGGCGAGGGGGAGCCGGGCGGGCACGCGCAGGTCGCGCGCCCGGGCGGCGACGAGCAGCACGAGGAACCAGACGAGGGCGAGCAGGCAGACCACCACCGCGGCCCGCCGCGCGTACGACCCGAAGTGGTTGTCGGTGCTCAGGAGGACGGCGTAGCGGCCGAGCTCCTCGTACCAGGTGGTGGCCCGCTGGATCGGGGCGAAGATGTCCTGGCTGCGGACGAAGTCGCGGTAGGCGCCGTCGGAGAACCCGAGCAGGCTCCCGACCGCCCCCGGCGCGATGATCACCACCCACCGTCCGGCGACGGCGAGCCAGGTGGCCGAGCCCTCCCGCACCAGCCGCCACGCCGCGGGGGCGGCGACGAGCAGCGGGGCCAGCGTGATGAACCCGGTGGGCGCGGCCATCAGCCCGGCCGTGCCCAGACCCACCGCGAGCCCGAGCAGGGCGAGCCGGCGACGTTCGAGACCCACGGCGACGGCCAGCAGCGTCGCGACCGTGAAGAACGCGACCACCGGCTCGGGGCGCGTGCCCATGTCGTAGGGCAGCCACCAGGAGAGGTAGGCCACGGCGAGGACCAGCAGCGCGACCGTCGGCAGCCACCGGCGCCCGCCCGCCACGGCGCGGTGCACGAACGCCCGCGCCACGAACCACGTCGCGATCCCGAGGACCAGCGCGGGGATGCGCAGGGTCACCGATCCGACGCCATTGGTCTCCTGCCACCACGACAGCGCGTAGTACGGCCAGGAGAACGGCGTGAAGCCCTGGTTGTAGAGCTGGTAGACGTTCGGCACGTAGCCGGAGAACGGGACGTTCGCCGCCATCGCGCTGTAGTAGCCGTCGTCGTCGGTGATCGGCGCCAGGTACAGCCAGGCCACCAGCACCCCGACCACCACGAGGTCGAGCAGCAGCGGCGGCAGGGCCCAGGGCGTCAGGCGGGGCCGGAGCCACGCGACGACCCGCGCCCCCGGGGGCCCCCGCTCGCGGTCGGTCCACCGGGGGTACGCCGCTGCCAGCGCCAGGACGGTCATCGCGACGGCCCCGACGACGAGGGCCAGCACGATCACCACGATGAGCGCGGACTTCACCCCCGACGGGGAGTGGTCGAACGCGTCGTCCGCCGTGAGGCGCACCGAGAGGTCGTCGGCGGTCAGGTCCGGGCCCGGCGGCACCGAGCTGCGCAGGGCGTCGACGTCCGGCAGCGGCGTCAGCAGCTCGGCCTCGGGCTCGGCCTCGGGCAGCAGCTCGTCGCGCTCCTCCGGCGTGATCTCGTCGGCCGGGATCGGCTCGGGCAGGCGGCTGCGGACCTCCGAGACCACCGCGCCGTCGAGCGCGACCCGCATCGCCGCAGCGTCGCCGGACACCACGAACCGGCAGTCGCCCTCCGGCAGCGGGCCGGCCCACAGGTCGTCGCCACCGCTGCGGACGGTCAGGCCGTCGGGCCGCGAGCGGATCGTCAGCGCGTCCGTGCGGGCGTCGCGGGAGTCCGGGCCCATCGTCGAGAGGACGACCCCGTCCGGCGTGGCCGCGGCGGCCCGCGCGGCCCGGCAGCTGAACCGGACCTCGAGGTCGGCCGGCTCGTAGGCCGTGAGCATGAGCATCGTGGGGGCCGGGTCGCGGGGGTCGACCGGCCAGCGGACCTCGGGGGTGCTCACCTCGACGGGGGCGAACGGCAGGACGAGCGCGCCCACGATCGCGACCAGCCCGGCGATCACCGCCACCGTGCGGCACGCCGACCGGAGACGGTCCCGCGGGGGCCGGGGGAGATCGTCGTCGACGGCCTGCCACTGCGGCCGTACGTCCGTGCTCACGCCTCCCGCTCCCACCTCATCGCCGGATCCGCCACGCTAACCGCCCCCCGCCGGGGCGCCGCCCGGCCCCCCGTACGGTCGTCGGAGGGGGATGGAACGGGACGCATCGGACGAGGTGAACGGGAGGCGATCGGTGCCGGAGGGGCTCCCGCCCGACACGAGCGATGACGCCAACGACGTCCTCATCGTCCTGACCTACTACTGGCCCTACGTCTCCGGTCTCACCAACGTCGCCCGCGACGTCGCCGAGGGCCTGGCCGCCCGCGGCTGGCGCGTGTGCGTCGTGACGAGCAAGCACGACCCGGCGCTGCCAACCCACGACGAGCGGAACGGTGTGCGGATCGTGCGCGCCCCGGTGCTGGCCCGTGTCGGCAAGGGCACGATCGGGATCAACCTGACCCGCATGGCCGTGCGGGAGATGCGGCGCTCGCGGGTGGTCAACCTGCACCTGCCCCTCATCGAGGCCGGGGTGCTGAGCCGCCTGTCGCCGGTGCCGGTGGTCTCCACCTACCACTGCGACGTCACGCTGCCGCCCGGCGTCGTCAACGACCTGCAGCGGCGCGCGATCGACCGGGCGAGCGCCGGGGCGCTGCGCCGCTCGGTGACCACGGTGGTCAGCAGCGAGGACTACGCCCGGCACAGCCGGCTGTGGCCGGTGATCCACCCGACGATGGCCGCGATTCCCCCGCCCTGCCTGCCGCGCGGTGCGGGACGGCCGACCTTCCGCGACGGGAGCGGCTTCCACGTCGGTTTCCTCGGGCGGCTGGTGGAGGAGAAGGGTGTCGAGCACCTCGTCGACGCCTTCCGCGCGCTCGACGACCCCGACGCCCGGCTGCTCGTGGGCGGCGACTACCTCGGCGTCGCGGGCGGCAGCGTCGTCGACCGGATCCGCCGCCACGCCGGCGACGACCCGCGGATCTCGCTGCTCGGCTTCCTGCCCGACGAGGACCTCGACGACTTCTACGCCTCGCTCGACGCCTTCGCGCTGCCGTCGGTGAACGCGTTCGAGGCGTTCGGCATCGTGCAGGTCGTCGCCATGCGCGCCGGCGTGCCCGCGCTCGTCAGCGACCTCCCCGGGGTGCGCACGGTGGTGAGCACGACCGGGTTCGGCGAGGTCGTGCCGCCGGGCGACGTCGTGGAGCTCACCGCGGCGCTGCGGCGCACGCGCGACGCACCGCCCGACGCCGACGCCGGTCGGGCGGCCGCCGACGAGCACTACGGCGTCGACGCGGTGCTCGACGCCTACGAGGCCGTGTTCACCAAGGCCGCCGACCGGTGAGCCGACCGCACCGGGAGGAGCGTCCGTTGGGTACCGAGGGCATCGACGAGGTCTCGAGGACCTGGACCCGCCTCGGCGAGGAGGACCCGATGTGGGCGGTCCTCACCGACGCGGACAAGGCGGGCGGCCGCTGGAGCGCCGCGGACTTCCTCGCCACCGGCGTCGAGGAGATCGCGGCGGTGCTCGCCCGGCTCGCCGAGCTGGGACTCGAGCCCGGCCGCGACCGCGCCCTCGACTTCGGCTGCGGCGCCGGGCGGCTGAGCCACGGCCTCGCGCAGGCGGGTTTCGCCGACGTGGTCGGGCTGGACATCTCCCCGACGATGCTCGCGGCGGCCCGCCGCACCGTCGAGGCGCCGGCCTGCCGGTTCGAGCAGGTGACCGGCGCCGACCTCGCCGCCGTGCCGAGCGACTCGGTCGACCTCGTCTACTCCTGCCGGGTCCTGCAGCACATGCCGCCGCCGCTGGCCCACGGCTACGTCCGCGAGTTCCACCGCGTGGTCCGCCCGGGCGGTGTCGTCGTGTTCCAGATGCCCACCGCGCCGGCCCGCACCCCTGCCGGCCTGGTGCTGCGTCTCCTGCCGCAACCGGTCGCGGTCCGCCTGCGCCGGGGCATGGAGATGCACGGGACGCCGGAGCGCGACGTCCGGGCGCTCGTCGCGTCGCTGGGGGCGCGGGTCGTCACGGCCGATCCGGACACCAGCGCCGGGGAGCGGTGGCAGAGCCGGCTCTACGTGACCACGGGGCGCTGAGCGGGATCTCTCCACTCGACGCGCCTCGTCACGGTTCGGCGACGGCCCGCGACCACGGGCGGAGAGTCGACGCAGGGCCGCACACTGGAGCGGGCTACCCTCCCGGGGTGGCATCCGGCACCGGAAGCACCGAAGACCGGTCGTACACCGAGCGCCTGACACGGCTCGGCGGTGCGCGCTGGAAGCAGGTGCTCGACGTCCAGGCTCCCTATCGGTGGAATCTGCGCCGCCACCTCGGCGGTCGGACCGTCCTGGATGTGGGCTGCGGCATCGGTCGGAACCTCCAGCACCTGGACCCGAGCAGCGTCGGCGTCGACCACAACGCGGAGTCCGTGGGCCTGTGTCGGGAGGCCGGCCTGAGAGCGATCACCACCGACGAGCTGGAGAGCTCGGAGGAGATGATCCCGGGTCGTTTCGACGCACTCCTCGCTGCACACCTCCTGGAGCACCTACCCGAGGGCGCGGCGGCCGACGTGCTTCGCCCGTACCTCCGGTTCCTCGCTCCCGGCGCCCGTCTCGTCTTCATCTGCCCGCAGCAGCGGGGGTTCCGTTCCGACGCCACGCACACGGTCTACTTCGACGACGACCTCCTCGCACGCACGATGCGCGAGATCGGCGGGGAGGTCGTGGATCAGTCCTCGTTCCCGTTCCCCCGAGCTGCCGGGCCGTGGTTCACCTACAACGAGTTCGTCACGGTCGGGCGACTCGCCGATCGGCGATGATCGGCGCCGCGACCGCCGGGGTGCCCACGCTCCGTCCGGTGGCCGATCTCCTCGTGGTGCTCCCTGCCCTCAACGAAGAGGACTCGGTCGGCCGCGTGGTCGACGAGGTCCGTCGAGCTCGACCCGACGCCGATGTGCTGGTCATCGACGACGGCTCGACCGATGCCACGGCAGCACGGGCCAGGGACGCCGGCGCACGGGTGATGGTTCTGCCGTTCAATCTCGGTGTCGGTGGGGCGATGCGAGCGGCCTATCGCTATGCCCACGACCGTGGCTACCGCTATGTCGTCCAGGTCGATGCGGACGGTCAGCACGACCCCGCCGACCTGCGTCGGTTGCAGGAGCGGATGAGCGACACGGACGTCGTCGTCGGGGCTCGTTTCGCCGGCATCGGCGAGTACGAGGCGCGTGGGCCCCGTCGATGGGCGATGAGACTGCTCGCCGCCGTCCTGAGCCGCCTGACCAGCGTTCCGCTCACCGATCCGACCTCCGGCTTCCGCATGGTCAACCAGCGAGCCCTGTCCCTCTTCGCGGTCGAGTTCCCGGAGGAGTATCTCGGCGACACGGTGGAGGCCCTGGTGCTCGCGCACCGCGCCGGCCTCCGGATCGGGCAGGTGCCGGTGGCGATGCGGGAACGCACGACGGGCCAGGCAACCCAGAACGTCTTCCGTTCCTCCGCCTACCTTCTGCGGGTCGTCGCCGCGATCGGGCTCGCGGTGGCCCGTCGGGCCCCGGAGATCGTGAGCGCGCCGGAGCGTCACGAGGTGAAGTGATGGCCCGCCTCACGATCGTGACGATCGTGATCGCCGTCGTCGCGTTCGCCTTCGTGTTCGAACTGCTCCGTCGGCGTCGCCTCCGAGAGAAGTACGCGGTCCTGTGGGTCGTCGTGGCAGGGCTGACGGTGATCCTCTCGATCTTCCCGTCCCTGCTGGTGCGTTCGGCCGCCCTGATCGGCGTCGCGACTCCGAGCAACCTGCTCTTCCTCGTGTCGCTGTTGATTCTCTTCGCGGTGTCGCTCCAGTTGTCCGGAGAGGTCGGCGAACTGGAGGAACAGAGCCGTCGACTCGCTGAGCAGGTCGGAGCGCTCCAGCTGCGCCTCGAGGACCTCGAGGCGCAGGCGACGGACACCGGTGGAAGCGACGAGACGCGGGACACACCGGGCTGAGCCGGCCTACACGAGGCGGCGCACGAGCCTCCAGTAGGTCGTGACGACCGCGTTGACGACACGAGTGGCCGCCGCGGAACCGATGACGTGGTCGGCAAACCTGGTCGTCAGACGCTCCATCCACTCCTGCTGGGGCACGGCCCGCTCGGACTGGAGGATTCGTCGGCGCGCCCGGACATGAGCGGTGTTGCGGGCGAGCCAGAGCCACCCGGCGACCTTCTTCGGACCCCAGCCCTGGGCGAAGGCGAGCAGGGTGAGTGCGATCTCGAAGGCGATCAGAAGCGGTGCGAGCAGCAACAGAGCTCGCTTCGGCCACATCGTCGCGAGCAGCAGCAGGCGGTTGCGCTCGAGGAGGTACATCTTGGTGGGGTTCCGGGAGAACTCGTAGTGATGTCGAGCGATAGCGGTCGGGACGCATCGCGGAACGAGGCCCCACCGCCGGCAGCGCAGACTGAGCTCGGTGTCCTCGAGATACGCGAAGTAGAACTCGTCGAAGCCTGCGAGCCTCGACCACAGCTCGCGTCTCAGGACGAGGCAGGCGCCGCTGGCGCTCGACACGTCGTACGGCTCGGTGCGGTGCTCCGTCTCCTCCAGGCCTCCAGCCCAGCAGATTCCGAGGAGGTGAACCGGGTTCCCCGAGCTGTTCAGGACGTCCGGGCGCTCCGCGAACCGGATGCTGGCCATGACCGGGCCGGCGTCGGGCCGACGAGCTTCCGAGACGAGCTGGGCCAATGTTGTCGCGTCGAGGAGGCAGTCGGAGTTGACGAGGGCGAGGTACTCGCTCGTCAGGTGCTCCGCGCCGAGATTGCATCCGCCGGCGAAGCCGGTGTTCGTGCCGGGTTCCAGGACGACCAGGTCCTGACGGTGGCGCAATGGGCGGATGTCTTCCGGGGCGGCCGAGTTGTCCACCACGACGAGTTCGACCTCGACGCCCTCGGAGGCCAGCACGCTGTTCACGCACTCGGTGAGCCAGGGCTCCGCGCCGTGCGCCAGGACGATGACGCCGACCGATGTCCCCGCCGTCACGCGCGTCCCCGGCGCAGCAGCACGGCGATGGCGGTCAGCGCTGTTGCAGTGGCCCCCAGCTGACCGCAGGCGGCCGCCCACAGCGGGTCGATCGGGAGGACCGAGCCCGCCAGCAGCACACCCAGGGCCGCGGCCCACGTCAGGGCCACGGCCGCGGACCGACCTCGAGCCAGCAGTTCGGCCTGCCCGAGCTGTGCGATCGTGCCGAGGAGGATGGACGCAGCGAGCATCGCCACGATCCCGCGTGACGGCGTGCTGTCGATGGCGAAGAGCCAGGAGACGACGGGGTCGGCGAGGGCGACGGCCAGCACCATCCAGAGAGCCCCGCCCCCGACGGCCGCCACGATGTACCGGGCCTGCCGGCGGTGCGAGCCGGCGGCGCCGTGCCCACCGACCTGAGCGCGCGCGAGACGAGGCAGGAGGAGCGCCTGGATCGCCGGGAAGGCCATGACCGGAGCGCGGAGCAGGACCGCGACCGCCGCGAAGCCACCTGCCGCGGCGAGGAACGCGTCGGCCCGCGCGGTGGCGACGACCGGGGCCAGGTTCCAGACGCCCTGTGAGCAGAGGAAGAGGACCGAGCCCCACATCAGCGCGGGCACGGTGGTCGCCAGCTCGCCGGGTAGAGGCGCGTGCGACCGCGTGGCGCGGACTGCTGCCGCCGCGCCTCCGCCGACTCCCACGACGACGACTCCGGCGAGCGGGGAGAGGGCCAGGAGCCCGATCCACGCCAGGAGGGACGGGGTTCCCGTGAGGAGCAGGACCACGGCGCCGCCGAGCACCACGACGGCCTCGGCGGCCAGAGACGCGGCGAACAGGGCGTAGCGCCCGGCACCGGCGAGTGGGCCGCGCAGGAAGGACGACGCGGCGAGCCCGACCGCCGAGGCACCGAGCAGCAGGACCGCGCCGCCACCTCCCACCGCACGGGCGAGGAGAGGGCTCGTCGCCGCCAGGACGACGAGGACCGCGGCGAGGAGCAGCCCGGCCCGAGGTAGCGCCGAGCGGCACACCGCGAGCGTGCTGGTGCCCCGTTCGAGGGCGCGGGCGACGCCTCGCGTCAGTTCGAGCTCGAACGCCGCGAAGGTTCCCCGTCCCACGGTGTTCGCGAGGAGGTAGAAGGAGCTCAGACCGGCGAAGGAGGCCGCGGGGAGTGCGCGGCCCCCGGCGACGAGGGCCAGATAACCGGCTGCGGCGAGGCCGACGAGCGAGAGCGGAACCGCGAGCGCCGCGGCGCGGCCCCGGACGGACGTCGTGGCCGTCACGACGGAGCGAGCCGGTAGATCGTCATGTCCGGATTGCGGTACACCACCTGGAGGGCCCGCACCGTGTCGAGCTCCCGCAGCCCCGGCTGACGCACGGCGTCCTCGCGCAGGAAGCCCCGGTCGACGACGACCCAGCTCACGCCGAGCCGCTGCGCAGCGGCCCGGACCGCGGCGTCGGTGTCGTAGTCGTCGAAGCGCTCCTCGAGCAGGGTCGCGTCCGGCGTGACGCCGGCTCCGATGTAGTGCCCCGCCACGGGACGGACCCCGTCCAGCGCGTACATCCAGACCGAACCGTCCCCGCGGTCGTTCATCACCCGTTGGGTCGGACCCACGAGCGTGCTCAGGACGCGGAAGCCCTCGATCTCGGCGGCGGAGACCGCCGGTCCGTCGCCGACGTTGCTCTGCATCCTGATCTCGTTGCGAGCGAGGTAACTGCCTCCGGACACGAGGAGATACCCGCCGAGCACCGCCGCCGCCGTCGCGGCGGCCACAGGCAGCGCGAGGGGCCGCGACCGGGTCGCGGGGACGACGCGCCGGACCGCGTCCGCGAGCCCGCGTGCGCCGGTGGCGATGCCGTGACCGGCGACGACCGCCAGCGGGAGCGCAGCGATACCGATGAGGCGGTAGCGGTCGTTCCACCAGGGCCGGGTGACCGCCTCGACGAGCGGGGCGTCGGAGGCGGCCGCCAGGACGAACAACCCGGCGAACACCGCCGTGGGGACGATGATCCAGCGGAGCGGGCCCAGCCGCGTCAGGGCCAGCGCGCCCACCACGAGTGCGCCCGCCAGCCACAGCTGGCGGCTCTCAGCACTGTGGGAGAACAGCAGGACCCAGCCGACGGCGCCCTCCGGCGTCGACACCGCCGGCCAGTCCACCGACGCCTCGGCGGCGCTGGCCAGGGACCCGAGGACGTGGGGCACGACGACGGCGATGGCGAGGACGCCGCACGCCGCGAGGGCGAGCATCTCCGAGGCCAGACGGCGCGGCGTACCCCACCAGCGGGAGACGAGCATCGGCACGGCGAAGACGATGGCCGCGATGAGCGCGCCCGGGTGCAGGGCGAGGAGGCCGGCGGCGCCGAGCGCGAGAACGATCCCGCTCGGTACCCGGTCTCGCAGGGGGTCGGGCCGGAGGAACTCCTCGACCGTCACCAGCAGGGCCGGGATGAGGGCGATGCCCATCGCGAACGGGAGGAGCGGTCCGCGCCACAGCATGTCGTAGAAGGCCGTGATGCCGACCAGGACCACGGCGCTCGCTCCGGCCAGGATCGCCGATCCACCGACGACACGAACGAGTCCGGCCAGCCCCAACGCGGCCACACCGGCGATGAGCGCGGTGTTGGCGTTGAGGACCGACGGGATGTCCCGGCCTGTCACCTCGGTCACGGTCGACGCCAGCAGGTGATAAGCGTTCGGGTAGTACTGCGAGGTCGTCGTGCCGTACCAGTTGACCTGGCTCATCCCGCTCAAGCTGCCGTCGCCGGTCTCGACGATCCAACGGATGCCGTTGGCGTGGTAGGCGGCGTCCCAGTCCTGCGGGAGGGCGGTGAGGGTCTTGATGCCGACGAGGACCGCCAGGGCACCGATGGCTGCTGCGAGGGCGACACACGCCCCGACGGCCGCGTGTGCGGCCCGGTGCCACGGCGGCGGGGAAGGGATGGGCCCGGAGGTCGCGAGCCGGCGCGCGCCACCGACCACTGCGGCGACGACGATCGTGATCAGCGGCAGTGTCCACCAGCGCCACGGCATGCCGAGGGCGGCCACGATGGGTCCACCCGCTCCGGCGAGCCCGTAGGTGAGCAACGGGGACGCGACGGCCAGGAACCATCCCCGGGCGCCGGCAGCCGCCAGGACGAGTCCGCCGGGAACCCAGAGCACGACGCCGTAGAGGATTAGCAGTCCTGTGTCCGCCCACGTGAGCGCAGGTAGGACCATCGTTATCTCCTCGGTACCGGTCGAACCGGAACACTACTGCGCGAGTCGTCCTCGGCATCGTCCCCCTCGCGCCCGGGCACCGGGCGCCCGCGGCGGTGGAGGAGGCAGGCCGCGGCCGTGGCGACGCCTGCGAGCAGGCCCACGAGGCCGAGGTAGGAGGCGAGCCAGACGTGCTTGGCGATCTCGAAGTAGCCGTCCCCGGCGACGGCGGCGGCGACGACGAGCGCCCCGCCGGCGACGGCGGCGGCACCGGCGGCGGCCAGTGCCGTGGCCGCGCGGCCGCATCGTCGCCGCCCGCGGATCACGACCACCGTCTGGGCCACACCGGCCGCGAGGACGACGATCGAGGGGACGATCGATCGTTCGCCGAGCCAGCGCTCCAGCGTTGGGCGGTCGGCGCCCTGCTCGCCGACGGGGACCGTCGGGATCGGCGTCGGTCGGGCGGAGGGGTCGTCGGCCCGACCCGAGGGCAGATAGGCCAGCGAGGGGTCGGTGGCCGCGCGGAGTCCCGTGTCCGCGAGGGACGAGGCCGTGGCGGGGTGCGTCAGGACGTACCCGACGGCCTCCCCGCGCAGTCGGGGCCACTGCTCCCCGACGACGCCGTCCCAGTCCTCGAAGGCGGACGGCCCCGACGGGAAGTAGGCGGTGCCGAGGTACGCCCGGTACGACGCCGGCAGGCCGAGGTGCGCCAGTGCGTCACCCCCGCTCGCGGGCCCGACCGCCGTGAGCACGAGGTTGTGGGTGTTGACGGCCCCGTACGCCTCTTGCTGCCACTGCAGAGCCGCCCCGACCGGCCACGCGACCGCGGCGGTCACGGCAACGGCGATGGCGGCCCCGGCGAGCCGGGAGCGGGGAGCCCGCGTGAGGGCGCCGACGCCGAGAGCCACCAGGGCGAGCACGGCGTAACCCGGTTTCGCGGTCGCGGCGGTGGCTCCGCCGAGCAGCGTGAGGGCCAGGCCGGCGAGGCGCGGCCACGCCGGTCCGTCGGCCGCCGCGGCGACCGTCACCACGCCGCTGAGCAGGATGACCGCGCCCAGCAGCCCGGTCGGCTCGCTGTAGGTGGAGAGGAAGAACCGGGAGAACCACGGCAGCGCGAGCGGGACGACGATCGGGAGGAGCAGCAGCACCATACGGGGGCGGATGCGCGCGAGGGCGGCGGCCGCCGCCAGGAGGCCCACGGTGGTGAGCGCGACGTACAGCGTGGCGAGCGAGCTCAGGTCCCAGGGGCCGACCTGCCCGGCCACGGCCAGGCGCAGCGGTAGCAGCGCCGACGTCGGCAGGGGCGACGGGCACGGCTGGTCGGTCGCGACGAACGACGTGACGACCACGCCCTTCCAGGCCGCGCTGCCGTCGACGGTGTCCGGCGTGAGCCCGGCTCCGCAGTAGAGACGTGCACCGTCCCCGTTGTCACCCGCTCCTCGGCCGGCACCGGTTCCCAGACCGGTCCCGAGCAGCAGGCAGGCCACCGTCACGACGCCGAGCGCGGCGACGGCCGCCCATCGTCGCGCAGCCGAGGCTCCGGCGGGTGTCACCCGTGCCTCCCTCGCCTCGCGATCGGCGCGAGAGGGCTCACGCCGCGCCCTGCAGGCTAGAGAGCCGATCCGTCGACCCGTCCGAGGCGGGTGGCGTGGAGGCTCGACATCGGACATCGGGCATCATCGAGGACCGCCGTCCGGCGGTCGACGCCGGATCACGTTGAGGGGGACACCGTGGGACTCGGTGCAGCTGTTCGTCGTCGACTCGGGCCGCTCGAGTCGCCCGCCGCAGAGGCCTACCGCTCGATCTTCATCGACCTCCGCCGGTTCGCCGACCGTCTCGCGGCGCGACGCTCGGCCGAGCGCATCCTCGAGATCGGTTGCGGCGACGGATCGACCGCCGACCAGCTCTGCCGGGCGTTCCCGAACGCCGAATACGTGGGCATCGACGTCGCGCCCGATCCGGGCCGTCGATGCGGGGTGAGCCCCGAGAGGACCTCGTTCAGCGCCATCACCAGCAGCGACCTGCGACGCACCGGCCCTCAGCCCTTCTCCCTCGTCGTCCTCGTCGACGTGCTCCATCACATCCCCGACGATGCCGATCGCAGGACGGTGCTCGCCGACGCGGTCGCGATGACCGAGCCCGGCGGCACGCTCGTCATCAAGGAGTGGAGCGGTCACCGCTCCCTCGGCTACGGCCTGGCATACGCGGCGGACCGCTACGTCTCCGGCGATCGCGACGTCCGCTTCACCACCGAGGCCGAGCTCATGGCTCTCTTCGAGGACGCGCTGCCGGGGTGGACCGTCGCGTGGCGGGACGTCGTCCGACCGTGGGCCAACAACATCGTGCTCGCCCTCGAGCGGCGCTGACGCCTCACCACCCCAGGACGCGGACCGCCTCGGGGCCGACCGCGGGGGACATCGACCGCGCGTAGGTGGCGGTCAGATGGTTGTTGTCCAGGTACACGAGCGTGTTCCCGACGACGGGCGGGCAATCGGTCGGGGTGCAGAGCAGGTTGCTGACGTCGAGGAACGCGACGTTGGCGGGTACGTCAGGGACTCGCTCGTAGGACGGCGATGCGGGGTAGAGCTCGCTGCGGGGATGACTGCACGGAACGTCCGGGGAGAGCTGTCCCTCGACGCACGCCGGCGGCGAGTAGTCGAAGCGCGGGTTGTCGCGTACGGCGAGGACCTGCACACCTCGTGCCTCCAGCGCCTTCCACCCCTCGACGAACGATGCCGGCGTGTCCTCGGTGAGGCCCACCCGCACCTGGCGGGAGGCGAGGGTGACGACGGCGTCTGGCTGCTCTGCCTCTACCTCTCGCAGGGCCGCCTCGTTCCACTCCCCGCAGTTCGGGTCCTCCTCGGGTGGGAGCTGACCCAGACCGAACGAGCACGCGCCCTTGAGGATGGAGGTGACCCGCCACCGCTGCTCGGCTGCATAAGGCAGCAGCGCCGAGAGGTACTGCTGCATGTGGGAGTCGCCGATGACGAGCAGATGGCGTGCCGGCACCCCGTCGACGGCTGTCGAACAGACCTGCATCGACGACTCGAACGTCGACGTCCGGCATTGCGGCAGCGGCTGGGTCCAGTCCTGGCCGACGGTGGTGAAGGACGGGACCGGCGCCAGATCGGGTGTCGGTGCCGGGCCGCCCTCCACGAGCGCCATCGCACCCGGGTGGTCCGCGGCATCCGCGGTGGCATCGGACTGCTGCCCGAGGGCGACGATCGCCTGCCAGCTGAGGGCCAGGATCAGCACCGGAACGATGAGCATGACCGCGGCGCGGTGATTGCTCCATCGGCTGCGGCCCCCGAGGGAGGAGAGCGGCACCTCGATGAGGTGACGGGTCGCGACGGCGAGCACGACAGAGACCGCGATGACGAGGAGCCCTGCTTCGGGACCAAGGGCGCTCTCTCTCGTCAGCGCGAGCGTGAAGAGCAGGACCGGCCAGTGCCATAGGTACAGCGGAAAGCTGATGTTGCCGAGGTACTGCATCGTCGCCGAGGACAGGAAGCGGTCAGCCCCCCAGCGATGGTCGGTCCGGCCGGCGGCCAGGATCGCGAGAGCGCAGACGACGGGCCACAGCGCGAGGTAGCCGGGGAATCCGCCCTCGACGTCGAGAAGGACCCCGCAGAGCACGAGCGCGATGACGCCGAGCCAACCGGCGAAGAGTCTTGTGCCCCTGCCGAAGCGGAGCCGCTCGATGCCGAGGGCGAGGAGGCCACCGAGGGTGAACTCCCAGAGCCGGGTGGCCGAGTGGAAGTAGGCGTACTGCTGATCGAGCTGTGTCAGCACGATCGACCAGGTCAGGGAGCCGAGCGAGACGATCGTCAGGGTCGTGACGACGACACCCCGGACCGACCAGCCTGCGCGCCGGGCGAGAAGGGCGACTGCGGCGATGACAACCGGGAAGACGAGGTAGAACTGGCCCTGGATCGACAACGACCATAGGTGTTGCACCACGCTCGCGGTGTTGTGGGCGGCGTAGTAGTCGACCGAGTCGGCAGCGAGTTGCCAGTTCTGGAAGAAGAGGGCGGAGGCGAGGACCTCGCGCGATGTCTGCGCCCAGCGTGACTCCGGGAGGATCGCGAGGGATGCGACGACCACCCCGACGAGCACGACGGCGGTCGGAGCGAGGAGCCGCTTGGCGGTCTTGCCCCAGTAGGCGCTGAGATCGATCCCACCGCGCTCCGCAGCACGCGTCATCTGACCGGCGAGGAGGAACCCGGAGATGACGAAAAAGACGTCCACGCCGCCGGAGACGCGTCCGACCCAGACGTGATAGATCACGACCAGGCCGACGGCGAGAGCTCGCAACCCCTGGAGTTCGGGACGGAATCCGCTCCTCGTCGGTGGTGGATCGACCCGATGCCGCCCGGCGGACGGGGACGAGATCGGCGTCGTCACCGCGGCCGCACGGAACGGCCTGGTGGCTTCGCTCGCAGTCATCCGGCTCCCAAGCGTGTCGATCCGTACACCTGACGTTACGGCGCCAGACCAGTTGCTCAGTCAGTACCCCGGGCTTGTCCGTTCCACGGCACGCAGGAGTGCGGGCGCGACGAACGGGGCCAACGTTCCGCCGAACGTCGCACTGACGTGGTTCGAGTCCAGGTAGATCAGGACATTGCCGGTGACGGCGGGACAAACGTCGCCGGTGCAGTAGGCGTCGCTCAGGTCCAGGGTGACGACGTTCTGTGGGAGATCGCCCGCCCACGTCCACGGGAGACGTGTCGCCACGAGCGGGCCCCGCGGGGCTGCGCAGGTGTCCCCGTCGGCGGGACGGGCGTCGACGCACTCGGTCGGTGAGAAGGGAAGTCGCGGGTTGTCCCGGATGGCGAGTACCGGCACGCCGACCCGGTCGAGTGTTCGCCAGGCGTCGACGAACCCCTTCGGCGTCTCCTCGGTGAGGGCGGACCGCACATCGCGTGAGGCGAGGGTGACGACGACGGCAGGCCTCATCGCCACGATCTCCGCCATCGCAGCGCGGTTCCACTCGGTGCACCCGGCGTCTCCGAGCACCGTGTCCGAGGTGGTCGAGAACGGGCAGGCTCCGCGCAGCATGGTCACGACCTCGCCCCGACGCTCCCGGACGATCGGGCGCAACGCCGGCAGGAGCTGTTCGATGTGGGAGTCGCCGACGACGACCACGCGGAAGGCGGGATTCGCCATCTGCTCTCCGCAGAGTTGCAGAGCTGGATCGAGACCAGAGGTGGCGCACCGGGTGCCTCCGGGTGCCCAATCCGCGTCGCGGGCCATGGGTCCGGGCGTCACCCCGGACTCGGGGACGTCGCCGTATCCCGGCAGGCGTGCGACGGCACCAGGGTGCGCAGGGTCGGAGACGTCGACGAAAGCGCCGGGCCGCAGTGTCGCCGCGCCGTGCCACGCGACGGTGACCACCAGGAGCGTGGCAAGGGCGAGTCCGAGAACCCGCAACCTGTATGCGCTCTCAGACCGGCGGGCCGCGCGACCGCCGAGCGCCGAGGCGACCGCCAGGACGAGTGCCAGGCCGAGGACCGAGGCAGCACCGCGCAGGCCGACCTCGGGACGATCCCGCCACGCCAGATAGAACCCGAGGACCACGCCGGACCAGAGGTAGAACGGGAGGGCGAGCGCGGCCAGGAGCCGGAGGAGGACCTCGCCCGGGACCCGCGAAGGGCGTGAGCGCGCGGTAGCGAAGATCGCGATCAGGCCGCCGACCGCGAAAGGCCAGACTCGGGTGGCCGTGTCGAGTGCGGCGAGTGGCGCTGCATCGATCGATCGCGTCGCCGCCCATGCGGCGGAGGCTGCGGTGGCGAGCAGGAGCAGGGCGGCGAGCACGGTCGTGACGGTGCGCCCGGTTACCCGAGCGAGGCGGACCGCGGTACCCACGAGGAGGAGAGAGACGAGGCCGAGCTGACCCAGGATCGCTACGAGCCAGAGATGGGCGAGTGGCCCGGCGAGGACGCCGTTCGGCGCAGTAGCCGGGGCGACGGCGACCACGTACCAGTTCTGGACGAACAGAGCGGAGGTTACTGCCTCGGCCTGCAGCTGAGGCCACCACGAGGACGGCAGGGCGAAGGCTGCGGCCAGGAGAGCCACGGCGAGCACCAGGAGCGTCGTGGGCACGAGGGTCCGGGCGCCCCGGGCGAGCTCGCGGACGGCCGACCACGCGCGGTCGGAGACGTCGGCGAGCTGTGTGCCGAACGCCAGGAAGCCCGCGATGACGAGCAGGACGTCGACCAGGATCGACGCGGGAGCGACCTCGTCCACGCCCCACATCACGGTGAGAACGGTGAGGACGAGCCCGCCGAGGCCGCTCACGGCCGCGAATGGGTCGGATCGTCCGCTACCGTCCGCGATGACGACGCCGGCGTCCTCGCGGGTTGCCGAGCTCACGCCCCGTCGAGGCCGAAGAGACGCTTCCAGCTGTCGGCCGTGGTGAGGGCGGGACGCGCTGCACGCCACCGCTCGGCGGCGTCGCCGCCCTCCCGCGCCAGCCGCCACAGCGTCCGCGCGCCCTCCCGGGAGAGCGCGCGGAAGTGGTCCGGGTCGCGGCGGCGCAAGCGCACACCGTTCTCGCCCGCGTCGACGACCGCGACCCGATCGAACAGGGACGTGTGCCACCAGTGCGCCTCACCGGCGCCCACCAGCCCGCCGTGGTGGGGTACACGCCCGGTCACCTGCTGAACGAGTCGCTTGGCGCGGACGAGTCCGGGCCGTGACGGCTCGTGGCCGGCACGCACGATGGGCATCTCGACACTGTCCATACCAGGGACGTCGTGTACGGAGCGCAGGGGCGTTTCGGTGTAGGCGCGCCGGGCCTCCTGGACCGCGAACGTGGCGCTGACGCCGCCGTCGGCGAGCACGCCCGGACCATCGAGGAAGTCGTCGACGGCCTTGATCAGCGTCGCGGCGAGCCCGTAGTTCATCCCGACCAGGTAGCCGACCATGTTCTCCGTCAGCGTGCTGACGACCTTCCGTACCGGGAAGTCGGAGTGCAGCGCGGCCACGATCAGCGAATTCCGGTGGCTGAAGTACCGCCGCCAGTCGTCCCAGTCCTTCCACATGAAGTCCGCATGCCACAGCCCGGCACCCGGCAGCGTGACGGAGGGGAAGCCGTGGGCCCGCGCCCGGTAGCTGTACTCCACGTCGTCCCACTGGAAAAAGAGCGGGAGCGGGTACCCGGCCCCTCGGACGACCTCGGCCGGGATGATGCACGACCACCAGCCGGTGTACCCGGCGTCGACACGGCGGTCCTGAACGTTCTTGGTGCCGTCCGGGAAGTAGCCGGTCACGTCGGATTCGCCGACGGCGCCCTCGGGGATGCGCCCGGCCGCCAGGTTGTGGAAGTCGGCGTACTCGGCGCCCGCGATCACCTGCGTGGGGTGGAGCAGGTTGAGCATCTGCCCACCGACCAGTGTCGGCACCGCGGTATGCCGCGCAAAGGCGGAGAGGCGGACCACCACCTCGGGCTCGCAGCGGACATCGTCGTCCATGAGCAGCACGTCCGTCTCCGGCACCGTGCCGTTCTCGACGACCTCGTAGAGACCTCGGGTGAAGCCGCCGGCACCACCGAGGTTGCTCTGGGTCAGATATGTCAGGCGGTCGCCGAGTTCCGCGACGAGGTCGGCGTAGCCGGGCTGTTCCTCGACGCGGTCGGAGCCCTGGTCGACCACTACGATCCGGTCCAGGAAGTCGAGCGCTTCCCCGTCGTCGACGATCACCTTCAGCGTCGTGAGGCAGTCGACGGGCCGGTTGTGGGTGCAGACGACCATGGAGGTCTGCCGATCGCTCACCGGCGCCGAGATCGTCCACCGGCTTGCGGAGAGCACCAGCTCGTCCTCGTCGGTCAGCACCTCCACCCACAGGCCGCCACCGTCGAGGAAACGGTCGAGCGGGGCCTCGAGCGAGACGTCCTCGGATTCGACGTCGTGCACGGCGAGCGTGCGAGGAACACCATTGGTGTCCGAGGCGCGCAGGAGGATGCGGCCGTGCCCGCGGATACGCCCCTCGAAGCGGACCGCGGTCGCGGTCGCCCAGCGCTGCCAGTAGCTCGCGGGGAACCGTCCGAAGTACGTGTTCGTGCTGACGTGGCTGAACTCGCCGACACGGATGTGGTGTCGCCGGCGTTCCGCCTGTCCTCGGACGACCTCGGCGTACAGGTCGTCGGGGGTGTCGGATGTCGGGCCGGAGTACAGGCCTCGGGCGACCACCATCCGTCCCGCGCCCGTCGTGGGCGCCGTGGTGCGGACGGCTTGGACGTCGGTCATGTGCGTGCTCCCCCGCGAGGTGTGGTCGGGCGGTCTCACCGTGCAACCACGCTCAGGGTAGGAGACGGCCTCTCCCGCTCCTGTCAACCCGTCAGGGACGCGTCGTGTCGCTCAGATCGCGGAACGCCTCGACCGGCACCGAGCGCTGTGCGGGCGCCGTGGGCACCGGGACGGAGGTGACGACCACGACGACCTGTTCGTTGTCGTAAGTGAAGGCCTCGTAGGTGAAGTCGATGCCGGTGCGGGCCACGTACTCGGTCCAGGCGAGGTGCTCGCCGTCCTCCCACCCGGGGTGGTTGAGGTACTCGTCAAAGACGATCACCGAGCCCGGCCGCAGGCGGGGGCCGACGTTCTCGAGCACCGTGGCCGTCGACGAGTACAGGTCCGCGTCGAGGTGCAGGAGGTCGACGGGGCCGGGGTTCTCCTCGAGGAACGCCGGCAGCGTGTCGGCGAACCAGCCGACGACGAGCTCCGCACCGGGCACGGCGGGCGGCTCGGCGTCGGCGAAGGTGCCGGCAGCGAACCCCGCTCGCCAATGTTCGGGAAGGCCTTGGAACGAGTCGAAGCCGAACACCTGACCGTCATCGCGGGTCTCGGCGATGATTCGCAGGGTCGTGCCGGTATACACGCCGAACTCGAGGGCCATGCCGCCGTGGGGGGCGAGTTCGAGCCCGTGGCGGAGGGTCGTGTGCGGGTGCGGGAAGTGGCGAGCGCCCGGCATCGCCTCGCGCACGAAGTCGGCGCTCGACGTCACCGCCTCACGGTCGCCGGCCGAGACGATGTCCCGTCGGTCCCGGATTTCCCGCTCCACGACCTCGCGGCGGAGCGCGGAGAGCTCCTCGCGGGCCGCGACGAGCTCCGCGCCCTGCTCGCGCACCAGCGCGTCGAGCGCCTCCAGCCGCGACAGGACCCGGTGGTCGACGACGGTGGTCACGCCGTTCTCCACGGCGCGGACCAGCCGCACGTTCAGGGCGTGACGGAGGCGGGCGAGGCGGGAGAACACCCGAGCCATGGAAACGGACATGTCGCGCCGCGTCGAGGGACGGTCGAGGACCGGTCGACCGGAGCCGACGAGGGGTCACCCGATCCGGTCACCGGGCCTCGACCGGTGACGCCGGGTCGCCCGCGTCGGGCGCCGCACGGTGGCGCGGCGCCGCCGGGCGTCGGGTCACCGCGACGGCCATCGCGGTGTGCCCGATCGCGAGCATGACCATCGTCGCGACGCCGTAGGGCCAGTAGATGTGGCTGGTCAGGAACGACCAGGCGCCGACGACGGCGAAGAGGGCGCCGACCCCGGCGAGCAGCCGCCACGCCCCGGGCGCCGCGACGAGCGCGAGCACGGCGGCGAGCACGGTGGCCGCGAGGTAGGCGTACGAGCCGTTGATGCCGAGCGCGTCGGCGATCTCGAACAGCGCCGCGACCCACGGCCCCGGGCCGACGCGCATCGTCTCGTGGCCGCCGCCGACTCCGGCGAGCGCGTCGAGCGCGCCGTAGAAGGCGGCGTAGACGAGGCCGAGGACGACGGCGAGGCCCTCGAGCACCCACCCGACCGGTCCCGCCGGCTTCGCCGCACGCACCACCGCCCACGGTCCGAGCGCGAGCAGCGGGAAGAGCACGAGCCCGATGATGTGCAGGTCGCGCCACCACAGCGCCGACTCCGGCGTCAGCACCGCGGGGTGGGAGCTGCCGAGCACGGCCAGGGCCAGGGCCGGCAGGGCGGTGGCGAGCACGGCCGTCGTGGGGCGCATCCCGGGCATCCTCGCAAACGCGGCATCCCGCTCCGGTGAGCCGATCAGCGCCCACCCCCTGTCACCTCGGCGACAGAATGATCGTCTGGTGATCGACCGATAGGGTGACGACGCGAAGATCCTGTCGCTTTGCGTGCCCGGACGATGCTCCACTGAGCGGGTGACAGGAGCCCACCGATGACGCTCCTCGCGGGCGCTCTCGCGGTGCTGGCCGCCCTCCTCTTCGCGATCGCCTCCGTCGCCCAGCGCGGCGCCGCCGCCGACGTCCCCGACGACGACGCCCGGGGCGGGCGGCTGATCCTCCGCCTCGTGCGCTCCCCGCGCTGGTGGGCCGGCACGGTCGGCGACACCGGCGGGTTCGTCGTGCAGGCCGCCGCCCTCGGCGTGGGCTCGCTGCTGCTCGTGCAGCCGCTGCTCGTCACCACCGTGCTGTTCGCGCTCCCCCTCGAGGCGCGCCTGACCGGGCGCCGCATCGGGCGCAGCGAGATCCGGTGGGCGCTCGTGCTCGTCGCCGCCCTCGCCCTGTTCGTCGTGATCGGTGAGCCCACCGCCGGGGTCGATCGCGCGCCGTTCGCGGCCTGGTTCCCGTCGCTCGCGGTCCTGGTGGTCGTCCTGCTCCTGTGCGTGCTGCTCGCCGGCCGCAAGCGAGGCCCGCGCCGCGCGGCCCTGCTCGCGGTGGCCACCGGGCTGGCCTACGGCCTGGTCGCGGCGCTGACCAAGTCGGTCGTCGACGCGCTCGGCGACGGCGTGCTCGCCCTGCTGACCTCGTGGGAGACGTGGGCGCTCGTCGCCGCCGTGCTCGGCGGGACGCTGCTGCAGCAGTCGGCCTTCGGGGCCGGGCCGCTCGCGGCGTCGCTGCCCGCGGTCACCGTCGGCGAGCCCGTCGTCGCGGCGGTGCTCGGGATCGTGGTGCTCGGCGAGCAGGTCCGCGCCGACGGCCTCGAGTGGGCGCTCATCGGCGTCCTCGTGGTGCTCATGATCGCGGCCACCGCCGCCCTCTCGCGTTCGTCGGCCGCCGCCGCGCCGACGCCGGACCCGGCCGATCGCGAGGTGGCGACGCCATGACCCTCAACCTGTCGCTGGACATCGAGGCCCGCGCCGCCGCGGCCTGGATGCTCGGCTCCTTCGTCGTGGTCTTCCTCGGGACCCGGGTGATCGTGCGCCTGATCCGCGCCGGCAAGGGCCCGTTCCGCAACCAGGCCATCGGCGGGGTCCACCTGCACCACCTGGTCTGGGGCATCTTCCTCATGCTGCTCGCCGGGGTCGGGGAGTTCACCTACCAGCCCGACCCGCCCTGGCTCTACGTGCTCGCCGCCGCGTTCGGGGCGGGCGCGGCGCTGACCCTCGACGAGTTCGCGCTCTGGCTGCACCTCTCCGACGTCTACTGGGAGCGCGAGGGCCGCGTCTCCGTCGACGCCGTGCTGATCGTCGGCGCGCTCATGGCCCTGCTCGTGGTCGGCGCCAACCCCTTCGACGGGACGACCAACGACGGCGTCGTCGCCCTCGTCGTGACGATCGTGGTCAACGGGCTGATCTCGGTGATCGCGCTGTTCAAGGGCCGGCCCCTGCTCGGGCTGCTCGGGTTGCTGGTGCCGGTGGTCGCGCTGGTCGGTGCCGTGCGCCTGGCCCGCCCGACCTCGCCGTGGGCGCGCTGGCGCTACCCCGAGGGGTCGAAGAAGGCGCTGCGCAGCAGGCGCCGGTTCCCCGAGCGCGAGCGGCGGCGCTGGGACGCGGTCGTGGAGGCCATCGCGGGCCGGCCCAACGCCCCGGCCGCGGTCGAGCCGGCCCCCACCGACGTCCCGGCCGCACCCGCCGACGCCCCGCCGCGAGAGCAAGAAGGAGCACGCTGACATGGACGCCCCGACGGACGCCCATCAGGACACCGAGCAGGACCCCGGCGACGACGGTGTCGACCACGGTGTCGACCACGGTGCCGACCACGGCGTGCACCTCGGCCAGCAGGACTTCCGTGCCGCGAAGCTCGCCGCCCGCCGCGCGGCGGGGGAGACCGAGCCCTACCGCTGGCCCGTCGACCACTCGCTCGCCGACATCCGCGCCGCCCACGCCGACCTCGCCCCGGACACCGTCACCGACGAGGAGGTCTGGGTCGCCGGACGTCTCACCGGCCTGCGCCGTCAGGGCGGCCTGAGCTTCGGCGAGCTGCGCGACCGCACCGGCGCGCTGCAGCTCTTCGTCGACACCGCGGTGGTCGGCCACGACGCCCACGTCGCGATCGACGACCTCGACCGCGGCGACTGGGTCGGCGTCCACGGCCGGGTCATGACCACCCGCCGGGGCGAGCTGTCGATCCGGGTCGAGGAGTGCACGCTGCTGGCGAAGGCGCTGCGCCCGCCGGCGGGCGGCCACCACGGCCTCGCCGACGTCGAGACGCGCTACCGCCAGCGCTACGCCGACCTGCAGGTCAACGAGCGCACCCGCGAGATCTTCCGGGTCCGCCACGCGGCGGTCCGCGCGATCCGCAACCACCTCGCCGAGCAGGGCTTCACCGAGGTCGAGGGCCCGGTGCTGCAGAGCATCCAGGGCGGGGCGTCGGCGCGGCCGTTCGTCACCCACCACAACGCGCTCGACCTCGACATGTACCTGCGGATCGCCCTCGAGCTGCACCTCAAGCGGCTGATCGTCGGCGGGATGGAGCGCGTCTTCGAGCTCGGGCGGGTGTTCCGCAACGAGGGCGTCGACACCCGGCACAACCCCGAGTTCACGATGCTCGAGGCCTACCAGGCCTTCGCCGACTACCACGACATGATGGACCTGACCGAGGGCATGGTCGTCGCCGCCGCGCACGCCGCCCTCGGGGACGACCTCACGGTCCGCTACCAGGGCCAGGAGATCGACGTGCGCCCGCCGTGGCCGCGGCAGCGCTTGGCCGACATGATCGCCGAGAAGACCGGCGAGGTGATGCACCCGGAGATGCCGATCGCCGACGCCCGGGCCGCCCTCGACCGGCTCGGCATCGCCTGGGAGCAGGGCTGGGGCGCCGGCCGGCTGATGAAGGAGGTCTACGACGAGCGCGTCCAGCACGACGTCGTGGGCCCCGTCTTCTGCATCGACTACCCGCGCGAGGTCTCGCCCCTGGCCCGCGCCCACCGCGAGGACCCGGCCTACAGCGAGCGCTTCGAGCTGATCGTCGCCGGCTTCGAGCTGTGCAACGCCTACTCCGAGCAGAACGACCCCGTCGAGCAGATGGCGGCCTTCGAGGAGGAGGCGCAGGCCAAGCGCAACGGCGACCCCGAGGCCGGCGACATCGACCTCGACTACGTGCGCGCCCTCGAGTACGGCATGCCGCCCACCGGCGGGCTCGGCATCGGCATCGACCGCCTCGTCATGCTGCTCGCCAGCGTCGACTCGATCCGCGAGGTCATCCTCTTCCCGACCCTGCGTCCCGAGTTCGCGCCCCCGCCCGGCGGCGGTCCCGGCGGCGCCCACCGGCCGGTGCTGCCGCCGACGCCGATGCCGGCCGCCGCGCTCACGGCGGCGACACCACAGACACCGGTGGTCGTGGCGAGCGCCGCCGGGCATGGGGAGCCCCCGGACGAACCCGCCGGCCGGCCCTGGACGGTCACCCTCGTCGCGGGGCTGACCGCACTCGCCGGCCTGCTGCACCTGCTGGTGCACATGCCGATCGTCCACGAGCGCCTCGGCGACCGGGTCAGCGTCGACCTCGTCCCGCCGTGGTTCGCCGTCACCGGCCACGTGCTCTCGGCCGCGATCGGCCTGCTGCTGATCCTGCTCGCCGACCAGCTCGCCAAGCGCAAACGGGCCGCCTGGCGGGTGGCCGTCGTGCTCTCGGCGCTGGCCGTGCTCGCGCACATCCTCAAGGGGCCGCACCAGGTCGGACTCGGGATCAGCGTCGCGCTGCTCGTGCTGCTGGTCGTGGCCCGCGGGCAGTTCCGGGCGCCCGCCGACCCGCCGTCGCTGCTGCGCCTGGTGCGGTTCGTGCCGATCTACCTGGCCTGCGTGCTCGCGTTCGGCTTCGTCTCGCTCGGCCTGCAGAGCGGCCGGATGACGCCCTCGCTGACCTTCCCCGGCGGTCTCGAGACGATCGTCGGAGGGCTCGTCGGCCTCGACGGCCCGTACACCTTCGACCGCCGCGTGTTCGCCGAGACCTTCCCGGCCGCGCTGCTCGCGCTCGGCGTCGTCGGGCTCGTCGTGTTCCTCGTCCTGCTCTTCCGCCCGCTCACGGCCCGCGACCCGCACACCCGGGACGACTGGACGCGCGCGGAGACGCTCGTGCACACCTACGGCTGGGACACCCTCGCGGCGTTCGCCCTGCGCGACGACAAGAGCTTCTTCTTCGGGTCCGACGGGCGCGCGATGATCGCGTACACCTACCTCGGCGGCTACGCCCTCGCCGCCGGCGACCCGATCGGCGACGAGGCCTCGCTGCCCGCCGTCGTCGACGAGTTCCTCGCCATGTGCGCCGAGCGCGCCTGGACCCCGGCGTTCCTCGCCGCCCGCGAGGAGGACACCCGCGAGGGCGGGCTGCTCGCCTCGCGGGGCTTCCGGTCGTTCTACCTGGGCGACGAGGCGATCATCGACTGCCCGTCGTTCACGCTCGAGGGTCGCGAGCGCAAGAGCGTGCGCGCCGCGGTGCGCCGCGTCGAGCGCACGCACCGCTTCCAGATGATCGCCGAGTCGGCGGCGTCGCCGAAGCTGGTCGAGGCGCTCAACGCGATCTCGGAGAAGTGGCGCGGGAAGGACCCCGAGCGCGGCTTCACGATGTCGCTCTCGCAGGACATCACCGGCTCGGCGGCCAACAGCGACTTCCTGCTGTGCGTCGCGCTGGACGCCGACGGTGTGCCGGGCGGGTTCCTGCGCCTCGTGCCGGCCTACGGCGGCCCGGCCACCGGGACGAGCTTCGGCTACACGCTCGACCTCATGCGCCACGACCCCGGCGCACCCAACGGCATGACCGAGTTCCTCATCGCGAAGAGCGCGCTGGCGCTGGCCGAGCGGGGCGTGACGCGGCTGTCGATGAACTTCGCGATGTGGGGCCGCCTGTTCGCCGAGGACGTGCCGTTCACCGCCACGCAGAAGCTCGCGCGGCGCGCGGTCGGCGTGCTCAACCCGTTCTTCCAGGTCCGCTCGCTGCACGACTTCAACGCGAAGTTCGGGCCGCAGTGGCTGCCCCGGGTGCTGGCCTACCGCAGCCCCGCCGACCTGCCGCGCGTCGGTCTGCTCTACGCCGGCGCCGAGGGCTTCCTCGCCGTGCCGGGCCTCGGGCCGATGTTCGTGCCGGTCGCGGTCGGGGGCGCGCCGTCGCCGTCGGCGGTGCCACCGACAGCCACGGCGACAGCCACCGCGGCATGAGCGTCATCGAGCGCCGGCCCCGTCGCACGCGCAACAACGGGTTCGGCGACGTCGTGCTCGTCGTCGTGCTCATCGCGATGGCCCTGGCCGTCGTCGTGACGGTCGTCGTCATCGCCTCGGCGAGCAGGCCGACGGCGCCGCAGGGCCCGCGCGGGCCCGGCGCGCTGGACGCGCTGCAGGCCGACATCACCGCCGTGGGCCTCGTCGTCTGCTCGCGCACCGACCTGCCCGACCCCCTCGCGACCGACGCCGTCGCCGCCCGCACCCTCGTCGTCGCGGTGCAGTGCCGTGACGGGCAGACGGCGACCGTGCAGGCCGACGCCTTCGCCGACGACGCCGACCGCGACGCCGCGGCCCGCAGCATCTCCGGGGTGGGACGCCCGCGGGCGTCGGCGACCGTGCGCACCTACGGCGACCTTGTCGTCGTGGTGCAGGGCGGGGCGGAGGACGTCGTCGCCGACCGGATCGACGGGATGCTGCTCGTGAAGGGTGCGGTGTGAAGCTCGGGGTCCTGGCCCTCGCGATGATCAACATCGCGGCCATCGTCAGCGTGCGCAACCTGCCGGTCATGGCCGAGTACGGCTGGTCGATGCTGGCGCTGTTCGCGCTCTCGATCGTCGTGTTCCTCGTGCCGATCGCGATGGTCGCCGCCGAGCTCGGCACGGGCTGGCCCCGCGACGGCGGCGTCTACGCCTGGGTGAAGGAGGCCTTCGGCGAGCGCGCCGGGTTCCTCGCGGTGTGGTGCGACTACGCCGAGAACGTCGCCTGGTTCCCCACCGTCCTGTCCTTCATGGCCGCGAGCCTTGCCTACGCGCTCGACCCGTCGCTCGCCACCGACAAGGTCTTCCTGGTCGTCGTCATGCTCGCCTTCTTCTGGGCCACGACGATCGTGAGCCTGCGCGGCGTGGGGACGTCGTCGTGGATCGGCTCGGTCGGCACGATCGCGGGCTCGATCGTCCCGGCGATCGGTGTCGTCGTCCTCGCCGCCGCCTACCTCGCGCAGGGCAACGCGAGCCAGATCCCGTTCTCCGCGGGCGCGCTGGTGCCCGACGTCGAGCTGAACAACCTCGCCTTCCTCGGCGGGATCATCCTGCTGTTCACCGGCATGGAGATGGCGGGCTTCCACGCACGCGAGACCCGCGACCCGGGTCGGACCGTGCCCCGCGCGATCGCGCTGTGCGTCGGGGTGGTCGTCGTGTTCTCGGTGGTGGGGTCGCTGTTCCTCGCGATGGTCGTGCCCGCGAGCGAGATCAGCCTGGTGTCCGGGACGATGGAGCTCTTCTCCCGGGTGCTCGACCGTCTCGGCATCGGCTGGGCTGTCGCCCCGCTCGCGCTGGTCGTCGCGTTCGGGGGCATCGCCCACCTCGCGCCCTGGATCCTCGGGCCGGCCAACGGGGTCGCGGCCGTCGCCGCGCAGGGCTCGGTGCCGGCGCGCCTCGGGCGCCGCAACGCCCGGGGCGTGCCGGTGGCGCTGCTGCTGATCCAGGGCGCGGCCGGCACGGTGTTCACCCTGCTGTTCCTGCTCGTGCCGAGCGTCAGCACGTCCTACTGGATGCTCTCCGCGGTCACCGCCCAGATCGTGATCGTCATGTACGCGCTGATGTTCGCGGCGGTCGTGCGGTTGCGCCACACCCGCCCCGACGTGCCGCGGCCCTACCGCATCCCCGGCGGCCTGCCCGGCGTGTACGCGGTCGGGGGCATCGGGCTGCTCGGGTGCCTCGTCGCCTTCGTGCTCGGGTTCGTGCCGCCCGGCCAGCTCGCCACGGGCAGCACCGTCACCTATGTGACCCTGCTCGCCGTCGCCGTGGCCGTGCTCTCGGCGCCGCCGTTCGTGTTCGCGGCGCTGGCCAGGCGGCGGGCCCGGCATCAGGGCAGTGACGACGACGCCGACGACGCCGACGTCCCGGTGCCGGCGTGACCGTCGAGAGCGTCGGCGAGATCGACATCACGACCGACTCGTTCCTGGTCGCGGGCGCGATCCTCGCGCTGGTCGTGGTGGTCGGGCTCGCGCTGATCCTGCGCACCCGGCTCGGTCGGCTCTCGGGGGTCGGCAAGATCGCGCTGGCCTCGCTGACGACGGTCCTGCTGCTGATCGGCTCCGGGGCGAGCGTCAACGCGCACTTCGACTACTTCCGCACCCTCGGCGACGTCCTCGGGCTCCCGCCGTCCGACGAGGTGGAGCTCGCGGCACTGCTCGCGCGCACCGACCGGCCCGACCGGGGGATCGTCACGACGATGGCGATCCCCGGGAGGGCGTCGGGCTTCGCCGGGCGCCCGGCGATGGTGTGGGTGCCGCCGGCGTGGTTCGCGCGGCCGCGCCCGTCGCTGCCGGTGGTGATGCTGCTGCACGGCACGCCGGGCACGCCGCAGGACTGGCTCGACGGCGGGCAGGCCGGGGCGACCGCCGACGCCTACGCCGCCGCGCACGGCGGTACCGCGCCGATCCTCGTGATGCCCGACGTCAACGGGACCATCGACGGCGACAGCGAATGCGTCGACGGGCCCGGCGGCCGGGTGGAGACCTACCTGACCGCCGACGTGCCGCGCTTCGTCACCGACGTCTTCCACGCCGCGGCGCCCGGCCGCGCCTGGGCCGTCGCGGGGCTGTCCGAGGGCGGGTCGTGCTCGCTGATGCTCGCGCTGCGCCACCCCGACCTCTTCGCGACGTTCGGCGACTACGCCGGCCTCGCGGGCCCGCGGGCGGGCGACACCAACGCCGACACGGCCTCCGCCGTGGCGCAGCTCTTCGGCGGCTCGCAGGCCGCGTTCCTCGCCCACGAGCCGGCGGCGCTGCTGGCCGCCCGCCGCTACCCCGAGCTGGGCGGCTGGTTCGAGGTCGGCGACGCCGACCCGGAGCCCTACGCCGCGGTCGGCACCGTCGTCCCCGCGGCCCGGCGGGCGGGGATCACGACGTGCGAGGTGGTCGTGCCCGGCGGGGGGCACACGTTCGCGGTGTTCTCCCAGGCGTTCTCCGACTCGTTGCCCTGGATCGCCGGACGCGTCGGGGCGGGGCCGCCGGCGGTGTGCACTTCGCGCATGTGAGCACTTTCGCGTGCTGGAGCACGCGAAAGTGCTCACATGCGCGAAGCGCACATCAGTCCCCACCGCGCGGCGCACCGGGCGGCCTGGGCGCGGTTGCGGGCCCCGGTCTTGGCCAGCACGTGCTCGACGTGCGTGGCGACGGTGCGGGGCCGGATGCCGAGGCGCGCGCCGATCTCCGGGTTGCTCAGGCCGTGGCCGACGCCGTCGAGCACCTCCAGCTCGCGCACCGTCAGGCCCGCGGGCGCGTCCGCCGCGCGGTGCAGGACGAGCACGCCCCGGGCGGTGGCGTGCAGCTCCACCCCCACGACCTCGCCGGACGCCACCACGAGCAGGAGCGGGCCGGGTGGGGGCGCACCGGCGAGCACCGCGTCCACGAGCCCGGCGAGCGAGCGCACCCGGAGCAGTTCGGGCCGCGCCCCGGCCGACAGCGGGACGGCGCGCCCGTTGCCCTCCACGAGCAGCCCGTGGGTGCCGTCGGTCCCGAGGGTCGCCGTCCGGGGCGCGGGCACCGGGACGGGGTCGAGCGCGGCGGCGAGGTCGGGGCCCAGCAGCTCGAGCAGCGCCACGGTGTCGTCGTCGGGGTGCCGGGTGTCGAGCGTGCTGGCGTTGAGCATGCCGACGTAGCGGTCGTCGGCCGCGAAGAGGCACAGCGTGAGACCGTCGCGGAACCCGTGCGGGTCGATGATCCGCTCGAAGATCTCGCCGCGGCGGCGCGTCGGGGCGAGGTCGCGGACGCGCACCGCCTGCCGGCCCTCGCGGACCAGGGCGAACAGGCGGTCGGTGTGCATCCGCGTGTCGATGAGGCCGTCGACCATGGCCGGGTAGGACGACGCGACCGTCCGGTGCCCGCCGCTCGAGGCGTCCCACACCGAGAGCGCGACGCAGTCGGCGGGCACGACCTCGCCGAGACCGTCGAGCACGGCGCGGGCGGCGCCCGGGGAACGGCTCCCGTGGCGCCGGAGGAACGACCGCAGCTCGCGGGCCGCCGCGACCGCGGACATGCTCACCGAAGCTACGCGCGTGACGGGGCCGCGACCAGCGGATCCGTCATCCGACCGATGTGCACCGGGTCCGGCGGGCCGAGCATCTCCCGGCATGACACCGGACGAGTACGCCGAGCTCGACGCCACCGCCCTGGCCCAGCTCATCGCCAAGGGCGAGGTCACCGCCGACGAGGTGCAGGGCGCCGCGACCGCCGCGCTGGACGCTGTCGGTCCCCGGCTCAACGCCGTCGTCGGCGAGCGCTTCGACGCGCCGCTCGAGCACGCCGCCGACGGGCCGTTCGCGGGGGTGCCGTTCGCGATCAAGGACCTGATCGTGCACGCCGCCGGCGTGCCGCAGCGCGCCGGGACGCGCCTGCTCGGCGACGGCGTGCCGATGCCCGCCGACACCCACCTCATGACCCGCTTCCGCCGGGCGGGGCTCGCGACCCTCGCGCTGACCGCCACCCCCGAGCTGGGCTTCAACGCGACCACCGAGTCGGTCGCGACCGGGCCCGTCCGCAACCCCTGGGACACCACCCGCAGCCCCGGCGGCTCCTCGGGCGGCTCGGCGGCGCTCGTGGCGGCCCGCGCGCTGCCGGTCGCGCACGCCAACGACGGCGGTGGCTCGATCCGCATCCCCGCCGCCGCCTGCGGGCTGGTCGGCCTCAAGCCCAGCCAGGGACGCACCTCGCCGGGCCCCGACTACGCCGACCCCCTGCTCGGCATGGGCGTCGAGTTCGCCGTCACGCGGACCGTGCGCGACGCCGCGGGCCTGCTCGACGCGGTGCACGGGTACGAGCCGGGCGACCGCTACCTGCTGCCCGACCCCCCGCGGCCCTACGCCGACGAGGTGAGCGCCGGGAGCCGTCCGTTGCGGGTCGCGCTGTGGACCACCCCGTTCTCCGGCAACGGCTCCGTCGACCCCCGCTGCACCGAGGCCACCGAGGCGGCCGCCCGCACGCTCGAGGGCCTCGGGCACACCGTGGAGGTCGCCGGGCCGGAGCTCGACGCCGCGGCGTTCGACGACGCCAACCTCGTGGCCTGGACGAGCTTCCTTGCCGACGGCGTCGACGTGCTGGCCGGCGCGCTCGGCGTCGAGCCGGGCCCGGAGCACCTCGAGGCGGCGACGCTCGCGTGCGCCGACCACGGCCGCGCCCTGCGCGCCGGGGACCTCTACGCCGCCGATCGCGTCTTCAACGCGACCCGTCGCGCGGTGGCGGCCTTCCACCAGCGCTACGACGTGCTCCTCACGCCGACGATGAACGTGCCCAACACCCCGCTCGGCCACCTCGACCAGAACGACCCCTCGCGCGACGCCCGCGGCTGGTACGACCACATCTTCGCGACGGCGGGCTTCACGGCGGTCTCCAACATGACCGGCAACCCGGCGATCTCGCTGCCGCTGGGCCGCACCGAGGAGGGCTGGCCGGTCGGCGTGCAGGTCGTCGCCCCCTACGGCGGCGAGTCCACGCTGATCGCGCTGGCCGCGGACCTCGAGCGCGCGCTGCCGTGGGCGCAGCACCGCCCGCCGGGTGGCTCCGCCACGTGAGCACTATGGAGTGCTGGAGCACTCCATAGTGCTCACCTGCGCGCAGCGCACCTAGCCCACGGGCAGCTTCTCCAGCGCCGCCTGCAGCGTCTTCTGGGCCTCGTCGCCGAGGCTCCCGAGGGCGGGGACCAGCAGCGGGGTGGCGAGCTTCGCGACGCCGTGGAAGGTGAACGTCGCGGTGTAGGTCAGCGTGGTGCCGGGGCCGTCGTCGGTGAGGACCAGGTCGTCCTCGCTGGTGACCGTCTTGTTCCGGCCGACGATGCGCAGGTGCCCGGGATCGTCGCGCTCCAGGGTGTAGGTCAGCGTGGTCTCGCGCCCGCGGAACTCCGAGACGTTGCGCCACTGCTTGCCCACCGCGATCGGTGAGTCGTCGACGGGGGTGCAGGAGATCGTCCCGGCGTCCCATTCCTCGGCGTTGGTGAAGTCGCGCAGGTAGGCCTGGACGGTGCCGGCGGGCGCGGGGGAGTGCACGGTGCGGGTGACGGTCGGCATGTCGCCGGATACCCGGCCCCGCTCCGGCCCACCGCTCCGTCTACCGTCGCGGAGCATGGGTGCGGAACCGGACCTCGTCGTCGTCGGCTCGGGCTTCTTCGGGCTGACCGTGGCCGAGCGGGCCGCGACCGAGCTCGACAAGCGCGTCCTGGTGGTCGAGCGGCGCTCCCACCTCGGCGGCAACGCCTACTCCGAGCCGGACCCGGAGACGGGCATCGAGGTGCACCGCTACGGGGCGCACCTGTTCCACACGTCGAACAAGCGCGTGTGGGACTACGTCAACCGCTTCACCGACTTCACCGGCTACCAGCACCGCGTCTTCACGATCTACCAGGGCCGCGTCTACCCGATGCCGGTCAACCTGGCGACGATCTGCGAGTACGCCGGCCGGTCGATGAGCCCGGACGAGGCGCGGGCGTGGGTCGCCGAGCACGCCGCCGAGATCGACGTGGCGGACGCCGAGAACTTCGAGGAGAAGGGCGTCGCGCTGGTCGGGCGCCCCCTCTACGAGGCGTTCTTCGAGGGCTACACCGCCAAGCAGTGGCAGACCGACCCGAAGAACCTCCCGGCGTCGATCGTGTCGCGCCTGCCGGTGCGCTACACGTTCGACAACCGCTACTTCTCCGACACCTACGAGGGCCTGCCGGTCGACGGCTACACCGCGTGGCTCGAGCGCATGGCCGACCACCCGAACATCGAGATCCGCCTCGACACGGACTGGTTCGACCTGCGCGACCAGCTGCCGGCCGACGTCCCGACCGTCTACACCGGCCCGCTCGACCGCTACTTCGACTTCAGCGAGGGCGAGCTCGGCTGGCGCACGCTCGACTTCGAGCCCGAGGTCCTCACCACCACCGGCGACTACCAGGGCACGCCGGTCATGAACTACGCCGACCGCGACGTCCCGTTCACGCGCATCCACGAGTTCCGGCACTTCCACCCGGAGCGCACGTCCTACCCCAAGGACAAGACGATCATCGTGCGCGAGTACTCGCGCTTCGCCCAGCACGGCGACGAGCCGTACTACCCGATCAACACCCCCGAGGACCGCGCCAAGCTCGAGCGCTACCGGGAGCTCGCCCGCAAGGAGGCGACCAACCGCCGGGTGCTCTTCGGCGGGCGTCTCGGGACGTACAAGTACCTGGACATGCACATGGCGATCGGGTCGGCGCTCACCCTGTTCGACAACCAGATCGCCCCGTGGTTCACCGAGGGTGCGTCGTTCGAGGGTGCCGACCTCGCCGAGGCCTGAGCGCGTCACTCTTCTGGCCGCTTCGTCCGGACTGATCACTGCGTAGCGTGACGCACTCCGTCTGGAGGTCCACCGTGTCCGCTCCCCGCTCTCCCGTCCGGCGTCGTTCAGCCGCCGGCCTGCTCGCGATGCTCTCCTGCATCGCGGTGCTCACACTGTCGGCCTGCGACACGAGCAGCGGGTCCGCGCCGTCCGGCGGCGCGGAGCACGGGGGCGGGCACGCCGAGCACAGCGGGACGCAGCACCCGTCGACCCACCACACGGCGCCGTCCTCGCGCCCCTCGGAGTACAACCCGTCGAACTGCCCGACCGGCCTGGTCTGCTGAGGCATCGGCGGGGCGCTCAGGAGAAGTCGAGCTCTCCGCTGCGCGTGCGCTTGAGCTCGGTGAACCCGGGGGTGGCGGCCAGGAGGACCGCGCCGTCGAAGGCGTCGAGGGCCGCCTGCCCGCGGGGCACCGCCTCGAGGACGGGTCCGAAGAACGCCACCCGGCCGCGGTCGGTGGTGACGTGCAGGGTCGGCGTGCCGACGTCGAGGCCGACGGGTGCCATGCCCTCGTCGTGACGGGCGCGCACGTCGTCGTCGAGGTCGGTGACGTCGGCGGCCCGGTACAGCGACGGCCCGTCGCCCAGCTCGTCGCAGACCTCCCGCAGCACGCGATCGCGTCCGCGCAGCCCGTGGTCGTGGAACCGGGTGCCGAACGCCTCGACGAACGTCGCCCAGGCCGCCTCCCCGCGGTCGGCGACGAGACGGGCGCCCACCCGCGCCGGCCGCCAGGCGCTGTCCTCGCCGCGCTCGGGGGCGACCGGGTCCTCGCCGTTCAGCACAGCGAGGCTCATCCGGCACACCGAGAGCTCGAGCGGGCGGTGCCGGGCGACCTCCCGCAGCCAGCGCAGCGCGAGCCACGCGAACGGGCAGACCGGGTCGACGTAGACGTCCACGCGCTGCGGGGGCACGCCCGCACGGTAGGCCCCGTCGGGATGGTGCCGTCACGACCCGCCGGGGGCCTCCCCGGTCCGCGACCAGCCCGCCGTTACCGTCGAGGGCGTGACGAGCACGGTCGGCAGGACAGGGCGCGGCGCCCCCGGGACGGTGGAGATGACGGCACGCCCAGCGGGTACGGCGCTGCTCCAGCGCATCATCCTGCCCCGGCCGGCCGATCCGACGTCGGTGCGCGCCCTCTATCTCGACGAGGGCACCGCCACGTCCGTGGACACCACGGCGCCGACGGCCTATCGCCCGGGCACCTTCGACGACACCGCCGACGAGTACGTCATGCACGTGCGCAGCGCCGGCCGGCGGGTGGCCGACGTCGTGTCCCGCACCGGTGTGCGGCTGCCCGAGCGCACCGAGGTCTCGTTCGCCGCCTACTTCAACGCCTTCCCCGCCGCGTACTGGCGCCGCTGGTCGGTGCTCGAGGCGGTGAGCCTGCGCCTGCGGCTGCGCGGTCAGGGTCGTGTCGACGTGTACCGCTCGACCGCGAAGGGCGTGGCGGTCCACCTCGCGGGCGAGGTCGTCGACACGTCGCCGACCGGCACCGAGCACGAGGTCGTGGTCCCGGTGTCGCTGACGCCGTTCGGCGACGGCGGCTGGGTGTGGTTCGACCTGGCCAGCGAGCACGACGACCTGGAGCTCGTCTCCGGCGGCTGGTTCGCCGACCAGGAGGCGCCGGGCCGCGCCGCGATCGCCGTCGGGATGCCGACGTTCAACCGCCCGTCGGACTGCGTGGCGACGCTCCGCGCGCTCGGCGAGGACCCGCTGGTCAGCGACACCCTCACCGCGGTGATCATCCCGGACCAGGGCTCGTCGAAGGTGCGCGACCAGCCGGGCTTCGAGGAGGCCGCCGCCGCGCTGGGCGACCGGCTGCGGATCATCGACCAGCCCAACCTCGGCGGCTCGGGCGGCTACGCGAGGATCATGTACGAGGCGCTGGAGACCACCGACTGCGAGCAGATCCTGTTCATGGACGACGACGTCGTCCTCGAGCCGGACTCCGTGCTGCGCGCGCTCGCCTTCTCGCGGTTCGCGCGCGAGGACATGCTCGTCGGCGGCCAGATGCTCTCGCTGCAGGCGCGCTCGCACCTGCACGCGATGGGTGAGGTCGTCGATCGCGGCCAGTTCTTCTGGCAGATCGCCCCGCACACCGAGGACGACCACGACTTCGCGGTCGACTCGCTGCGCGAGACGCTGTGGATGCATCGGCGCACCGACGTCGACTACAACGCCTGGTGGATGTGCCTGATCCCGCGCACGGTCGCCGAGCGGATCGGGCTCCCGCTGCCGCTGTTCATCAAGTGGGACGACTGCGAGTACGGCCTGCGCGCCGGCAGCCACGGCATCCCGACGGCCACCGTGCCCGGGGTCGCGATCTGGCACATGTCGTTCGTCGAGAAGGACGACACGTCCGACTGGCAGGCGTACTTCCACGTGCGCAACCGCCTCGTGGTCGGCGCCCTGCACGGGCCCGACGACCCGAAGGCGATGCTCGCCGACTCGCTCAAGCGCACCCTGCGCCACCTGTTCCTGCTGGAGTACTCGACGATCGCGCTGCACCACATGGCGATGCGCGACTTCCTCTCCGGCCCGAAGGCGCTGTTCGGGGCGCTGCCGACCGCGCTCGGCGCCGTGCGCGCCACCCGCGCGGAGTTCCCCGACGGCACCGTGCACCGGGGCGCCGCCGACCTCCCGCGCCCTGCCCTCGGTGCCCGCGAGGCCCAGCTGTGGCCGAAGCCGCCGGTCGGGCGGATCGCGCAGGTGGCCGCGCTGGCCCGCGGTCTCGTGCACCAGCTGCGCCCCGTCGACCCGGCCGCCCACGAGCGCCCCCAGCGCGACGTGCCCGCCGAGCACAGCCAGTGGTTCCTGCTCTCCACGCTCGACGGGGCCGCGGTGACGACCTCCGACGGCTCCGGCGTGACGTTCCGCAAACGTGATCGCGAGATGTTCTGGGCGATGCTGCGCGAGTCGGTCCGGCTGCACGCCGAGGTGGCGAAGGCCTGGCCGGCCCTGCGGCGCCGGTACCAGGAGGACATGGGCGAGCTGGTGAGTCGCCAGGCCTGGCGCGAGCAGGTCTTCGACCGCTTCCGCTGAGCGCCTCCCGGGACGCCGGCGAGGTCCCGGGGTGTTCCAGCCTGGCGGCCACGCTGACGTTCAACGTCAGGAAATCCGCCGGCTCGATTTTCGCCGGTGAGGCGGGAAGTAGGACCGAAGGTGTCCGCCTCCCTCCGTAGCTTTCTGGTCATCAGGGACGACGAGGAAGGCAGACCCCGATGACCACGATCGCCGCGCAGGAGACCCCCATGACCACCACCGACGCCGACGAGCGCGCCGACCTCCTCGCCGAGCTGGCCCAGGCCCGCCACTGGCTCGTCTTCCCCACCCGCGACCTCACCGACGAGCAGGCCGGGTCGCAGCCGACCGCGTCCCAGCTCACGCTCGGTGGGCTCATCAAGCACGTGGCCAAGGTCGAGGAGGGCTGGATGCGCTTCGCGGTCGAGGGCGACAACGGCGAGGAGGGCTTCGAGCTCCCCGAGGGCATGACGCTCGACGACTTCGAGGGCTGGATCGCGAGCCTCGACGAGAAGCCGGAGTGGCTGGTCGAGCGCGAGAACGAGTTCAAGCTCCTGCCCGACGAGACGCTCGCCGGCGTGATCGCGCAGTACCACGAGGTCGCGGCGCGCACCGAGCAGACGCTGGCGTCGCTCCCGGACCTCAACCTGCGCCACGAGCTCCCCAAGGCACCGTGGCACGAGCCCGGCACCTCGTGGTCGGTGCGCCGCGTGATGCTCCACATCATCGCGGAGACGACCCAGCACGCCGGCCACGCCGACATGCTGCGCGAGCACATCGACGGCGCCACCTCCATGTGAGTGGTGGACCCGCTCTGCTCCGTCACGGCGCCGGTGCCAAGATGCCGGGCGTGACGGAGCAGGCGGGCGCGCAGCGCACCGAGGGTGGGGCCGGAGCCGAGGGGTCGACGGAGACCGGGTCGGGGTCGGGAGCAGCCGAGGAGACGTCGTCGGAGGCGACCTCGGGCTCGGAGTCGTCGGCGTCGGGGTCGGACGCGACCTCGAACTCGGAGTCGACGACCTCTGAGTCGTCCGGGGACTCGTCCGGGGAGGCGGCGTCGTCGTCCGCCACGACGACCCAGACCAGGGCGCGACCGGCGGAGTCGGCGGAGTCGTCGGAGTCGTCGGAGTCCTCCGATCAGCCCCCGCCCAGCGAGGCCCCGACCACGCAGACCCGCACGCCGGACGTGGGCGGTGACTCGCCCCGGGGCCGGGAGCAGCGGGCCCCCCTGGACGTCGGCGAGCTGGTCTGGAAGATCGCGAAGGTCCTCGCCTCGGTGGTGCGGGTCGTCGCGTACGTGATCGCGATCGTGCTGTTCGCGTACGTCCTGCTGACGATCGTCGGGGTCAACCCCCAGAACGGCGTCGCCCAGGTGATCGGCGGGGTCGCCGACGCGACGGTGTTCGCGTTCCGCGACCTGTTCCTCCCCGCCGACCCGACGTTCGCGGTGATCGTGAACTACGGCCTCGCCGCCGTGTTCTGGGTGCTCGTCGCCGAGTTCGGCTCGCGGATCATCCGCTGGGCGGGCGCGCGCGCGTCCTGACCCGTCAGGTCCGCACCGCCGCCTGCCCGGCGGCGGCGTTGCCCGGCACGGCCCGGACGGGGATCAGCGTGGCGAGCCCGAGCACCAGCACGAGCCCGATCCCGAGGATCCCCCAGCGCTGCGCGCCGAAGATCGCGATGAACAGCGCGAACATCGCCGGTGCGAGGAAGCTGACCGCGCGCCCGGTCGTGGCGTAGAGGCCGAACAGCTCACCCTCCCGGCCCGGCGGGACGATCCGGGCGAGGTAGCTGCGCGAGCACGCCTGGGCGGGGCCGACGAACAGCGACAGGAACGTGCCGCCGATCCAGAACGCGGTGGGTCCGGACGCGAACAGCATGCCGCCGGCGGTGACGACCAGCGCCGCGAGGCAGACCATGATCACGATCTTGGGGCCGATGCGGTCGTCGAGCCAGCCGCCGAGGACGGCCCCGAGCGCCGAGACGACGTTGGCGACGATCGCGAAGATGATCACGTCGCCGGGCGAGAGACCGAACGTCCCCGCCGCGAGCACGCCGCCGAACGTGAACACCGCGGTGAGCCCGTCGCGGTAGATCGCGCTCGAGACGAGGAAACCGAGCAGGTGCCGGTCGTCGCGGTAGAGCCGTGCGAGCCGGCGGAACAGCAGCTTGTACGACGCGGCCCAGCCGACGGCCGCCTCGGTGTCGCCGGGCGGGGGCGGGAACGGGAAGCGCATCCGCAGGACGGGGATCGTCGACACCGCGAACCAGACGGCGGCGACGATCACCACCACCCGCACGGCCATGCCCTCGCCCTCGAACGCGACGACCGGTGAGTCGGCGAGGAAGAGGACGAAGCAGATCAGCAGCAGGACGATGCCGCCGACGTACCCGGCCGCCCAGCCGATGCCCGACACGCGCCCGGTCCGTCCGGGCGGCGCGAGCCGGTAGATCATCGCGTTGTACTCGACCTGCGCGAGCTCGTAGGCGAAGGTGCCGACGCCGAGCAGCAGCAGGCCCCACCAGAGGTAGGACGGCGCCGGCGCGATGAGGGCCATGAGCGCCGTGCACGCGATGATCACGGCGGTCAGCCAGCCCAGCCGTCGCTGGCGGCCCGACTCGGCACCCGCGGCGTCGCTGCGCTGCCCGTAGACGGGCGCGACCAGCGCGACCAGGATCCCGGAGACGCTGATCGCGGTCGCGAGTGCCGACGAGCCGGTCGCCTCGTCCGCGGCGACCGAGCCGGTGAGGTACACGGTGAAGACGAACGTCGTGACGATGTGGTTGAACGCGGCGGAGCCCCAGTCCCACGCGGCCCAGGCCGCGAGCGGGCGCCCGATGCGGGCCGTCGACGCGGACGGCGCAGTCGAGGACGACACGGGCGAACGGTAGCGACACCGCGGCGCTCGTGCGCGCCCCCGGACGGGCGGGTGGGCGGTCCGTGCGTGTGAACCTCGGCGCGGCACGTGCCACCGAGCGCGGCCGACGCACCGTTCGGCGTTCGCCCGGATGGACGCAGGTTGGGTCGACCGGTGACGCCGAGTTCGGTCGAGCACCACTCAGTGGTGGGCGACCGATCGGTCTGTTTCACCCGCTGTCCGCTCACCGAAGCCGACTCTGGCTAATGATCACCTTCTCAGGGTCGGTACGGCCGTCCCGATCGGGTGACGACGACGGGGACGAGACGGATTTCCGCCCCCGGATCGACGCCCGAGTGATCGCTACTGTCCGCCGCGCGGCATTCCGGTGCCGCCGGTGAAGGCTTCCCGTCGTCCGTTCCGGCACGGGGAGGACCATGCGAAAGGACACATCACTGTGGGAATTCTCCGTAAGTCGGTGCTGGCCGCCACGCTGATCGGCGCGGGCCTCGCGAGCACGACCGGTTCGGCGCTCGCGCACGAGAACGCCGACCAGGACGGATTCGCGAACGTCGATTCCGTCCAGACCATCACGCCGGCCAACGCCTGCAGCAACGACGTGCCGGTGAACGCGCTGGGCGTCCAGGTCCCGGTCGAGGACGTCTCCGGTGCCGTCCCCGCTCTCTCGGGCGACTCGGACGGTGCGGCCGCCCAGCCCGAGTCCCAGTCGTGCGGCTCGTCGGTCGACGGCGACGCCAACTGAGTCCCAACCGGGCGGACCGCTCCCCGATCCGCCCGAGGAGGAGATGACATGAGCTTCCTGCGGCGCGCCGCGCTCGCCGGCGCCCTCGCCGGCACCGCGCTGGCGTCCACCGCCGGCTCGGCCCTCGCGGCCGAGGCCGGCACCGACGGTGACCAGCACGGACTGGTCAACGTCGGCGACGTGCAGACGATCACTCCGGTGAACGCCTGCAACAACGACGTCCCGGTCAACGCCGCCGGGGTCCAGGTCCCGGTCGAGGACGTGTCGGGCGTCCTCGACCTCGGCCTGCTCGGCGACGACCACGACACCGCTCCGGCCGCGCAGCCGGAGTCGCAGTCGTGCGGCACCGGGACCGACGCCGCCGCCTGAGCGACGACGTCGGCGGGCGGGTCCCGGCCCTCCCCGAGGGGACCGGGGCCCGTCCGCACCGGGCGGGTGGTCCTATCCTCGGCGGCGAAGATCGGTTCGCGAGCCGGAGGAAATGGACGTGCTCAAGGGTTTCAAGGACTTCCTGCTGCGCGGGAACGTCGTCGACCTCGCCGTTGCCGTCGTCGTCGGCGCGGCGTTCACGGCCGTTGTCACGGCGTTCACCAACGCCTTCCTCAAGCCGCTGATCCAGGTGTTCTCGGGCGGCGGCGAGTTCGCCGGCTCGTTCGTCGTGAGCGGCGTCGTGTTCGACTACGCGAGTTTCATCAACGCCGTGATCACGTTCATCATCACGGCCGCGGTCATCTATTTCCTCGTCGTCATGCCGCTGAAGTACGTCGAGGAGCGTCGCCGCCGGGGCGAGGAGGAGGGCCCGGCCGACCCGACCGACGTCGAGCTCCTCACCGAGATCCGCGACCTGCTGCGCGAGCAGGCGGCCCGCACCGACAACGGCCGCGGCCCCGGCGGCCCGAACGGCCCGACCGGGCGCATCCCGCAGCAGGACCGCTGACCGGTCCCTCGATCACGGGCCGTGCGAGGAATGCGGCTTTCCTGGCGTCCCACGCCGGGATCGCCACAGCCTCGATGCGCGACACGCCGATGGTGGGTCAGCCTGGCGGCCACGCTGACGTTCAACGTCAGTTTTTCCACCAGCTCGACCCCACCATGATCGTGGGTTGATTCCTGACGTCTGACGTCAGCGTGGCCGCCACGCTGACACGCCGGCCCCCCCCCGCCCGCGAGGGGGCAGGACGGCAGGGCGGCAGGAGACCTCAGGCGGCGGCCAGGACGTGCGGGTCGATCTCGAAGTGCACCGTCGACCACGGGTCGGGTCGCGCGTCGTGGACCAACACCGCGCCCGGGAAGCTCGTCCAGAACGAGAGCGCCCCGGGCACCGAGGCGTTGGTGTGCAGGCACACCGTGTCGTAGTCGTCCGCCAGCGCCCAGCGTGCCGCCTCGACCGCGAGCATCCGGCCGACGCCGAGGCGCCGGTGCTCCGGGTCCACCCAGACCCGGCAGATCTGGCCGACGCGTCGGCCCTCGTAGCGGCGCGCGAGCCACGACGGCACGAACTCGGGCTTCGGCCCGCCCGCCCGCACCGACGCGGTGCCCGCGAGGACCGGGCCGTCGGGGCCCTCGAGGTGGCACACGAACAGCCGCGTCCCCGCAGCGCCGAGGTAGGTCCCGGCGAGGTCGTCGACGTCGCCGTGCAGCCGCGCGTCGTAGCCCCCGAGCTCGCGCTCGAGCATCCCGCGCATGTGCAGCGACACCGCCGGGAGGTCCTCGCGTCGCGCGGTGCGGACGAGGGGAGGCGCGACGGCGAGGGTCATGACCGCACTGTTGCACAGGGCTGGCAACGAGGAAACATCGCCAACGGCCCAACCCTCCGAACGGGCAGGTGCTGGCAGTCGACTCCTACTGGCTCGCCCAGTACGAGAACGACCGGTAGTCGGGGTAGGGCTGCAGGTACGGCTGGCGCGGGCCGAGGGTCACCGTGACCTCGGAGCCGGTGATCATGTCGCCGGGCAGCACGAAGGAGTCCTCGGTGAACGCGCTGTCGTCGGTCGAGAACTCCCAGTCCCCGGCCGCGCGGCCGTCCACCCCGACCGCGACCACGCCGGCCTGGGTGTTGCGGTCCCCCTGCTTCTCCCGGGCCTCGATGCGCGCGGTCACCGTCACCGGGACCCCCGGCGTCAGCCCCCGCAGCGTGAAGTGCTCGCCACCGACGACCTCGCGTCCCGAGTCGACGACCCGCCGCCCGTCGGCGCGGTCCTCGCCGCGCAGGATCGTCGTGGGCACCAGACCGACGAGGGCGCGGTCCACGGCGTAGCCGTGCGCCCCTTCGTCGGCCAGGTCGCCCACGTTGACCCGGTCGACGATGCGGCCCGGGACCGGACGCTCGGGGAGGTCGCCGCTGCCGACGACCGACCAGTCCGCCGACCACACGTCGATCTCCGGACACCCGCCCGTGACCTGGCAGACCGTCCCGAAGTCCTCCGGACGCAGCGGCGAGCGGGAGCGGAAGCTCGTCAGTGGCTCCTCGGAGAGCAGGCCCGCCTCGGACATCGAGGTGTAGTCGATGCCCATGAACGCGGGGAACACCGAGAAGTAGGCCGGGCGCTGCGCCGCGGGCAGGCGGGCGAGCGTCTCGTAGAGCGCGCCGGTGCCCTCGGTCGCGGGCGCCGCGATCCCGTTCGTCGTGAGCCCGACGAGGTCGACCACGGGGCGGTCGGCGAAGTAGGCCGTGGCGCCCACGTCGTTGACGGCGACCACGGAACCGGGCGGGGTGTTGCCGCGCAGCCACTGGGCCACCGACACCGACGACTCGCGGATCCCGGCGCCCTGCTGGGCCGAGCGCAGCGCCCACGTCGGCACCGTCACCACCGACACCAGCACGATCACGCCCGTCACGGCGGCCGCCACCACGCGGCCGTGGCGGGGCACGGCGCGGGCGAGCGTCCGGATGCCGACCGCGACGAGCAGCAGGACCAGCGGCAGGAAGGGGGTCACGTACCGCCCGTTGTGCGTCAGCGTGCTCGTGAGGGTGGAGACGGCCACGACGAGGCCGCCGAGCCCGAGCGCGAGCACGCCGGCGAGGACCCGCCGGCGGGGCTCGCCGAGGGCGAGCGAGGCCAGGCCGACGGCGGCCAGCAGCAACGTGCCGGGCGCGACGAGGGGGACGCCGGTGAGCCCGCCGTAGGTCTCGACGACCTCGCGGGCGTGGGTGACGACGCGGTCGAGGACCTCGAGCGGCGCGTCCAGCGGCTGGTAGAGCCACGACTTCGCGACGACCCCGCTGTTCTCCGCCGACCCGGTCAGCGCCCGGTAGGCCAGCCGCTGACCGAGCGCGGCCAGCAGCGGCAGGCACAGCGGCACGGCGGCGACGACGAGGTCCCGGCGGCTCGCGAGCCCCCGGCGGCGTTGCTGCACGAGCGTCACGGCGGCGCCGAGGAGGACCGCGACGGTGAGCACGAGGCCCTCGGGGCGGGTCAGCGAGAGCAGCACGCCGAGCGCGGCCGTCCACGGGAACCGGCCCGCCGCCTGCTCGTGCACGAAGGCGAGCACCGTGCCCACCGCCAGCGCGGAGACGAGGCCCGCCTCCATCCCGCTCGTCGCCGCCCACAGCAGCGGGCCGCACAGCGCCGTGAGCAGCCCGGTGACGATCCCGGTCGCGCGCGACGCCACCGATCGTCCGAGGTGGTAGGCGAGCACGGTGGTCGCCACCGTGCACACCACCCCGAACCCGATCGCGGCGTAGAGCAGCAGGCCGCCCTGCGCGCCGAGCGCGAACGCGGCGCCGAGGACCAGGACGTAGAGCAGGCTGCTCGCGCCGGTGCTCGGCGGCATGCCGTCCTGGTACTGCAGGAACTGCCCGAGGCCGATCCCGCGGGCGTACTGCAGGTGGATGTAGACGTCGTCCAGGGGCGGCGCGAACCGCCCCTGGTTGTACGCGGCGTTGACCAGCAGGAACCCCAGCGCGACGACGAGGGCGAGCGCCCCGAGGCCCCACGCGGCGGGGTCGAGCCCCGACCACCACGGTCGTCGCGCGGCCGGTCGCGTCGCCGGCGCCCCGGTCGCTGCGTCCGGTTCGTCCCGGACCCGGTCGTCCTCCACCGTCGTCATGCGTCCCCCCTCGGCCGTGACGACGGGTGCGGCGTGCCGAGCACCCGACGCCAGACGTTCCGGTCGCAAGGTAGCCAGCGTCCTGACCAGGACCGACACCGGCTGCCCGGACCCGGTCCCCGGCCGCTCCCGAGGGCCCTCCTGCCGCCGACCCTCGACCCGGTGTAGCCGCCACTCGCCGGTGACTGCTCCGATCGTGGAACGGTGACGCAGTGCGACCGCGGCGGTCGTCACCGCCCCCGGATCGAACGGCACCCCACCCCAATCCACCGATCGGAGTATCAACGTGCGGCCACTCGGCGCCGTTGACCGGATCGAGGGTTGGCAGCGGCCGGCTCTGTCGGGGACGTCGGGGAGGCGCGGTGCGGACGGTGGTGGGGCAGAGCCACGGTGGGCCGGACGACCGTGTCGGGACGAGCATGCCGGGGATCCGTCCGATCCCCGTCCCGCGCGGCGTCGTCGCCCCTCACCCGGCGGCCCCGACCGTCGAGACGGACGTCCGGGCGTTCACGCCGACGGCCCTCCCGACGGCGACCCCGGCGACGGGTACCGCTCGGTCCGGCGGACGGTCCGCGACCGTCGAGATCCCGGCCCTGACCGGGCTGCGGGCGGTGGCGGCGTTCTGGGTGCTCCTGCACCACGTCAGCTACCTGCCCGTCACGGGCTACGCCGAGTGGTTCGCCCCGGTCGCGCCGTTGCTGGCCGCGGGCCCGCTCGGTGTCGACCTGTTCTTCGCACTCTCCGGTTTCCTGCTCGCCCGGTCCTACCTGGACCGCTGGCGAGGAGCTCCGGGTCCGCGCCAGGCGGTGGGGTTCGTCTGGGCGCGACTGGCCCGGGTCTGGCCGCTCTACGCGGTCCTGGTGGTCCTGGCCGGGCTGTGGTGTGCCGCGCGCGCCGTCCTGGGGAGCGACGGTGTGATCACGTGGCAGGGCACGCAGCCCGGCCTGGACCCCCTGAGCTGGGTGCGCCAGCTGACGATGACGCAGATGTGGGACACCGGCGGCATCGACGGGGTGTCCTTCGTCCTGCCCGCCTGGTCGATCAGTGCCGAGTGGGCGGCGTACCTGGCCTTCCCGCTGCTGGCCGGCGCCGCCTGGCTCATCCGCGGGCGGCCGCGGGCGGTGCTCGCCGCCCTCGCCGTGCTCGCCGCGACCCCCACCGCCGCGTTCGCGGTGCACGCCTCCCTGAACGACGCGTGGGGCGGCTTCTGGGCCGTGCGCCTGGCCGCCGCGTTCACCGCCGGGGTGCTGACGTGGCTGGTGGTGCGCCGGGTGCCGCGCACCCGCACGGTCTCGCGCTGGGCGCACCGGGTGCTCCTGCTCGCGCTCGCCGAGATCGCCGTCGTCGTCTACTGGGCCGCGACCGCGCCACCCACCGCCGCGCTCAGCGCCGACGCCCGCGTCTACCTGGCCGTGCCGTTCCTGCCGGTGGTGATCGGCGCCCTGGCGCTCACCGACGGCCCGGTCGCCCGAGTGCTCGGGACGCCGCGCCTGTGCCACGGCGGGCGCATCTCCTACGCGCTCTACCTCGTGCACTTCCTGCTGATCGAGATGGCGCTCGTCGCCATGACCCGGATTCCCTCCCTCGCGCCGGACACGGCCGCGGCCGCGTTGCTGGTGCCGCACGTCGTCGTGGCGTCGGTGGTGCTCGCGCACCTCGCGTACCGCTACGTGGAGGAGCCGGCGCAGGGCTGGATGCGGGACCGGGACCCGTCGCGGCGCCGGGGTAGCGCGCGCCGCGACACCGCTGAGACCCGCCGTCCGGAGGTCACCCCGCCCTCCGGTCGCCGGGCGGTCGGGCGGCGTGGGGGTAGCCACGCCGCCCGGCCGGCAGCGGTCGCCGCCTGACGCCCCGTGTCAGCGGAGTGGCTCCGCAGACACTCATCGTCAGGATCGCCACGCACTCGCCGGCGCGACACGCCGAGCCCAGGACACGAACGGCGCCCTCGCTGCTCCGCAGGCAGCGAGGGCGCCGCTCGTTCTCACGCGGGCGACGAGAGCGAGGCGGGCACGGGGCGAGGGGCACGGTGCGCATGATCGAAAGGCTCGGCGACCTGCTGAACGTGCCGCTCGCCCGGGCGAGGCGAGCGTCGGCGTTCCGGCCGAGGGCGCCCCTCGCCGGTCTATCCGACCGAAGGTGCCCTTCGCTCGGAACGGGCGGGGCCTACAGCGGCAGGCGGCGGAAGATCGGGCGCGGGACGTGGCGCAGCGCCGACATGACGAAGCGCAGCGGCGCCGGCGCCCAGGCCTGCTCCTTGCCGGAGCTCACCGACGAGACGATCACATCGGCCACCGCCTCCGGCGTCGTCGACAGCGGGGCGGCGTCCAGGCCCTCGGTCATCTTCGTGTGCACGAAGCCGGGCCGGACGACCGTGACGCCGATGCCCTCGCCGCGCAGCGCCTCGGTGAGGCCCGTGTAGAAGGCGTCGAGGCCGGCCTTGGTCGAGCCGTAGACGAAGTTCGACCGGCGTGCGCGCTCCGCGGCCACCGACGACAGCGCGACGAGGTGCCCGTGGCCCTGGCGGCGGAACTCCGCGGCCAGCGCCACACCGACCGACACCGCGGCGACGTAGTTGACCTCGGCGAGCTCGACGGCCGCGTCGATGTCCTGCCAGGCCTTCTCCTGGTCGCCGAGCACACCGAACGCCACGACGGCGATGTCGATGTCGCCGCCGGCGAAGGCCTTGCGGACGGCCTCGGTGTGCACCGCGGCGTCGCGGGCGTCGAACTCGACGGTCTCGACGGTCGCACCGGCCCGGGTGAGGCGGGCGGCGGCGTCGGCGAGCCGCGGCGACTGGCGCCCGGCGAGCACGACCCGCACCGGCCCGCCGGCGAGGTAGCGCTCGGCCGTCGCGAGGCCGATCTCGGAGGTGCCGCCCAGCAGGAGCAGCGACGAGGGGTGGCCGACGGCGTCGATCATGGTTCTCCCGGGGATCAGGGGGTGAGCCGGAGGCGGCGCGACATGTCGGACGCGAACACCCCGTCGGGGTCGACGGCGTCGCGGACCTTGCGCCACTCGTCCAGCCGCGGGTACATGGCGGCGAACGTGTCGTGGTCGGTGCGCGAGTCCTTGGCCGTGTAGAGGCGACCGCCCATGGCCAGGACCCGCTCGTCCAGGGACCGGCAGAACTCCCCGAGCCCGTCGACGATCGGGAAGTCGACGCAGATGTTCCAGCCCGGCATCGGGAAGGACAGCGGCGCGCGGTTGCCCTCGCCGAACTTCTTGAACACGTTGAGGAACGAGACGTGGCCGGACTCGGCGATGTCGCGCACGATCGCCCGGAACTCGGCCTCGGCGTCGAGCGGGACGATGAACTGGTACTGCAGGAAACCCTTCGAGCCGTAGGCCCGGTTCCAGTCACCGAACAGGTCGAGCGGGTGGTAGAAGGCGGTCAGGTTCTGGATCTGGCCGCGCTTGTTCTTCGTCTTGCGGTAGTACAGCTCGCCGATCGCCGAGAACGTCAGCTTGTTGGCCAGACCGTTCGGGAAGACGTCGGGCAGGTCGAGCAGCGTGGGCGCGTCGAACTTCAGCGGGTCCGCCCGCAGCTTCGCGGGCAGCTCGTCGAGGCGGGCCAGCGAGCCGCGGCCGAGGGCCGCGCGGCCCAGCTTCGCCCCGGTGGAGATCGAGTCGAACCACGCCGACGAGTAGTCGTAGGCCTCGTCGGAGCCGTCGGAGAAGCGCTCGATGGTCTCGTCGAGGTCCGCCGTGCGCTCCGTGTCGGCGACGAAGTACGCGGTCTCCGTGGGCGTCATCCGCACGGTCGCGCGCAGGATGACGCCGGTCAGTCCGATGCCGCCGACGGTGGCCCAGAACAGCTCGGACTCCGGCCCGTCGGGCTCGAGGCGGCGCACTTCACCGGAGGCGAGCAGCAGGTCCATCGACACGACGTGGTCGCCGAAGCTGCCCGCCGAGTGGTGGTTCTTGCCGTGGATGTCGTTGGCGATGGCGCCGCCGATGGTGACCTGCCGCGTGCCGGGGAGCACCGGCACCCACAGGCCGAACGGCAGCGCGACACGCATGAGGCGGTCCAGCGACACACCGGCGTCGAGGTCGACGAGCCCGGTGGTCGCGTCGACCGCGTGGATGCGGTCCCGCGCGGTCATGTCGACGACGAGCCCGCCCGCGTTCTGGGCGGTGTCGCCGTACGAGCGTCCGAGACCCCGGGCGATGACGCCGCGGTCGCCGGCGCCGGCGATGGCCTCGGCGAGCCGATCGGTGGCGACGACCTCGTCGCCGGAGAGCACGGTGGCCCGCGACGGGGCGGTGCGTGCCCACCCGGCGAGGGTCTTCTGGGTGCGCGACATCCCGGGCGAGTCTAGGGGGTGTCCAGGACGGGGACGCTCGCACGTCCCGTCCTGCTCCAGCCGGCCACGGTCTCCTCGCTGACCTGGGGAGACAGGGTCGACAGCGGCAGCCGCGGCACCCACCGCGCGAGCCCGACGGCGTCGCGCGTCGGGTCGCCGTCGAGGTAGACCGGCAGGCGGACCTCCTCGACGAGCAGCCGCGGGGTGAGGAACGGGCCGCCGGTGGTCGGGGCGACCGCGATCTCGCCGCTGTCCGCCAGCCCCGGCGGCGTCACCCGCCACGGCGGGACGCCCGCGGTGCCACCCGTGAGCGGCGGCGGGCGCAGGCAGCCGAACGCGAACGCCACCGGCCAGTCGACCAGCGCCGTGCTGCCGGGCGGGACGACGTCGTCGAACGGGACCGTCCGTGGGACGCGTGGGACGCTGACGGCGACCGGCAGGTCCGGCGACTGCCCGCTCGGCGACGCGACCCGGGACTCGTCGCCGTCGCGCGCCGAGCTCGTCGCGTGCACCCGCACCAGCGTCGCGCCCTCCGGCGCGAGGGCCCGCAGGTCGCGCGGGGCGGTGCCGTCGCGCGACCCGGCGGGGGACTCGGTGACCGGCGCGTCCGCCGGGGACGCCGCGAACTCGAGCGCGACGCTCCCGCGGGCGAGGCTGCCGCTCGCGACGACGACCACCGGGGCCTCTCGGCGCTGCGCCTCCGGCGGCAGCGGGAACCAGGCCGAGCGCAGCTCCGCCGGGCCGTCCGCGACCCCGGCCGGTGCGGCCCAGCCCGGCAGCTCGACCCCGCCGGCCACCAGCGGCACCGCCGCCGGCGTGCCGGGACCCGTCGGCGTGAAGCGGGGTCCCGATGTCTGCGGAGCCACTCCGCTGCCACTCATCGTCTGCGGAGCCACTCCGCTGACTTCCCCCGGCAGCACGCCGGCCCGCGGGTCGGTCTCGACGGCCAGGTCCGAGGCCAGCCCGCAGGGGTCGCCGCGCAGGGCGGCCAGGGAGTCCGAGCCGTTGCTGTAGGTCCCGAGACGGTCGGCGGTGACCTTGAGGAACGACCCGCCCTGCAGCGCCACCATCGCCACGACGAGCACGAGCGCCAGGGCCCCCGGCGCCAGCACGCGGGCGGCGCGCCGTGGCACGCGTCCCCGCACCGCGACCACCACGCCCAGCACGACCGCACCGGAGATCGTGACCGGCCAGGTGATGTCGCCCAGCGGGACGCGCCCCACCTGCGGCGGGATGTCGTTCCAGAACACGCCCCACGCCGAGGCGTACGCCCACTGGTTGTAGCCGATCAGCACGAGCGTCGTGACCAGCCCGAACGCCCCGAGCACGACGACGAGCGCCGGCCCCCGCAGCCGGGCCACCCCGGCCACCACCCGCGGCGACCACAGCACCACGAACACGGTCAGCAGGACCGTGCCGACGCCCGCGAGCTCCCCGAAGTGCAGCGTCCACTTCGTCGGGCTAACGATCAGCAGCACCGGGGCGAGGGCGACGACGGCGAGCAGCCGCCGCGCCGGGCCGACGGCGACACCCGCCCGCACCCGCGCCACGAGCAGCGCCCAGGCCACCGCGGCGAGCGCGAGCAGCGTCAGCAGCACCGCGAGCCGTGCGCCGATCCCGCCCTGCACGTCACCGGGCGACACGAGGTGGGAGTACCGGTCGAGCTCCTCCCACCACGGCTGACCGCCCCCGATGAGCTGGCGCACCCGCGTGGCCTCGAGCAGCCCCGCGAGCGACTGGTCGGCGGCCATCGGCAGCACGGCGACCGCCAGACCGGCCACGACGACGAGCGCCCGCGTCCAGCCCTCGCGCACGCCCAGCCCCGCGCGGGCCAGCGCGGGCAGCGCCACCAGCAGCGGCGCGAGCCCGAGCAGCGCGCCCGGGGTCAGCGCCACGGTGAACCCGGCGAGCACCGCGCCCGCGAGCAGCGGCAGCAGCGCACGGGTGGCCACCGCCCGCTCCGCGCACACCCACACCGCGAGCACCCCGAGTGCGAGCCAGGGCTCGGGGCGCAGCGAGAGCCCGAACGGCGCCCACCACGCGAGGAACGCGGCGGCGGCGACCCACGTCGCGCCCGGGCGGCGCAGCGCCGGCCCGAGACGGGGCAGGGCGTGGCGGCGCAGCAGCGCCCACAGCAGCAGCCCGAGGACGGTCGCGGGCACGCGCAGCCAGAGCACCGACGCCGCCTCGCCCGGCGCGAGCGACGCCCACGCGCGGGTGAGCTCGTAGAACCAGCTGAACGGCGCCTCGGGCGCGTTGAGCCACCGGTAGACGTTGCCCGTGAACCCGCTCTCGCCGCGGGAGCGCAGGATGCCGGCGATGTAGCCGTCGTCGACCGTCGCCGGCCCGACCGCCGCCCAGCCGGCGAGGGCGAGCGCGACGACCCCGTCGACGGGCCGGAGTCGGAGCCGACGTCCTGTCCGGACCCGCCGACCGTCCCGCCGCCACGCCGCGACGACCATGCCCGCGAGCCCCAGCAGCACCCCGAGGCCGAGCACGTCCTTGAGCACGCCCGGCGTCGTCTGGAACCGCGTGTCGGTCTGCAGCGACAGCGACAGCCCGTCGGCGGTCGGCGTCCCGGCGACGACGGCCGCGACGACCGGACGCACGTCGCCCTCGCGGACGCCGACGACCCGCCCGTCGACGAGGACCGACGTGCGCTCCGGCGTCGACGCCACCGTCAGCGTGCACGGCCCCCTCGGCAGCGCGACCGCGGCGAGCGTCTCCCCGTTGCTGGTGACGACGGCCCCGCCCGCCGCCGGCCGCACCGACAGACCGCCGACGGGCGCGGGCGGGGTGCCGGGCGGGGTGGTCGCGAGCGTCGCGGCACCGGGCGGGGTCGCGGCCAGCGCGTCACAGCTCACCGACGCGTCCAGACGCACCGGTGAGTAGGGCATGAGCGGCAGCGCCGCCGACGGCGCGCCCTGGGGCCACGTGAACGTCACGACGGGCTGGACGGCCGGGGCCAGCGGGAACGCGATCGCGCACAGCAGCGTCAGGGCCGCCGACGCGAGCAGGAGGGTGGGGCGCGGGGCACGGACCGGCGGGTCCGCGCTCGTCTCCGGCGCCCGCAGCTCAGCCGAGGTACTCACGACCGGAGTACGCCTCCGACGCCAGCGTCGCGAACCGCTCGAGGCCGCCGCGCGGGACCTGGTCGACCCGCAGGTCGTAGCCGTCGGTGGGGTGGTCGTAGACGATCCGGTCGACGTTGCCCCACGGCAGGGCGGGCACGCCGCCGTCGGGCACGGACGAGAACGGGCGGACGGTGGCCCACGTCCGTTCCGACTGGACCATCGTGCCGCCCCAGGACTCGTAGGTCGGGTTCGTCAGGATGAACTCCGGGGTGTTCTCGGCGGCGCTCAGGCGCAGGGTCGGGGTGGGCGCGATGCCGTGCTTGACCGCCACCTGGTCCATGCACGGCCAGAGCACGGCCGAGAGCTGGTCGGCGAACGCGCCGCCGGCGACGGTCGCGGGCGGGCGGTCCTCGCTGGTCGCGAGGGTCATCACCGGCTGCATCCGGGCCAGGTGCGGCGCCGCGACGGCCAGCGAGCTGTCGGGGCCCGCGACCCGGTCCTCGACCTGCACCCGCACCGCGGTTGGCCGGCTGCCCGGCAGCTGCACGGGCACCTCCTGCCACTGCCGCGCCGTGAAGCCCGGGGCCGGGGTGACGGCCACAGACTCGGCCTCGACCGGCGCGGTCGGGTCGCCCGAACCGAACTGCACGACGATCCGCTGACGGTCGGGATCGTTGCCGGCGACCGGGACGATCACGTGGGTCGGGGCCCCGGGCGTGTCCGGGTCGATCGTGGGCAGCGGGTACCAGCCGGTGGTCAGCGCCCCCAGGCCCGTGATGCCGCCGGGCGAGCTCGTCGGGTCGGCGCCGGGCGGGAGCTCGACCTCGTCGTGCCACACCTCGCCCGGCCCGGGTGCGGGGACCGGGGACGGGTCGTCGGCCGCGAGCGCGAAGTCGCCGGTGCGCGCGTCCGCCGTCGTCGGGGCGCCGACGTCCGGGGAGGTCCGCGCCATCACCGTCGCGGCCTCGCCCAGCCCGCACCCGCGCCCCGTGAGGGCCTGCACCTGGCTGCCCGCGATCGTCCAGCCGGCCCCCTGGGTCAGCGGGGCGACGACCATGACGGCGACCATCAGCCCGACGAGCGCGGCGGTGGCGGTGACGAGGACGGCGCGGTCGGGCGTGACCCCGAACGTCCGCCGTCCCGCGCGCCGTCGCCACCACACGAAGGCGCCGGCGAGCACGGCGACGATCAGCCACCACCACACGTCGCGCAGGTAGAAGTCGTGCCAGTGCGGCGCGAAGCTCTCGAGGTCGAGCATCGAGATCTCGGTGTCGAGGTGGTCCCCGAACGGCTGGCCGCGGTCGCTGTAGGGCTTCCAGGTGTTCGGTCCCGCGAACCCCAGCACGGTCGCGCCGCTGATCAGGACGACCGACGCCCCGACGACGAGCGCGCCCGCGCGGCGCGGCAGCGGGGAGCGCAACAGGGTCAGCGCCAGCAGGACGGTGGCGGGCGCCTCGATCGCGCCGAAGTGGTTGACCCACTTCGTCGGCCCCAGCGCGAGCAGCCCGAGGCCGACGGCGACGGTGACGGCGGCGCCCAGCGTCGCGTCACGCAGCGGCCCGCCGCGCCCGCCGCGCCCGCTGCCGATCGACACGACGACCAGCAGCACCACCGTGAGCAGCACGGGCAGGCGGCGTCCCCAGGTCCCGGTCTCGATGAGGGTCCGGTAGTGGGCCCACTCCTCGTACCAGGGGAAGGTCAGGTAGTACCAGCTGTGGAGGTCGGTGGCCTCGATGACGTCGCCGAGGGTCGCGTCGCCGAAGCCGACGGGGATGGCGATCGTGCCCGCGGCGATCACGGCGCCGGCGGCGCCGAGTCGTGAGCGCCACCCGCGGGCGGCGAGCCAGCGCCACAGCCACGGCAGCGCCACCACCACGGGTGCGGCCGCGACGAGCCCGGACGGCGACACGGTGACGGCGAGCGCGGCGAGGGCGGTCGCGGGGATCAGCGGGCCGACCGCCTCGCGCCGTCGGGCGACCTCGGCGAGCACGAGCACGGCGGCGGAGAGCGGCACGATGACGATCTCGGGACGCAGCGCCATCCCGTAGGGCAGCCACCACGCCAGATGGGCGAGCAGCAGCGCCCAAGCGACCCCCGGCAGGCGTCCGCCGCGGCCGAGGATCGTCGTCAGCAGGAGCCGCAGCAGCGCCCACGTCAGCAGCCCGAGCAGCAGCGGCAGCAGGCGCATCCACAGCAGCCCCCAGCCGGGCAGCCCGATCGCCGTGCCGAGCTGCCCCCACAGCGCCATGACGTACTGCGACAACACGAACGGGTTCTCCGTCGCGTTGAACATGTAGATCTGGTTGCCGATGAAGCCCGTCGGCGTCGCGTTGCGGGCCATCAGCAGGTACCAGGAGTCGTCGTTCTGCAGCGGCCCGAGCACCACCCAGGCCGCCGAGACGAGCGCGACGACGCCGTCCGCGGGGTGGAGCCGGGGCCGCTCGAGACCCGCGCCGCGGCCGCGCCACCGCCGCGTCGCCATCCAGATCGTGGCGATCAGCGCGAGGGCGTGGAGCACGAGCAGCGTCAGCTTCAGCCCGCTCGGCACCGAGGAGTAGCGGTCGTCGGTGTGCACGGTCGCGGCCAGCCCCGGGGTCCCGGGCGCGTCCGTGGCCAGCTCGGCCACCTGCGGGACGAGCGCGCCGGGCCGGTCGACGAGCACGGCGGTGCCGTCGGTGCCGTCGGGGCCGTCGCGTTCGACCCGTGTGCCCTGCTGGTCGGCGACGACCCGGTAGGTGCAGTCGTCGAGGGGGAGGATCTCCGTGAGGAGCGTGTCGCCCGAGCTCGTGACGAGGACCTGACCGCCGCTCATCGACACGGTCAGGCCCCGGCCGGGCGTGCCCGCCGAGGGCGGCTGGGTGCGCAGGGCGTCGCCACCCGGGCGCAGGGCCGCGCAGGGGACCTCGGCGGTCAGCGACAGCGGCCGGTACGGGGTCAGCGGCAGGCTCGTCGACGTCGCCGGCTGCCCGGCCTTCGGCCAGGTGACGACGGGATCGTCGGCGACGACCGGGGCCAGCGGGATCGCGAGCCCGAGCAGCACCGTGACCGCACCCAGCGCCGCGAGCCACCAGCCCGCCGCGCGCGAGCCACCCCGACGGGGCGGACCGGCCTCGTCGTGGGGCTCCACGCCGGGAGCCGGGTCGGCCCGGCTCTCCTGCGCTGCCACGACGGCCATGGGTGTCGACGATATCGACGGCCCGCCGGCGGACCCCGACGAGGTCACCCGGTGGGTGCTCGTACGCTCAGGGGATGACCGTGACCGGGTCCGACACGGACGGGCGACCCGCGCCGCTGGGGCTCAAGGCCCAGATCGTGCGCTTCGTCGCGATCGGCGCCGTCGCCGCGGGCGTCGACCTCGGCGTCTACGCCGGGCTGCTCGCGCTGGGCGTCTGGGCGCCGCTGGCCAAGGCGGTGTCCTTCATCCTCGGCACCACGACGGCCTACCTGCTCAACCGGCGCTTCACCTTCGCCTCCTCCTCGGGCGGGGCCGGCAGGTTCCTGGGCTTCGTGCTGCTCTACGGCTCGACGTTCGCGGTGAACGTCGGCGTCGCGGCCCTCGTGCTGCACGTCATGGGCGCGCCGTCGGTGAACCCCGGCCTCCTCGCCGGCTTCCTGTCGTGGTTCATCGCCCAGGCCTGCGCGACGACGATCAATTTCATCGTCATGCGCACGGTGATCTTCCGCGACTGACCGCGTGTGTTGCAGCGAACGTGCTGTTCGCTGCTTCTATGCGTCGGAAGTCCCCGTTCGCGGCGGGGACCGCGGCATCACTGCCTCGCGACCGGCACGTTGCGCATGATCGACGGAGCGTTCGGGGTGCCGGACGTGCCTCTCGGGGTCAGCGCCGCCCAGCCCTGACGGCCCGCGGTGCGAACGGGGACTTTGCGCGCATAGAAGCAGCGAACAGCGCGTTCGCTGCAACCAGCAGCAGCCGATCAGCGCGAGGGCGACGGCGTCCCGGGCGGGGGGTCGCCGATCGGCCCCGGGGTGAACGTGCCCCACACCGTGCGCTGTCCGCGCGTCACCTCGGGCTTGGCGGCGTCCGGGACGTAGGGGTCGAGGCGCTCGACGATGCCCCAGTCGCGCCAGGGCTGGCCCTCGAGGTAGGTCGGCAGCTCGGTGCGGCGCTCGAGGATCTCGATCCACCCCAGCGGCCCGCCGGCGTTGGCCGACGACCAGTTCACGCCGCCGGGGCGCAGCTGGCTCGCGTCGCCGATGAGGCGGTAGCGCGCCACTTCGGCGATGCCGTCGCGCACGTCGAACGGCCGCAGGCACGGGCTGGCGAACTGGACGGGCCACTCGAGGTAGCCGGGGTTCTCGGGGCCGAGGATCTCGGTCAGCGGCACGAGCTGCGGGCCGCGCATGGGCGCGATCGCGAGCCATCCGTCGGGGCCGAGGGCGCGGTCCTGGGCGATCAGGCGCACCTCGTCGGCCTGGGCGATCGGGCCGCCGGCGAGGTTGAGCCGGATCTCGCGCCATCCCGGCTCGCCGAAGCGTCCGTCGTCGACCGGCTGCTGCCCGAGGACCTGCAGCCGGCCGTCGGGCAGGCGGTCGGCGTACTGCAGCGTGAGGAAGTTGCCGCCGTTGAGGCGCCCGGCGGCGGTGATGACCAGCGGTGTCGTGCCGTCGCGGAGGTCGTCGTTGAGCGAGTACCAGTCGGTGCGGAGGACCGCGGTGCCCGTGCCGTTCGCGTCGTAGGACCCGAGAGCCTGGTCGGCGAGGCCGTTGCGCAGCGAGTACTCGAAGCCCGAGACCCCGGTGCCGCCGCCGACCGGCGGGCTGGCGCCGGCGCGGGAGAAGCCGCTGTTGAACGGCTGCGGTTCGACGAGCTGCGCGTCGGGGGCCGACGCCGGGATGGTGTTGGCCGGCAGCGGGGCAGGGGTCTGGCCGCCCGCGGACGGGGCGCCGGGCGTGGTGGAGGTGGTCGGCGGCGTCGTGGTCGTCGTCCCGCCGCCGTCGGTCGCGTCGCCGTCGCCGCCGGTGGAGGCACCCGTCCCGCCGTCCGTCGTGCCGGCCGACGCGCTCGGGGTCGCGGACGCGACGGTCGGCAGCACCCCGGGTGCCGACGGCGCGAACCCGGTCGGCGCCGGCGCCACGGGCAGGACGCCGGCCCGGGTCGAGCCCTCGACGCGCACCGCGTCGGCGAGGCCGCAGGAGCCGCCGAAGGGGTGCTCGAGGACGTCGCCGCCGAGGGAGAAGCTGCCTTCCTGGGCCTCGATCCCGTCGGTCATCGAGACCATCTCGAACACGAGCAGCCCCGCGCAGACCAGCGCGATCGGCGCCGAGCCGACCCGCAGCGCGCGGGCCCGCCGCTCGACCGTCGACCCCCCGCGGGTGCGCCGGAGCTTGCCGAGCGCCTGGCGCGGCGGGGCGAGCACGGCCCCGACGGCGGCGGACGCGGCGGAGGGCTCCGGCGGGTCGGCGGGCGGCTCGGGACGCGGGACACCGCGGATGTGCTCGACGCCCGCGATGATCAGCAGGATCACCGAGACGCCCAGGCACAGCGAGTAGACCGGCCACGGCTCGCTGACGAGCGGCTCGAACGGCCAGCCGACCCAGAACGGCGCCCCGGAGTTGAACGGCACGCCCCAGTTGTTGGTGTACCACCAGGTGTTGGGGCCGGTGAACGCCAGCGCGAGCACGCCGAACAGGGCCGCGAGGAACAGCAGGCGGTTGCGTCTCGAGCGCAGGACGTCCGCCGAGGTCGCCAACGCCGTCAGCGCCGCCATGCCGGCGCCGAGCGCGGCGAAGGCGCCGAAGTGGTGCGTCCACTTGGTCGGCGTCAGCGCCAGCACCGCGAACGCGATCACCGACGAGCCGATCAGGCGCTGCGACGGCCCGAGCGCAGCGCCGGCGATCTTGTCGCGGCGCAGGAGCACGACGATGCAGACCCCGATGCCGAGCATCAGCAGCAGCACCGGGAAGCGGCGCGCGAGCGAGCCATCGGCCGCCGTGCCGAACAGCGACTGGTAGCGCACGACCTCCTGGAACCAGCTCCAGTTCGGCCCGAGCAGCGTGCGCAGGCGGGTCGCCTCCCACACGGCGGCCCACGTCTGGTCGGCGTAGATCGCGACGAGCACCAGCAGGCCGGCGGCCGTCACCGGCGCGAGGACGGGCAGCCAGCCGCCGAAACGGACCCGCTCCATGACGAGCTTCCACAGCGGGCGCGCCGCGGCGAGGAACGGGGCGACGGCGATGAAGCCGGTGGGCGTCGCGGCGACCGCGAACGCGGCGGCGAGCAGCCCGAGCGCGACGGGCGCGAGCCGTCGCGTCGCCACCCCGCGCTCGACCGCGCAGAACGCGAGCAGCGCCGAGATGACGACGACCGGCTCGGGGCGCAGGCCGTTGTTGTAGGGCAGCCAGAACGCGAGGAACACCATCGCCGCGGCCCACGCGGCCGCCTTCGACCGGCGGACCTGCTGGCCCAGGCGCGGGAGCATCTCGCGGCTGATGAGGATCCAGGACACGATCCCCATGGCCAGCGAGGGCACGCGCAGCCACAGCACCGAGTCGTCGATGCGGATCCACTGCGCGTAGAGCTCGTAGAACCAGCCGAACGGCGCCTCGGGGACGTTGAACCACCGGTAGTAGTTGCCGATGTAGCCCGCCGACTCCCGGGCGCGGGCGATGCCGAGGATGTAGCCGTCGTCGGAGGTCTGGCTGCCGATCACCGCCCAGACCGCGAGCACGGCGGTGACCACGAGGTCGCGCCCGGTGGGCCACCACCAGCGCTTCGGCGCCAGCCGCGGGGCGCGGCGTCCGGCGCGCACGTCGAGGGCGTGCAGCGCCCACACGCCCCCGGCGACGGCGAGCACGGCGAGGACGCCGGCGAGCACCTTCAACGTCGTCGGCGACGTCTCGAACCGCGTGTCCGACGTGATCGACACCGACACGCCCGCGACGTCGTCCTGCCCGTCGTCGAGGTCGGAGTAGATGCCGACGACCTGCGGGCGGGCGTCGAACGGCAGCCGGATCTCCTGCCCGATGCCGAGGTCGACGAGCGTGGAGCCGGCGTCGGAGACGATCCGCACGGTGCAGTCGCCCGGCGGCACCGCGGCGTTCGCCATCTGCTGGCCGCGGTCGTTGAGGACGAGCTGGCCGTTCTCCACGGTCAGGCGCATGCCGACCTGGGCGCCCGGGTCGGACAGCGGCGGATAGGTGGACAGCACGGTCGCGGTGCCGGGGGTGCGCGCGTCGAGGTCCTGGACGGCCCGGCACGGCACGGTGACGCTCATGGTCTCGGGCCGGTAGGCCACCAACGGGGCGTCCACCGGCCGGGTGCCGGTGGACGCGCTGGGCCACGTGATCGTGGCGGTGTCCTGCACGACGGGCAGGAACGGGAACAGCAGCGCGAGCCCCGTCCCGAGCAGGCCGAGCCCGACCGCGAGCAGCCGCAGCCACCGCGGACCGCGGGTCGGGCGTGCCCCGTCCGGGGTCTCGGAGACGTCCGCGCCCGGGTGGCCCGGGCTGACGGCCTGTTCCGAGGTCAGCACGCTGCGAGGCTAGTCGGCACGTCGGAGGGCCTCGTGAGGTGGACCCGGATCGGGTGTCACCGTCGCAGGAAGCGCTCGCGCCGTCCGAGGCGCACGAGCGCCAGCCACTCGCGCAGTGCGGCGGGGTCGCGCCGCGACACGAGGAAGTACCACGCGAACCGCAGGTGCTCGATCGCCCCGAACCGCCGCAGACCCGGCTGGGCGAGCAGGTAACCACGGTTGCGGTAGGTGTAGTAGCGCTTGGTGTCGTCGCCCGGGTCCTGGGCGTGCAGGCGCCCGCCCATCATCGGCTTGAACTCCGCGGACCCGTCGGGGTGCAGGTAGGCGGTGGTGAGGCAGATGCCGTAGGGCAGGCCGGACCGCGAGAGACGCCGGTGCACCTCGACCTCGTCGCCGCGCACGAACAGCCGCAGGTCCGGGACGCCGATGACGTCGAGGGTGCCCGCCCGGAACAGGGCCCCGTTGAACAGGTGCGCGATCCCGGGCAGGAGCTCGTCGTCCCCGTAGGCCGCGAGCTCGCTGCGGCGGTGCATCCAGTGCAGGTTCTGGCGCAGCGGGAACGCGAGGCGGTCCGGGTCGTCGATGTCCGCGATCACCGGCGACACCTCGGCGAGGCCGCGGCGTCGCGCGACGTCGAGCAGCGTCTCCAGGACGTGCTCGTCGACGGGCCGCCCGTCGTCGTCGGCGAGCCAGAGCCAGTCGGTGCCGCGGGCGAGCGCGGTGAGCATGCCGAGGGCGTAGCCCCCGGCGCCGCCGAGGTTGTGGTGCGACGGCAGGTAGGTGACGGGCAGCCCGCAGCCCTCGACGACCGCGCGGGTGTCGTCGTCGGGGCCGTTGTCGACGACGATCAGGTGGTCCGGCCTGCGGGTCTGCTTGGCGATCACGGCCAGGCCGTCGACGAGCAGCTCGGCGCGGCGACGGGTCACGACGATCGCGGTGACGGTCTCGGCGTCGGTGCTCATGTCCTGCTGGCTCACCCCGTCGACGCCTGCCGCTCGAGGCGCTCGAGGGTCTCGGTGCTGAGGTTCTCGAACACGTCGCGGCCCTTGTAGTGGCTGACGACGTCGCGCAGCGGGCCCTGCTCGCGGATGACGCCGCCGTCCATCCAGATCGCCGTGTCGCAGAGCTCGACGAGGAACTCGTCGGAGTGCGAGGCGAACACGAGCATCCCGGAGCGCCCGACGAGGTCGCGCAGGCGATCGCGCGCCTTCTCGAGGAACGCGGCGTCGACGGCGCCGATGCCCTCGTCGAGGATGAGGATCTCGGGGTCGATGGAGGTGACGACGCCGAGCGCGAGCCGCACCCGCATGCCCGTCGAGTACGTGCGCAGCGGCATGTTCAGGTAGTCGCCGAGCTCGGTGAACTCCGCGATCTCGTCGACCCGGCGCTCCATCTCGCGGCGGTTCATGCCGAGGAACAGGCCGCGGATGAGGATGTTCTCGTAACCCGAGATCTCCGGGTCCATGCCGACGGCGAGGTCGAACACCGGGGCCACGCGCCCCTTGATGCTCGCGCGCCCCCGCGTGGGCTCGTAAATGCCGGCGAGCAGGCGCAGCAGCGTCGACTTCCCCGCGCCGTTGTGCCCGACGAGCCCGACCCGGTCGCCCTGGCCGAGCGAGAGGTCGACGTCGCGCAGGGCCTCCACGACGGGGACCTTCTGCTCGCTGATCCGGCCCCCGGCGCGGCCCAGGACCGACTTCTTGAGCGACCTGTTCTTCGCGTCGAAGATCGGGAACTCGACGCTGGCCCCGCGGACCTCGATACTCACCATCAGATGCTCTTGGCCATTGTGCTCACACCCAGTACGCGACGCGCGAGCGGTAGTTGCGCAGGGCGATCAGGGCGAGTGTCCACCCGATGATCGTGATCCCGCCCGCGACCGCCCAGTGCGTCCAGCTCTGCACCTGGCCCACGAGCGGGGCCCGGAAGATCTCGATGAAGTGGTAGAAGGGGTTCAGCTTCGCGAGCACCGCGATGATCGCGCGCGGGCTGCCGTCGTCCGGGCCGGCCAGCAGGTCGGTGGTCCAGATGATCGGCGTCATCGTGAAGAACAGCTGCATGAAGCTGCCGACCACCGGCGGGATGTCGCGGAAGCGCGCCGAGATGATGCCGAACAGCAGCGTCACCCACAGGCCGTTGACGACGATCAGCACGAACGCCGGGATCGCCATCAGCGCCCACCAGCTCAGGCCGGGGTGGGTGATCGCGTGCGGGTTGTTCCGGACCATCGTGTACGGCTCGTCCAGCTGCTGGAAGAAGATCGCCAGCACGATGACGTAGACGACGACGTTGTGGGCGAAGAAGAGGATCTGGCGCCACACCGTGCGGAAGACGTAGATCATCAGCGGCGCCGGAAGGAAGCGGATGAGCCCCTCGTTGGCGATGAAGGTCTCGGTCCCCTCCAGCACGCAGGCGCTGATGAAGTACCAGATCATGAAGCCGACGGTCACGTACGGCATGAACGTGCCGATGGGCTGGCCGAACAGCTGCGAGTACAGGCCGCCGAGCGCCGCGGCCGTCACGGCCATGCTGATGGTGATCCACAGTGGGCCGATCACCGAGCGGCGGTAGCGCTGCTTGATGTCCTGCCAGCCGAGGTGGCCCCAGAGCTCGCGCTGCGCGATCCCGGCCCGGATGTCGGCGAACGCGCGCCCCCAGCTGCGCGGTGAGGGCGCGTTCTCGACGGGCGCCGGGTCGTCGGCGTCCTGGCGCGCGAGTGCTGGGACGGCCACGAGCGGTGAGCCTACCTGCGCGGGGGGTCGGTTCCCGCGGACCGGCTCGCGGGCCCACCGACCGGTCCGGCGCGGGGTCGGGGTTCCCGGCTCAGAGGTACTGGCCGGTGGTCTGGCCCGTGCCCGCGGCGCCCTGGGAGCCCGCCGGCAGGCCGCGGCGCATCTGCTCGAGCTGGACCTTCGCGGCCATCTGCTGGGCGACGAGCGCGGTCTGGATGCCGTGGAAGAGTCCCTCGAGCCAGCCGACGAGCTGGGCCTGGGCGATCCGCAGCTCCCCCGCCGACGGGGGCTCCTCGGCGGCGAACGGCTCGACGAGCCGGGCGAGCTCCTCGCGCAGCTCGGGCGAGAGCGCCGACTCGAGCTCGCGCAGGGACGAGGCGTGGATCTCCCGCAGCCGGCCGCGGCTGGCGTCGTCGAGGTCGGTGCCGCGGACCTCCTCGAGCAGCTGCTTGATCATCATGCCGATGCGCATGACCTTCGCCGGCTCCTCGACGCCCGTGGAGAGGTCGTCGCCGCGCTCGTCGTCGCCGGTTCCATCGGCCGGGGCGGCCCCGTTCGTCTCGCCGGGGACCCGGACGGTGCCGACCGGCGCCCCGTCGGGTCCGACGATCATGACCTGGTCACCGGGGCTGGGCGTCTCGCTCATACCGCCCATCCTCCACCCGGCGGCGCTCGTCGCCCGCCGGGCGCCCGCCCGGCGCCCGTCCACCGCCCGCAGCCGTCATCTGGGCTGACCGCCCGTCGCTGCCCGGCGTGTCGCTCCGTACCCTCGCGAGCATGGCGTTCGACGTCGCTCGGGTCAGGGGCCTGGTGCCCGCCCTGGGTGACGGATGGGCGCATCTCGACGGCCCGACGGGCATGCAGGTGCCCGAGCAGGTGGCCACCGCGGTGTCCTCGGCGCTGCGCGCGCCCGTGTCCCGGCCGGGCGGGGTGTTCCCGGCCTCGCAGCGTGGCGGCGCGATCGTCGAGGCCGCCCGCCGCGCCGTCGCCGACCTCGTCGGCGCCGACCCCAAGGGCGTCGTCCTGGGCCCCGGCCCCGCCCAGCTGATCGAACGGCTCGCCGACGCCCTGAGCGCCGACTGGGCGCTCGGCGACGAGGTCGTCGTCTCCCGGCTCGACGACAACTCCAACGTGGCGCCGTGGGAGCGGGCGGCCCAGCGGGCGGGCGCGCAGGTGCGCACCGCCGAGATCGACGTCGAGACCTGCGAGCTGCCGAGCTGGCAGTTCGACGAGATCCTCGGCGAGCGCACGCGGGCCGTCACCGTCACCGCGGCGTGCCCGGCGATCGGCACCCGCACCGAGGTCGCGGCCATCGCGCGCAAGGTCCACGGGCTGCCCCACCACGGCCCCGGCGTCGAGCCGCTCATCGTCGTCGACGCCAGCGCCGCGGCCCCGTTCCTGCCGCTCGACCTCGACACCATGGGCGCCGACGTGATGGTGCTCTCGGCGTCGGCGTGGGGCGGCCCGCCGGTCGGCGCGCTGGTGTTCCGCAGCCCGGAGCTGCTCGACCGCCTGCCCGCGGCCTCGCTCGACGCCTCCGCGAAGGGACCCGAGCGCCTCGAGGTCGGCGACGCCCCCTACGCGCTGCTCGCAGGCCTCGTCGCGTCGATCGACTACCTGGCCGACCTCGACGACAACGCCGACGGCCCCCGGCGCGAGCGGGTGCTGACCTCGATGAGCTCGGTGCGTGCCCACCAGGACGAGCTCACGGCCTACCTCGTCTCGGAGCTGCGCTTCCTGCCCGGCGTCATGATCATCGGCGAGCCGCCCCGACGCATCCCGGTCGTGGCGTTCACGGTCGCCGGCCGCACCGCCCGCGAGGTCGCCGAGCGCGTCGCCGAGCACGGGGTGTGCGTGGTCACCGACACCGGCGACGCCGGGGCGCTCGAGGTCCTCGGCGGCGCCGAGGTCGGCGGCGTCGTCCGCGTGGGCCTGGCGCACTACACCACCCGCAACGAGATCGACACGCTCGTCACCGCCCTCTCTCGCCTCTAGCGGGGTTCGTGGGCTGAACGGCGCACGGGGTGTGCCAGCGTGGCGGCCACGCTGACGTTGGACGTCAGGATCGCCACCCGCTCGATCGCGCGACACGCCGAGGAGCCGCACGCGCGGCAACGCTCTCCGCCGTCTTCGGCGCGCGATGAGGACCGGGGTGACGTCGGAGATCACGGGCGCGTGGTGCACCTCGGCGGACGGTCCGGGGTGCACCACGCTCTCCTGATCTCCCGAGTCGGCCGCCCGCACGCCTCGCCGGAGATCACCAGGCGGAAAGCCACCTCGAACATGCCCGTACGGGTGCCTTTCCGCCTGCTGATCACCTCGTATGACGCCTAGCCGCCCAGCACCCCGTCCTCGTCGCGCACCACCAGCACGAGCTTCCCGACGACCCCGCCCTCGTCGAGCGCCGCGTGCGCCCGGGACGCCTCGGCGGCGGGGAGGTACTCGTGGATCACCGGGCGGACGTCGCCCCGGGCGACGAGGGGCCACAGGTCGTCACGCACCGCGGCGACGATCGGCCCCTTGCCGTCGGGGCCGTCGACGGGACGGCCGCGGAGGTTGGTGGCGCCGACGCTGAGGCGCCGGGTCAGCAGCGTGGCGAGGTTGATCTCGGTCTTCGGCCCGCCCATCAGCCCGATGATCACCAGCCGACCTCCGGTGGCCAGCGACGCGAGGTTCGCCTTGAGCGTCGAGCCGCCCATGTTGTCGAGGATGACGTCGACGCCGCGGTCGTCGGTGGCGCTGGCGACCTCGGTGGGGAGGTCGTCGTGGTAGTCGATGGCCGCGTCGGCGCCGAGGTCGAGGCAGGTCTGCAGGCGCTCGGGTGAGCCCGCCGTCGCGAGCACGCGGGCACCCATGGCCTTGCCGACCTGGATCGCATGGGTCCCGATGCCCCCGGACCCGCCGTGCACGAGCAGCGTCTCGCCCTCGCGCAGGTGTCCGGTCATCGCGAGGTTCGACCACACCGTGCACGCGACCTCGGGCAGCCCGCCCGCGTCGACCAGCGAGACCCCGCCGGGCACCGGCAGGAGCTGGGGCGCGGGCACGACGACCTTCTCGGCGTAGCCACCGCCGGCGAGCAGCGCGCAGACCTCGTCGCCGACGGACCAGCCGGAGACGTCGGGCCCCAGCGCCGCGATCCGCCCCGAGCACTCGAGGCCCGGGACCTCCGACGCCCCGGGCGGCGGCGGGTACATGCCCTGGCGCTGCATGACGTCGGCGCGGTTGACCGCGGTGGCGACCACGTCGACGACGACCTCGCCCGGCCCCGGCTCCGGGTCGGGGTGCTCGACCCACTCGAGGACCTCGGGACCACCGGACTCGCGGATGCTGATCGCGTACACGCCGCCGCACGGTAGCGGCGCTCGCCGCGACCTGCGCGTTTGGCGCCACGAGGACGTCCTGCGGCACTATCGTGGAGTGATGGCCGAGCAGGAGCCGCGCTGGCTCGACCCCGTCGAGTGGCACGCGTGGCGCAACTACATCGCTGGTCAGGCGCTGCTCGCGGGGCGACTCAACCGCGAGCTGTCCGACAGGCACGGCCTCTCCCTGGCCGACTACGAGATCCTCGTGCGCCTCTCGGAGCAGGAGGACCACCGGATGCGCATGAGCCTGCTCGCCGAGGAGGTCGTGGCGTCGAAGTCACGGCTCTCCCACCAGGTCTCCCGGCTCGAGGCCTCCGACCTGGTGCGGCGCGAGCTCTGTCCGTCCGACGGACGCGGTGTCTTCGCGGTCCTCACCGAGCGCGGGTACGCCCTGCTCCAGCGCGCGGCGCCCGACCACCTCGAGGGCGTCCGCGCCCACTTCATCGACCTCCTGGACGACCACGAGCGCAAGGTCATCGGCGACGTCTTCGAGCGCGTCGCGACCAAGCTGCGCGCCGACTCCTGAGGCCCTTACCCTGACGCGCGGAAGCGTGGCAGAGCGGCCGATTGCATCCGCCTTGAAAGCGGACGTCACGAGAGTGACCGGGGGTTCGAATCCCCCCGCTTCCGCAGGCGGGACCCGTTCCCCGGCGGCCGGGTGCGTCGCACCACCGGCAGCGGGCGGGCGGCGACGGCACCCCTGAGCACCTTCCGACCCCGGACGTTTCGCGATCGGGACAGGCCGGGGAGCCCGGCAGGGCCGGTCCAACCGAGGCGCCGACGTCCAACCGACTCGCACCCCCTGGACCCTGAGGGAGCCCGTTGCCGCCTCCGCCCGAGGAACCCGACGCCGAGACGGAGAGCGACGAGGTCGCCGCGGAGCGCGCCCGGGAGATCGCGGTCGACGTGGAGCTCAAGGACGTGGATCGCGCCCCACCCGCCCTCGACCCCGAGACCGAGCAGGCGCTCCGGGACCGCCTGACCTGACGGGACGCTCGCCCGTCGAACACTGTTGTCGCTGCTCGTCCAGAATGGCCGAGAGCGCTGACGGATACCCGTCGGTCCCGTTGACCGGCCGAATCGCCGGGTGCACGATCGAGCCGGTCTCTGTTCGGTCTGATTGACAGAACAGTCGGCCGTCGGGGCCGCCGAGGGCGTGTGTCGGACGACGCGCGCCCTCTTCCTGTACCTGGTGCACCTGGTCGTACATGGAGAGTCGCGTGGGGGACAGCGGGGGGCCGCGGGTGATCGCGGACGGTCGACGGACCGGTCCGCTGCCGGGCTCGCAGGCCGCTGTCCAGCAGGGATGCGTCTGCTCGGTGCTCGCCAACGCCGCCTATCGGACCGGCGCCTCGGAGGTCGCTCTCATCGACCCCGAATGTCCCGTCCACACGGACGAGAATGTCGAGGAGTGCGGTATCCGACGCCGATGGTTCGCCGACGACGAATCGTCGAACCGGTAGACGACCCGAGGCGCTCATCACTATGTCGGCGCCCGATAGAGCAAGAATCGCGAGCGGAGGACCGGCCTAGTCCGGGTGGTCGTCCTCGTCCGGGGTCTGCTCGCGGATGCTGTCGAGGATGTCGTCGATGTCGGTGCGGTCCCGCGGGGGCTGGAGGCGCCGGCTCTCGAACGTGAGGTGCTGGAACTGAGGCGCCAGGGCGCGCCACACCTCCTTCTTCATGGCGTCGTCGACCGCATCACCCAATGCCCCGTCGTCGACCGGCTCGTCGCCCTCGTCCGTCGCCATCCGCGCCTCCCGTGCCGGGACAAGGGGAGTGCCCGCTGCCGACCGGGGTCAAGCGGCCGGGCCGTCACGACGCTCCCGCGACCGCACCGGCGCCCCCGACGACGCTCGGGGTGTGGGCGCGACGACGATGTCGCCGGGCCCGCGCCACTGCGGCTCCGGGCGCTGGCCGCCCGCGCTCACCTCGGCCACGAGGCGCGCCAGCCGGCGCCCGGCGGCGCGGTAGAAGCGGGTCTGGGTCCAGCGTCCGAACAGCCCGAACCCGAGCGCGACGACGGGGTTGGGGATCTTCGCGCGGCTGGAGACGCCGGTGATGACGAACTCGACGCGGCCGGTGTCGAGGTTCTTGACCACCTCGTAGAGCAGCCGTCCCCGCTCGAGGTGGTGCTCGAGGGTGCGGTAGCTCCAGCCCCACGAGCGCTCGCGGGTGCCGTCGGCGCGCTCGCGGACCTCGTCCACCGCCGCGTCGACCCGCACGCCCATCGGGAAGCGGAGCACGACGAAGCGGCCCTCGAGCAGCATGTCCCGCCCGACGAGCGGGGCGTCGGCGTGGAAGTACGCGCGCATGATCGACGGCTCGGCGAACTCGTAGTCGTGCACCATCCGGCAGGCGAGCTCGAACGGGCCGTCGGGCACGGGTTCGCCCGGCTCCTCGTCGCCGAGGAGGTGGCGGACGCGGTCGTGGTGCCAGCCCTTCCCGTCAGTCTCGGACGGGTCGTAGTTCAGCCCGTAGCCGGAGATCTCGCGCAGGAAGCCCTCCGGATCGGGGTGGGCCGTGAACCTCACACGGTGCCTCTCGGTCGACGGGACTCGACGGGACAGGGGGAGCCGGACGGCCCGGCGCATGCTGTCATCGCCGGACGGCTACCCGCACACTCATGTCGCCACGTCCCCTGTTCACCCGTCGCCCGCCGCTCGGACGCCTCCGGCGCGGCTGGGGTGCCCTGATCATGGGCGCGCGGCACCTGCGGAGCCTGCCGATCCTGGAACGCCACCAGGAGCTGGGCGACGGCACCGACCTCCCCGCGCCCTGGCCGATGGCGCTGGTCGACGAGCGCACGAAGACGATCGCCCAGGGCCACGGGCCGCTGTTCCACCGCACGTTCACCGTCCGGGCCGTCGACGTGCGGCACAGCGCGGCCGACGTCGTCGACACCCTCTCCCGCGACCTGGACCGCGGGGCCCCGCCGCACGTCGTGACGTTCGCGCGGGAACGCGGCGAGCCCGGCCGCATGCTGGTCGGCGACGAGTACCGCGTCTACATGCCGGCGCCGTGGGACGGACCGGTGCGGGTGCTCGCCCGCACCGAGCGGTCGTTCCGGTTCGGCACGCTCGACGGTCACCTCGAGGCCGGCGAGATCGAGTTCCGGGCCGCCGACGTCTCCGACGGGGTCGTCGACTTCACGATCGAGGTGTGGTCCCGGGCGGGGGACCGCGCGGCGGAGCTCCTCTACGGCCGCCTCGGCGTCGGCCGCGAGGTGCAGGCGGGTCTCTGGGTGCAGTTCTGCCTCGGCGCGGTGCGCCTGCTCGAGGGCCGCCGCGAGGGCCACGTGCGGGAGATCACCCGGCGGGTACCCGCGCGTGAGCTGGACGGCCGATGACCTCAGGCCCCCCGTGGCCTCGTCTCAGCGTCCTCTCAGGAACCGTTCGTAGCTTCCGCGGCCGGTGAACAGAACACGGCAGCTGAGCTGGGACGTCGTCCGCGTGGTCGCGGTCGGCAGCGTGGTCCTCCAGCACGCCACCTACTCGGTCATCGGCGTCATGCCGTGGATGCCGCGGATGCCGTTCGTCTGGCCCGTCCAGGCGGGGGCGAACACGCTGATGGTCATCTCGGCGTTCTTCGTCTGCCGGACGCTCGCGACGCGGCCGCCCGGGCGGTGGTGGGTCGACCGCCTCGCCCGCCTGCTGCCCGCCTACGTCGTCGCCGTGCTCGCCACCTACCTGGTGACGCTCTACGCCTCGCAGTACGGCTACTGGCGACCCAGCGGACTCGACCTCATCGGCAACCTGCTCCTGGTCCAGGGCTGGGACTCCCGCGTCACCTACATCGACCACTCCTACTGGACGCTGCCCGCCCAGCTCGCGATGTTCACCCTCGCCGCCGTGGCCGCCGCGTACCTGGGCCGCGGGTTCTGGAGCAGGCGCTGGACGCTCCCCGCGCTGGCCTGGGGCATCATCGTCGTCCCGGCGCTGATGATGGAGGTCGGCTACGCGGACGGCGTGCTGAGCCAGGTCTTCCACGGACTCGTCATGTTCCGCTGGCAGATGTTCGGCATCGGGCTCGCGGTGTGGCTGTGGTCCCGCGGTCGCCTCGGCGCCTTCCACCTCGTCGCGCTGGTGCTCGCCGGTCTCGTCGCCGAGAACCTGCACACCCCGGACCTGCCGTCCGTGCTCGTCCTGGCGCTCGCGGTGCTGGGGATCGCCGCCGCCGCGGCGGGCCGCGACTGGAGCGTGCTGCGGGTCGGGCGGCTGCCGCGCGTCGTCACCTGGCTCGCCGGGATCTCCTACGGCATCTACCTGGTGAACCAGCAGATCGGCTACTTCGTGGCCTGGGGTCTGCTGCACCGCTTCGGCGTCGACGGCTGGACGCGGCTGGTCGCCGTCGTCGCGGTGGCGGTGCTGCTCGGGTGGCTGCTCACGGTGCTGGTCGAGCGGCCGGCCCACCGGTGGCTGGTGCGACGGCCCTCGCAGGGTCAGCGGCCGAACGAGCCCGCCGCCGCGAGGAACAGGTCGACCTCCTCGGGCGTGCCGGCGCTGACCCGCACGCCGTCGCCCGCGAACGCGCGCACGACGACCTTGTTCTCCAGCGCGTGCTCGGAGAACTCCGCCGCCCGCTCGCCGAGGGGGAGCCAGACGAAGTTGGTCTGCGACGACGGCACCTCGTACCCCAGCGAGCGCAGCTCGGTGGTCATCCGCGCGACCTCCGCGACCGCGTCCGCGCAGTCGGCGAGCAGCTCGTCGAGGTGGTCGAGCGCCGCGAGCGCGCCCGCCTGCGCCGGCGAGGAGACGCCGAACGGCACCGCGACCCCGCGCAGCGCCGCCGCGAGCTCCGCGGGCCCGACGGCGTAGCCGACGCGCAGCCCGGCGAGGCGGTGGGCCTTGGAGAAGGTCCGCAGCACGCAGACGTTGTCGTACTCCTCGGCGAGCGCGAGCCCGTCGGGCACGGCGGGGTCGCTGACGAACTCGCGATAGGCCTCGTCGAGCACCACCAGCACGTCGTCCGGGACGCGGTCGAGGAACGCCCGCAGCGCGGTCTCGTCGACGGCCGTGCCGGTCGGGTTGTTGGGGTTGCAGACGAACACCATCCGCGTGCGCGGGGTGATCGCGGCGGCCATGGCGTCGAGGTCGTGGACGTGGTCGTCGGTCAGCGGCACGCGGACGCCCTGGGCGTGGCCCGCGAGCGCGACGATCGGGTAGGCCTCGAACGAGCGCCACGCGAACACGACCTCGTCGCCCGGCGCGCACACCGCCTGCACGAGCTGGCCGCACAGCGCCACCGATCCGGTGCCGACGGCGATCCGCGCGGTGTCGACGCCGTGGTGCTCGGCGAGGCGCGCCGTCAGCGTCGTGACGGCGATGTCGGGGTAGCGGTTGCCGGCCTCGACCGCCCGGTGGATCGCGGCGAGCACCGCCGGCAGGGGCGGCAGCGGCATCTCGTTGCTCGCCAGCTTGACCGCCCCGGGCACGGTGCGGCCGGCGACGTAGGTGGGGAGGGCGGCGAGGTCGTCACGCAGGCGCACGGGCACGGTCACCACGGTAAACGCCTCGCGTCGCCCGTTCGCCCGACGGCCGGGCTCGCCCGGGCGGTCCACCATGCGCCCGGCACGCCCGGCCCGCGGCGTGGAAGGCTGAACGCATGACGGGGACCCACACCGAGACCATCCCTCTGGTCGACGAGACCCAACTGCGGGTGACGATCGCCGAGCCGGACGGTGCGGTGCGGGGCGGTGTGGTCGTGCTGCACGAGTCGCGGGGCGTCACCTCGCGCACGCAGGCGATCGTCCGGGCCCTCGCGGGGGAGGGCTGGCTCGCGGTCGCGCCGCACCTCTACCACCGCGACGACCCCGGCATCGACGAGCAGACCGGCGACGACGAGGCCGTCGACCGCGCCGTCGCCAAGATCTCCGGCGAGTCGGTGCTCGCCGACTCCGACGCCGCCTTCGGGATGCTCGCCGACCGCGGGATCACCTCCGACCGCATGGGCGTCGTCGGCTTCGACCTCGGCGCCACCGCCGCGCTCGTCGTCGCCGCGCAGCGTTCCCTCGGCGCCGTCGTGACCGTCTCGGCCGCCGGCGTCAAGAAGTCGCTCTCGACGGGCCTGCCGGCGCTGGTCGACGTCGTCGGCGAGCTGACCTGCCCCTGGCTCGGGCTCTACGGCGAGCAGGGCGACCCGGTCGACCCCGCCGACGTCGATCGTCTCCGCGAGGCCGCGCACGCCTCGGGACGCGTCGTCGACGTCGTCGTCTACCCCTCCCGCGAGCACCGCTTCGACGCCGACGAGCGGGCCGCCGACCAGCCGGATCCCCTGGACGAGGGGAACTCGGAGGAGGCGACCAGGATGGAAGCGCGCAGCAGGGTACTCAACTGGTTGGATACTCATCTGCGCTGACGCGCGCACGCTGCCGGAGGCCACATGACGTCGGGGGTGCGGGCCGATCGCCCCACGACGGCCGCCGTCGAGGGGCGCTTCGCCCGGTTCCGCGGGCGCCGTGTCGCGCGGGTGGTGACGTGGGCGGCGCGCGTCGCGGGCCTCCTCACGGTCCTCTCGCTGCTCACGCCCCTGCTGCGCCGGCGGCTGCAGCCCGCGACGTGGTTCGGGCTCCCGCCCGAGGCGACGCTGGTGGGCGCCGTGGTCGTCGCGACCCTCGGTGTCGGGCTGATGATGCTGGCCACGGGCCTGCGGCGGCGCAAGCGTCGGGCGTGGCAGCTCGCGGTGGTGGCGTGCGCGCTGCTGGTGGTCTCGCACATCGTCGGGCGCCACGCGATCGTCCCGACGATCGTGGTCGCCGTCCTGCTCGTCGGGCTCCTGCTGACGCGCCGCGAGTTCACCGCGCTGCCCGACCCCGTCGGGCGGCTCGCCGCCCTGCGGGTCGTCGTGCAGATGCTGCTCGGCGGCTTCGTCACCGTCTTCCTGCTGCTGCTCGTGCGCCCGTCGCTGCTCGCCGGGCAGCCCGACCTGGAGGACAAGCTGGCCCAGGCGGGGCTCTCGCTCGTCGGCGTCAGCGGGCCCGTCGCGTTCCGGGCCGGGTGGTTCGACGACCTCACCGCCGTGCTCGGCCTGAGCTTCGGCGTCGCCGCGCTCGTGCTCGGCGGCTACTTCCTGCTGCGCTCCTCCGAGCCGCGCCCGGCCCGCAGCGAGTCCGAGGGCGAGCAGATCCGCGCGCTGCTCGCCCGTCACGGCAACGCCGACTCGCTCGGCTACTTCGCGCTGCGCCGGGACAAGTCGGTGGTGTTCTCGTCGTCGGGCAAGGCGGCGGTGGCCTACCGGGTGGTGGCCGGGGTCGCGCTGGCCTCGGGCGACCCGCTCGGCGACCTCGAGGCCTGGCCCGGTGCGATCACCGAGTTCCTCGCCGTCTGCCGCCGCTACGGCTGGGTGCCCGCGGTGCTCGGCTGCTCGGAGGCCGGCGCGCGGGTGTGGCTGCGCGAGGGCGGCCTGGACGCGCTGGAGCTGGGCGACGAGGCGGTCGTCGACGTCGCCACGTTCTCGCTGCAGGGCCGCTCGATGCGCACCGTGCGCCAGGCCGTCTCACGCATCAAGCGGGCGGGCTACGAGACCACGGTCCGGCGGGTGCGCGACGTGCCCGACGACGAGCTCGCGGCGCTGCGCGACCTCGTCTCCCGCTGGCGCGGCGGACCGGCCGAGCGCGGGTTCTCGATGGCGCTCTCCCGCGTCGCGGACGGCGACGCCGACCCGGACGGGGTGCTCGTCATCGCCACCGCCGAGGACGAGGTGCGCGGCCTGCTCCAGTTCGTGCCGTGGGGCACCGACGGGCTCTCCCTCGACCTCATGATCCGCGACCCCGCAGTGCCCGACAACGGGCTCAACGAGCTGCTCATCGCCGACCTGCTCGGCGCCTGCCGCGGCCTCGGCGTCGACCGGGTGTCGCTGAACTTCGCGGTGTTCCGCTCGGCGCTCGAGCGCGGCGAGAAGATCGGCGCCGGGCCGGTGGCCCGCCTGTGGGCGCGGTTGTTGCGCACGGCGTCGCGGTGGTGGCAGATCGACTCGCTCTACCGCTTCAACACCCGCTTCGGGCCGGCCTGGGTGCCGCGGTTCCTCGTCTTCGACGCCGTGCGCGACCTGCCCCGCATCGCCGTCGCGGCGTTCGAGGCGGAGGGCTACGGCGGCCGCCCGCCGGCGCTGTTGCGCTTCTTGCGCCGGACCTGAGCGCGCGCCGGGTTGGGCAGCGAACGCGCTGTTCGCTGCTTCTATGCGTCCGAAGTCCCCGTTCGCGCCGTCGCCCGACCAGTGTGCTCGCCCGGGTGCGCGCACCGCGGACGAACGAACGGCGCTCTCGCTGCTTCCGAAGCAACGAGAGCGCCGTTCGTGTCGCGGGGCGCGTCAGGGCCGCACGAGCACCTTGAGGGCCTCGCGGTCGTTCATCGCCTGGTAGCCGCTGGGCGTCTCGGCGAGCGGGATCTCGCGGTCGAACACCTTGCCCGGCTCGATCTGCCCGTCGAGCACGTCGGGCAGCAGCTCGTACATGTTCGCCTGGGTCGGGGCGATGCCGCCGGCGACGGTCACGTTCTTGAAGAACTTCTGCGCCAGGTTCGGCAGCTCGCCGCTCTGCGGCACGCCGACGATGCCGACGTGCCCGCCCGGCTTGGTGAGGTTGATCGCCGACGTCAGCGACTGCTCGTACCCCACGGCCTCGATCGCCGAGTGCACGCCGTCGGTGCCGAGCAGGTCGCGGACCTTCTGCTCGCCCTCCTCGCCACGCTCGGAGACGACGTCGGTCGCTCCGAACTCGCGCCCGAGGTCGGTGCGGTCCTTGTGCCGGCCCATGAGCACGATGCGCTCGGCGCCGAGGCGCTTGGCCGCGAGCACGGCGAGCAGCCCGACGGCGCCGTCACCGATCACCGCCACGTCCTTGCCGGGCTCGACCTTCGCCGACACCGCGGCGTGGTGGCCGGTCCCGAAGACGTCGGAGAGGGTCAGCAGGCTCGGCATGAGCGCCGAGTCGTGCGGCACCGTCAGCTTCATCAGGGTGGCGTCCGCGAACGGTACGCGGGCCGCCTCGCCCTGGCCGCCGTCGGTCTCGGCGCCCCAGGCGCTGCCGTTCGGGCACGCACTGGTCAGGCCTGCGCGGCAGTACTCGCAGGTGCCGTCGGCGTAGAAGAACGGCGCGACGACGAGGTCGCCCCTCTGGACGCGGCTCACGTCCGAGCCGGTCTCCTCGACCACGCCGATGAACTCGTGGCCGATGCGGTCGCCCTGCTCGGTCTGCTCGCGGCTCTTGTAGGGCCAGAGGTCGCTGCCGCAGATGCAGGAGTGCGTGATCCGCACGATGGCATCGGTGGAGTTCTGCAGGGCCGGGTCCGGGACGTCCTCGACGCGGATGTCGCCGGCTCCGTAGATCAGGGTCGCCTTCACGGCGGGTGTCCTCCTCGTGGCGGGTTCGGTGGTGGGCTACCCGCCGCCGGGGGTCGCATGCGGGACCGTGCACACGTCACGCGGGCCGGGGGGTGGCGACGAACCGCCTGGACGGCGGTGTGTACTGTTTCCCGACGGAGGCCCCAGGGGGACCTCGGGAGGCTTCGCCTAGTCTGGTCTATGGCGCCGCACTGCTAATGCGGTTGGGAGTTCGGCTCCCTCCCGGGTTCAAATCCCGGAGCCTCCGCAGCCGCGGTCCGGACTGGGTCGAGGTTGACAACGAGATACTGCGCCCGTAGCTCAACGGATAGAGCATCTGACTACGGATCAGAAGGTTAGGGGTTCGAATCCCTTCGGGCGCGCGCCGGTCGAGGCAGCACAGAGGGGTCGCAGCAACGCTGCGGCCCCTTTGTCTTGCGCCCGACCGGGACCGGCCCCACGTCGTTGTGGCGCGACGCACGACGTCCAAAAGTCCTCTTGCGGAATCAGGAAGTCCTGAAAGAGGATCGTCAGCATGACTCGTCCAGCCGCCTGGATCGACATCACCGCCACCGACGCCGCCCGCTCGCGGGCGTTCTACGGCGAGCTGTTCGGCTGGCCCGTCCACGTCGTCGAGAAGATCGACTACGGCCTCGTCGAGCCCGGCCCGGAGCGCCTGCCCGCCGGGATCGGCCAGGCCGGTGAGGGCAACCGGCACCCCGTCGGGATGGTCACCTACTTCACCGTCGACGACGTCCCCGCCGCGCTGTCGAGGGCGCTCGACCTCGGTGCCACGACGGCGGTGGAGCCGTGGGAGGTGCCGGGGATGGGGACGATGGCCGTGGTGCTCGACCCCGACGGCACGCGCGTCGGCCTGTGGACACCGCCGGCGTAGGTCGTCGAGTGCGTGGCGTTACGGACACTCAACGTCTGCAGCGCCACGCCGCTGACACCGGGACGGCGTCACCCCGCCCGGCGGATGGGGATGACCTGGGCGCGGTGGAGGCGCGCGGCGGCGTTCTCGGCGAGCAGGGTGTTGCGGCGCCGGACGATCGCGGTGGCGAGCTCGCGGGTGGCGTCGACGATGGCCTCGGGGTCGTCGTCGACCGGGAGGCGGGAGGTGCAGCGGTCGACGATCTCGCCGATGGTGACGACCGCGCGGGCGAGCTCGTCGAGGGCGTCGCTGGACCAGTCGAAGCGGTCCGGACCGGCGGGCTGGGCCTGGCTGTGGGCCAGCATCTCCGCGAGCGTCTCCGACGCCTGTCGCGCCAGTCTCGCCGCCGCCTCGTCCTTGTACACGTCCGCTCTCACCGCCTGTCGGAGACCCCGAGGGGAGTGTCCGCCGGGAGGCCGCTCCAATCCAAGCCGTCCCGGCGATCCGCGTGACTTCCGGCTCGCCCGGCAGGAGGTTAGGGAGGACCCGGCCGGCGGGGGGACACCGACCGGGTCCGGTGCCGGTCACGGGGGGCATGACCGGCGACGATCATCCTTGCATGTGCACATGAGGCTGCAAAGAGCCGGGCCCGGACGATCCGGCGGGCGCGTCGGGGCGTGGGACCATGGCACGATCCGTCGACGCGACGAGGGGGAGTGCCACGTGCGGATCCGGCTCCACGACGGCCCGTGCCGGGGCGATCACGACCTGACCCTGGCGGAGGGCGCCAGCCTGCCCGAGGAGTACCTGGTGCTGGTGGAGTCCGGGCCGCGCCAGAAGGTCAGCGACATGACCGGCGGGTCGATCCCGGGCATCAACGTCTTCGCGGTGCACCGGCTCGACCGCCGGGACGCCGACGGCACGCCCGTCTACGCCTTCGCCGGGCGCCGGGAGTCCCGCGGCTACTGAGATGCATACACGCGGGGGAGCAGACGCACAGCGACCCCGAGGACGTCGGGGTCCCCGGGGTCGCTTCGGTGCGGTGACGCGCGTCAGGACTTGAAAGCGTCCTTGATCTTCTCGCCGGCCTGCTTGATGTCGCCCTTGGTCTGGTCCGCCTTGCCCTCGTGGCGGAGCTCCTCGTCGCCCTGGACGGTGCCGGCGGTCTCCTTGACCTTGCCCTTGAGCTTGTCGGCCTTGTTGTCGATCTTGTCGTCAGCAGCCATGCCGAGGGCCTACCCGATCGGAGGGGCTCCTCAACCCTCCGGGACGAGCAGCACCCACACCGGCCCGGGAGCGAACGCGACCGGGAGGCGGTCGGGGCCGAGCACGACGGTCGGGTCGGTCGGCGCCGGGCGCGACCAGCGGGCGGGGTAGGCGCGCCCGTCGCGCAGGACCTCGGCCGCGCCCTCGCCGGTGGTCACCGCGTAGGGCGAGACGGCGCCGGCCGCGTCGCGGATCGCCGACGGTCGCGTCGTCACGCGCTGGACGAGCACGGTGGACGCGCCGATCGGCTCACCGCCGGTCGCGGGCACCGCGGGATCGCCCCCACCGGGCTCGACGAGCCAGCGTCCGCGCACGGCGTCCCAGCTCAGCCCGAGCTCGGCCGAGCCGAACACGACGTCGCGGTGTCGCACGACCTCGCCGCCCGACGGGGTCGCGCCGAACCGGAACCCGATGTCGCGCGGCGGGGAGGCGCCGCCGGCCGCGGCGAGCAGGGCGGAGGGGTCCGCGTAGAGGTTGACCGGCGCACGCCGGCCGGCCTCGCGGCGGAAGGCGCCCTCGGCGGTCCCGGGGGTCACCGGCACGAGGGAGGCGCCGGCGAGGGTGCCGGCGAGCTCCGGGGCCGAGCCGGAGAACGCGAGGGCCGGGCGTCCGTAGGCGGCGAGCACGGTCACGTCGGACTCGCGCGCACTGCGCACGGGCCCGACCGCGGGCGGCAGGCGCGAGGAGAACACGGCGAGCAGCTGCGTCGTGCCGCCCTCGACGGGTTCGACGTAGACGACGTCGGCGTCCTCGACACCGGTCCACGGCCGGCCCGCTGGAGAGTTGTCGACCTTGACCGCCAGCACCGGGGCGCCGGCGGGCGCCGGGAGCCCCGTCAGCGGCGAGGTGCGGCCGCCGGAGCCGGCGCAGCTGCTGACGACGCCCGCGGCGACGACCAGGGTGAGCACGACGCGCAGCCCTCGCCGCACCCGCCACCACCTCGCTTCCCGACCGACGCCCTGCAGAGCGCGCCCTATCATCACGGAGGTGACGTCCGCGAGCCCGGAGCCGGGGGATCCGGCGGCCCTGCGTGTCTCCGACGTGGAGCGCGAGCAGGTGCAGCAGTTCCTATCGCGCGCCATGGTGGCCGGGCAGATCACCCCCGCGGAGTACAGCGACCGCGCCGCGGCCGCGCTCGCGGCGCGCGTGCGCCGCGACCTCGAGGGCCTGCTCGACGACCTGCCGGGTGCGGAGCTGCACGCCTCCCGCTCGGTCGACGTCCTCGACCTGCAGGCCGGCGTGGGCGGTGCGATCACCCGGCGGGGCTACTGGCGCGTGCCGCCGCTCGTCCGCGTCCACAGCTGGGTCGGCGGGGTGACGCTCGACTTCAGCGGCGCGGAGTTCACGACGCCCGTCGTCGCCGTGGAGCTCGCGACGGGGATGTGCTCGCCCCTGCTCGTGCTCCCCGAGCACGCGACCGCGGACGTCGACGACCTGCGGATCTCCGCGGGGAAGGTGCGTGACGACATCCGGGCCCGGCGAGAGCGCGGCGTCCCGCACCTGGTGGTGCGGGGGCGGCACAGCCTCGGGGACGTGGTGCTGCGTCACCCCCGCAAGCCACGGTGGCGCCCGGGGCGCAGGAGAACCACCGTGACGCGTGAGGGTGACGGCGCGCCGGGACGAGGCAACCGGGACTGATCGCCGACCCCGGTACGGTCGCGCTAGGCGCCGGTGTCGGGATCCGGTCGGTCGTACCAACGACGACAGCGGGAGGTGGCGGACAGGTGGGGCTGGCGGAGCTGGGCCCGGGGCTGCCCGTCCTCGTGGTGGTGGTCGCGGGCGTGCTGACGGCCCTCGCGATGGCGCCCCTGCACCGGCGTGCCGCGGGCCGGCGGCGCACCGCGATGCTCGTCGACCGCGTCGTCACCGACCGCGTGGCGCGCCTGACCGGCGCCGAGCGCCGTCGCGCGCGCCGCCACCTGCACCGCGCCGCCGACCTGCCCGGGCCCCGCGCGCTCGGTCTCACCCTGCTGACGGCGGCCGTCACGACCGCGGTGGGCGCGCTCGCCGTCGCGCTCGTCGCGGACCAGCTCGCCCAGGGCCGCCGCGCCGCGATCCGCGGCCTGATCGCGCGGCTCGACGACGTCGGCCTGGCCGCGCCGACGGCCTCCGGCCCGACGATCACCATCGGCGGCATCGTCGTGCTCGCCGCGCTGTCGCTCCTGGTGGCCGGGCTCTACGTCGGCGGCCTCGACCTCGAGCGGCGCCGCGCGATGCCCGTGACGCGCCCCTGGCCGACGAGCCGGGGCAAGGCGACGCTGGCGCTCGGCGTGCTGCTGGCGCTCGCGCTCGTCCTCGCCGGCGGGTCGCTGGCCGTCCCGGGCGTCGGGCTCGGCGCGGCACTGTTCCTGCTCGCCCACCAGGTGGTCACCCGCGTGCAGCGGCCGCGCGCGTGCCGCGAGGCGCCGGTGGTGCCCGAGGCGCTGCGGGCGGCCCGCCTGCCCGCGGTCAAGGAGCGCCGCCTGCTGCGCGCCCGCCGCAAGGGGACCGACACGCCCGACCAGCCGGCGCTCCCGGCCGCGGCCCCCGCACCGCCGGCCGCCCCGGTCGCCGCGGCGCCGCCGCCCCGACGGGGGCTCTCGATGCCGTCGCGCTCCGCCCCGCCCGCGCCCCCGTCCGTCGGCTCCTCGACCCGCCTGACCGACATGGCGGCCCCCGAGCAGCCCCTGACGCCCCACGACCCGCGCTCGGTCGGCGACTACACGCTCACCGGCCGGCTCGGCTCGGGCGGCATGGGCACCGTCTACCTGGGGCACCGGGCCGGCACCCACGGCGTGGTCGCCATCAAGGTGCTCGCCCCGCACCTGCTCGACGACGTCGACGCCCGCACCCGCTTCCTGCGCGAGGGCCAGACGCTGCAGAAGGTCACCGGCGACTACACGGCGCGCGTCTACAGCGTCGGGTTCGACGGCTCGATGCCCTACATCGTCATGGAGCGCCTCGACGGGCCGTCGCTGCACGCCTTCGTCGCCGCCTCGGGCGCGGTGACCGACGGCGAGATGCTCACGCGCACCGCGATCGCGCTGGCCCGGGCCCTCGCCGCCCTGCACGCCGACGGCATCACGCACCGCGATCTCAAGCCCGGCAACGTGCTGCTGACCTCGGCCGGGCCGAAGGTCGTCGACTTCGGCATCGCCCGCGTCGTCGGCCAGACCCACCACACGCCGGCCGGCAACATGGTGGGCACGCCCGGTTACATGGCACCCGAGCAGGTCACCGGCAACGGGGCCGGCCCGGCCACCGACGTCTGGGCGTGGGCGTGCTGCGTGGTCTTCGCCGCCCGCGGCGACCACCTCTTCGACGGGGACAACATCCTCGACATCGCCCGCCGGATCCTCGACGGGCCGGGTCCGGAGGCGTTCGCCGCGGTGCACCGCCTCTCGCCCCGCCTCGTGCCGGTGCTGCGGCGGGCGACGGCCCAGGAGGTCGGCGACCGTCCGCGCGACGGCGCCGCCCTGCTGCGCCTCCTCGACCGCAGCGGCGCCACCTCCGCGGTCGGTTCCGCCGGGTGGGACCGCCTCGTCGGCGGGGGTGTCCGATGATCGAGCGCGGCGCCCGTGGAGGGCCCGCGCGCGCTGCTACGGTGCGATCGCTCCGCCCGCCGCGTCGTGCGGGCCGACCCGGGAACGGGACGTCGAGCCAGGGTGAGGGCGGTGAGTGGTCGGTGGCGTCGTGGGACGACCTCGTGCTGTGGATCCGGGTGCGCTACGAGGTGATGGCGCAGGACCAGCAGAGCCTCACGTTCCGGCTCCCCACGTCGGAGGACCGCACGCAGCTGGTCTACGTGCACCACCGGGGCGAGGTCGACGGCCACGACTGGCTGCAGATCGAGTCCCCGATCGGCCGCCTCGACGAGATCGACACCCGCCGCCTGCTCGAGCTCGCCGAGGACGCCGTGGTCGGTGGCGCGGTGGCCGTGGGCGGCGTCGCGGTGTTCCGGCACGCCACGCCGATCGAGGACCTCTCGTTCGCCGAGTTCGACGCGCCGTTCCGGCTGGTCACCCGCATCGCCGACCAGCTCGAGCACGCCCTCACGGGCACCGACCGCTACTAGGGTCGCCGACCGGGAGGGCCAGATGGACGTCGTCGAGTTCCGTCCCGAACCGTCGCAGTACGCCTACACGTTCGGCGGCGTCGCCCCGATCCGCGAGGTCGCGCCCGGCACCGTGCTGCGCCTGTGGTGCGACGACGCCTTCGGGGGCACGATCCGCTCGACGTCCGACCTCGCGAGCGCGAACCTGCGGATGGGGTTCCTCAACCCGCAGACCGGCCCGTTCGCGGTCACGGGCGCCGAGCCCGGCGACACGCTCGTGCTGCACCTCGTCGACCTCACCCCGGCCCGCGACTGGGGCGCCTCCACGCTCGTCCCGTTCTTCGGCGGGCTCACCGGCACCGACCGCACGGCGCTGCTCCAGGAGCCGCTCGAGGAGCGCACCTGGATCTACGAGCTCGACCGCGCCCGGCGCACCGTCACGTTCACCGCGGGCCGGTCCGACTTCTCGGTCGACCTGCCGCTCGCGCCGATGCTCGGCACGGTCGGGGTCGCGCCCGCGCTGGGGGAGGTCCGCTCCTCACTGACGCCGGACGCCTTCGGCGGCAACATGGACACGCCCGAGATGCGCGCCGGCGCCACCTGCTACCTCCCGGTCAACACCCCCGGCGCGATCTTCTCGGTGGGCGACGGGCACTACCGCCAGGGCGAGGGCGAGTCGTGCGGCACCGCCGTCGAGGGCGCCATGGACGTCACGCTGATCGTCGACCTGGTCAAGGCGTCGGCGGCGCCGGCGCCGCTGTGGCCGCGGCTGGAGAACGACGACGAGATCGTCGTGGTCGGCTCCTCGCGGCCCCTCGAGGACGCGTGGCGGATCAGCCAGGTCGAGATGATCACGTGGCTGTCGGGGCTGCTCGGCCTGGACCGCCTCGACGCCTACCAGCTGCTCACCCAGGTGTCGCTGACGCCGCTGGCCAACGTCGTCGACACCAACTACAGCGCGGTGACGAAGGTGTCCAAGGCGCTCGTGCCCGGCCTGCGGCCCCTCGACGGGCTGCACGCGGACCTGCGCGAGCGCGCACGTCCCTGATCTGAGGGAGCTCGCCATGGACCTCCAGCTCGCCGGGCGCACCGCGCTCGTCACCGGCGGCAGCCGCGGCATCGGGCGCGCGATCGTCGAGGGCCTCGCGGCCGAGGGCGCGACGGTCGCCTTCTGCGCGCGCTCGGCCGACGGCGTCCGCACCGCCGAGGAGGAGCTGCGCGCCGCCGGTCACGACGTCCACGGCACGCCCGTCGACATCGCCGACGGCGACGCCCTCGCGACCTGGGTGCGGGCGAGCGCGTCGGCGCACGGCGGCGTCGACGCGGTGGTCGCCAACGTCTCGGCGCTGGCGATCCCGTCGAACGAGGAGAGCTGGGCGGCCAGCTTCACCACCGACATGCTCGGCACCGTGCGCCTCGTCGAGGCGGCGCTGCCGTCGCTCGAGGCCAGTGACGCCGGGTCGATCGTGACTATCTCGAGCGTGTCCGGCCGCGAGATCGACTTCGCGGCGGGGCCGTACGGGACGTTCAAGGGCGCGATCGTCCATTACACGCAGGGCCTGGCGCACCAGCTCGCCGGCCGGGTGCGCGCCAACACCGTCTCGCCCGGCAACGTCTACTTCGCGGGCGGGGTGTGGGAGTCGATCGAGGAGAACAACCCCGACCTCTACGCCCAGGCCCTCGGTCTCAACCCCACCGGGCGCATGGCCCGGCCGGAGGAGGTCGCCCGCGCCGTGGTCTTCCTGGCGAGCCCGGCCGCGACGTTCATCAGCGGGACGAACCTGCTGGTCGACGGGGCGCTGACGCGCGGGGTGCAGCTCTAGCGGGACGCCGGGGCCGCCGCGAGGAGGGCGACGAACGACCGCACCCCGTCGACGGTGACGTGCACGAGCCGCGCGAACGCGCGGGCGCAGGATCGCAGCAGGCCGGGCGTCTCCGTCTCCCGCACGACCAGCGCGGCGGAGCGCCGCGGCACCGGGACGAGCGCGGTCGACGGCACCGGGGTCACGACGTGGTCGGGCAGACGCTCGACGGCGGGCGCGACCCGCGGGAACGGGACGGTGGGGCTCCACGGGTCCCCGCCCCCGGCCGCGCGGATGTCCGTCCGGTCGCCGTGGCGGGGCGCGGGAACCCACGGGTCCTGATGGGGGTCCATGCCTCGTGTGTCCTCTCGCCGGGGGCCTGCGTTCGGGCAGGTCGCTCCGGTCATCGGTCGGGGCGGCGCGTTCGTTAGCGCTCGGTGATGGTTCTGGCCACTGAGCGCATCGGCGCGGGTTCAGCGGACGGTCGTCACGACGGAGTGACAGCGAACCACCACTCACCGCAGTGTGCGGCCCGGTCGTGGACAGTGCCCCCTCCGGAGCGCGACCCGGGCGTCTTTGGCGCGTTGCCTTCGTGCGGGTCCGGAACAGCGAGGTCGGACCTGGCGATCACGTCGACGGACCGGCGCGGTCGTGGACACGGACGGTGACTGCGAGCGACACGGGAGGTGGTTGCCCGGTGGCGGGCACGCATGCTCGCTCGTCGGGTCGGCGCCGCGCCGCCGACGTCGACCCCGACGACGAACGCGACCTGGGCACGGCCGCCCCGGCCGGACGAGGCGCACACGCCGGCGACGACCGCGGGCGCTCCGACCGGCAGCACCTCGACAGCGACTACGGCGACGTCAGCGCGCGCATCGCCGCGACGCCGGCGCCGGTCTCGCCGCCGATCGGCTTCCCGTCCGCGTTCTCCACCGGGTCCTTCCGGCCCGCGACCGGCACGAACGGCGGAGGCTCGGCGAGCTCGGCGGGTGCCGCGACGGGCACCGCTTCGGGTGCTGCCACGGGTGCCGCCACGAGTACTGCCACGGGCACCGCCACCGCCGCCCGGCCGCAGACCCGCCGCAACGACCGCCCGGACCTGGCGCGCGAGGATCGCGGCCTGTCCGCCGGTTCCGCGCCGGCGGCCCCGGGTCGCCCCACGCCGCCGCCGGCTCGGCCGTCCGGCGCACCGGCCGGTGCGGCTCCCCCGGGCGCCCCGCGCGGCTCGGCGCCCGCCGCGCCGCCGGCCGGTCCCGCCGCACCGCCGGCCGGTCCGGCCGGACCCGCCGCGCCGCCGCGTCCGCCGGCTCCCGGCGCCCAGCCTCCCGCCGGCGCCCAGCCTCCCGTCGGCCCCGGCCGTCCGGCCGGACCGCGCGCGCTGTCCGGCCCCGCCGTGCGCCCCACGCCGCCGCCGGCCGGCCCCGCCGGCCCTGCCGGCCGTCCGACCCCGCCGCCCGGCGCCGCCGGTCGCCCCGCCCCGCCGCCGGTGGGTCCGGGCGGTCCCGGTGGACCCGGTGGCCCTGCCGGCCCCGGCCCGCGCGGGGGAGCGCCGGCCGGCCCCGCGCCGGTCCCGCCGCGAGGAGCGCCTGCCGGTCCGCCGCGCGGAGGAGCGCCCGCGGCCCCCGGCGCCCCGGCCCGTCCGCCGGCAGGCCCCGGCGGCCGCCCCGCGGCGACGCCGGCCCCGGCACCGACCGCTGCACCGACCGCTGCACCGACCGCTGCACCGACCGCCACGTCGACCACCTCCGCCACCGCTCTGGCCGCCGCACCCCCGGCCACGCGCCGCACACCGGGGGCCGACGAGGCGGACGGACCCGACGGCGCGGCGGAGAGCCCCGCCGTCCGTCGGCGGCCCACCGGCACCGCCGCGATGCCCGTCATCGACGCGCCGTCACCGCGGGGGCACACCTCCGGGCCGCTGCCGAAGCGACGCGACGACGCCGGGGACGACGCCGACGACCTCGACGACCTCGACGACGACCGCCCGCGGGAGACCGACGAGGACGCGGACGACGACGCGCCCGTCGCCACGCGCGCCACCCGGACCGGTGCGGCCCACACGACCCGTCGCGGCACCGCCAGATCCACCGCCAGGTCCACCGCCACCTCCACCGCCGGCCGCACCACGACCCGGTCCCGCAGCGCCGACGCCCGTCGGCGGACCACGTCGACCCGCACGACCGCCCACCGCTCGCCGGGGCGCACCCGGGAGACCGCCGACACCTCCCGCGTGTCGCGCGGGCGCATCGCCACCGCGATCGCGGCCGTCCTGAGCGTGGTGGCCGCGAAGATCGTCGGGCTGCCGTACGGCGAGCAGGTCGTGGCGTTCGGCCGCCGGGTCCGCTCGCGCGTCGTGCTCTACCTCGACGGGCCCCACCCCGAGGAGCTCGCGCCCGCCACGTTGCGCTGGCGCCGTCTGCGCCGCACCGCCTACGCCGGGGTGGCCGCGATGGTCGCCGCGCCGGTGCTGGCGATGGTGGTCGGTTTCCTCTTCATCCCCGTGCCGAACGCCGACGACGCCGTGGAGAGCCAGCTCAACACGGTGTCGTTCTCCGACGGCACGGTGCTCGCGCGCATCGCGCCGGGCGAGCAGGGCAACCGGCAGAAGGTCGGCCTCGAGCAGGTGCCGCCGCCGGTGCGCTTCGCGGTGCTCTCGGCGGAGGACCGCTCCTTCTACTCCAACAGCGGCTTCGACGTCGTCGGCTTCGGCCGCGCCGTGTGGAAGAACCTGACCGGCGGCAGCGGCGGCGGTTCGACGATCACGCAGCAGTACGTCAAGAACGCGATGGTGGGCGACGAGTACTCGCTGATGCGCAAGTACAAGGAGCTCATCATCTCCTTGAAGATCTCGCAGGAGCGCTCGAAGGACGAGATCCTCGCCGACTACCTGAACAGCATCTACTTCGGCCGCGGCGCCTACGGCATCCAGGCCGCGTCGCAGGCGTACTTCAACCGTCCCGTCGAGACGCTGACCCCCGCCGAGGGCGCGCTGCTCGCCGGCGTCATCCAGGCCCCGTCGAAGTGGGACCCGGCGCAGAACCCGGACGACGCGGCGCGCCGCTGGAACTACGTCATGGACGGGATGGTCGCCCAGGGCTGGCTGCCGGCCCCGGAGCGCGCGTCGGCCCAGTTCCCGGCGACGGTGCCGCCGCGCCGGGTGACCGGCGGCGTGCCCGACGACGACCGCGGCCACATCTACAGCGCCGTGCGCGACGAGCTGCGCACCCTCGGGATCGACCAGGACGCGCTGGTCACCCAGGGCCTGCAGATCCAGACGACGATCCAGCCGCAGGCGCAGCGCGAGGCCGTCGACGCGATCAACCGCCAGATGCGGGGCCAGCCGGAGAACCTGCGCACGTCGGCCGTGTCGGTCGACCCGCGGACCGGCGGCATCCTCGCCTACTACGGCGGCGCCAACGGGTCGGGCCTCGACTACGCCCGCGTCGAGAAGCAGGCCGGCTCGACGTTCAAGCCGTTCGTCCTGCTGGCGGCCCTGCAGCAGGACCCGCCGATCGGGATCTCGACCGAGTTCGACGGACGCGCGGTCCCCGGTCAGACCGTCCGCAACGTGGACGGCGCGGACTGCAGCAACTGCAGCCTCAAGCGGGCCATGACGCTGTCGAACAACGTCGTGTTCACCGCGCTCGGCAACCGGGTCGGCCCGCAGGCCGTCGCCGCCGCGGCACGGCAGGCCGGCATCTCGCAGCCGATGAACGACCCGAACAGCGGCATCGCGCTCGGCAACCAGGAGACCACCGCGGTGGACCTGGCCTCGGCGTACGCCACGTTCTCCAACGAGGGCATGTACCACCGCCCGCACCTGGTGCAGCGCGTGACCACCGCGAGCGGCGAGGTCCTCTTCGACGAGGCGACCGCGCAGGGCGAGCAGCGCATCGACCCGCGCGTGGCCCGCAACGTCACCGAGGCCATGCGCGACGTGCCGGAGTACGACGGGGTCTCGCTGCAGGGCGGACGGCAGTCGGCCGCGAAGACCGGCACCGTCCAGTCGCACGTCGAGAGCCAGAACAACGACGCCTGGTTCGCCGGCTACACGCCGGGGGCCTCGACGGTCGTGTGGGTCGGCACCGACGACAACTCGCCGATCAGGACCGCCGACGGGCGCCCGGTCTACGGGCACGGGCTGCCCAGCCAGATCTGGAAGTCGTTCATGGACGACGCCCTGGAGGACACCCCGAAGCAGACGTTCGGGGCGTTCACGCCGGTCGCGGGCACCGATCCCGGCGACACCGCCAACCAGGCGGACTCGTCGTCCTCGGCGCCCTCCAGCACGTCCGCGCCGCGCTCCTCGGCGGCCCCGACGACGACGGCTCCGCCAGCGGACGCCCCCGCCCCGGAGGGCGAGGAGGCTCCGCCGGGCGGCGCCGCCGAGCAGCCCGCCGATCCCGGCGCCGCGGCCGGGGCCCCGGACGGCGCCGAGGGCGGCGCCGCGGGTGCCGGCGGCGACGGCGCGGCCGAGGGCGAGCCCCCGGAGAACTAGCGCGGCACCAGCTACCCGGCGGCGAGGGTGAAATCGGCGTCGTCGAAGCCCGGGCTGACGACGCAGGTCACCAGCACCTCGTCGGCGGCGCCGGGCGCGGGGGCGGCGCGCTGCCACACGCCGCCGGGCACGAGGGCCTGGGCGGCGTGGCCGTCCTCGATCCGGTCGCCCAGGACGATCTCCCGCGCGTCGGCACCCGGGTGCTCGCCGGAGCCGCCGAGCCACAACGACAGCGCCGGGCCCCGGTGCCAGCACCACAGCTCGTCGGAGCGGACGCGGTGCCAGCGCGACTCCTCGCCGGGGGCCAGCACGTAGTGGATCGCGGTCGCGCTCGCCCGCGGCCCGGGGTAGCCGTCGGGTGTCACGGTGGGTCCCGCGGTCCACGTGCGGCGGAACCAGCCGCCCTCGGGGTGGGGCGCGAGGTCGAGCGCCCGGGCCAGCGGCGGTGTCACGCGGTCATGTCCAGCGTGGCGACGACCTTCGCGGGGTGCAGGCGCACGACGAGCTCGCCCGGCACGCCGTTGCGGGCGCCGAACTCCTCGGCACGGTCGGCCCCCATGTACCGGGCGCCGAGCGCGGTGGCGGTGCGCCGCAGCTCGTCGGGGTCCTCGGAGAGGGTCACCGACCCCTGGACCTGGACGAACGCGAACGGCGGCTCCTCGAGGTCGACGCACAGCACGATCCGCGGGTCGCGGGCGAAGGCGCGTCCCTTCGCGGTGTCCGCGCCGGTGTTGAAGACGATCGTGCCGTCCTCGACGAGGAACCAGATCGGCGCCACCAGCGGACGCCCGTCCTTGGCCGTCCACCCGACCTTGCCGGTGCGGGTGCCGTGGGAGAGGAAGGCGAGGACGTCGGGATCGCTGAGATCGGCCATGGCGCGAGCCTAGGTCCGCCCGCCGGGCTGCTCCCGGCGAGCGCGCTCCCACTCCTCGGGCGTGTTGACGCCGCACGCGCCGAGCAGTCCCGGGTCGCGGGCGGCGAGGCCGGGGTCGGCGAGCAGCGTCGCGGCGTCGAGCTCGCGGACGCGGCTCGCGGCGATCAGGGCGCCCACGCTGCGTTCGCCGCGGGCGAGGAGGTCCTCCGCGCGACCGGCGAGCTCGGTGGCGTAGGCGGCGAGCAGGTGCTGGCGGTGCCCGTCGAGGATGGGGAGGGCGACCTCGACGGGTGGCACCCGGTGCGCGAGCACGGCGCGCACGAGGTCGGTGTGCAGGTGGGGCAGGTCGACGGCCGCCACGAACGCCGTCGTAGCGCCGCGGACCGCCGACAGGCCCGTCGCGAGGCCCAGGAGGGGTCCGCGGTCGGCGACGGGGTCGGCCACGACCGCGCAGCGCGCCCGCCACGGCCGCCCGGCGGTCTCGGGAGGCAGCTCGCGGGGGGTGTCGGCGGCGCCCACCACCACGAGCGGGCCGTCCACGGCCGCCGCGAGGACGTCGAGGACGTGCGCGAGCAGCGTCGTCCCGTCCCGGCGCAGGACGGCCTTGTCGCGGCCCATCCGCCGTGACCGTCCCCCGGCCAGCACGACACCCGCGGTGGTCATCCGGGTGACCCACCTGACCGGTTGGGTCCACGGCTCCGCGGAGACCCAGAGCGTGACCTGATGACGTGCGACCGGAGGTCAGCACCATGATCCGCAGCGACGAGCAGCGTGGCGTCGTCGAGCCCGAGGACGCCCACCGTGGCTGGGTCGCCCCCACACCCGCCGACGCCGACGAGGCCGCGGCCGACCGCGCGATGGCGGCCGCCGAGCGCGCGGTCGCGTCGGGGACCGCCACCGACGAGCAGCGCGCCGGCGTCGACCGCATGGGCGGCGCCCGCACCCACGAGCAGCGACGCGACGCCTTCCGCGGCGAGGACTGAAGTCACGGCGCTCACGGCAGCACCAGCACGACCAGCGGCAGCGTGACCAGCGAGAGCACCGTGGTGATGACGACCACCGCGGTGCTCTCGCGATACCAGGCCCGGTACTGCGCGGTGAGCACGAAGACCGTCGCGGCGTCCGGCAGCGCCGCCATCATCACGAGCACCGCACCCCACGGCGCCGGGATGCCGAACAGGACGACCGCCCCCAGCGCGAGCGCGGGCATCACCACCAGCTTGATCGCCACCGCGGCGCCGATCGGCACCCACTGCGCCCGCGACTCCCGCAGCGCGCCCACCGCGCCGCGCAGCAGGATGCCGAGTGCGAAGAGCCCACCCGGGGCGGCGAGGTCGCCGAGCATCCCGACGGTCGTCGCCACCGGCCCCGGCAGGCGCACGCCGAGCAGGGCGACGGCGACACCGGCGGCGATGCCGATCACCACGGGGTTGCCCAGCACGCGACGGGCGAGCAGCGCGGGCAGGGCGATGGCGCCCTCGGTGGCGTCGAGGCCGCGCCCGCGGCCGTCGAGCGTGACCGCGACCAGGAACACCGAGATCGCGAGCGCGGTGTGCAGCGTCGAGGTGAGCGACGCGGCGAACGCCGTCGCGGGACCGAGCACGGCCACCGTCAGCGGGATCCCGAGGTAGCCGACGTTGCCCCAGCCCGCGACGAGACCGACGGCGTGGGCCTCGCGGGACGGGCGCCGGACCACCCGCGCCGCGCCCCAGCCCAGCGCGTACGCGACGACGACCACCGCGGCCGAGGCCAGCAGGGCGGACCCTGGCACGCCCGCGGACAGGTCGGCCCCGGCGACCGAGACGAAGATCAGGGCGGGCAGCGCGATCCAGTAGACGAGGTCGTTGAGGACCGCCGCGGTGCGCTCGCCGAAGCGCTCGAACCGCCCCGCCGCCGCCCCCACCGCGATCACGGCGAAGACGGGCAGGATGCGGCTCAGCAGCTCACCCACGACGTCCCATCGGGCGAGGGTACGAGGGCGCTCAGCCGCTCGCGGCCGTCATCGACGAGATCGTGTCGCGGGCCACCACGGCGTCGACGGCCCGCTCGAGCACCGTGAACAGGGGCAGTCCCCCCGGCTCGGCACGGACGTCCGGGTAGCTGCGGTGGGCCCCGGACGCCCAGCCCTCGCGGAACACGCGGACGTCGAGGTTCTCGGTGGCGCAGATCGGGTCGCCCGGCGCGCACACCTCGTAGACCCGGCCGTCGTAGACCGCGAGCTCCCGCGTCGGGCGGGGGCCGAGCACGCCGCGGCCGGGGGTGGCGACGAGGTTGGGCGCCTGCGGGTCGCGCCGCGGGCTGCCGAGCATGATCGCGCCCGCGATCCGGCCGGCGGGGAGCGCGACCGTCCCGTTCGCCGCGCGGTGGACGACGTCGGACACGACGTCGCCGCCCTGGCTGAACCCGACGAGCAGGATGCTGGTGTCCGGGCAGCGTGCGGCGACCTCACCCGCGTCGCGGGCCAGGCGTTCGGCGCCGCGCCGCTCGCTGGTGAAGTAGAAGGGCCGGTCGACCGTCGCGGGGTACGGGACGTAGCGGACCTCGAGGGCGTCACCCCAGCGGCGGGCGAGGGGGTCGGTGAGCCCCGCGAGGAGCCCGATGGACCGGGCGGGGTCGGCGGCCTCGGAGGTCTCGCCCGTGCCGGGGACGGCGAAGAGGGAGGCCTGCGGGCAGGCACGGGTCGACGCCACGGCCCCCGGCGCGACGGCCAGCCCGGCGCCCAGCAGGAGCACGACGGCGAGCAGCGCGCGCCGCACCGCCCGGACCGTCACCGCCCCATCGTGGCGGATCCAGGGCCCGTGGGGGAGATCCCGGACGGGCGCGAAACGTGACGTCCCGGGCTGACAGATCGGCGCGGCTCTGCCAACGTGCCCCGTCAGGAGTCCCCCGGCGGCGGTGCCGGCACCGGGGTGGTGGCCGAGATCAGCCCGGAGATCAGGAGGACTCGCGTGAGCATCCCGTCGGACCTCGACATCGCGCAGGCGGCGACGCTGAAGCCCATGGACGACGTCGCGCGGCAGATGGACCTGCCGACCGAGTTCCTGGAACGCCACGGCACCGACGTCGCCAAGATCGAGCTCGAGGCCATCGAGGCGATGAAGGACCGCCCGCGGGCCAAGTACGTCGTCGTCACGGCGATCACCCCGACCCCGCTCGGCGAGGGCAAGACGACCACGACGGTGGGGCTGGGCCAGGCGTTCTCGCACATCGGCAAGCGCGGGGTCGTCGCGATCCGCCAGCCGAGCATGGGGCCGACGTTCGGCATCAAGGGCGGCGCGGCCGGCGGCGGCTACTCGCAGGTCGTGCCGATGGAGAAGTTCAACCTCCACCTGACCGGCGACTTCCACGCCGTCACCAGCGCCCACAACATGCTCTCGGCGGTGCTGGACAACCACCTCTACCAGGGCAACGCCGCGGGTCTGGACCCGTACCGCGTCACCTGGCGGCGCGTGCTCGACGTCAACGACCGCGCCCTGCGCAACGTCGTCACCGGGCTCGGCGGGCGCATGGACGGGGTGCCGCGCGAGTCGGGCTTCGACATCACCTCGGCGTCGGAGGTCATGGCCGTCCTCGCGCTGTCCAACGACCTCGGCGAGCTGCGCCAGCGCCTCGGGCGCATCGTCGTCGGCTACACCCCCGACGGCGACGCGGTGACCGCCGAGGACATCCACGCCGCCGGGTCGATGGCCGCGCTCATGCGCGACGCGCTCAAGCCCAACCTCATGCAGACGCTGGAGAACACGCCGGTCCTCGTGCACGCGGGGCCGTTCGGCAACATCGCGACCGGCAACTCGTCGATCGTCGCCGACCGCATCGGCATCCACGGCGGCGACTTCCTCGTCACCGAGGCGGGCTTCGGCGCCGACATGGGCGCCGAGCGCTTCTTCAACATCAAGTGCCGCACCTCGGGGATGACCCCGGACGCGGCGGTCGTCGTCGCCACCGTGCGTGCCCTCAAGGTGCACTCCGGCAACCACAAGATCGTCGCGGGCAAGGACCTGCCGCCGGCGCTGCTCGAGGAGAACCCCGAGGAGGTGCACGCCGGCGCGGCGAACCTCCGCAAGCAGATCGAGAACATGCGCCTGCACGGGGTCTCGCCCGTCGTCTGCATCAACGCGTTCCCGACCGACCACCCCAGCGAGCACCAGGCGATCCGCGAGATCGCCGAGTCGATGGGCGCCCGGGCCGCGGTGTCGACGCACTTCGCCGACGGCGGGCGCGGCGCCGCGGAGCTCGCCGAGGCCGTCGCCGAGGCGGCGGACGAGGAGAGCCACTTCCAGCTCCTCTACCCCGACGACGCGCCGCTGCGCGAGAAGATCGAGACCATCGCGACCAAGGTGTACGGCGCGGACGGCGTCGACTACGCCCCGGCGGCGAACACGTCGATCGACCTCTACGAGCGCAACGGTTTCGGGAACCTGCCGGTGTGCGTGGCCAAGACACACCTGTCGATCTCGTCCGACCCGAAGCTGCTCGGGGCCCCGACCGGCTGGCGGATGCCGGTGCGCGAGGTCCGCGCGTCCGTCGGCGCCGGGTTCATCTACCCGATCTGCGGCGACATGCGGACGATGCCCGGCCTGGGCAAGAACCCGGCCGCCCACCACATCGACGTCAAGCCCGACGGCACGATCGTGGGGCTCTTCTGAGCCGGTCGGAGTATGTGAGCGAAATTCACGGCTATAGCCGTGAATTTCGCTCACGTGGAGGGGCGCGGTGAGCCGGCCGCTGGGGGAGCTGTCGCTCCAGCGCTTCGGGGAGGTGCTCGCGGGCAGGGGCGTGGGCCCGGCGGCGGGGTCGACGGCCGCCGTCACGGTGTCGCTCGCCGCGGGCCTCGCCACCAAGGTCGCGAAGGCCGCGGCGGACCGCGAGGCGGTGGACGAGCTCGACCGCCTGCGAGCGAAGGCCCTGCGCCTCGCCGACGACGACGTCGAGGCCTACGCCGGGTTCCTGGAGGCGCGGAGGAAGCCCGGCGGCGGGCCCGCCGCGGCGGAGGCGATCGTCCAGGTGCCCGCCGACGTCGTCACCGTCGCCGTGCGGGTCGCGGAGCTCGCCGCCCTGCTCGCCGGGACCGGCCCCGACGCGCTCGCCGGCGACGCGGTGACCGCGGCGTTCCTGGCCGCGGCGGCCGCGGAGTCCGCCGCCATGCTGGTCGGCGCGAACATCGCGGACAGTGCCGATGCGGGGGGTGAGCTCGCCGACCCCCGCGTCGAGCACGTCGAGGAGCGCGCCGGTCACGCCCGCACGCTGGCCGAGCGGCTGGTGTGAGCGGGTACGCGACCGTCGAGGTCACCCGCGGCGGGTTCGTCGAGTCGGAGCACCGGGTGTCGCTGGTCGTGCTCGAGCCGGACGGTGAGGTGGGCCTGCGGGCGGGGGAGACGGGCGTGCCGATGCTCGCCCGCTCGGCGCTGAAGCCGGCCCAGGCGGTGGCGTGCCTCGAGCTCGGCGCCGACCTCGACGACCGGGAGCTCGCCCTCGCCACGGGGTCGCACTCCGGGGAGCCGCAGCACCTGGCCGTCGCCGCGGGATTGCTCGCCCGGCTCGGTCTCGACGCCGGCGCGCTGGGCTGCCCGCCCGGCCGCCCGCTCGGCCTCGCCGCCGACCGCGCCTGGGGCACCCGCGAGCCCGACCGCCTCGCCATGAACTGCTCGGGCAAGCACGCCGCGATGCTCGCGGCCTGCCGGGCGCAGGGGTGGCCCGAGGACAGCTACCTCGAGCCCGCCCACCCGCTCCAGCGCCACCTCCGCGCGACCCTCGAGCGGCTCGCCGGCCCGGTCCGGGGCGTCACCGTCGACGGCTGCGGGGCGCCCGCGTTCGCCACCGACCTCGTCGCGCTCGCCCGCCTGGGGCAGCGCCTCGTCGCCGGGGTCGAGGGCACTGCGGAGCACCGCGTCGCCGCCGCGATGCGCGCCCACCCCGAGCTGGTGGCGGGCACCGACCGCCTCGACACGGCAGTCATGGCGCACCTGCCGGGCGCGGTGTCGAAGATCGGCGCCGAGGGCGTCCTGCTGGCCGTGCTGCCCGACGGTGCCGCCCTCGCCCTCACGATCGTCGACGGCGGCGCCCGGGCGGTCGGCCCGGTGCTCCTGGAGATCCTGGACCGTCGCGGGGTCGCTCACCCCGCCGAGCTGCGGGACCTCGTTGCGCCACACGTCCGAGGAGGGGGTCACCCGATCGGCGTTCACCGTGTGCGATTGTGTGTGCACTCATCGGGGTGAGGAGGGCGTGAATGGGAACGTGCCTGGTGTTCGCCGGTGCCACGCCCGCCAGGGAGCGCCTGGTCGGCCATCTCTCGTCGGTGTTCGACGACCTCCCGTGCGTCGACAACGTCCCCGACCTCCTCGTCCGCCTCACCCAGCCGGTCGACGGGACCCGTGACGGGCACCCGCACGACGTCGTCCTCGTGGGCGCCGACGAGGGCAGCGCGTGGATGGAGGCGGTCCGCCAGGTGCGCCGCCACTGCCCCGAGACGCCCGTGCTCGTGGTGGGGGAGGCCCCCGCGGACGCGCTCGAGCCCCTCGGCGACCGCCCGCCGCCCGACCCGGCCGGGATCGCCGAGGACGAGCGCGCCACCTACGCCCTGCGTCTCGGCGCCCGCGGGTTCCTGCGCGCGGGCGAGCTCGCCGACCCGAGCGTGCTGCCCGGCGCCCGCCCCACCACCACCGAGCTCTCCGACCGCGAGATGGACGTGCTCCTCGGCATGACCGAGGGCCTGTCCAACGCCGAGATCGCCGCCGAGCTCGTGCTCGCCGAGGACACGGTGAAGACTCACGCCCGCCGCCTGTTCCGCAAGCTCGGTGCGGGCGACCGCGCCGACGCCGTCGCCCGCGGCTTCCGCCAGGGCCTCCTGCGCTGAACGGCCGAGCCCCTTCCTCCGCGCCGGGTCAGCGGTGGGCCACCCGGCGGCACGGAGCCTGCGGAGCTGCTGCGCCGGGGGCCGGACACCGACACTCAACGTCCGTAACGCCACACGCTCGAACGTCGCGGGCGCGTTGACGGGCGCCCATCGAGCAGGTGGACTGACCGGCGGTCGACGGACGCGGAGGAAGCCGGTGTGATTCCGGCGCGGTCCCGCCACTGTCACCGGGGAGCAGACCCCACGCACGCCACTGCCGGACACACCGGCGGGAAGGCCGGGGCGAGCAGCGATCCGGGAGCCAGGAGACTCCGGCCGTCGCGCAGGCAGGACAGGCAGACATCGGGCGAGGAACCCGAGGAAGGCCGGCGACGACATGCACGCTCCCGCGACCCCGCACGCGCGTCCCCACCCGGTGGTGACCCGCACCCGCGAGTCCCGATGCCCTGACTCCGCAGCGCTCGGTGTCCGCCGGGACGACCGGGTCCTGGTCGACCTCCGCCGGGTGCTCGCCGGCACCGGGCACCTCCCGCTCGACCTGCTGGGCGACGGCCCGGTCCGCGACCACGACGACGCCGCCCGCCGGGTCGACGCCCTCGCGCGCGAGCTCGTCGAGCGCATGCGTGGCGCCGGGTGGGACGAGGGCGCGGCCCCGTCGGCGGTGACGTCGGTGCTCGCCGCGTCCGTCCCCGAGGCCGAGACGGTGCTGCTCCGGGCCGCCCGCGCCCACGCTCGACGGTGACGCGCCCGGCCTCGTGACCCTCTCCACCGAGTACGACCTCCACCACCACGGCGACGCCGAGGTCGGCCCCGGTCTCGTCGACCTCGCGGTCAACGTGCGCACGGGGACGCCGCCGTCCTGGCTGCGCGACCGCCTCGTCGCGAGCCTCGACGACGTCGCCGCCTACCCGGACCCGACGCGGGCGACCGCCGCCGTGGCGGCGCGCCACGACCGGCCGGTCGAGGAGGTCGTGCCGACCGCCGGCGGCGCGGAGGCGTTCGTGCTGCTCGCGCGGGCCCTGCGCCCCCGCCACGCCGTGGTCGTGCACCCGCAGTTCACCGAGCCGGAGGCCGCGCTGCGGGCCGCGGGGCACGCGGTCGACCGGGTGCTCCTCGACGGCGACCTGACCCTCGACCCCGGGGCCGTCCCGGAGAGCGCCGACCTCGTGGTCGTCGGCAACCCCACCAACCCCACGTCGGTGCGCCATCCCGCCGGCGTGCTCGCGCGGCTCGCCCGCCCGGGCCGCACGCTCGTCGTGGACGAGGCGTTCATCGACACGGCGCCCGGTGAGCCGGACTCGCTGGCCGACCGGGGCGACCTGCCCGGGCTCGTGGTGCTCCGCAGCCTGACCAAGACCTGGGGTCTCGCGGGCCTGCGCGTCGGCTACGCCCTCGCTCCGGCCGGGCTCGCCGAGGGGCTGCGCGCCGCCGCCCCGCCGTGGTCGGTCTCGACGCCCGCACTCGTGGCCCTCGAGGCCTGCAGCGGTCCCGCCGCCCGCGCCGAGGCCGACGCCGCCGCCCGGGCGATGGCCGCCGACCGCGACCACCTCCTCGCCGCGCTGCGACGGATCGGCGGCGCCGAGGTCCGCGCCACCCCCGCCGCGAGCTTCGTCCTCGTCCGCACCCCGGGGCGCTCCGACGTCCGCGAGCGGCTGCGCGACCGCGGGCTCGCGGTCCGCCGCGGCGACACCTTCCCCGGTCTCGACGCCGAGCACGTCCGGATCGCGGTGCGCGCCCCGGAGGTCACCGACCGGCTCGTCGGCGAGCTCGCGGAGATCCTGTGACCCTGCATGACGGCGACCGCGACGCCCTGCACCGCGTCCTGCACGCCCGCCGCGACGTGCGCACCGGCTTCGTCGACACGCCCGTCGACGACGAGCGCCTGCACCGCGTCCTCGAGGCCGCCCACGCCGCGCCGAGCGTCGGGTTCTCCCAGCCGTGGGACTTCCTGGTCCTGCGCTCGCCGGAGCTGCGCGCCGAGCTCGCCGAGCTCGCCGAGCAGCAGCGCCGGGACTTCGCCGCGTCCCTGCCGGCGGCGCGGGCGCGGAGGTTCGCCGGCCTGCGGGTCGAGGCGATCCGCGAGGCACCGCTGGGCATCGTCGTGACCTGCGACCCCACCCGCGGCGGCCGGCACGTCCTCGGGCGCCACACCCAGCCGCGCATGGCCGCCCACTCCGTCGCGGGCGCCGTCCAGAACCTGTGGCTCGCCGCCCGCGCCGAGGACCTCGGCGTCGGCTGGGTCAGCTTCTTCCGCGAGCGGGAGCTCGCCGCGCTCCTCGGCGAGCGTGTCGGGTTGCCGCAGCACCTCGAGGTCGTCGCCTACCTGTGCGTCGGGCACGTCGCGGCGTTCGCCGACGAGCCCGAGCTCGCCACCGCCGGATGGGCCCACCGCCGACCGCTGGCGTGGGCCGTGCACGAGGAGAACTGGGGACACCACCACGTGGATCCACTGGACGAGACGATCGCGGCCCTCGCGGACCTCGACACCACCGGGGGTGAGGCCGCCGCGCGCGAGCACCTGACGCGCATGACGGTGCCGCCCGGTGCGCTGGGCGGGGTCGCCGAGCTGGGCGTCCGCCTGGCCGGGCTGGCGAACTCGTGCCCGCCGCCCCTGCCCGAGCCCGCCGTGGTCGCGGTGTTCGCCGGCGACCACGGCGTGCACGCCCGCGGTGTCACGCCGTGGCCGCAGGAGGTGACGACGCAGATGGTCGCCACCTTCCTCGCCGGCGGTGCCGCGGTGAACGCCTTCGCCGCCACCGTGGGCGCCGAGGTCCAGGTCGTCGACGTGGGCGTGGCCGCCGAGCTCGAGGCGGCGCCCGGCCTGCTGCCGCGCAAGATCCGCGCCGGCACCCGCGACATGACCGTCGAGCCCGCCATGACCCGCGACGAGGCCCGCGCCGCGCTGCGCGCCGGGATCGAGGCCGCCCGCGACCTCGTCACCGCCGGCAACCGCCTGCTCGTCACCGGCGACATGGGCATCGCCAACACGACGGCCTCCGCCGCCCTCGTCGCCGCCTTCACCGGGGCGGACGCCGCCACGGTGACCGGCCGCGGCACCGGCATCGACGACGCCACCCACGCCCGCAAGGTCGCGGTGGTCGCCGAGGCGCTCGCCCTCCACCGCCCCGGCCCGGCCGACCCGCTCGGGGCGCTCGCAGCCGTCGGTGGGCTCGAGCACGCGGGGCTCGCGGGCTTCCTGCTGGGGGCCGCGGCGCTGCGCACCCCGGTCGTGCTCGACGGCGTCGTGTCCGGCGCGGCGGCGCTCGTGGCGGCCGCGATGGCCCCGACCGCGTCACACGCCTGGATCGCGGGGCACCGCTCGGTCGAACCGGCCCATACCCTGGCCCTCGAGCACCTCGGCCTGGCGCCGACGCTGGACCTGGGGCTGCGGGTCGGCGAGGGCACCGGAGCCCTGCTGGCGGTGCCCGTCGTGACCGCGGCGGCCCGGGCGCTCGCCGACGTCGCCACGTTCGACGCGGCGGGCGTCACCGAGAAGGAGCTGGAGGGAGAGACACCGTGAGCGACGTGACCGGTCGCGTGTACCCGGTCGGCCTGCACCTGCGGGACCGGCGGGTGGTCGTCGTCGGCGGCGGCTCCGTCGCCCAGCGCCGCGTGGCCGGGCTGCACGAGGTCGGCGCGGACACGGTCGTCGTCAGCCCGACGCTGACCACGGCCCTCTCGGCCCTCGCGGACTCGGGCGAGATCACCTGGCACGCCCGCGGCTACGCCGACGGTGACCTCGCCGAGTCCTGGTACGCGGTCGCGGCCACCGACGACGCCGCGGTCAACGCCGCCGTCGCCGCGGAGGCCGAGCGTCTGCGGGTGTTCTGCGTGCGCGCCGACGACGCCGACGCCGGCACGGCCGTGACGCCCGCGGTGGGGCGCTACGACGACATCACCGTCGCCGTGCACGGCGGCGGCGACCCGCGCCGGGCCTCGGGCGTGCGCGACGGCGCCGTCGAGGCGCTGCGCAGCGGCACCCTGCTGGACCGCAGGCACCGCGCCGTGCGCCCCGGCGTCGTGCTCGTCGGCGGCGGCCCCGGCGACCCCGGTCTGATCACCGTGCGGGGACGGCAGGCGCTGGCCCAGGCCGACGTCGTCGTCACCGACCGGCTCGCCCCCCAGCCGCTGCTCGACGAGCTGCCGCCGGACGTCACGATCATCGACGCCTCGAAGCTGCCCCGGGGCCGCTACATGAGCCAGGACACGATCAACGAGGTCCTCGTCTCCGAGGCGCTCGCCGGCCGGCGGGTGGTGCGCCTCAAGGGCGGCGACCCGTTCGTCTTCGGCCGCGGTCTCGAGGAGATCCAGGCGTGTGCGGCGGCCGGTGTCGAGGTCGAGGTCGTGCCCGGCATCACCAGCGCGATCGCCGTGCCCGCCCTGGCCGGCGTGCCCGTCACCCACCGCGGCGTGACCCACGAGTTCACGGTGGTGTCCGGTCACCTGCCGCCCGGGCACGCGCAGTCGCTCGTCGACTGGGACGCGCTGGGGCGCCTGCGCGGCACGGTCGTGCTGCTGATGGCCGTCGAGAACATCGGCGCGATCACCGAGGCGCTCGTCGCCGCCGGCCGCGACCCGCAGACCCCGGCGCTGGCCGTCCAGGAGGGCGGCCTGCCCGGCGAGGTCACCACGCGGGCGACGCTCGCGAAGCTGCCGCACGCGATCGCCGAGGCGGGGCTGCGCCCGCCGGCGGTCATCGTGATCGGCGCCGTGGCGGACCTGGGCTGAGCCGGCCCGGCGTCAGGCCGCCAGGTCCACCACCAGCGCCCGGTGGTCCGACACCGCCGTCGCGACCGCCCGCGCGTCGCGGACCGGCGGCGTCCCGGCCCCGGCGAGCACGTGGTCGAACTGCACGCGCGGCCGCTCGGTCGGGAAGGTCGGGGTCCGCACGAGGGTCTGCCACCGCCGCAGCAGGGCGCCCGGTACCGCCCCGGGCATGTTGAGGTCGCCGAGGATCACCACCGGGCCGGGCAGGTGCTCGACGGCCCTCGCCAGCCGCGCGAGCTGCAGGACGTTGACGCCGGGCGTGAACGCCAGGTGGGTCGCGACGACCGTCCCCACCGGCGCCGGCGGCTCCAGCACCGCCGCCAGCGCCACCCGCGGCTCGTCGCGGACCAGCGCCGGGCGCCGCGCGTCGACCAGCAGCGGCAGGGTGGCCCGGGAGGTCCCGAGGGCGATCCGCACCCACCGGGCGACCGGGTGCCTGCTCACGAGACCGATGCCGTAGGTGGGCTCGTCCCGCGGCTCCTCGTCCGCGCCCGCCGCCCGCCACCGCTGGCCCGGGGTGCCGACGAGCGCGGGCACGAACAGGGCGTCGCGCGCGCCCAGGGCGTCGGCCACCAGCGCCGTCTGGTCGACGAGCCCGGAGCGGGGCTGGGAGTGGTCGACCTCCTGCAGCGCGAGGACGTCCGCGTCGAGCTCGGCGACGGCCGCGCGGAGACGGTCGGGGCACACCACGCCGTCGGCCGGGGAGCGGCCGTGCAGGAGGTTGAACGTCGCCAGCCGCACGCCCCCATGATCACTCATCGCCCGGGCTCCGGCTGGCACGAGGGGCACCACCACACCTCGCGGGTGTACGGGGCGCCCGAGCCGGCGGCGGGCCGGAAGCGCACGAGCGTCCCGCAGCGGCGGCACGGGCGGTTCGAGCGGCCGGTGACCCAGTGGTTCTCGCCGCGGCGCCGCACGCCCGTCGTCGTCATGCCGGTGCCGTGCTCGAGGCTGTGGCGGATCATGCGCCGCGCGAGGGCGAGCAGGGGCTCCAGCTCGACGTCGCCGACCGGCGTCCAGGGCCAGAGCCCGCGCAGGAAGCACACCTCGACCGCCCAGAGGTTGCCGAGCCCGGACACGCCGCGCTGGTCGAGCAGGGTCTCGACGACCGGGCGCGCCGGGTCGCGGCGCAGGCGGGCCAGGGCACCGTCGGCACCGTCGAGGTCGAAGTGCTCCTGGGTCGCGGTCGGGGCGCCGGCGAGGACGTCCGGGCCGAGGTGGCCCACCACCCGGTGCTCGTCGCGGGTGCGCAGGAGCTCGAGCACCGGCACGTCGACGCCGACGAGCGCGACGCCGGTGTCGAGGGTGAGCGCCGCCCGCGTGCCCCGCGGCAGCGCCGGGCGCCCGTCGGCGCGGCGCCGGCGCACGACGCTCCACGACCCGCTCATCCGCAGGTGGCTGTGCAGGGTCGCGCCGTCCGAGAAGCGCGTCAGGAGGTGCTTGCCGTGGGCGCGGGTGCCCTCGAGCTTCCGTCCGGTGAGGTCGGCCGTGGCGAGCGAGGGCGTCCGGAAGTCGCTGCGGACGACGGTGGTGCCGGTCAGGGCGTCGAGGCGGGCGGCGCAGCGGTGGACGGCGTCACCCTCCACGCGATCCTCCCGTCCCGGACGTCAGCGTCGACCCAGCCCCAGCCGTTCCGCCGCCCAGGCGGCCGCGCCGGACGCGGGCCCGAACGCCGACACCGCGCCGGGGTCCCCGCCGTGCGCGAGCCCGAACCCGGTGCGCTCGGCGATCCACTCCCGCACGCGCGGCATGTCCGCGAGGCCCCCGCGCACCAGCATCGCCGGGCGCGGGCCCGAGAGCGTGTCCACGAGCGCGCCGATGCCCTGCGCGATCTCCTCCAGCCCCGGCGCGAGCATGGCGCCGAGGTCGGCGTGGGTGAGCCCCACGATCCCGGGCCCGGGGCTCTCCGGGGGCAGCACCGGCAGCGCCACCGACACCTGACCGCTCGCCGCCAGCGCCTCCTTGCCGTCCCGGACGCTCGTCCGCAGGCGGAACCAGGCGCGGTGGGCCTCGAGGTCGGCGCCGAAGCGCAGACGCGCGGCGAAGGGCGGCGGCGCGCGGTCGAGCACGAGCTGGACGAGCGCGTCGTCGAGCACCTCCGCGCCGACGTTGACCGTGCGCACCGCCGCGACCGACCCGGTGCCGTCGCCGCCCCGGTCGACGACCGCGAGCTCGGTGGCCGCGCCGCCGAGGTCGACGACGAGCAGGCGTCCCTGCCCGCCGAGGCGGTGGGCGGCCGCGCGCGGGGAGTCGAGCAGGTGGAGCTGGTCGGGCGAGGTGTACGGGATGGCCCCGAGCGCCGCGAGCCCCGCCGCGCGCAGCGCCTCGGACGCGGGCGCCGACCACGACGCCGGGTGCAGCAGCACCACCGACGACGGCAGCGTCCCGCGCCGCGCGGCCTCGGCGCGCACCACCTTCGCGATCAGCGCCGTCGCCACGTCGACCGCGGTGGTCGGGCGGGGCCACTGGGTCAGCAGCTCCGGCGGGCCGCCCGTGCTCGCCGCCAGGTGCGGCCGCGTGCGTGTCAGCGCCGCCGCCGGGTCGAGCGCGCCCGCCTCCAGCGCGGGCCGTCCCGCCAGGACCACGCCGTCGGGACGCGAGAGCACCGCCGACGGCATCGACGGGGAGCCGTCGACCCCGACGGGGCCGACGCGCACCCAGCCGTCCCGGGGGTCGACGTCGGCCCAGGCGCCCACCGTCGTCGTGGTCCCGTGGTCGATCGCCAGGGTCCACCGGGCGTCGGGAGCGGTCATGCCGGACACCCGGCGCAGGGTGTCACAGCGTCACGACGACGGCGCGGTCCCCTGCTCCCGTTCCGCCCCCAACAGCACCGGCAGCCGCGCCCAGGCGTTGACGAGCACGCTGCGACGGCGGGGCACCGGTAGCTCGGCGCCCGCGGCGAAGGACGGGAAGCGGTCGAGCAGGGCGCGCAGCGCCACCTCGGCCTCGAGCCGGGCCAGGGAGGCCCCGAGGCAGAAGTGCAGACCGTGCCCGAAGGCGAGGTGGCCCGTGGTGTCGCGGAGCTCGTCGTACGCGTCGGGGTCGTCGAAGCGCGCCGGGTCGTGGTTGGCGGCGGCCAGCGACACCATGACCATCGCGCCGCGCGGCACGACCACCCCGTCGAAGTCGACGTCCTCGGCGGCGAACCGCAGCGGCGCCTGGGCGATCGGCGAGCCCCAGCGCAGGAACTCCTCGATCGCGGCGCGCAGCTCGTCCGACTCCGCGGCGGCGAGCCGGTCGCGCAGCGCGGGGTCGCGCAGCATCCGCTCGACCGCCGTCCCGATCAGCGTCGCCGTGGTCTCGTGGCCGGCGATGAGCAGCAGCATCGCCATGGCGATGATCTCGTTCGTCGAGAGCTGCTCGCCCTCCTCGGAGACCTCGATCAGTGCCGAGATCAACGCCTCGTCGGGCTCGGCGCGCTTGCGCTCGACGAGCTCCGAGAGGTACGCGGCCATGCTCGCGTTGGCCTGCATCGAGGCGGCCTCGCCGGTGTCGTCGATCATGATGCGGGACCACTCGCCGAAGGCGTCCTGGTCCTCCACCGGCACGCCGAGCAGCTCGCAGATCACGGCCGTCGGCAGCGGCACTGCGTACGCCTCGACGAGGTCGACCGGCGCGTCGCCGGGCAGCCCGGCCAGCAGCGACGAGGCGATCGTCTCGACGCCCGGCCGCAGCGCGGCGACGCGGCGCACGGTGAACGCCTTGACGACGAGCTTGCGCAGCCGGGTGTGCACCGGCGGGTCGTTGAGCAGCATCATCTCGCCGCCGGGCGAGGGGATGCCGGGGACCGAGGCCCGCTGGCCCTCGGGCAGCGTGTTGCGGAAGTCCTTGACGAAGCGCGGGTCCGACATCACCGACCGGGCGTCCGCATAACGCGTCACCAGCCACGTCCGCCCGCCCTCGGGCAGGTCGACCTCGTGCACCGGACCCTGCTCGCGCAGCTGGCCGAGGGCGGCGAACGGCTCGTGCCAGTAGTCGTCGGAGAAGAGCGGCGCGGGGGCGACGTCGGTCACGGAAGCAGGACCCCTTCCGGGTTCACTGAGTGGTGGTTCAGTGACGACCGTACGCGGCGGGCGCGGAACCCGCCGAGGCTCAGGAACGCACCTTCCCCATGCCCGCGCTCGTCGCACCGAACGTGCGCCCGGTCTTCCGGAACTGCTCCTCCAGACGGGGCACCATCTGCTTGGCCTGCGCGAGGACGGGCAGGTCGCCGAGCCACGAGAAGGTGATCGGTCGGGCCGCCGCGACCAGCGCCACCGCCTTCGGCACGAAGATCCGACGCTTGCGCCTGGCGATCCCCTCGAGGAACGCGTTCGCGCAGTCCTCGACCGAGGTCAGGGCGCCGAGGGGGTAGGGGAGCCGCTTGAGGGTCTCCTCGAACGTCGACGAGTCGGCCTTGACGTCGCGGACGAGGTCGGTGTCGATCCAGCCCATGTGCGCGGTGCCGACGCCGATGCCGCGGTGGGCGAGCTCGAAGCGCAGGGCGTTGCCGTAGTTCTCCACGCCCGCCTTGGCGCCGCAGTAGGCCGCCATGCCGGGCAGCGCCGTGAACGCGGCCAGCGACGACACGAGCAGCAGGTAGCCCCGCCGCTTCTCGACCTCGGCGACGGTGGCGGACACCGTGCGGGAGACGCCGATGAGGTTGACCTCCAGCACGCGCGCGACCACGTCGGCGGGGCTCTCGGCCACCGTGCCGTGGTTGGCGATGCCGGCGTTGGCGATCACGACGTCGATGCCGCCGAGCTCGCGCACCGTCGTCGCGACCGCGGCGTCGAGCGACTCCTGGTCGGTGACGTCGCACTCGGCCCAGCAGTGGCCGGGTCCGAGCTCGGTGACGAGCTTCTCGAGACGCTCGAGCTCCATGCCGACCGCGGCGACGTGGGCCCCGCGGGCGGCGGCGCGCCGCGCGGTCTCCTCGCCGATCCCGCGGGCGGCGCCGGTGATGAACAGGACCTTGCCGGTCAGGTCGGTGGCCATGGGTGTCTCTCCTCGGGGTGTCGTGTCAGCGTCGGGCGGCGGCCAGCGGGGTGAGCGTGTACTCCTCCGGCCGGAAGCGCCGCAGCCGGCGGCGGAAGGGCATCGTGAACGTGGGCCACAGGGCGGAGTTCTTGCCGTGCTGGTCGAGGTACCAGCTCGAGCACCCGCCATCGACCCAGACGGTGCCCTCGGTCTTCTGCTGCATCTCGGCGACGAACGCGTCCTGCGCCGCGCGGGTGGGCTCGACCGCCCCGACGCCGTGGGTGCGCTGGTGGCGCAGGGTGTCGAGGACGAGGGCGATCTGCGACTCGATCATGAACACGACCGAGTTGTGGCCCAGCCCGGTGTTCGGTCCGAGCAGCGTGAACGCGTTGGGGAAGCCCGCGATCATCGTGCCGTTGTGGGCGTACGGCGAGCCGGCCCAGTGGTCGGCGAGCGTGCGGCCGTCGCGGCCGTGGATGCGGTGGCTGATCGGCAGGTCGCCGATGGCGAAGCCGGTGCCCGCGATGATCGTGTCGACCTCGTGCTCGACGCCGTCGGCGGTGACCACGCCGTGGGGCCTGATCTCGACGATCTTCTCGGTGACCACCTCGACGTTGTCCCGGTCGAGCGCGGGCAGGTAGTCGTTGGAGAGCAGGATGCGCTTGCAGCCCATGGCGTAGCTCGGCGTGATCTTCTCGCGCAGCTCCGGGTCGGACACCTGCCGGCGCATGTGCGCCTCGGCGATCTTCGCGGCCTTCCCCATGCGCCGCGGGTCGCGGAAGCCGAACACGAAGGTCTCGCGCGCCCAGTAGATCGCCTCGCGCACGACGCGCTGGGCCGGCGGGAACCAGCGGAAGAGCAGCTTCTCCGCCCGCGTGATGGCCCGGTCGCCGCGCGGCATGATCCACGGCGGGGTCCGCTGGAAGACCTCGAGGCTCCCGACGACGGGCGCGATCTCCGGCACGAACTGGATCGCCGAGGCGCCGGTGCCGATGACGGCGACGCGCCGCCCGGTCAGGTCGAGGTCGTGGCGCCAGGTCGCCGAGTGGAAGACGGGACCCTCGAAGTCCTCGAGCCCGGGGACGTCGGGGAACGACGGGTCGGACAGCGCGCCGGAGCCGAGCACCAGCGCGTCGGCGGTCCAGACGCCCTGGCTCGTCGTGACCGTCCACTGCTGGGCGGTGTCGTCCCACGAGGCGTCGAGCACCTCGTGCTGATTGCGGGTGAAGCGGTCGATGTCGTAGTCGGCCGACACCCGCTGCAGGTACGCGTGGATCTCCGGCTGGGGCGAGAAGGACCGGCTCCAGTCGGGGTTCGGCGCGAACGAGAACGAGTAGAGGTGGCTGGGCACGTCGCAGGCGCAGCCCGGGTAGGAGTTGTCGCGCCAGGTGCCGCCGACGTCGTCGTAGCGCTCGAAGATCAGGAAGTTGTCCTCGCCCGCCTGTCGCAGGCGGATCGCCGTGCCGAGCCCCGAGAAGCCGTTGCCGACGATCGCGACGGCGAGGTGCGGGACGTGCCCGTCGGCGGGTCCCGGTGGGGTGTCCTGCTCGGTGTCGGTGTCTCGCGCCCGGGTCGGCGTGCTCATGGGGTCCCTCCTCGTGGACGTCGCCGGTCCGGGCTCCGGCTCCCCGGACCGCGGCGCTGGTACGTTAGCGTACCGAAGTCGGCGGCCAGTGTGGTACGCGGTGGTACCGTTGTCCAGTGTCCGTTCCCGCCGCCACCGGTTCGAGCGCGCCCGCGAGCTCCGGGCACCGCGACCGACTCGTCCAGGCGATGATCGAGCTGGTCGCCGAGCGCGGGTACGCGGCCGTGACCGTCGCCGACGTCGTCGCGGCCGCCCGGGTCTCGAAGCGGACGTTCTACCAGCACTTCTCCGATCGCGAGGACTGCTTCCTCGCCGCCTACGCCACCGCCGCCGAGCAGCCGCTGACCCGCATCGCCGAGGCCGTCGCCCCGGCCGTGGAGGCCGCCCCGGACGCGACCCCGCCGTCGCTGGCCGACGAGGTGACGGCCGGCACGCGGGCCTACCTCGACGCCCTCGCCGAGCAGCCCGCCCTGACCCGCACCCTGCTGACCGAGATCAGCGGGCTGGGTCCCCGGGGCTGGGAGGTGCGGCGCGCGGTGCTGAACCGGTTCGCCGAGCAGCTCTCCGCCCTCGTCGCCCTCGGGGCGGCCCGCTGGGCATCGGGCGACGACGGCGAGGCCGGGGTCCCCGAGCTCGCCGGGGTGCGCGGGCTGCCGCGGCCCACCGCCGTCGCGCTCGTCGGCGGCATCAACGAGCTCGTCCTCGACGCCGTGGAGGACGGCCGGGGGGACCGGCTCGGCGAGCTCACGCCGACCGTCACCGAGCTGATCCTCGCGGTCATCGACCGCACCGCCCGCGGCGACGAGTGAGCCCCGCGGCGTCGTGATCGACCCCGCCCCTGAGGTGGCGTTCGGCTGAACGTGTGACCCGCGCCCGGGTCCGGCTCGGCTCCGCGGAGTCGGTCGCGAAGTCGTCCCGGCGCCATCTCGGACAGCGGGGGGCGCTGGACGGGCCCGTGGCCTGCGTATCCTCTTCGATCACGACGGCCCCGCGGCCGCTACCGAGAGCCGCCCGGGCGCCACCGGCGCCCCGTCGACGCGAGGCGCGAGGTGAACGGCGATGAACCGACCCGGCGGACCCCCCGGCCGGGGGCGACCCCCATCGGGTCCGGGCGGACCCCCTCCCGGGCCCCCTCCCGGACGCCCCGCGGGGCGACCGCCCGGTCCCCCGCCGGCAGGCCCACCCCAGGGCCCGCCCCGTCCCGGCGGCTTCCAGATGCCGGGCCGCGGCTCCCGGACCGGTGGCCGCGGTCGTGGGGGCAACGGTGCCGGCGCCGGGGGCGCCGCGGCCGCCCCTCCCGGTGGCCCGCGTCAGCAGCCCACCCGCGTCGGCGGGCCCGACTGGAACCGCGACCCGCAGGTCGGCTACGACCCCGAGGTCGCCCGCGCGGCCCGCGACCAGGACCGACCGTCGTGGCGCGAGCGCCTGCCCGAACGCCCGGCATGGTCGCGGAGCGGCAGTGGTGGTGGCGGCGGACGCGGCGGCAGCCGACGCGGGGGCCGTTTCGCCCACTGGAGCTGGCCGAAGCGCATCGGCGCGATCCTGGCGGTCATCGTCCTGCTGTTCGTCGGGTTCGGGATCTACCTCGACACGCAGATGACCAGGATCGACGCCCTGCCCGAGTACGAGGGCTCGGCGAGCTCCGGCACCAATTGGCTGATCATCGGCTCGGACAGCCGCGCCGGTCTCGACGACACCGCCGCCCAGCAGCTCTCCACCGGCGAGGTCGACGGCAGCCGCACCGACACGATGATGCTCGTGCACGTCGGCGGCTTCGGCGGCCAGACGTCGCTGACCAGCCTGCCGCGCGACTCGATCCTGTCGATCCCGGGCCACGGCCGCGGGCGGCTGAACTCGGCGTACGGGATCGGCGGGCCGAAGCTGCTGGTCCAGACCGTCGAGCAGAACGCCGACATCGAGATCGACCACTACGCGGAGATCGGCTTCGAGGGCTTCGCGGGCATGGTCGACGCGATCGGCGGCGTCAACATGTGCCTCGACGAGGCGATCGACGACCCCAAGGCGGGCATCGACCTGCCGGCCGGCTGCCAGGACCTCGACGGCCCGAACGCCCTGGGCTTCGTCCGGACCCGCGCGTTCCCCAACGCCGACCTGCAGCGCATCCAGAACCAGCGCAAGTTCCTCTCCGCGCTGATCTCGGAGGCGTCGAGCCCGACGGTGCTGCTCAACCCGTTCCGCATCGTGCCGTTCGCGAACTCCGCGATCGCCACGCTGACGGTCGACGACAGCACCCACGTCTGGAACCTCGCGAGCCTCGGGTTCGCGATGCGCTCGCTCTCCGGCGGCAGCGGGGTCACCTCGACGGTGCCGATCGACCTGTCGACCAGCGTCTCCGGCGGCGTCGTGTGGAACCGCCAGAAGTCCGGTCAGTACTTCGACGCGATCCGCGAGGACGAGGAGATCCCCCAGGACCTGATCACCGGCGGGTGATCGGGTCCCGGGGACTCCCCGGACCTCAGGCCGGCGGGTCGACGATCTGGACGACGCCGGTGGAGACGCCGGCGACGTAGAGCCGGCCGGTCTGCGGGTCGACACCGACGGTGTAGGGGTTCTGCACGGTGGCGACCCGGGCCACCTCGCGCGGCTGCGGGGCGGTCATGTCGTAGCCGATCACCTCGTTGGTGCCCGAGGACGCGACCCAGAGCCGGTCGCGGACCGGGTCGTAGGTGATGCCGTACGGCCCGCCGGGCTGGGCGACGCGGGCCACCTCGCGTGGGCCGCCGTTCGGGCCGGAGGTCGGCTCGAAGACGATCACCGCGTCGCCCCGCGTGTCGGTCGCGATCATGCGGCCGTGGCGGTCGGCGACGAGGTGGGTCGGGCCTGCGCCCGACGGGACCTCGCCGACGATGCGCAGCCCGGCGACGTCGTAGGTGGTCAGCGTGTTCTTGCGGACGTCGACCATGCCCACGGTGTCGCCGACGGGCGCCACCCCCGCGGGCTGCACGGCGTCGGTGAAGACCTTGACGACCTGGTCGCCGCGCACGGCGGAGACCGTGCCGCCGAGCTCGTCGGCCGCGATCACGGTGCCGTTCGGGGCCTGGGTGACGTCGTGGGGCACGGTCCCGACGACCAGCGGCGGGTCGGCCTGCCCGCCCGGGAGCGCGACCCGGACCACCGCGTTGGCGCTCTCGACCGGCACCAGCACCGGGCCGCCCGGAGCGGCGAGCTGGAGGTGGCGCACGAAGCCGGGCAGCGGGGTGCGGGTGCGGACGGCGCCGGTGTCGGCGTCGAGCAGGACCAGCTCGTTCGGGTTGCGCTTGGCCACCGCCACCGTGCGCGTCACCGGGTCGACGACCACGCCCTCGGGCGCGGAGCCGACCTGGACCTGCCGGCCGGGCGGGGTGGCCGTGGGCTCCGGCGCGCCCTGCGGCTCGGCGGCCAGGGGCAGCTGGTCCGTCGGCGGGCGCGTGCCCTCGGTGGGGACGCCGGGCGGGAGGAAGCCGGTCGTGGTGGTGGGGGGTGTCGCGGGGGCCGGCGGCGGGGTCTGCGGTGCGGTGCCGCATCCGGCGAGCGCGAGGCCCGCGATCAGGCCGAGGGCGGCCGCGGTGCGGGCGGTGCGTCTGCGCATGGGCCGGGAGTATGTCCGTGCCCCCGTGATGCCCGCGCGATGACGCCGACCGGCCGAGCGTGATTCGCCCGGTTGCCGGCCGGCGTCGCGGGCCCTCCCGCGGGCGTCAGGCCTGGTCGGCCGAGAGCGCGTGGGCCGGGGTCGGCGCGTTCGCGAACTCCTCGACCAGCGTCCGACAGAACGCCGGCAGGTCGTCGGGGTTGCGGCTGGTGATCAGCCCCTGGTCCACGACGACCTCCTCGTCGACCCACTCCGCGCCGGCGTTGCGCAGGTCGGTCGCGAGGCTCGGGAACGAGGTCAGGCGGCGGCCCCGCACGACGTCGGCCTCGATCAGCGTCCACGGTGCGTGGCAGATCGCGGCGACCGGCTTGCGGTTGGCGACGAACTGCCCGACCACCTGGACGACGTCCGGGATCGTGCGCAGCAGGTCGGGGTTCGCGACGCCGCCCGGCAGGACCAGGGCGTCGTAGTTCTCGATCTTGACCTGGGTGATGACCGCGTCGACGTCGAAGCGGTCGCCCTTGTCGAGGTGGTTGAAGGCCTGGATCGAGCCCGGCGTCTCCGACACCAGCACCGGGGTGCCGCCGGCCTGCTCGACCGCCTTCCACGGCTCGGTGAGCTCGACCTGCTCGGTGCCTTCCTTGGCGCAGAGGAACATGACGGTCTTGCCCTGCAGCTGGTTGTTCTCGGCCATGATCGTGCGGCGCTCCCTCGCGTCATCGGTACCCTCGGGGGGTATGCACGCGTCCTCGCAGGAGGACGGTGTCGCTTGACGCCGGGGGCTCCCCCGACCCCGCCGCGACGAAACGGAGGCCGCGCCATGGCCAGCACCACCCTGTCGGTCCCGGAGATCCACTGCGGGCACTGCAAGTCGGCGATCGAGGGCGCGGTCGGGCCGCTCGACGGTGTGCAGGCCGTCGAGGTCGACGTCGACGCCCGCAGCGTGCACGTCGAGCACGACGACGCCGTCACCGTGCGCGCGCTGGTCGACGTGATCGAGGACCAGGGCTACGACGTCCCCGACCAGGCTGCCGCCGGCTGAGCCTCCCGCCCGCGGTCAGGCCGACTTGCTGCGGCGGCTCTTCGAGGTCGAGGCCGTCTCGGTCTCGTCGTCGTCGGACTTCTTCTTGGTCGAGCTCTTGGACCGTGTCGACTTCTTCGGGGCCTCCTCGGCGGCCTCCTCGGTCGTCCCCGTGGTCTCCTCGGTCTTCTTCGTGCGCGAGCGGGAGCGCTTGGGCTTCTCCTCGGCGGCGGCCTGTTCCCCGGACTCCGACCCGGATTCCGGGCTCGAGGCCTTCGCGGGCTCCTCGGCCGGAGCCTTGCCGCCGGCCGCCTCGACGCTGCGCCGCAGGGCGGTGAGCAGGTCGGTCATGTCGTCGCCCTCGTCGGCGGGGGCGGCCTCGGGGGTCGGGCGCCCGCCGCCGTGCTCGCGCTTGTAGTCGATGAGGTCGGAGACGGCCTGGCGGTAGTCGTCCTCGAACTGGCTCGAGTCGAACTCGCCCGAGAGGCTCTCGACCAGCGACGAGGCCATCTGCATCTCCTGCGGCCGCAGGTCGACCTCGGTGCGCAGGGTCTCGAACTCCGGCTCGCGGACCTCGTCGGGCCACAGCATCGTCTGCAGCACGATCGCCTCGTCGCGGACCCGCAGCAGCGCCAGGGTCTCCCGCTGGCGCAGCGCCACCTTGACCACGGCCATGCGGTCGGTCTCGCGCAGCGCCTCGCGCAGCAGCGCGTAGGGCTTGACCGCCTTGCTCTCCGGCTCGAGGTAGTAGCTCTTGTCGAGCAGCAGGGCGTCGATCTGCTCGGACGGCACGAACTGCACCACATCGATCTCGTGCCCGGACGCGACCGGCAGCGTCGCGAGGTCGTCGTCGTCCAGCATGATCAGCTGGCCGTCGTCGGTCTCGTAGCCCTTGGCGATCTCGGAGTACTGCACCTCCTCGCCGCAGACCGAGCAGGTGCGCTTCTGGCGAATGCGGCCACCGTCGCGCTCGTGGACCTGGTGGAAGCGGATGTCGTGGTTCGTGGTGGCGGCGTACAGCCGCACCGGCACGTTCACGAGTCCGAACGACACCGCGCCGTTCCAGATCGCGCGCATCATCGGCCCCTCTCGTCGGTCGGCGCGGTGGGCGGACGGTCACCGCGCGTCGGCACCAGCATGCCCCACCGGCACCATTCGTCCCAGTCAATGACGCGCCGACCCCGGTCCCCGGGATTGTCGGTGTGCGGAGGCACGATGGCCGGGTGCGTCCGATGCTCCCCGTTCCCGGCGACCTGCCGGTCGACGACGGCTGGAGCTACGAGGTCGACTGGGCGGGCGTCCGCCTGCTCGCCGATGTCGACCAGGGCGAGCTGACCCTGCGCACCGCCGAGGGCGAGGACGTCACCGCGCGGTTCCCCGAGTTCGCCGGCCTCGTCGACGCCGTCGCCGACGGCCTGCTCGACGGCGAGGCCGTGATGATCGACGGTGGCAGCCCCTCCGGCGACGCCCTGGGCGAGCGCCTGCACACCGAGGACGCCGGCCGGGCCCGCGCGCTGGCCCGGGAACGCCCCGCGGTGTTCATGGTCTACGACGTCGTGCGTCTCTACGGCGTGCCGCTCGACCCCCGGCCCCTCGAGGAGCGGCGGGCCGTGCTCTCGCGGCTCGACCTCTCGCGTGCCACCCGCATCCAGATCTCCCCTGCCTACGACGACGGTCCCGCGCTCCTCTCCGGGGTGGTCGCCCAGCGCCTGTCCGGGGTGATCGCGAAGCGCCGCGGCACGCCGTACCGCTCGGGCGACTCCGGCGGCGACTGGGTGCGCGTCGACCCGACCCTCGCCGCGGGCCCGCCCCGGCCCACCCTGACCCGCACGCCGGTCCAGTCGCCGGTCCCGGCCCAGGCCGCGCCCCAGACCCCGGCGCCCTCCCGTCGGCCGCGGCACGCCCGCCGCGAGCGGGCGCCCCAGCACGACACCCTCTTCTGAGGCGCGCACCGCGCCGGCGTGCGCGAGCCGGCGCCGGGCGGAGCCGCCGGGGTCAGAACGCCGGCTCATCGTCGTGTCCACGCGTCGGGGGGCTCGGAGCCGGTCGGCGGAGCTGCTCCTCCAGCAGCCACCGGACCTCGTCGTCGATCGGAGCCGGCGTGGGGCAGCACGCACCGGAGCGCTCGGCGCCGGGTCGTTCGCCGGTCTCGGACCGGGGCTCGGACTCGGGAGCCGCGCCCGACGGTGGCGACCCCGACCGTGCCGACTCCGGTGGCGAGTCCGGTGGCGGCCCGGTCTCCGGGGTCGCGGGCAGGAGGACCGGTCGCACCGTGCGGTACCGGCGCCCGGAGGGCGTCGTCCAGAGCACCGACCCCTCCGGGCCGCGCGCCACGAACCAGCCCGGGAGGTGCTTGATCCGGTGGTGGTGGCGGCAGTCGGGATCGAGGTTGTCGGCGGCGGTGCGTCCCGCGGGATCGTGGGGGTCGAAGGGCACGAGGTGGTCGAGGTCGCACGCCTGCGCCGGCACGCGGCAGCCCGGGAACGTGCAGGTGAGGTCGCGGTTGCGGACGTGCTCCGCCATCGCCTCCGGTGGTCGGTACCGCCGGTGGCCGACGTCGAGCACCGTGCCCGACAGCGGGTCGGTGAGGATGCGGCGCCACGTCGCGTCGGCGTCGGCCGCGAGGGTGCGGGCCGCGTCCGCGGTGATGGGGCCGTAGCCGACCAGCTCCGCCGGCTGCTCGTCGAGACCGAGGAGCGTGTCGGCCCGGACCACGACCCGGACCTGGACGTTGCGCGGCAGGCGCGCCGGGGCCCGCCGATCCGTCGTCCGGGAGCGGCGCCCGCGGGCCGTCCCGTCGGGGCCCGCCTCGTCGGCAGGCTCCCGCGGCTCGGGAACCGCGCCGTCGCCTCGCGCGGGCGTGGGGTCCGGCCCGGGCACCGCGTCGTCGCCTCGCGAGGACGTGGGGTCCGGCTCGGGGTGTGCGCCGGCGGCGGCGAGCGCGCCGAGGGCCACGAGGTCGACCACAGCATCGGCGCGTCGGGCGCCGGGGGAGCGCTCACCGTCGTCACCGTCCGACGGATCGCCGGGATCGGCCGGGCACAGACGCCGGGCGTGGGCGTCGATCGTCCGGTAGAGCAGCAGTGCCTCGGCGGCGGGGAGGTAGGCCGTCACGGTGGCCATGCCGTGGTCCTCGGCCCCGAGGTGCACACCGCGCTCGCGGGCCGCGGCGCGCTCGCGCCGCCGGGCACTCCCGGGGTCGTGACGCACCGCGGCCCGTCGGGCCGTGCCGGCGAGCTGGGCCGGGGTGCGGGCGATCGGCCGGCCGGCGGCGGTGCCCTCCAGGAGCTCGCGTGAGAGGCGCTCGCGCAGCGCGGGGTCGAGGTCGAGCAGGACCCCGCCGACCGAGCGGACGTGGGCCAGCGACAGCCGTCCGTCGAGCATCGCCTCGACGAGCAGCGGCAGGCCGCCCACCAGGCTCACGGCCTCGTCCACCCGGCGGGCCGCGGTGCGCTGGGCCACCTGCCAGGCGAGCGCGAGCTCGGCGACCAGCGAGTCGACCTCGGCCGCGACGCTCCCGACATGGTCGTCGAGCGGCGTGCCCGACGGTCGCTGTTCGGCGCGCCGGACGGCCCGGGACACCATCGCCTCGACGGCGAGCATCTCCTGCGCCTGGGACCACGCCGTCATCCGCGCCCAGCCCGCGACCCGGTCGAGCCCCTCGCCCGTGGCCCTCTGCCAGGCGTCCTCACCGTCCGGGGAGTGGTCGGCCGGGTCGGGAGCCGGGGCGAGGAGCTCGGCGGCGAGCAGGTGATCGGCCAGCTCAGGACCCGGGACGACCCCGACCGCACCGGCCGGGGCGCTCTCGTCGACGAATCCTTCGAACATGTGTTCGAATGTACCGGAGTCGGTCGACGCCGTGGGGCGACTTCGCTGAGACCGTCTCAGCTCGCCCGTGCGGCAGGCGGCTCCCCGGCGACCCGGCACGCCCAGCACGGCGTGTCGCGCCGGCGAGCGTGCGGCGATTCTGACGCCCAGTGTCTGCGGTGGCCCACCGCTGACACCGCTAGCCCTCCAGGACGCCCAGGGCCTCGTCGGCGGCGTCGAGGGCCTCGGCGGTCCAGCCGATGATCCGCCCGCCGGTGCGGCCGAGCTCGCGCATCGACTCCAGGAACTCCGCCGGCGTGCCCTCGAGGTCGATCCGCTCCTCGCGGCGGGCGGTCCGCGCCCCGTCGAGCGCGGTGCGCCCGTCGTGGCCCGCGCGCAGGGTCGCGAGGAGCCCGCCCGTGGAGGCCAGCGACCCGCGCGCCGCGCCCAGGCGGCCGAGGGCGTCGTCGAGCGAGGCCAGCAGGGCCGAGCGGTTGCCCTCGGTCATCGCCGCGGTCAGCTCGGGGCGGGTGCCCGCGACCCGGGTGCCGTCGGTGAACGACCCGGCGGCCAGGGCCAGGGCCAGCTCGCCCCCGTCGGCGCCGACGGCGGCGAGCACGGCGGCGAACAGGTGCGGCAGGTGGGAGATGCGGGCGACGGCGAGGTCGTGCTCGTCGACCGCGGCCGGGACGACCACCGAGCCGCAGGCCAGGGCGAGCGCGGCCACGTCGACCCAGACCTCGAGGTCGGCGTCGTCCTCGGTGGCGACGACCCACACCTTCTCGTGGAACAGCTGCAGCGAGCCCGCGTCCCAGCCGGAGAACTCGGTGCCGGTCATCGGGTGCCCGCCGACGAACCGCGTCGCCGGGGCGCGGCGGGCCACGGCCTCGGCGACGGGGCCCTTGACGCTGGTGACGTCGGTGAGCCGGCACCCGGGCGCCTCGCGGGCCACGACCGCGAGCACGTCGTCGAGGGCCGTCAGCGGCACGGCAAGCACCACGAGGGCGTCCTCCGTGGCGGCGCGGGCGAGCGCCTCGTCGACCGAGCCGGCGACGTCGTAGCCGTCGGCCGCGGCCTTCTCGGCGGTCGTCGTCGACGCGGACGCGCCCCAGGCGTCACGGCCGGCGTCGGTGGCGGCCCGGAGCAGCGAGCCCCCGATGAGGCCGAGCCCGATGACGCACACCGGACGGCCCTGGGCGGCGGCGAGGGTGGCACCTGCGGATTCCACGCGGCCGACGATAGGACGACCCGCGAGAGTGAGGGCCATACGCCCGAACGGGGTCCCGGACGCAGGTCAGCGTGGCCGCAGCGTGTCCAGGACGTACCCCGAGTACAGGGCGACCCCGGCGACCATCGCGTCCTCGTCGAACACGACGCGGTTGGAGTGGTTGGGCGGCGCCTCGGCCGGGTCGACGTCGGTGGGGCAGGCGCCGAGGAAGGCGAGCGCCCCCGGCACGCGCCCGAGGACGTAGGAGAAGTCCTCCGAACCCATGATCGGGTCGGGCATCGGCTCGACGAAGCGCGAGCCCAGCACCGAACGCCCGACGTCGGCGACCCGGTCGGCCACGTCGGGGTCGTTGACGGTGACCGGGTAGCCGGCCTCGATGTCGACCTCGCAGGTGCAGCCGTAGGCGGTGGCGACGCCCGTGCACACCTGCCCGATCTCCTCCAGCACGCGGCCGCGGGTCTCCTCGGACAGCGTGCGCACGGTGCCCTCGAGCAGGGCGGTCTCGGGGATGACGTTGGTGGTGGTGCCGGCGCTGATGTGGGAGACGGTGAGCACGGCCGGGTCGAACGCGCTGATCCGCCGCGTGATCATCGTGTGCAGCGCGCCGACCATCGCGGCCGCCGCGGGCACGGGGTCGAGCGCGTCGTGCGGCGCGGACGCGTGCCCGCCCCGGCCGGTGACGCGGACGTGCAGGTCGTCCGACGACGCCATGATCGAGTCGGGGCGGGTCTGCAGTGTGCCGGCGGCGAGGCGGGACGTGACGTGCAGGGCCATCGCCGACTCCGGGACGCCGCCCGGGCCCTCGGCCGACAGGAGCCCCTCGTCGAGCATCGTGCGCGCTCCGTGGGCGCTCTCCTCGCCGGGCTGGAACATGAAGACCACGGTGCCGGCCAGCCGCTCGCGCCGGTCGCAGAGCAGCCGGGCGGCCGAGGCGAGCATCGCGGTGTGGAGGTCGTGCCCGCAGGCGTGCATGGCGCCCTCGACCTCGGAGGCGAACGGCACCCCCGAGTCCTCGTCCATCGGCAGCGCGTCCATGTCGGCGCGGACGAGCACGGTCGGTCCCGCGTGCGCGCCGCGCAGGACCGCGGTCACCGAGCTGAGCCCGTGACCGGTCGTGATCTCGAGCGGCAGCTCCCGCAGCGCGGAGAGCACGGCCGCCTGGGTCACCGGCAGCGTCAGTCCGACCTCGGGGTTGCGGTGCAGCACGCGGCGCAGGGCGAGCGTGCGCGGCTGCAGGGCGCGGGCCTCGGCCAGCAGCGCCCGTTCGGGGGCACGGTGTGCCGCGCGGCGACCACCCGCTCGCCGCTCCGGAGCACTCACCCGTCCGATCCTGGCACCCCTGTCGTGTGGTCGCGGCGTGCGCCGACCCCTGCGTTCACCCCTCGGTGACCGTCCGGACGCCCGGACGCAGTGTGACGACGACCGTCCGGCGTCCGTGACCTCGTCGGACTTCCACGCAGACACACCCGCCCCTACCGTAGAGGTATGGCAGGCCAGGGCCCTGGAGGCTCCACCGCGACACGCGGCGGCGCGGGAACCGTCGCACCCCTCGACGGGTGGGCGGTGGCCGTGACGCGCGAGGAAGGACGCTGGCGCGCGGTCGCGATGGACCGGGGGAGCCTGGCCGACCTCGACGCGGCCATCAGCGCCCTGCGGGCCCTGCGCTCGACCGGTGCGGTGCTGGGCCTGCTCGACGTCGACGACGAGTTCTTCGTGCTCGTGCGCCCGACGCCCGGCGGCGTGGCCCTGCTGCTCTCCGACGCCGTCGCCGCCCTCGACTACGACGTCGCCGCCGACGTGCTCGACCTGCTGCGCCTCGAGGTCCCCGACGAGGACGAGGCCGACGACGACCCGTGGCCCGAGGGCGACCTCGGCATGCTCGCCGACCTCGGCGTGCCCTCCGACGAGCTGGCGGTCCTGGTCGAGGAGATCGATCTCTACCCGGACGAGCAGCTGACGGCGATCGCTCGCCGCTGCGGGTTCGCCGACGAGCTGGCGAAGGTCGTGGAGACCGCTGCTCCGTAGTCACGACCGGTGGATGGGCCGGGCGCTCGAGGTCGCCCGGACCTCGGGTGACGACGTCCCCGTCGGCGCGGTGGTGATCGACGCCGACGGGCGCGAGCTCGCCGCGGCCGCCAACGCCCGCGAGGCCACCGGCGACCCCACCGCGCACGCCGAGATCCTGGCGATCCGGCAGGCGGCCCGGGAGCACGGCGACGGCTGGCGACTGGCCGGCTGCACCCTCGTCGTGACCCTCGAGCCCTGCACGATGTGCGCCGGCGCGGCCGTCCTCGCGCGGGTCGACCGGATCGTCTTCGGCGCCTGGGAGCCGCGCACCGGGGCCGTGGGCTCCCTCTGGGACGTCGTGCGCGACCGGCGGCTCAACCACCGCCCGGAGGTCGTCGGCGGGGTCCGGGAGGCGGAGTGCGCGGCGCTGCTGCTCGACTTCTGGCCCGGTAGAGATCGTCGGGAGAGCGTCCCGTAGCCTTGTCGGCGGTAGCGTGTCCGAGCGGCCAAAGGAGCGCGCCTCGAAAGCGCGTGTGGGTTCTGCCCACCGTGGGTTCGAATCCCACCGCTACCGCACCCTGGGGGCTCCGCCCCCAGACCCCGAAAGACGAAAGACCCCCTACCGGGCTTCCCGGCAGGGGGTCTTTGTCGTGACGGGGTCAGTTCACGGCCTGCCGGGTGAAGTTCGGCGGGATGATCAGGTCCTCGGGGACCAGCTCGTGCACCGAGGACTTGCCCAGGCCCATGAGGCCCGAGCCGATCCCGCCGCGCAGGATCTCGAAGACGTTCTCGACGCCCGGCTGGCCCGCGGCGGCGAGGCCCCACAGGTACGCGCGGCCGATCGCGACCGCCTTCGCGCCCAGCGCGAGCGCCTTGACGACGTCGCTGCCGCGGCGGATGCCGCCGTCGAGGATGACCTCGACGTCGCGCCCGACCGCCTCGACGATCCCGGGCAGCACCCGGATCGGCGCCGGCGTGGAGTCGAGGTTGTTGCCGCCGTGGTTGGACACCTGGATCGCCGTGGCGCCGGCGTCGACGGCGCGCTTGGCGTCGTCGATGCGGGTGATGCCCTTGACCGAGAACGGGAGGTCCGAGCCCCACTGCTCGCGCAGCCACGCGACGTCGGCCCAGGTGGGCGGCGGGGTGAACATCCACTGCCCGTAGGCGCCGAAGAACGTCGGCGGCTGCTCGCCCTGGGTCGGGATGTTCGGGACCGTGAGGTCGGGGATCTTCCCGGAGCGCAGGAACGCGAGGCCCCACTTCGGGCGGGTGGCGCCCTCGGGGATGTACTTGAGGATCGTCTTCCAGTCCATCTTCTCGGGGATGGACGGGCTGCCCCAGTCGCGGCCGTGGGAGAACGACCAGTCGAGGGTGACGATGAGGCCCTTGGCGCCGGCCTTCTTCGCGCGCTCGGCGCGGGCGGCCAGGGTCTCGCGGTCGCCCACCCAGTACATCTGGAAGAACGTCTTGTCGTTGGCCTCGACGACGTCCTCGACCGAGCGGCTGGCGAACGACGACAGGCCCATCGCCGTGCCGGCGTTCTTCGCCGCGCGGGCGACCGCGACCTCGCCCTCCGGGTTGACCGCCTGCACCCCGGTGGGGGAGACGATCACCGGCATCGAGATCTCCTGGCCCATGACCGTGGTGGTCAGGTCCTTCTCGAACGGCAGGTCGCACACGTGCGGCAGGAACTGCAGCTCGCGGAAGGCGTTGATGTTGTCCTCGAGCGTCGCGCCCGCCTCGCTGCCGGCGACCAAGGCGCCGTAGACCGACTTCGGCAGGCTCTTCTTGGCGCGCCGCTGCGCCTCGGCGACGGACTCGAACCACTGACCAGCCATGGAAACCCTTCCGCGAGACGTGCTTCGCCGCAGCCTATCCGCGCGCGGGGCCCCACACGGTGTCTGCGCGGACGGTCCCGGGGCCCTCCGTTCGGAGGGGGCCGTCACCGCCAGGGCGGGGGTCCGCTCGACGCGCGGACCACCAGTTCGACCGGCAGGCGGTGCTCGTCGGCGGTGGTGGACGGGCGCAGCAGCAGCTCGGCGGCGAGGCGTCCCTTCTCGCGGTGGGGCTGGCGCACGGTCGTCAGCGCCGGGTGCGCGTCGGCGGCCGCCGGGATGTCGTCGAACCCCACGATCGACACGTCGCCGGGCACCGCGAGCCCGGCGTCGGCGGCCGCGGCCATCGCGCCCAGGGCGAGCTCGTCGCTCATCGCGAGCAGGGCGGTCGGGCGGGGACGGCGGGCGAGCAGGGCGGCCGCCGCGCGCCGGCCCGCGTCACGGCCGTAGGGGACGCGTTCCTCCACCGGCACCGCCGACCAGCGGTGCCCCGCGGCCTCGACCGCCTCGCGGTAGCCGATCAGCCGCTCGCGCGAGGCGCGGTAGCGGGCGCGGTCCTGGCGGTCCTCGTCGACCGTGCCCTCCCACCCGTCGTCCACCAGCGGCATGGCGAGGACCCCGAGGCGGGTGTGGCCGAGGTCGAGCAGGTGGCGCGCCGCCGTGGCGGCGCCGCGGCGGTCGTCGATGCCGACGTGGCCGGCGCTCGGGAGGCGGGGCCCGTCGACGACGACGAACGGCAGGCCGCGGTCGACGATCGCGGCGAGCTTGCCCTCAATTGGCACGTCGCAGTAGCAGATCACGGCGTCGACGAGCGCGACACGCGCGACCGCGCCCTCGGGGCCCCCGCTGATCAGCACGAGCGCGAGGTCCTCGTGCTCGCACACCTCGCTGACACCCTGCAGGAACAGCACGGCGGCCGGGTCGCGGAAGGCGAACGACATCGGGTCGTCGTAGACGAGGCCGAGGGCGTTGACCCGTCCCCGCGAGAGCGTCGCCGCGAGGGGGTGGGGGCCCGCGTAGCCCAGCTCACGGGCGGTCGTCAGCACCCGGTCCCGGAGGGCCGCGCTGAGACGTTCCGGGTGGTTGTAGGCGTTGGAGACCGTCGCCCGGGAGACGCCGAGCGCGTCGGCGACGGTCGCGAGCGTGACCCGCCCGCCCCGGCGCCCGTCGGTCTGCACGGCTCGATTCTCCCGGACCCGGGAGGAGACCAGCAGACGACGGCGGGATGAACCGGTTCAACGGCACGTCGATCGACATCGCGCAAGGTCTTGCGGGATCGTGCTTTGAACCGGTTTAGTCGTGGCCACCACGAGATGAGGAGGAGCCCATGGGACTCCGACGGTGGCTCGAGCAGGGGCAGCAGGCGCTGGGGATCGGCGCGGCGGCACGAGAGGTCGCGCGGGAGGCGGAGCGGGTGGTGGCCCGGGCGGCGGCGCGCGAGCGGCTCGCCGCGGTGGAGGGCGAGATCGCGTTCCTGCTCGCCGACGACCGCGTCCCGGCGCGCGGGCGCCGGCTGTGGGCCCTGGAGCAGGCGCGGGACGATCTCCTGGCCGAGCTGGCGACGAGCCCGTCCGGCCACGGGCCCGGATGATTCACTCCGAACGGCCGAACCGTCGGCGACCCCTGGGCGAACGGTGCCCAGGAACCCGACGAGGAGGTGGCCGTGGTGGTCGAGGTGGCTCTGCCCCTGACACCCGTCCGTGCGGACGCGCAGGCCGGCACGGAGGTCGTCTCCGAGGTCGTTCCCGAGGTCGTCCCCGAGGGCGGGGTGGCGGCGGCCGACGCCGCGCTGGTCCGGCGGCTCGACGGGCGGGAGAAGGCGGCCCTCGACGCGCTCTACCAGCGCTACGGACGGCCCGCCTACTCGCTCGCGCGGCGGATCTGCGGCGACGAGGGCCTCGCCGAGGACGTCGTGCAGGAGGTCTTCCTCGCGCTCTGGCGCGATCCCGGCCGCTTCGACCCGGGCCGCGGCACGGTCGCGAGCTGGCTCATGACGCTCGTGCACCACAAGTCGGTCGACGCGGTGCGCCGCGAGGCCACCCGGCGCCGGCACCACCCCACCACCGGCGAGCCGGACGAGGGCGTGCCGGCGGGGGGACCGTCGGCGGCGCGCCAGGCGGTCGGGTCGGTGATCGGCGAGCAGGTGCGGGCGGCCCTGAAGCGCCTGCCGACCGAGCAGCGCACCGCGCTCGGTCTCGCCTACTACGGCGGCTACTCGCAGCGCGAGGTCGCGAGCCTGACCGGGGTGCCCATCGGCACCGTCAAGTCGCGGATGTTCGCGGGCGTGGCGCGCCTGCGCGTCCTGCTCGGACCCGTGCTGGGCGCCTCCGCGGCCGACGCGCTCGGTGACTTCGCGTGAGCGGCTGTGCGCTGCGTGACGACGCCGTCGGTCACGCCTTCTCCGCCCTCGAGCCCGACGAGGACCGCGCGCTGACGGCCCACCTGCCGACCTGCGCGGTCTGCCGCCGCGCCCACGACGAGGCCCTCGACGTCGTGGCCGCTCTCGGCGGCGCGGTGCCGCCGCTCGACCCGCCGGCCGACCTGCGGCAGCGGATCGTCGACGCCGCCCGCGCCGAGCCCGGGCCCGCGCCGCGGCGGTCGGTCCCTGCGCCTCCGCCGACCGGCGCGCCCGCGCCCGCGCCGCCGGAGAAGGCCCCGCGCCCCCGCCGGCGCCTTTTGACGGCCGTCGGCGGGCTCGTCGCCGCGGTCGTCCTCGGCGTCGGGCTGATCGTCGCCCAGGGCGTCCTGCCGACGCAGTCGCCGCCGTCGGACGACCCGTCCACGGTGCTCGCGGACCAGGCCGACCGTGTCGTGGACGACGCCCGCTCCCGCGACCCCGGGGCCAGCACGACCGTGCTGCGCTCCGAGGCGGGGACCCCGGCCGCGGTCGTCGTCGACCCCGGCGACGCGTCGGCGCCGATCCGGCTGGTCGCCGTGGACCTCCCGCCCACGGGCACCGCGCGCGACTACGTCGTGTGGGCGACCGGGCTGCCCGGCAACGCGCCGGAGGCGGTGGCCGTCATGGACCCCGACGATGGCATGACACGCCCCGTCGCCGCGGCGAGCGGTGTGCCGGGTCCGGGCAGCCCGGGCACGCCGGGCGACCCCGGACCCCGCGGGTGGGCCGTGTCGATCGAGCCCACGGGGCCCGTGCCGGCACGGCCGTCGACGGTCGTCGCGGTCGGTCTGGTGGCGACCTAGCGGGTCCTCCCCCGGTCGCCACCGGTCGTTCCACCGTTCGTCGCGTCTCGGTGGTCCCCGGTCGCAGTCCGCGCGCGCCGCGTCCGCGACGACGGTGTCACCGTCGCACCACCCGACTACCGTGGACCGAGCCGGCGATCACGGGTCGGCGCGGTGCTCGGACGTGTCGGGGAGGTGGCGCCGATGACCGATGTGGCGACCCTCGCCACGGGGCTCGCCGACGCCGCGGGCGCGAGCACCGACACCCCGCCGGGACGGCCCATGGTCGCGAGCGCGGGCGACATCCCGCGCGGCGCGGGCTGGGCGTTCGAGTTCGTCTGGGACGGGCTGCGCTGCCTCGCCTCGACCGGCACGGCCGGGCTGCGGCTCGTCACCGACGCCGGCCGCGACGTCACGTCGCACTTCCCCGAGCTCGGGGTCCAGGCCCCGTGGACCAGCACCGCGGGCCTCGTCCTCGACGGCGTCGTGGTCGCGCTCGACGGGGTCGGGCGCCCGAGCGCGGGCAAGCTGCGCCGCCGCCACCGCGTGGCCCACCCGTCGGAGATCCTGCAGGCGCAGGTCCCGGTGTCCTTCTACGTGTTCGACGTGCTCGAGGTGGCCGGCACCTCGACGCGCCGGTTGCCCTACCGCCAGCGTCGCGAGCTGCTCGCGGAGCTCGATCTCTCCGGGAGCAGGGTCGTGATCCCGCCGTCCTTCACCGGTGTCGCCGCCGACGCGGTCGTCAGCACCGCCCGGCGCTACGGGCTCGACGGCGTGGTGGCGAAACGCCTCGAGTCGACCTACCAGGTCGGGCGACGGTCGCGGAGCTGGATCGAGACGCCCGTGCGGCGCTCGCAGGACGTCATCGTCGGCGGCTGGATCCCCGCCCGCGGGCGACCGGGCACCGTCGGCGCCCTGCTCGTGGGTGTGCCCGGCGAGGCGGGGCTGAGCTACTCGGGCCGAGTGGTCACGGGCGTGACCGCGGCCGCGCGCCGCGAGCTCGACGCCGTGCTGGCGCCGCTCGAGCGCCCCGCCAGCCCCTTCGCGACGACCCTGCCCGAGGACGACGGCGGCGAGGTGCACTGGCTGGCGCCGCGCCTCGTCGGCGAGGTCGAGCACCGGCGCTGGACGGCGACCGGGCTGCTCGAGCGGCCCACCTGGCAGGGCCTGCGCTCCGCGCACCCCGCCACGGTCGCGGCGCCCGTCCTGTCCGCGCCCGTGGTCGACACCGACCTGGAGCTGGACGCCCTCGAGATCGCCGACGGGCCGGGCGGGACCACCGCGCCGCCCCCGCGCCGCGTCGCCTCCACGCCCGCCGCCACGCCCGCCGACGTGGTCGCCGTGCCCTCCGCCGAGGACGTCGAGTCGGCGCTGCGCTCGCGGTTCTCGGCCCACTTCGTGCACAACACGCTCACGGCCATCGCGTCCTACGTGCGCACCGACCCGGGACGGGCGCGCGAGCTGCTCACCGAGTTCGCCGACTTCACGCGGTACTCGTTCCGCTCCGGCGGCGAGCTCACCACCGTGGGCGACGAGCTCCACAACGCCGAGCGCTACCTCACCCTCGAGCAGGCCCGCTTCGGTCAGCGCCTGCGGGCGGAGGTCGCCGTCGCCCCGGAGGTCCGCGGCGTGCTCGTGCCGCCGTTCGTCGTGGCGCCCCTGGTCGAGAACGCGGTGCGCCACGGCATCGAGCCGGTGCCCGGCGGCGGGTCGGTCAGCGTCTTCGCGTCCGGCTCGGGGTCCGACTGCGTCATCACGGTCTCCGACGACGGCGCCGGCATGGGCCCGGACGCCACGCGCACCGCGTCGCAGGTCGACCGGCGCCACGGCGGCATCGCCGAGGTCTCGCGCCGGCTGCACGCGACGTTCGGCTCGCAGTGCGACGTCCACGTCGACACCCGGCCCGGCGTCGGTACGGCCGTGCGGCTGCGGATCCCGGCGGTCACCGCGACGGAGTCGCCGGCCGCCCGGGTCATGGTCGGCTGACGCCGCCCCGACGGGCGCGACCGCGGGCAGGCCGGACGGCTCGGGGCCGTCCGGACCGCACGCGCAGCCGCCGGTCGTCGGGTCGTCAGTCGTCCTCGGCGTCCTCCACCACGCTGCACGTGGCGTCCGGCGCCTCGTCGTCCGGCCCGAGGACGTCCGAGAGGATCGGGATGCCGGCCTCGACCCCGCAGGCCTGGACGGGCACGGTCAGGCCGTTGAGCAGGTTCAGCCCCGAGTCGCCCTGGTTGACGACGACGGTGCCCGGGTCGTCGTCGTCCACGACGACGGGGTCGGCCTGCGCCAGGCCGGAGGCGGCGAGCAACCCCGCGCCCGAGAGCGAGACGATCGCGGCAGTACGACGGAACATGAGTGGTCTCCTCGCGAAGCGATGAACGAAGGAGACCGTTCGGCGCATCTGCAGCTGCGGTGAACGGCCCGCGTGGACTCAACCCCGCCGTCGTGGGCCCGGCAATCGGTGCGACGAAGGGCCACCGGAAAGCGTGGTGGTCGGTTGAGCGGGACCAGCGGTGGGCACGACGCGTCGAACGGTCGCCGCGGCACGCTGAACGGCTGTGCGGGATTTCGGGCGGGAGGGCTGGATGGACGTCATCGCGGTGGACTGGTCGGGCGACGCGCGGGCGGCCCACCGGCGTATCCGCGTGGCGTCGGCCGTCCCCGGCCGGCTCGTCGAGGTCCGGGCCGGACTGGACCGCGACGACGTCGCCGACCTCCTGCGCGAGCGCGCCGCGGCGGGCCCCGTGGTCGCCGGGCTCGACTTCTCGTTCGCGCTGCCCGCGTGGTTCGCCCGCGAGCACGGGTGTGCGGACGTGGCGGCGCTGTGGGAGCTGGTCGGGCGCGAGGGTGAGCGCTGGCTGCGGGAGTGCCGGCCGCCGTTCTGGGGACGCGGCGCGACCCCGCGGCCGCCGGACGACCCGGCGCGCCCGCGGTTCCGCCGCACCGAGGAGGACCTGCGCGCCGACGGGTACACACCGTCGTCGACGTTCCAGATCGGCGGCGCGGGCGCGGTGGGCACCGGCTCGCTGCGCGGCATGCCCCACCTCGCCCGCCTGCGCGCGGCGGGATTCGCGGTCTGGCCGTTCGACGCCGCCGGGCCCGCCACCCTGCTCGAGGTCTACCCCCGCGTGCACACGGGCCCGGTGGTGAAGCGCTCGCTGCCGGCGCGGCGCGCGGTCGCCGGCGACGACCCGCGCATCCCGCCGGACCTGCTCGACGACGTCGTCGCGAGCGAGGACGCGTTCGACGCCGCGTCCGCGGCGCTCGCGATGGCCGAGCACACCGACGAGCTCCGCGCCCTGCGCGCGGCCCCGCCGGGGAGTCCGGAGGCCCTCGAGGGTGCGCTGTGGCGCCCGCGGCCCTGAACGATCGTTCGTTGGACGTGTCGTTCGTGAAGTGGCCGCCCTCACCCGGCAGCGTCGTGTCCCCCGATGGGGGCAGGATGGGAGGTCCGGAGAGAGTAGCGGCGCGGCCGCCGACGAGGGTCGGTGAGAGGGGGGAGCGCGGGTGGGCCTCGGGTCAGGACCGGTGCGGGTCGGGATCGTCGGCGCCGGGAGTCGGGGGCGGTTGCACGCGCGCAACGTCGCCCGTGCCGGGGGCCGGGTCGTCGCGATCGCCGAGCCGGTCCGCGAGCGGCGTGAGCGGCTCGCCGACACCCACGACGTGCCCGCGGCGGCGCGCTTCGCGCACTGGACCGACCTCGCCGCGTGCGCCGAGCGGCTCGTCGACGTCGTCGTCATCGCGACCCAGGACCACGACCACGCCGGCCCGGCGATCGCCTTCGCCGAGCGCGGGATCCACATCCTCGGCGAGAAGCCGATCGCGCCCGACGAGCCCGCGGCCCTGCGGGTGGCCGAGGCGGTGCGCCGCGCCGGGGTGCACTTCACGATCTCCCACCCGTTGCCGTACGCGCCCTCGACCCGTGCCCTGGTCTCGGCCCTGCGGGCGGGTCGCATCGGCGACCTCGTGTCGGTGCAGCACCTCGAGCCGGTCGGCGCCTGGCACTTCGCCCACTCCTACGTGCGCGGGTCCTGGCGCCGCGAGGACCTCGCGTCGTCGCTGCTGCTCGCGAAGTGCTCCCACGACATCGACCTGCTCACCCACCTCGTCGGCGATCGCCCCTCCCGCCTCGCGTCCTTCGGCCGGCTGAGCCACTTCCGGTCCGACCGCCAGCCCGAGGGGGCCGCGGCCCGCTGCCTGGACTGCGCGATCGAGCCGACCTGCCCGTACTCCGCGCCGCGGCTGTACCGTTCCTGCCTCGGCGACCCCGACTGGGAGCACCAGCTGCTCGGCGCGGTCACCGACGTGCCGACCCCCGAGGCCCTCGACGAGGCGCTGCGCGACGGCCCCTACGGGCGCTGCGTGTACCGCTGCGACAACGACGTGGTCGACCACCAGGTCGTCGCCTTCGAGTTCGACAGTGGCATCACCGCGACCCACACCGTGACGGCGTTCTCCGACCAGGCCCCCCGCCAGACGCGCGTGTTCGGCACCCACGGGGCGGTGGAGGCGAACGGCGGGGTCCTGCGCTTCCACGACTTCCGGGCCCACCCCGACCAGGCCGTCGAGACGCTGTCCGTGGGCGACGGCCGCGCCCCGCACCACGAGGGCGACGAGGAGCTCGTGCGCACGTTCCTGCAGGGCGTCGCCGACGGCGACGAGTCGGGCAACCTCACCGGGATCGAGGAGGCCCTGACCAGCCACCGGATCGTCTGGGCGGCCGAGGCCGCCCGGCGCTCGGGGGAGACGGTGCGGATGGCGTGGGACGAGGTCCCGGTGCAGGCCTGCCGGTGAGGATCGGCGTCACCGTCCCCAACTTCGGCCCCGCCGCCACCGCCGACTCGTTGCGCGCGTGGGCCGCGGTGGTCGAGGACGCCGGGTTCGACTTCCTCATGGTCGGCGACCACGTCGCCGCCACCCCGGACGTCACCGCGGCGTACCCCGGGCCGTTCTGGGAACCGCTGACGCTCCTCGGCTACCTCGCGGGCGTCACCCGCCGCGTGGAGCTCGGCACGACCGTGCTCGTCGTGCCCTACCGCGAGCCGCTGCTGACCGCGCGCAGCCTGGCGGGCCTCGACCAGCTCAGCGACGGCCGGCTGATCGTCGGCGTGGGGGTCGGCTGGGCGGGCGCCGAGTTCGCCGCGCTCGGGCTCGACCCGCGCCGGCGCGGCGAGGTCACCGACGAGTACCTGCGCGCCCTGCTCGCGCTCTGGTCGGACGACGTCGTGAGCTTCGCCGGGCGCCACGTCGCCTTCACCGACGTCGACGCCCGGCCCCGTCCGCACCGCACGCCGCACCCGCCGCTGTGGATCGGGGGCAACGGCGCCGCCGCCCGCCGGCGCGCCGCGCGGTTCGGGCAGGCCTGGCACCCGCTGCGCGTCCCCGCCGGCTGGCTGCGCGCGACCGGGCTGCCCGCGCTGCGCGCGGCCGCCGACGCGGAGGGCCGCCCCGCGCCCGCGCTCGCGCCGCGGGTCGTCCTGCACCCGACCACGGAGCACCGGGCCGACGGCGACCGACTCGTCGGGGAGGGCCGCCCGGACCAGATCCGTGCCGACCTCGACGAGCTGCGGGAGCTCGGGGCCACCCACGTGCTGCTCGACACCCACCGCGACGCGGACGCGGCGGCCCGGGCCGACCACGCCGCCCAGCGGGCGCTCGTCGAGGACGCCGCCCGCTGGCTACCCCCGTCCTGAGACCAGGCTCTCCCAGGCGAGCCGGCGGGCCTCGGCCAGCGCGCCCCACAGCGGTGCGCTCTCCCCGAGGGCCCCGGCGACGACGGGCACCTCCCGCGGCGCGAGCTCGGCCACCGTCGCCTCGACGTGCGGCCGGAGCCCGGGGATGAGGCCGACCGGGCCGCCCAGGACGAGCAGCGCGGGGTCGATCGTCGCGCACACGGCGACGGCCGCCTCGCCCAGCGTGCGGCCGGCCCGCTCCAGCGTCGCCTCGTCGACGGGGCCCGGAGCGGCCAGCCCGTGGGCGGCGACGGCCTCCCCGAACCGGAACCGCCCGGTGCCCTCCCCGACCGGGAGGTAGCCGATCTCGCCGGCGAGCCCCCGCGCGCCGCGGACCAGCACGCCGTCGACGACCAGCCCGAGCCCGACGCTGTGCCGCTCGCCGACGTAGAGGTAGGCGAAGGTGGCCGTGTCGGCCGCGGCGCCGTGGTCGCGCTCCGCCAGGGCCGCGAAGTTGACGTCGTTGTCGAGCACGACCATCGCCGGGTCGACGCCGCGCACGTCCTCGACGCCGACGACCCCGGCCGGGAACGCCGACTCCCGCAGCTGGACCACGCGGCCGCTCGCCGGGTCGACGGGGTTGGCGATCGACACCGCGACCGCGCGGATCGGCCGTCCGTCGGCGCGCCAGCGCTCGCCGAGCGCGGAGAGGACCTCGTCGAGACGCGGGGCGACGTGGCCGTCGTCGGGCGGGTCGTGGTCGGCGCGCTCGAGGCTGCGTCCCGCGAGGTCGCCGACGGCGGTCCGCACGAGCGAGCGGTTGATCTCGACCGCCACGACGACGCCGGCCCCCGGCGCGAGGTCGTAGAGGGTCGCGACCGCACCCGGCACCCCGGAGCGCGGGCCGACGGCGACGAGCACCTCGTCGCTCTCCAGGCGGCGGACGGCCTCGCTGATGGCGGGCGGCGAGATGGCGGTGCGCCGCGACAGCTCGGCGCGGGTCAGCGGCCCGTCCTCGGCCGCCAGACAGTCGAGGATCGCCCTCTCGGTGGTCGCGCGGCGCAGACCGCTGTGCGGCGACGTGCCGCGCGCGCCCGCCACCGCCTCCTGCTCACGATCGGCCATGAGTCCTCCTGCCGTCCGCGTGCAGGGTAGGGGGCCGCGTCACACGGCGGTGTCGTCCTCCCGGAAGACGAGGCCCAGCTGGTCGGCGGCCTCGGCGAGCACGCCCTGGACGGCGAGCGTGTCGTCGAGGGGCATCACCGTGCTCTCGGTCCTCCCGGCGCGCAGGCACTCGGTGACCTCGATCAGCTCGTGGAAGTACCCCGCGCCGGTGGCGGGCAGCTCGATGCGCTCGCCGGGGTCGTCGGTGTCGTGGTGCAGCACGATCGTGCTCGGGTGGTGGAAGCGCGGGAGCACGTCGATCCAGCCCGTCGTCCCGAAGACCCGTGCCTGGCCCGGCGAGGGGCTGTGGAACGAGGTCTGCAGCGTCGCGAAACGGCCGTCCTGGAACGCCAGCAGCATCGCCCCGTCCGCGTCGACCCCCGTGGTCTCGCGGGACGCGACGGCCGTGACGCGGTCCGGCGTGCCGAGCACCATCTGCGCGAACGACACGGGATAGACGCCGAGGTCGAGCAGCGCGCCCCCGCCGAGCTCCGGGGCGAACAGCCGGTCGGTGGGGTCGACGTCGCGGACCGTCCCGAGGTCGGCCTGCACCGAGCGGGGCTCGCCGATGGCGCCCTGCGCGATGAGCTCGCGCATCCGGACGACCGCGGGCTGGAAGCGCGTCCACATCGCCTCCATCGCGAACGCCCCGCGGGTGCGGGCGGTGTCGACCACCCGCCACGCCCCGGCCAGGGTCGCGGTGAACGCCTTCTCCACGAGCACGCCCTTGCCGGCCTCGAGGCAGGCGACGGCGAGCTCCGCGTGCTGCGGGTGCGGCGTCGCGATGTAGACGACGTCGACCTCGGGGTCGTCGACGAGCGCGCGGTAGCTGCCGTGGGCACGGGTGCCGGCGCCGCCGCCGTGGGCGTCGGCGAAGGCCCGGGCCCGCTCCTCCGACCGCGACCCGACCGCCGCGAGGGAGGCGCCCTCGACCAGCGCGAGGTCGTCGGCGACCTTCTCGGCGATGCGACCGGGCCCGGCGATGCCCCAGCGGATGTCCTGCATACGGCTCACCTTCCCAGCGCGGCCGTCTACGACCCCGGGCGGGCCAGCAGGTCGACGTCGCGCGCCGTCCCGGACACCACCAGCTCGCCGTCCTCCGCGCGCAGCTCGGTCGCGGTGATCGAGAAGGGAAGCTGCCCGGGGTCGACGCTGGTCGAGAAGCCGGAGAGCTGCCGGCGCAGCGCGGCGGCGGCCGCCTGCCCGGTCTGCCCCTCCCCGCCCTCGGCGCGGATGTCGCGGGCCTGCAGCGTGATCCGGCCGCCGGAGAGACGGAAGGTCGCGATCACCGAGACCTGGACCTGCTGCCCGCCGACCGTCCGGGTCGAGTCCAGGCGCACGGCGTTGGCGGGGTCGACGCCGGCCAGCGCGCTGCTGCTGCCCGACGCCCCGGAGTCGTCGGCGTCGGCGGCGGCGCGCAGCTGCTCGAGGTCGGCCTCGGTGAGGGGCTCGATCGTCAGCTCACCGACGTCGAGCAGGCGGGCGAGGTCGGTGGGGTTCACGCGCGCCGACGCGACGACCTGGTCGGCCGGGATCTCGCGGACCTGCCCGTTCACGAGGTTCTGCAGCGGGAGCGACACCCCGGAGAGGTCGGCGGTCAGCGTGATGTCGCGCAGCTCGCCGTAGCGGATGTGCGGCGCCGAGAGCCCGACGTCGTCGAAGCGGCCGGACAGGGCCTGGGTGACGAACGGGAAGCCGCGGACGCTGACGTCCGGCTCGGCGGGCAGCGAGAGGGCGTCCTGCAGGGCCACCGCGACCCGGTCCTCCGCGATCCAGCGCGCGCCGAAGTCGACGCCGACGAGCACGGCGACGAGGACGAGCAGGCTGATGAGGCATCCGCGCACGCCACCACCGTGACAGCGCGACGCCGACCGGCCCGCAGGGGGTCCGGTCGGCGTCGGTGTCGATCGCGAGAGCGGAGGATACGGGATTCGAACCCGTGAGGAGTCTCCCCCAACACGATTTCCAATCGTGCGCCTTAGGCCGCTCGGCCAATCCTCCGCGGGGAACGATACAGCCCTCGCCCGTGCCGACCCGGGGGCCGGGTGCCGCTCGCCGACTCCGTTACAGTGGGCACCGGACCCCGCGCGGCGTCCATCCTGTGAACTCCCCCAGGGCCGGAAGGCAGCAAGGGTCAGCGGGCTCTGGCGGGTGCGCGGGGTCCCCTTCATCTCTCCTCCGGTCCGGTCCCTCGCCGTCGGACCCTCCGCGTAGCCTCGCCTCGTGGCTCTGGCGCTGTACCGCAGGTATCGGCCGTCGACGTTCGCCGAGGTCGTCGGCCAGGAGCACGTCACCGATCCGCTGCGCACCGCCCTGTCGGCGGGCCGGGTCAACCACGCCTACCTCTTCTCCGGCCCGCGCGGCTGCGGCAAGACCTCCAGCGCGCGCATCCTCGCCCGGTCGCTCAACTGCGCGCAGGGCCCGACGCCCGATCCCTGCGGGGTCTGCGAGTCGTGTGTCGCGCTCGCCCCGAACGGCCCCGGCTCGCTCGACGTCACCGAGATGGACGCGGCCAGCCACAACGGCGTCGACGATGCCCGCGAGCTGCGCGACCGCGCCCACTTCGCGCCGGTCAGCTCCCGGTACCGGGTCTTCATCATCGACGAGGCCCACATGGTCACCACGGCGGCGTTCAACGCGCTGCTCAAGGTCGTCGAGGAGCCGCCGGACCACCTGATCTTCGTCTTCGCGACGACCGAGCCGGAGAAGGTGCTGCCGACCATCCGGTCGCGCACCCACCACTACCCGTTCCGCCTCCTGCCGCCGAGCACGCTGCGCGGCCTGCTCGAGCGCATCTGCGCCGACGAGGGCGTCACCGTCGAGCCCGCCGTCTACCCGCTGGTGGTCCGCGCCGGCGGGGGCTCGGCGCGTGACTCGCTGTCGGTGCTCGACCAGCTCCTGGCGGGTGCCGACGACGCCGGGGTCACCTACGCCCACGCCGTCGGCCTGCTCGGGGTCACCGACGTCGCGATCCTCGACGACGTCGTCGACGCGCTCGGGGCGCAGGACGGCCCCGCGGTCTTCGGGGCGGTCGACCGTCTCGTCGAGGCCGGGCACGACCCGCGGCGCTTCGCGGCCGACCTCCTCCAGCGCCTGCGCGACCTCATCCTCGTCCAGGCCGTGCCGGACGCGGGGGAGCGCGGGCTGGTCGACGTGCCCGCCGACGAGATGGAGCGGATGGTCGACCAGGCCCAGCGCCTCGGTCCGGCCGCACTCGCCCGCCACGCCGAGCTCGTGCACACCGCGCTCACCGAGATGCGGGGCGCCACCGCGCCGCGCCTGCTGCTCGAGCTGGTGTGCGCCCGGATGCTGCTGCCCGCGGCGTCGTCCACCGACGCGGCGATGGTGCAGCGCCTCGAGGGCGTCGAGCGGCGCCTCGCGCTGGGGGCCTCGGGCGGCGGGGCCCCGGCCGGGGCGGGTGCCGAGGGCGCGGACGAGCCGGCCCGCTTCACGCGCCCGTCGCAGGCCCCGTCCGCGCCGCCGCAGACATCGTCGCCGCAGGCCCCGCCGCAGACCCCGCCGCCGACCACGCAGCAGGCGCCGCCCCGGGCCGACGAGCAGGACGCCACCGTCGAGCCGCCGACCGACCGGCAGACCTCCACCGTCACGAGCCGCGACGACCCGCCCCGCGACGTGCCGCGGGAGGACCGGCGTCCGCCGGCGCGTCCCGAGCCCGCCGCCCGTGAGGAGCCGCCGGCCGCGGCGCCGGCGCCCGGTGCCATGGATGCGGCCGGCCTCCGGCGCGTGTGGCCCGAGGTCATGAACCAGGTCCGCGAGCGCAACAAGCCCACCCACGCGCTGCTGCAGAACGCGACGGTCACGGCGGTCGAGGGCACCACCGTCACCCTCGGCATGCCGACGCCCCCGCTGGCGCGTCAGCTCTCCCAGCCGAACCGCGCCGACCACGTCGCCGCGGCGCTGGGCGCCGTGCTGTCGGGGCAGTGGCGGGTGGAGGCGGTCCACGGCGCCGGCGACGGCGGTGGGGCCCCGGCACGCCCCGCGCCCGCCCGCCAGCGGCCCGACCCGCCGCAGCGCCCGAGCCGCCCCGAGCGTCCCCGGCGCGAGGACGCCCCGCCGGACCGGTCCGGCCCCCCGGCGCAGGAGCAGCACCGCGAGGCCGCCGCCCCGCCGCAGCGCCCGAGCCGGCCGGCGCCCGGTCCGTCGGACGTCCCGCCGCCCCCGGAGCCCCCGCCCGAGGACGGCGAGGTCACCGAGGAGGACATGTACAACGAGGCCGCCGCCGACCCGGGCGGCGCCTCCGGCGGGGCGCGCGTCGACCCCGAGGAGGCGGCGATGGAGCTGCTGACCTCCCAGCTCGGCGCACGCCGGGTCGACGGGCGCTAGTCAGCGCGGCCGGCCGAGCGCTCCGGAGCCGGGTCGGTGCGCTGCCCGCCGTTCTGATCGAACGGCACCTTCGGTCGGATCACCGGGGCCTGGTCGGGGCAGGCGGGCGCTCCGGCGCCGGGTCGAGCAGCCGCACGCCGACGACGGCGAGGCCCGCCGCGAGCACGACGCCGAGCGTGGTCGGGGCGTCGAGGGCGAGGCGCTCGCCGAACCACGTCGCGCCGATCGCCGTGGCGACCAGCGGGTCGGCGAGCAGGATGACCGTCACCACCGGCCCGGCGCGGCGGGCCCGGGCGAGCGCCCGCTGGCTCAGGACGAACGCCCCGGGGCCGACGACCAGCAGCAGCACCGCGGCCAGGGCGTGCTGGGGGTCGGTCAGCACGGCACCGGGATCGCGGGCGAGGACCGCGAGCAGGGAGGCGGCGAGCCCGTAGCCGGCCCCGCACGCCAGGGCGAGGCCCAGTGCCCCCGCCGCGCCGGGCCGCCGCCGCGCCCACGCGAGCCCGGCGGCCACGACGACCGCGACACCGAGCAGGCTCAGCACGACCGGGGTGCTCGCGAGGTCGACGACGCCCGAGCCCGTGACCGACCCGATCAGCACGACGACCAGCAGCGGGCCGAGCATCGCCAGCCCGACGCCGAGCAGCGGGCCGCGCCCGGGCATCCGGCGGGCGAGCAGCGACTCGCCGACCGTCGTCCAGGCGACCGCGGTCGCGAGCAGCGCCTGGACGACCACCACGGCCCCCTGCGCCAGCGCCACGGCCTGCAGCGCGCTCGCCACCACCGACGCACCGGTCCCCGCCAGCCACCAGGGGCGGCGCAGGAGCCGGTGATCCGCCGCGCCGCCGAGCTCGTGCGTCGCCCGTTGCTGCGCGACCACCGCCGCACCGGCCGCGGCGGCGGAGGCGAGGGCGAGCAGCACGGCGAGCACGGCTACCCCACCGCGGAGAGCGCCGGTTCCCCGAGCACGCCGGCGTGACGGGCGACGGCGGCGGACGCGTCGCGCTCCTCGGTCCACCACGGCCGCGGCGGGCGGCGGCGCAGGGGCCGGACGCCGAAGCGGTCGATCGCGGCGACGAGCTCGTCGGGGCCCCGCAGCCACGGCGCGATCCCGGCCTCGTCGAGGACGGCCGCGTTGGCGCGGCCGTGCCCGGGGATGGGGCGGTAGGTCACCGCCGGGAGCCCGGCCACCAGCGCCTCGGTGAACGACAGCCCGCCGGCGTTGTGGACGAGGACGTCCGCGGCCGCCATGAGCTCGGGCACGTCGTCGCGCCAGCCCAGTGTCACCACCCGCTCCCGGTCGGCAAGCCTGGCGCGGAGCTTGATGTTGCGCCCGCAGGCGACCACGGACCACGCCCGCGGGTGCCGGCCGAGCGCGTCGACGGCCTTCTCGACCTCGCCCATCCCCAGGGAGCCCGAGACGAGCAGGGCCACCGGGGCGTCGTCGGGGACGCCGAGCTCCGCGCGCACCCGTCCGCGGGTCGCGACGGGCATGGGGCGTGAGAAGCGCGGCGCGCAGAGCGGCCCGACGCTGCGCAGCCGGACGCCGTAGCGCGCGCCGTCGGCGGCGGTGGCGTCGGTGACCGTGAGGTGCTCGTCGAGCCCGGGATGGCACCAGAGGCGGTGCGCGGCGGGGTCGGTGAGGTACGTCAGCGCCGGCACGTCCAGGCGCCCGATCGCCCGCAGCGCACCGAGGGTCTGCCCGGCGAGCGGGTAGGTCGTGACCACGGCGTCGACGTCGCGCGCGGCGTCGAGGACGGGCTCCTCGGCGGCCCGGATCAGCCGCTGCGTGACGACGCTCGCCGGCCGTCGCGGGTGCTCGAGGTCGGTGAAGATCCGGTCGAAGAGGGCGGGCGTGTGGTGCACCGACGGCGCGTAGAGGTCCCGCAGCGCTCGCCGGCCCCAGGTGGGGAGCAGGTCGGTCCAGTCGAGCACGTGGGCGGCCACGCCACGGCGGTCGAGTCGCCGCACGAGCTCCCGCGCCGCGCCGTCGTGGCCCTGGCCGATCGCGGCGCTGAGGACCAGCACCCGGGGTCGAGGGAAGGGCATCGCAGGGGCGCTCCGGCATCGCTCGGCATCGCGGACACCGTCACCCCACCGGACCTGTCGGGGCGGGGGATGAACGTGCGGTGAGCAGCGCCGGGAGATCGGATGGCGGTCGGCCCGTGCCGTCAGCCCGCGAGCACGCGGGACAGGAACGCGACCGCGCGCGGGTAGGCGTCGAGCCGGTTGACCCGCTTCGCGAGCCCGTGGCCCTCGTCGTCGTAGACGGCCATCTCGACCTCGACGCCGTTGGCGCGCACGGCCGTCGCGACCTGCTCGGCCTCGGAGAGCGGGACGCGAGGGTCGTTGGCGCCGTGGATGACGAACAGCGGCGCACGGACGTCGCCGATCCGGTTCAGCGGCGAGGCGCGCTCGAGGAAGTCGCGGTCGCGCTCGAGCGAGCCGTACTCCCGCTCACGGTGGGCGCGCCGGTACGGCGAGGTGTTCTCCAGGAACGTCACGAGCGAGGAGATGCCGACGATGTCGACGCCCGCGGCCCAGAGGTCGGGCTGGAAGGCGACGCCCGCCAGCACCATGTAGCCGCCGTAGGACCCGCCCCACAGCGCCGCGCGGGCGGGGTCGAGGCCGAGCGTCGGCAGGTAGGCGTGCAGGGCCCCGAGGTCGGCCACCGAGTCGAGCCTGCGCTCGACGTCGTCCAGGGAGTACCAGCGCTTTCCGTAGCCGACCGAGCCGCGCACGTTGGGCACGAGGACCGTGTGCCCGTCGCCCACGAGCGCCTGCACGATCGCCGAGAACGCGCGCACCGACTGACCCTCCGGCCCGCCGTGCACGATCGTCACGCTCGACCCGGACGGCTGCGCGGGCCGGTAGACGAAGCACGGCACGGTCTCGCCGTCGGGCGTCGGCACGCCGTGGCTGGTGGGGTCGACGAGGTCCACGCCGGGAGGGAGCGACGCGGCCAGGGGCTCGCGGGACGACGCGACGACGGCGGCACGGCCGCGCGCGGCGTCGACGAGCAGGACGTCGGCGGGCGTCGCCGGGTCGGTCCACGTGATCGCGAGCCCGGTGGAGTCCGGCGACCAGCGCGGGGTGGCGAGGAAGTCGGCGACGCCGCCGCGCAGCTCGGGCGGCAGCGCGATCGTGCGCAGGAACGTCCCGTCGGCGTCGTGCACGGCGAGGCGGCTCGCGCCGTCGTCGTCGGTGACGGCGAGCAGCAGCCGGCCGTCGGGGGACAGGCGCGCGGCGACGTCGTGGGCCTCGTCGGTGACGAGCCATGTCAGGGCCCCGGTGGCGACGTCGAGGCGGGCGACGCCGAGGTGGTCGCGCCCGGCGTCGGTGGTGACGACGGCGGCGGTGCCGTCGGGCAGCCACTCCGGCGAGAGGTGGCGGGCGTGCTCGTCGGCGCCGGTGAGCTCGGTGACGCTGTCGCCGGCGAGCAGCAGCACCTGCGAGCTGAGCGCGGGCACGCCGGGCCGGGTCATGAGGGCGCGCGTCCCGTCGGGGGAGACCGCGGCGTTGCCGACCATCCCGCCGCCGTCGTAGAGGACGGTCTCGGTGCCGGCGTCCACGTCGCGCACGACGAGGTCGAAGTCGACGCCGTTGCGGCGGTTGGTGGCGTAGACGACCCGCCCGCCCTCGAGGACCTCGACGAGGCCGTGGATGTGGTCGGGGTCGTGCACGAGCGGCGTCAGCCCGTCCTCGCCGACGGGGTCCGCTCCCTCGGAGACGGCGTCGGGGTCGAGCAGCGAGAGCTGCGCGCGCTCGTTGCCGCCCGCGTCGTGGGACACGACGATCCGTCGCCGGCCGGGGAGGTAGCGCCCCGAGACCGCGCCGGGCAGTGCCGTCAGCGGAACCCGGGTCCCCTCGGGACGCAGCTCGACGAGCTGGACGGACCCGGAGGCGTCGTGCCCGGCGAGGATGCGCCCCTCGGCGTCCACGTCGAAGGCGCGCCACGTGGTCGCGTCGAGGAGGCGGTGCAGCAGGGTGTCGCTCGCGGTGGTCATCGCCGCTGAGCCTGCCTGGTCGCGGGGTGCGACGGCGAGGGTGCGGGCGTGGTTACGCTGGTGACGTGCAACCCGGTCAGAACCCTGAAGGCATGGACATGGGCGCGCTGCTGCAGCAGGCGCAGGCGATGCAGGAGCAGCTGATGTCCGCCCAGGCGGAGCTCGCCGAGGCCGAGGTCACCGGCCAGGCGGGCAACGGGCTGGTCACCGTCACCCAGACCGCGGCCGGCGAGATCCGCGCCGTGACGATCGACCCGAAGGTCGTCGACCCGGACGACGTCGAGACGCTGCAGGACCTCGTGGTCGGGGCGCTCGCCGACGCCGCGCAGGCGGCGGCCGACCTCCAGGCGGAGAAGATGGGCCCGCTCGCGGGCGGGCTCGGGGACATGGGCGGCGGGCTGGGCCTGCCCGGGCAGTAGTCCCGGGTGTTCGAGGGGCCGGTCCAGGACCTCATCGACGAGCTGGGCCGGCTGCCCGGGATCGGGCCGAAGAGCGCCCAGCGCATCGCGTTCCACCTCCTCGCCACCGAGGAGGCCGACGTGACCCGCCTGCAGGAGGCCCTGCAGAAGGTCAAGGTCGGCGTGGTCTTCTGCGAGGTCTGCGGCAACGTCTCGGAGCGACCCCGCTGCCGTATCTGTGCCGACGCCCGGCGCGACGCGGCGCTCGTGTGCGTCGTCGAGGAGCCCAAGGACGTCATGGCGGTGGAGCGCACCCGCGAGTTCCGCGGGCGCTACCACGTGCTGGGCGGGGCGCTCGATCCGCTCTCGGGCGTCGGCCCCGACCAGCTGCGGGTCCGCGAGCTGCTCACCCGCATCGGCGGTGCCGGCAGTGATCAAGGGGGGGAGCCGGAGATCACCGAGGTCATCCTCGCCATGGACCCCAACACCGAGGGCGAGGCCACGGCCACCTATCTCGTGCGCCTGCTGCGCGACTTCCCGGGGCTGACCGTCACCAAGCTGGCGTCCGGCCTGCCGATGGGCGGCGACCTCGAGTTCGCCGACGAGCTCACGCTCGGCCGCGCCCTCGCAGGTCGCCGCGCTCTCTAGCTGCTCCTAGCAGAGATCCCGGCCCCGCGCCGGCGTGCGCCCGGCTGTCACCTCGACCCGGCCGAGGTCCATCGCGGCCCGGTGCAGGCGGCCGCTGCGCCGCCGGGTGGCCTCGCGGTGCATCGAGATGCCCACCAGCACACCCACCACGAACAGGGCCCAGAAGACGATCACCAGAACGATGATCGTCATGGCGGTCATCGTCGCCCGCGGGTGATCCCGCGGCGACGCCATCGGCGCTCGCTCCTCGTCACGGTCATGATCTCTGCCTCCCGTCGAGTCGTGCTGACACGGCTCCGGCGATCCGGCGGCCCGTGCTCTGAGAGTGCCCAGTGTGATGCCGCAGCACAAGTGAATCCTGCAATTGCACGCAACGATTGCGTGACGACATGGCTGTGCGCGGTCTACCGTGTGCGCACCGAGGTCGGCGGAGCGGGAGGAGGCGCGGATGACCTGGTCACCGGGCCCCGTGGTGACCCGTCGCCGCCTCGGCGGGGAGCTCAAGCGGCTGCGCGAGGGCGTCGGGCTGAAGCTCGAGGACGTGGCCCGGCGGCTGGAGTGCTCGCCGTCGAAGATCAGCCGGCTCGAGAATGGGAAGGGAATCCCGCGTACGCGAGACGTCCGTGACATGCTCGACATCTACGGGGTCCCTGATGAAGCCACCCGGACCCTGCTGCTGAGCTGGTCGAAGACCGGCCAGGCGAGGATGTGGTGGCAGGACTACAGCGACGTCCTACCTCCGGTGATGGCTACCTACGTCGAGCTGGAATGGGACGCCTTCCGGATCACAGCCTTCGAACCGCACCTCGTGCACGGCCTTCTCCAGACGCGGGACTACGCACTCGCGGTCCTGCGCAACGGATACGCCTCGGGCGCATCACCAGATGCGCTCGAACGTCTCGCCGAGGTGCGGATGAGGCGACAGGACGCCCTCACCGCCGATCACGGCTTGACCTTCGACTGCGTGCTCGACGAGTCCGTCCTGCATCGCGTGGTGGGATCACCACGAACACAGCGGGCTCAGGTCGAGCACCTCATCGCGATCGCTGAGGCCGAGCACGTCGACGTCCGCGTTCTCCCGTTCTCTGCGGGTCTCCTGCCCTCGAGCAGGGACTCCTTCGCGCGGCTCGAGTACGACGGCTTTAGCGGGGACATGATCTACGTCGAGCAGCCGGAGACGGCGGGCGAGCTTCTCGACGAACCGGTGAGGGTGGCAGAGCGGAGCGCCCGGCTCGGTGCGCTGAAGGCCGCCGCGCTCTCGGAGAAGGAGTCCATTCCCCTGATGAAGGACGCCATCCGGCGCATCGAGCAGCCGTGATCCGGACCTGCGTGCGGTCGGTGTCCACCCGTGCGCCAGACTTCGTCGCCGCGGAGATCACCTACAGGGGAGAGTGCGCACCGTGGACGTGCGAACCAGCAGCTTCTGCACCGACGGTGCCTGCGTCGGCGTGGCGGTCGAGGGCGACGAGGTCCGGGTCGTCGACACCAAGTCCGCGGCGGCGCTGCGGTTCACGTCCGCGGAGTGGGCGGCGTTCGTCGCCGGCGTCAAGGCCGGCGAGTTCGACCTGCCCCGCTGAGACCGGTCACGACGCTCGTCGTGGCCCCGGTGGCGGGTCCCCCGCCCGATAGGGGATCCGCCACCGATCCGGCACGCGGAGCCGGCGCGGGGCTCAACGGGCACCCCGCGAACCCGTGTCCCGAGGACACGGGTGCCCTGAGCTCAGGGATACGGAGTACGTGAACCCGCGACTGTGCTCGCCCGGACACCAAGATCCGGAATCGTGGAGCGATCGTTCCGCTCAGCGAGGCAATCGCTCCACAGATTCAGATCTTGTGTCCGACTGTGGCCAGCCCAGGCTCAGCGCATCGCGCGGTTGATCGCCGACACCACGGCCTTGAGCGAGGCGGTGAGGATCGAGCCGTCGATGCCGATGCCCCAGACCTCGACGTCGCCCACCGCGGCCTCGACGTAGGCGGCCGCGCGGGCGTCGTCGCCGGCCGACATGGCGTGCTCGGCGTAGTCGAGGACCCGCACGTCGTAGCCCACCGAGGCGAGCGCGTCGACGAAGGCGGCGATCGGGCCGTTGCCGACGCCGGTGACGTCGTGCAGGTCGCCCTCGACCTTCAGCGTCGCCTCGAGCTCGGCCTTGCCGTCGTCGTGGGTCGAGACCCGCGAGCTGACGAGCTCCAGGGGCACCCGGCGCTGCAGGTACTCCTCGGTGAAGATGTCGTACATCTCCTTGGCGGAGACCTCGCCCCCCTCGGTGTCGGTGACCTCCTGGACGCGCCGCGAGAACTCGATCTGCAGGCGCCGCGGGAGGTCCATCTGGTGCTCGGTCTTCATCAGGTAGGCGACACCGCCCTTGCCCGACTGCGAGTTGACGCGGATGACGGCCTCGTAGGTGCGGCCGACGTCCTTCGGGTCGATGGGCAGGTACGGGACCTCCCAGGGGTGCTCGTCGCGCGTGTGCCCGGCGGCGGCCGCCTCGGCGTCCATCGCGGCGAGGCCCTTGTTGATCGCGTCCTGGTGCGAGCCGGAGAAGGCGGTGAACACGAGGTCGCCGCCCCAGGGATGGCGCTCGGCGACGGGCAGCTGGTTGCAGAACTCGACGGTGCGGCGGACCTCGTCGATGTCGGAGAAGTCGATCTGCGGGTCGATGCCCTGGCTGAACAGGTTCATGCCCAGGGTCACGAGGCAGACGTTGCCGGTGCGCTCGCCGTTGCCGAACAGGCAGCCCTCGACACGGTCCGCCCCCGCCTGGACGCCGAGCTCGGCGGCGGCGACGCCCGTCCCCCGGTCGTTGTGGGGGTGCAGCGACAGGATGATCGAGTCACGCCGGGCGAGGTTGCGGTGCATCCACTCGATGGAGTCGGCGTAGACGTTCGGCGTCGCCATCTCCACCGTGGCCGGCAGGTTGACGATCATCGGGCGCTCCGGCGTGGGCTCCCAGACGTCGCCGACCGCGTCGACGATCTCCTTGGCGTAGGACAGCTCGGTGCCGGTGTAGGACTCCGGCGAGTACTGGAAGCGCCAGTCGGTGCCCGGGCGCTTCTCGGCCTCGGCGCGGACCATCGCCGCCCCGTCCGTCGCGATCTTCGTGATGCCGTCGCGGTCGGAGCGGAACACGACCCGACGCTGCAGGATCGAGGTGGAGTTGTAGAGGTGCACGACCGCGGAGTGCGCGCCCTCGAGCGACTCGAACGTGCGCGTGATCAGCTCGGGACGCGCCTGCGTCAGCACCTGGATGCGGACGTCGGCGGGGACGGCGTCCTGGGTGATGATCTCGCGGACGAAGTCGAAGTCGGTCTGCGAGGCGGCCGGGAAGCCGACCTCGATCTCCTTGTAGCCCATGCGCACGAGCAGGTCGAACATGCGCCGCTTACGGGCGGGCGACATCGGGTCGATCAGCGCCTGGTTGCCGTCACGCAGGTCGACCGCGCCCCACAGCGGCGCCGTGTCGATGACCTTGTCCGGCCACGTGCGGTCCGGCAGCGAGACCTTCTCGACGAGGTCGGCGAACGGCTTGTAGCGGTCGACGGGCATGCGGCTCGGCCGCTGGGTGTTCCACGCCGCCTGGTCGCCCGGGATCTCGCCGTCGGGATGGACGACGGTCGAGCGGATGTCGGCGATGGGCTCGTCGCTCGGCGAGCCGGGGATGATGCTCATGGTGGGTCGCGCTCCTGCCTGCAGCACTGCGAGGGATGCGACCGGCAGCACGCATCACCCGCGGCGAGGGGCCGGTCCGTTCAGACCCCGCCGCGGCGGCGAAGGAGCAGTCCGAGGACTGCGAGCGCGCGAGACATCGCCGTCCACGGTAGACCCGTGCGACGCCGGCCGGGTACCCCGGGCGCCCGACGGTGACCTTCCCGACCTGCTCACCACACCGTTGAACTGCGGCGACGAACCGCTCGTGACACAGGTCGCAACCCTGGCTACCGGCGGGTCACTTGTCGTGCCATCATGACCCGCATGGCGCAGGATGCGAGCACCGAGACGTCCGAACAGCGGCGTTCACACACCGGAGAGGACCTCCGCGCGCTCACCCGGAAGGTCCTGACCGTTGCCGCCTCGGTCGTCCGCATCCTGACCGTGCTGTTCGCCGCGATCCTCGTCATCCACGTGGTCCTCGCGGTGGCGGGCGCCAACCCGGCGAACGGCATCACGATCTTCTTCCGTGACCTCGCCTCGAACCTCACGCTCGGCATCGGCGATCTCTTCATCCCGGCCAGCGAGTCGCTGCGGATCATCCTGAACTTCGGTCTCGCGGCCGTCGTGTGGATCGTGATCGGGATCGTCGTCTCGAAGCTGCTCAACGCCCTCGCGCCGTAGGCCACCGGACGCCCGCTGACGGGCCCCGCCTCGGATAGGGTCGGTGAGATTTCGCCGACCAGGTCGTGGAGGTCCGTCGCGGTGGCACTCGTCGTCCAGAAGTACGGCGGCTCGTCCGTCCAGGACGCGGAGCGGATCCGCCGGGTGGCCGAGCGGATCGTGCGCACCGGCAAGGACGGCAACGACGTCGTCGTCGTCGCCTCCGCCATGGGCGACACCACCGACGAGCTGACCGACCTCGCGCTGGCCGTGCACCCGAGCCCGCCGCCCCGGGAGCTGGACATGCTCCTGACGTCGGGCGAGCGGATCTCGAACGCGCTGCTCGCCATGGCGATCAACGCCCAGGGCGGCCGGGCGCGCTCGTTCACCGGCTCCCAGGCCGGCATGATCACCACGGGCAAGCACGGCGACGCGCGGATCGTCGACGTCACGCCCGGGCGCATCCACGCTGCCCTCGCCGAGGACCACATCGCGCTCGTCGCGGGGTTCCAGGGCGTCAGCGTGGACTCGAAGGAGATCACCACCCTCGGCCGGGGCGGCTCGGACACCACCGCGGTGGCGATGGCGGCCGCGATGCACGCCGACGTCTGCGAGATCTACACCGACGTCGACGGCGTCTACTCGGCCGACCCGCGGATCGTCCCCGACGCGAAGCTGCTCGAGACCATCACCTACGAGGAGATGCTCGAGATGGCCGCGTGCGGGGCGAAGGTGCTGCACCTGCGCGCCGTCGAGTACGCGCGCCGCGAGAACGTGCCCCTGCGGGTGCGCTCGTCGTACAACGACAAGCCCGGCACGACGATCGTCGGGTCCATCGAGGAGCTCAGCGTGGAACAGGCGGTCCTCACCGGCGTGGCGCACGACCGGTCCGAGGCGAAGGTGACCGTGGTCGGCGTGCCCGACCAGCCCGGCTTCGCGGCGCGCATCTTCCGCTGCGTCGCGGACGTCGACGTCAACATCGACATGGTGCTGCAGAACATCTCGCACCTGAAGACGGGCAAGACCGACGTGACGTTCACGCTGCCGGTCAAGGACGGTCCCCGCGCGGTCGAGGCGCTCACCGCGGTGAAGGGCGAGGTCGGGTTCGAGGACATCCTCTACGACGAGCACGTCGGCAAGGTGACGCTGGTCGGCGCGGGCATGCGCAGCCACCCGGGCGTCACCGCCACGTTCTGCGAGTCCCTCGCCGTCGCGGGCGTGAACATCGAGATGATGAACACCTCGGAGATCCGCATCTCCGCCCTGCTGCGCGACACCCAGCTCGACGACGCCGTCCGCGCCCTGCACGCCGCCTTCGACCTCGGGGGCGACGAGGAGGCCGTGGTGCACGCCGGAACCGGGAGGTAGACCGTGACGACCCTCGCCATCGTCGGAGCCACCGGCGCCGTCGGTTCCGTCATGATCGACATCATCGACGCCCGTGAGACGGTGCCGTGGACCGAGATCCGGCTCATCGCGTCGCCGCGCTCGGCCGGTCGCCGGCTGCGGGTGCGCGGCGAGGAGATCGAGGTCGTCGCACTCTCGCCGGAGGCGTTCGACGGTGTCGACATCGCGATGTTCGACGTCCCCGACGCCGTGAGCGCGGAGTGGGCGCCGGTCGCGGTGTCCCGCGGCGCGATCGCCGTCGACAACTCTGGGGCGTTCCGGATGGACCCCGAGGTGCCGCTGGTGGTGCCCGAGGTCAACGCCGACCAGGCCCACGAGCGCCCCAAGGGCATCGTGTCCAACCCGAACTGCACGACGCTGTCGATGATGGCCGCCCTCGGCGCGCTGCACCGTGCCTACGGGCTGCGCGAGCTGGTCGTCGCGAGCTACCAGGCGGCGTCCGGTGCCGGCCAGGAGGGCATCGACCGCCTGCAGCAGGAGATCGCGGCGGTCGCGGGCAAGGGCGTGGGCAACCGCCGGGGCGACGTCGCCGAGGCGATCGCGTCGGCCGGCCTGTCGGAGGACTCGCCCTTCAACGCCCCGCTCGCGCTCAACGTCGTCCCGTTCGCCGGCTCGCTGCGTGACGGCGGGTGGACCTCCGAGGAGCTCAAGGTCCGCAACGAGTCGCGCAAGATCCTCGGACTGCCGGACCTCAAGGTGTCGGCGACGTGCGTGCGCGTGCCGGTGGTGACCACGCACTCGATCGCGGTGCACGCCACCTTCGACGGCGAGGTCGACGTCGCCACCGCGCAGCAGCTCTTCGCGGCCCAGCCGTCGATCGTGCTGCTCGACGAGCCGGAGGCCAAGCGCTTCCCGACGCCGGCCGACGTCGTCGGCGAGGACCCGACGTACGTGGGGCGCATCCGCCAGGCACTGGACTTCCCGAACACCCTCGACTTCTTCGTGTGCGGCGACAACCTGCGCAAGGGCGCGGCGCTGAACACCTACGAGATCGCCGAGGAGCTCGTCCGGAACTGACCGGCGTGCCGCTGACGCTCGTGACCTGGCGCGGCTTTTCTTGACCCGTTCCAGTCTCGGTGGCAGCGTGGGTCGATATGACCACCCCGACCGGTTCTCACGGCGACGCGGACACCCCTGCGGTCGCTGCTGAGGCCGGACCGGCCCCGGACCCGTACCGTCACGACCCCCGTCACCACGTCGCCGACCCCCGGGCGCGGTTGCGGGCCGCCGGCCTGCGCGTCACGGCGCCCCGGCAGGCGGTCCTCGGGGTCCTCGGCGAGCACCCGCACTCCACGGCCGAGGCCGTGGCGATGTCGGTGCGCTCGCGGCTGGGGTCCGTGAGCACCCAGGCCGTGTACGACGTCCTCGCCGCGTGCGTGGACGCGGGCCTGGTGCGCCGGATCGAGCCGGCGGGCTCGGCGGCGCTGTACGAGACGCGCACCGGCGACAACCACCACCACGTGGTCTGCCGGTCGTGCGGGGCCACGGCCGACGTCGACTGCGTCGTCGACGAACGACCCTGCCTGACCCCCTCCGACACCGGGGGCTTCGTCGTCGACGAGGCCGAGGTCGTCTTCTGGGGGACGTGCCCGACGTGTGTCGCCGCCGGAGTGGGTAACCGGGAATCCCGGCGAGCCGTGCGCGGCGCCGTCGCGGTCCTGCACGACAGCACACCACCACGCTGAGAGGCGAAACGTGACCAGTACGCATCGCTCCTACGCCACCGACGACGCCGGGATCCCGGCGCCCAGCCACGAGTTCTCCGCCACGGTCGGGGCCAACGGGCCCCTGGTGCTCCAGGACCACTACCTGATCGAGCAGATGGCGAACTTCAACCGGGAGCGCATCCCGGAGCGCCAGCCGCACGCCAAGGGCGCCGGCGCGTTCGCGACGTTCGAGGTCACGCAGGACGTCACCGCGTACACCAAGGCCGCCGTGTTCCAGCCCGGCGAGACGACCGAGGGACTCATCCGCTTCTCGACCGTCGCCGGTGAGCGGGGCAGCCCCGACACCTGGCGCGACCCGCGCGGCTTCTCGCTCAAGCTGTACACGCGCGAGGGCAACTGGGACATGGTCGGCAACAACACGCCGGTCTTCTTCATCCGCGACCCCATGAAGTTCCAGAACTTCATCCGCTCGCAGAAGCGCCTGGCCCGCAACGGGCTGCGCGACCACGACATGCAGTGGGACTTCTGGACGCTGTCGCCGGAGTCGAAGCACCAGGTCACCTGGCTGATGGGTGACCGCGGCCTGCCCGAGACCTGGCGCCACATGAACGGCTACGGCAGCCATACCTACATGTGGATCAACGCCGCCGGCGAGGAGTTCTGGGTGAAGTACCACTTCATCTCGGACCAGGGCATCAAGTGTCTGACGCAGGAGGAGGGTGACCGGCTCGCCGGGGCGGACGCCGACTACCACCGCCGCGACCTCTACGAGGCGATCGAGCGCGGGGAGTTCCCGACCTGGACGCTGAAGGTGCAGATCATGCCCTTCGAGGACGCCAAGACCTACCGGTTCAACCCGTTCGACCTGACCAAGGTGTGGCCGCACAGCGACTACCCCCTGCTGGAGGTCGGGAAGCTGACGCTGAACCGGAACCCGGTCGACTTCCACACCGAGATCGAGCAGGCCGCGTTCGAGCCGAACAACCAGCCCCCGGGGCTCGGCCTCTCGCCGGACAAGATGCTGCTCGCGCGTGGGTTCTCCTACGCGGACGCGCACCGCGCCCGCCTGGGCGTCAACTACAAGCAGATCCCGGTGAACTCGCCGCAGGGCACCGACGCGCACCCCTACACGGTGGCCGGCGCCATGCGCGTGGTGAACGCGCCGGACCCGGTCTACGCGCCCAACACCAAGGGCGGCCCGCAGACGACGGAGACGATCCAGCCGCCGTCGTGGTACTCCGACGGCGAGATCCAGCGCGTCGCCTACGTGGCGCACCCGGAGGACTCCGACGAGGGCCAGGCCCGCACGATGATGCTCGAGGTCTGGGACGACGCCCAGCGCGACCGCTTCGTCGAGAACGTCTCCGGCCACCTCGCCGACGGCGTCGGTGACGACGTCCTGGCCCGCGCGTTCGACTACTGGAAGTCGATCGACGAGGGCATGGGGCAGCGCGTCGAGGACCGCGTCCGCGAGCTCACCGGCAAGCAGGACAAGGTGCTCAGCCAGAGCTGACCGCCCAGAGCTGACCACCCGGGGCTGACACAGCCCAGCCTCACCTCACGCGGCCCGTCTCACACCACGAGACGGGCCGCGTGGTGGTTGTCGGGGGGTCGGCGAGGGCATCCTGTTTCTGGAACCGTTCCAATCTACGGTTGCGGAGGAGATCACCAGCATGGCCACCACACCCATCACCAGCCCGCTGCCCGACGACGCCAAGCTCACGGTCGGCACGGTCCTGCAGGACTCGCTGGCTGACTTCGTCGACCTGTCCCTGACGGCGAAGCAGTGGCACTGGAACGTCGTCGGCACCAACTTCCGCGAGGCGCACCTGCACCTCGACGAGCTGGTCGACCTCGCGCGCACCTACTCCGACGAGGTCGCCGAGCGCGCCGCCACGCTGGGCGTCTCGCCCGACGGGCGCGCCGAGACCGTCGCGAAGAGCAGCGGCCTGCCCACCACCGACGAGGGGTGGCAGAAGGTCGAGGACGTGAACCGCGCGGTCACCGACACGCTCGCCACGCTCATCGGGCGCATGCGCGAGCGGATCGCGGTCACCGACGAGCCGGACCCGGTCACCCAGGACCTGCTCATCGCCCAGACGGCGAAGCTCGAGGAGGCGCACTGGATGTGGCAGGCGAAGACCGCCTGATCCACGCCGGTCACCGGAACTGAGCGAAGGGCCCCTTCGGTCGAACTAGTCGATCGGAGGGGCCCTTCGCTCGGAACAGGCCCGGCTCAGGCCGGCACGGGCAGGCCGAGGGCCCGGCGCGCGAAGGCGATCTCGGCGACGGTGTGCTTCAGCGTCTCGGCGACGACCAGCGAGCCGTGCCCCGCGTCGTAGCGCACCATCGCGTACTCCCGCCCGCGCTCGGCGAGCGCGTCGAGGTAGTTGTCGATCTGGCGGATGGGGCAGCGCGGGTCGTTCTCGCCCGCGAGCACGAGCACCGGCGCGCGGACGGCGTCCACCCACGTCAGCGGCGAGGCGTCGCGGTAGCGCTCCGGCACCTCGGAGGGCGAGCCCCCGAACAGCGACCGGTCGAACGCGCGCAGCGGCTCCATCTCGTCGGAGTAGGCGGCGAGGTAGTCGGCAACCGGGACGCCGGCGCAGCCGACCGCCCAGCGCTCGGGCTGGAGCCCCAGGCCCAGCAGCGTCAGGTAGCCGCCCCACGACCAGCCCTCGAGCACGCACGCCGCCGGGTCGGCGAGGCCCGTCGTCACGGCCCACTCGTGCACGGCCGCGACGTCCTCGAGCTCGGTGGTCCCCGGACGGCCCTCGATGGCGTCGCGCCACGCCGAGCCGTAGCCCGACGAGCCGCGGTAGTTCACGTGCACCACGGCGAACCCGGCGTCGACCCACACCGCCCGCACCGGTGACCAGCGGTCCTCGTCCGCCGCCTGCGGCCCGCCGTGGATCATGAACACGGTCGGCACGGGGCCGGTGGTGCCTGCGGGACGGGTCCACAGGGCGTGCACCGGCCCGCCGGGACCCTCGACCCACGCGTCGTCGAGCGCCACCGACGGCTGCGGACGCTCCCCGGGCGGCGCGAGCAGCTCGCTGTCGGTCCCGTCGGGACGCAGCACGCGCACCGACGACGGGTACGCCGCCGACGACCAGCCGTACTCCACGCTCCCGTCGGGTCGCACCTCCGCCCCGCCCACCGAGCCCGACGCGGTCGGCAGGTCCCCGAGCTCGCCGGTCGCGAGGTCGTAGCGGTGCAGCGTCGTGCGGCCCGCACGGGTGTGCGCGACGAGCAGCGCGGACGCGTCCGGGTAGAAGCCGGCGGTGAGGTCGCCGGGCAGGTCGATCGGGAGCTCGGTCTCGGTGTCGGTCGCGAGGTCCCAGATCAGCAGCTCGTCACGGCCGCGACGCTCGTGGCCGACGAGCAGGCGCTGGTCCCCCTCGACCGGCGCGAACTCGAGCGGGTCGAGGCCCTTCCCGTGGCCGTCGTGGCGCTCGCCGACCGTCGCGCCGTCGGCCAGCCGCATCACCCGCACCGCCGGGTGGCGCGAGTCGCCGTGCTCGGCGTGCGAGATCGCGAGCAGCGTCTCGTCGCGGGAGAGCGCCCCGATCCCCGCGTCCTCGGTGTGGGTGTAGACGACCCGGGCCTCGCCGCCGTCCTCGCTGACCGCCAACGTCGACCCGTCGTCGGTCGACCAGCCCACGGCCACCGTGCGGCGGCCCAGGTCGAGCCCGGCGGGGTAGCCCGGGGCGGCGCCGTCGACGGCGGGCGATGCCTCACCCCCGGAGAACGGCTCGGCGACCCACACCCCGAACTCGTCGCCGTCGGTGTCGTCGAACCACCAGATGGTGCTGCCGTCGGTGCTCGCCAGGCCGCCGCGCGTGCCCTGCGGGCGGTCGGTGACCCGCCGGTGGGTGTCGCTCGCGCGGTCCCAGGCGTAGATCTCCCAGGTCCCGGTGGCGTTCGACGAGTAGACGCTGCGGTCCGGGGCGTCGCGCGCCCAGTCGGGCACGGAGACGCGCGCCGCGGTGAACCGTCCCCGCCACCTCGCCTCGAGGGCGGGGTCGGCGAAGAGGGCCTCGGGGATCTCCGGGGTCGGGTCCGAGCGGGTCGGCGGCGTCGGGCTCATGCCCGGATCCTGCCTCCCGGGGCGTCCGGGCGGCCGGGTGGAGGGTCGTGAGCGAGGATGGTCACGGGGGGAGGGACCGTGACCGATCTGGATCCCGTGGGCAGCGACGACGAGGACAGGGACGACGACAGGGCCGACGACGAGGAGACGCCGCCGAACATGGCGCGCGTGTTCGACTTCGCTCTCGGGGGCAGCGAGAACCTCGAGGTCGACCGCGAGTTCTCCGCCGAGGTCGACGCGATGATGCCGGGCATGAGCGCGCTCTGCCGCGCCCATCGCCGGTTCTCGGCGGCGGTGGTCGACCACTGGGCGGCCGACGGTGTCGACCAGTTCCTGGAGCTCGGGTCGGGTCTCCCGACGGTCGACCACGTCCACTCCCGCGCGCGGTGGGTGCACCCCGGCGCGCGGGTGGCCTACGTCGACTGGGACGCGCGGACCGTCGCCCACGCGCGGCGCCTGCTGAGCGGCGTGGACGGCGTGTCGGTGCTGCACGCGGACGTCGGTGACGCCGCTGCCGTCCTCACCGCGCCGGAGGTCCGCGACCTGCTGGACCTCGCCCGCCCGGTCGGCGTGCTCGCCGTCGGCGTCCTGCACTACCTCCTCGACGACGCCGCCGCGGCCGACGCCGTGCGCGTCTACGCCGAGGCGCTCGCCCCCGGCAGCGGCCTCGCCATCTCGCACCTGACCTCGGTCGGGCGGCCCGACATCCACACCTGGGCGACGATGAACCACGGCGGGTGGAGCTACGCGCCACGGCTGCGCGGCCCCGACGAGATGAGTCCGTGGCTCGAGGGGTTCACGGTCGTCGGGCCCGGCTGGGTGTCCGCGCCCCACTGGCGCCCGGACGCGCCGGCGCCAGGGGCGGACGTCACGGGCAGCGGGCTGTGGGGTGTGGTCGCGCGCCGGGGATGATGGCCGCGTGATCGGGACCCATCGCCACGCCGCCGCCGTGCACGAGATCCGTCTCGACCGGACCGAGCGCCGCAACGCCCTCGACACCGCGCACTGCCGCGACCTGCACGCGGCCGTCGACGCGGCGCTCACCGACGGCGCGCGGGTGCTCGTGCTGACCGGCGAGGGCACCGCCTTCTGCTCCGGGGCCGACCTCGACACCGTCGGCGACGACGACTTCCTCGCCGCGCTCTACGGCATGCTGCACCGGCTCGTCGAGCTCCCCATCCCGGTCGTCGCCGCGGTGCACGGGCCGGCGATCGGCGCCGGCACCCAGCTCGCGCTGGCCGCCGACCTGCGCGTCGTCGACACCCCGGGGGTGTTCGGGCTGCCGACCGCCGCCCTCGGCCTCGCCGTCGACCCGTGGACGGTGCGCCGGCTCGCGCTGATCGCGGGCGGTGGCGCCGCGCGCCGGATCCTGCTGGCCTGCGAGCGCCTCGACCACGACGCCGCCCGGGCCGCCGGGCTCGTCGACCGCGTCGGCGACCGGGAGACCGCGCTCGCCTGGGCCACCGAGATCGCCGCCCTCGCCCCGCTGACACTCGCCTACAACAAGCTCGCCGTCGCCCGGCTGCTCGAGGACGCCCCGGTGCCCGACGAGGTGGCCGCGGCGTTCGACGCGTGCTGGGCGAGCGAGGACCTCGCCGAGGGCCGCCGCGCGCGGGAGGAGAAGCGCGCGCCGGTGTTCCGTGGTGCCTGACGGCATGTGAGCACTTTGAAGTGCTGGAGCACTTCACAGTGCTCACATGGCGGAGCCACCAGGCCAGTGCGCCAGCGTGTGCAGGTACTGCTGGCGGACGCCCTCGATGCGCTCGTCGAGGTCGTCGCGGGTCCAGTCGGACACGTCGACCGGCGGGAGCACCGCGACCTGCACGACGCCCGGGTGGATGATCATCGCGTTGCGGCTCATCAGCTCGCCGGTGTTGCGGAAGACCAGCGGGACGATCGGCACCCCGGCCTGCATGGCCAGGTGGAACGCGCCCTTCTTGAACTTCCCGGGCGACGGGGTGGGCGAGCGCGTGCCCTCGGGGGCGATGACGATCGACGTGCCGGCGCGCAGGCGCTCGACGGCCGGCTCGAGGGCCTTGCGGGCCTGGGCGTTGTCGGCCCGGTCGATGAACGCCGTCTCGAGCAGGCGCATGAGGCCGCCGAAGAGCGGGTCGTTGGCGAGCTCCTTCTTCGCCACCGGCGCGAAGTTGCCGCGCAGCAGCCCGCCGAGCACGAGCACGTCGAGCTGGCTCTGATGGTTGAACAGGAAGACGGCGGGCTGGGACTCCCAGATGTGCCGGGCGCCGTGCACGTCGAGCGAGACCCCGGACGCCATCAGCGACAGGTCGCCGCCGAGGCCGATGCCGAGGTTGAGCCCGGCGCGCCGGGAGCCGCCGAGCAGGCCCAGACCGAGGCCGGTCGCGAAGCCGCCCATCATCCCGGCGAAGGTCGCCGCGGTGCGCGCGATCTCCACCGGCGTGGTCCACGGGCGCCCGGTGAAGTCGAGGGCGGGCCAGCCGCGCTCGGCGGCGGCGCGACGCAGCCCGGCCGACGGGTTCACCGCGGCCGGGTGGGCGACGGTCGCCAGGAACGGGACGTCCTCGCCGCCGTTGGAGTAGGCGAAGCTCGCGTCGAGGTCGACGCCGTGGGCGGCGGCGAACTCCTTCACCGCGGCGGCCTTGCCCTCCCCGTACGGCGAGCGGCCGTCCGGACGTCCGGTGAGCGTGCCGTCCTCGCCCACCTCGACGGCCGTGTAGATCGTGTGGTCGACGCCCAGGGCCTTCGCGGCCGGCTCGACCTGGAAACGCGTCGCCGAGCTCGCCAGGACCACCGTGTGGCCCTTCTCCAGGTGCGCCCGCACGAGGCGCCACGACTCGGGGTAGACGCTCGGGCCGATCTCGTCGCGGAAGAGCTGGTTGCCGATCTTCTCGAGCTCCTCGGGCGTGCGGCCCGCCCACGTGCGCAGCGTGATGCCGAGGAACTTGCGGAAGTCCTCCTCGCCGTGCAGGCCCTGCCAGCCGCTGGCCAGCGTCTCGAGGGTCGTGCGGGGGTGCAGGTCGAGGTGCTTGACGTGGTGGCGCATGAAGGCGGTCACCGAGTAGCCGGCGATCACCGTGCCGTCGAAGTCGAAGAACGCGCCCACCTCGGGGCCGTCGGGCGCGGCCTCGACCGCGTCCATCAGGCCCTGGAAATCGGCTTCAGGGTCGGACACCCGCGGACTCCTGTCGGTTCGTCGCGTCGGTCTCGTCGATGGCCACGACCCGTTCCACCACCCCGCGGATCTCGGCGGCGAACGCCCGGCGCCGGGTCGCGAGGTCGGGGCCGCCGTCGGCGGGGGAGGTGTTCGGGGCGAGCAGCCCCCGGTTGGAGGCCAGCCGCAGCGCCGACGCGAACAGCTCCCGCGACAGCGACTCCGGCCCGTGCAGCTTGCCCTGCAGCAGCAGCTGCTGCCCGACGGCGGCGCAGCGTTCCAGCAGCTGGTCCTCGTCGACGGGGGTGTCCGGGTCGTGCTCCGCGAGCCGCTCGGCCACCACCCACTGCGCGTCGACGAACGAGCGCAGCACGCGGTGGGCGCACAGGAAGCGGCTCTGACGCAGCATCTTGCGCGTGCGGGCGATGTCGCCGTCGTCGGAGCGCCAGTCCGGGTCGATGAGCGTCAGCTCGTCGATCAGCTCGGCGCGGAAGGTCTCCTTGTCGGGGAAGAAGAACTCGTACTTCAGCAGGTCGCGCAGGTCGAGCGCGGCCTGGAAGCCCTTGGCGAGGGCCTCGCGGCCGGTGGCCTCGCCGACGTCGAGGATCGCGAGCTCGACGATCGCCCGGTTGACGAAGTGGTGGATCGCCGAGTTCCGGTAGAACGCCGCGACGATGTGGTGGCCGCTCTCCACCGAGAACACCGGCTCGGAGCCCTCGGTGTAGGCGCTGACGACCTTCTCCCGGCGCAGGGAGAGCAGGGCCTCGGCGACGCCGCCGTTGGTGCGCAGCGACGCGATCCCGGTGTGCGGCAGCCCGCGGGCGTCGACGTAGTCGAGGACCGGCTCGACGACCCGGCGGACCTGCGAGAGCGTCAGCGCGCGGTCGCGCACCCCCAGCAGTGCCAGCGCGGCGAGCGCGATCGGCGTCACCGGCGTCACCCGGTTGATGCGCACGAACACCTCGAACGCGGTCTTCTGCAGGGCGAGGCGCCGGGCGGGCTCGTCCTCGACGGCCGCGTCCGGGTTGCTCTCCGCGCGGGCGTCGAGCGCCGGGTCGTTCGCCGCGGTCAGCGCGCCCCGCAGCGACAGCGGCTCGCCGAAGCTCACGTGCACCCCGCCCACGGGACGGCGCTGCGCCCGGGCGTAGCCGGCGAGCCAGCGCAGGCCCTCCGGGGTCTTCTGGGCGCCGGTCTGCTCGGCGGCCATCTGGTGCACTTCCTGCAGCTGGTCGTGGATGATCGACACCGGCACCAGGTAGACGTCCCCGGTACGACGGCGCTCCACGGCGCTCGCCACGTCGGCCAGCAGCCCGTACTTCGGCGGGCGCAGCTTGCCGGTGCGGGTGCGGCCGCCCTCCATGTACCACTCGAGGTTGAAGCGCTTGGCGCACAGCCAGGAGAAGTACTCGCGCACCACGGCCTTGTAGACCGGGTCGCCGCCGAAGCTGCGGCGGATGAAGATGATGCCGCTGCGTCGCGCGAGCTGCTCGAGCCCGAGGATCCGCAGGTTGTCGCCGCCGAGCACGTGGTTGCGTGGGAAGTCGTTGCTGCGCAGCACGTCGGCGAGCACGAACGGGTCGGTGTAGCTGCGGTGCGAGGGCAGGAAGACCAGCGCGTGCTCGGCGTTGAGCTCGCGGAGCGGCTCGAGGCCCGCGGTGTCGGCGTGCACCGTCCACGCCTTCTCGTGCATCGGGCGCAGGACCCCGGAGAACAGGTCGACGGCCGCGGGGTCGAGCGACGCGACGATGCTCTCGAGGTCGGCGGCGGCCTCGGTGGCCACCTCCGTCTCGGGGCGTCCGGTCGACTCGGCGAGCCGCCGGATCTCCCGGCTGAAGTGCACCGACCCGACGATCTGCCCGGCGACCTCGCGCGGGACCTTGAACCGGTTGCCCGTGAGGGCGCGCTCGGCGCGGTCGAGCGCGAGCGTGGCCTGGCGGGCCACGAACCGCACGAAGTCGGCGGTGTCGGTGGCCGGGCGCTCGCGGCGGTGGCGGCGCATGAGCTCGCGCACGGTCGCGGGACGCCCGACGACGACGCGGTGGTGCTGCGGACCCCGGCGCGCGGCCCGGGCCCGCGCGCGCAGCGCCCAGCCGCGCGTGAGGACGTCGGCCAGGCGCAGCAGCGTGCGGTCCGGCTCCGGGTCGGCCGACCAGACCACCCGCACCGGCACGAGCAGCGGGTTGTCGCCGCGGGTGAGGCGGCCGGCGAGCTGCTCGCCCTCGGCCGGGAGCACCTCGATGCCGCGGCCCGTCGTCATCCCGGGCCGGATGCCCGCGAGCCAGCGGTCGACGAGACGGCGCTCGACGCTCGACGGGGCGTCGACGAGCACGACCAGCGGGCGGTCGCCCGGGTCCGGGAGCGTCGCCGTGTCCTCCAGCGTGCTCAACGCCGCACCTCCGCCCTCGCGACGTCGCGTGCTCCGACGGCGAGCTGCCCGTCGCCGCAGCTCCTGGTCATCCGGACCCTACCCGGTGGAGTGGTGCGGCGGCCCCGGGCGAGTACTCCGGACGCACCACCGGCGTCGCGTGCGACGGCACATGCGCGGGTACGCACCCCACGAGTAGTTGATCGTCGAATCGTGAGGAGCACGGTCGTGCCCACCATGCGTGCCGTCCAGGTCGCCCAGGCCGGAGGAGACCTCGAGCTCGTGGAGCGGGAGGTCCCGACGCCCGGGCGCGGCGAGGTCCGCGTCCGGGTGGAGGCCTGCGGGGTCTGCCACAGCGACATGTTCGCCAAGGAGGGCGTCATGCCGGCGACGCCGTTCCCGATCGTGCCCGGCCACGAGGTCGTCGGGCGGGTCGACGAGGTCGGCCCGGACGTGCTGGGCGACTGGAACGCCGGCGACCGTGTCGGTGTCGGCTGGTTCGGCGGCGCCTGCCACCACTGCGGGCCCTGCCGCCGCGGGGACTTCATCACCTGCGAGAACGGCCGCATCCCCGGCGTCACCTTCGACGGCGGTTACGCCGACCACGTCGTCGTCCCCGCCGACGCGCTCGCCCACGTGCCCGACGAGCTCTCGTCGGAGGAGGCCGCCCCGCTGATGTGCGCGGGGGTCACGACCTACCACGCCCTGCGCAGCAGCCCGGCCCGTCCCGGGGACCGGGTCGCGGTCCAGGGCGTCGGGGGCCTCGGGCACCTCGGCATCCAGTTCGCGGCGCGGATGGGCTTCGAGGTCGTCGCCGTCTCCCGCGGGCGCGACAAGGAGGACCTCGCGCGCAAGCTCGGCGCCCACGACTACATCGACAGCGAGGCCGGGGACCCCGGCCAGGCGCTCGCCGAGAAGGGCGGCGCCGCGGTCGTGCTGGCGACGGCCACCAACGGCGAGGCCATCTCCGCGCTGATCCCGGGCCTCGACCGCCGCGGGCAGCTGCTCGTCGTCGGCGCGGCCGAGAGCCCCCTGCAGGTCGACGCGATGAGCCTCATCGGCCCGGTGGCGAGCATCGCCGGGCACGCGTCGGGCACGTCGATCGACTCCGAGGACACCCTGCGCTTCGCGCGGCTCACCGACGTCCGTCCGATGATCGAGACGATGCCGCTCGAGCGGGCCGCGGAGGCCTACGACCGGATGATGAGCAATGACGCGCGGTTCCGGATGGTGCTGACCACGGGGCAGTGATCGACCCTCAGGTCGGGGCGGTGAAGCCCTGGGCGATCCGCGTGAACGCCCAGGGCTCCTGCTCGACGCCGCTGCAGTCGTCGGCCTCGTCCTCGGTGTCCGGGCACGAGCCGTTGTCGCGGGCCAGCGCCCAGAACCCGACGCCGCCGTAGCCGTTGCCCCGCGCGTCCTCCACGACGGCGCGGGCGTCGTCGGTCGTGGTGGTCATGTCCATGTCGTTGCGGCCGAGCATGAACGTGACCCCGGTGCGCCGCCGCACGTCCGCGGGGTCGCTGCCCGGCCACAGCGCCTCGAGCTGCCCGACGGCGGTGCGGGTGGCGCCGATCATGGCCTCGGCCCACGAGCCCTCGTACTCGAAGTTCATGACCATGACGTTGACCCGCGCCGCGACCCCGGCCGTCGTGGCCTCCTGCACGAGGTCGCGGGCGTCCTCGCTGAGCCCCTCCGTGACGCCGTCGATCTGCACGGTCAGCGTGACCCGGGTCCCGCGCTGCTGCTGGAGCAGGGCCAGCGCCTCCGCGATGCGGCGCGACGACACCGTCCGCCCGCGGTCGGTCTCGACGTCCACGTCGAGGTGGTCCGCGCCGACGGCGTCCAGCGCCGTCGCGTAGGCCCGCGCCAGCGATGGGGCGTCGGGGCACGCCTTCTCGAGGTAGTCGCCGAGCGCACCGCCCGACGACACCGTCATCCGGCCGCCGCGCGCCTTCAGCCCGGCGATGCGGGCCGTGACCGCGGGGTCGGTGAGCGCGGTCGTGCCGCCCCAGGTCGGCGAGCACGAGCCGTCGGCGCCGGCGAGGACGAAGGCGAGCACGACGTCCGCGTGCCCCGTCGCGTCGCTCATGTCCGTCATCGCCGGCAGCGGCGGCGTGGTCAGGTCGACGTAGGGGGCGAACGCGACGTCGGGCAGCGGGCCGTCGGGCGCGGCGACGCCCGGGCGCCGGGGTGCGTCGTCGGTGTCCCCGGCGGCGCCGGCGCTCCCGGTGGCCGCGGCACCGGTGAGCGCCGGCCGCGGCGTCGGGGTCTCGCCGGTGACGACCGGCGCGGTGACGAGGACCGCCACCAGCGCCGCGAGCAGGACGGCAGCCGGCGACGGGCGGGTCGCGGGGCGCCGGGCGCGGCTCAGGTCTCGGCGGCGTCGTCGACCTCGACGCCGTCGGTCTGTGCCTGGTTGCCCTGCGGGACGTTCTGGACCGGGGCCTGCTGGACGACCTGCGGCTGCGCCCGCTGCGGCACCACCGGTGCCTCGGGGACCTCGGCGACCGGCCGCGGCGTCGTGCGCTGCGCCCGCGGCGTGGTCGACCGCGGCGCCTTGCGCGTGGTCGTGGCGCGGGCGGATCGCTGCGTCGTGGTCGGCTCGACCTCGGCGATGTTGCGGGCGTCGACCGACGGCGCGGCGACCGTCGGCGCGGGCGGCGGCAGCGTCGGGGCGGGTAGCAGCGTCGGCGACGCGGTCGGCCCGACCGGTCCGGCCACCGCGCCGACCGCGACCACGCCGACGTAGGACGCGCAGAGGGCGGTGGCGGCGATCGCGGCGGTGCGCCACCGCCGAGCCCGGCGCCCGGTGCCGTCGGCGAAGACGGGCGTCGCGACACCCTGCTCCGCCGGGGCGGGAGCGGGCGGGGCGACGACCGCGCGGTCGGCCCGCCGGCGCCCGGTGCGGGGCGAGGAGCTGATCAGCGTCGTGGTGGCGCGCGCGGCGATCTCGGAGGGGTCCGACCGGCGTGCCGCGGGCCGCTTCGTCGGAGCGCCCGAGCTGGTGGTGGTGCTCGTCGCGGCGCCCGTGACCGCGGTGGCCGGCGCGGCGTCGCGGGTCGCGGAGGTGGGCGGCGCGGGGGCGGGCGTCGCGGGGGTGGGCGTCGCCGTGGTCCGGGTGGCGGTGGTGCGCCGGGCCGGCGCCGCCGGGGTCAGCGCCGTCGGGGCCGACGTCCGCGCGGGCGAGACGCGGGGCGTGGGGGCGCCGCCCGTCGGCGCGGCGGGGGCCGGGGGACGCGGGACCGCGCCGGTCGGGCGGGCGGGCGCCGGCACGACGCCGGTCGGGGCCGGGGTCGAGGTGGGGGCCGGTCGCGCGGGGCGGGCCGGGCTCAGGTTCGGGAACGAGGGGTGGTCGCCGAGACGGGCCGGGCTGCCGGCCGGGCGCGCCTGCGCTGCCCCGCGCGGGGCCGGGACGGCAGGGGCCTCGGGGGCCTGCTGCGGACGCTCGGCCGGCGTCGCGGCCAGGATGTCGGCGAGTCGGGGGGAGCGTCGGGGCTCGTCCTCGCGGCGCGAGCGGCGCCCGCCCTCCGTGCCGCCCCCGGAGACCTCCGTGATCCCCGGGAGGTCCGGCACCGCGTGCAGGCGACGGGAGTGCCGCGCCGCGCCGGTGTCCCCGGGCGAGGACTCGTCGGCGTCACGGGTGTGCGGCATCGCCGGCTCGGCCGGTGCGGCGTGCCGTCCTGCGGGCGGGAGTGGTGCCCGTCCGTGTCGCATGGTGTCCCCGATCGTGTGACAGCCCCCCGACAGAGTGAACCAGGAAGGGCATCGTCGGGCGACACCGTGTCGTTACCGGACGGAGACCGACGGGTGTCAAGTGCCGACGAGTGACGCAACGTCGTTGGTCCGGAACGACGAAGGCCCCATCCGCACAGCGGATGGGGGCCGACGAGCAGCGGTGTCGGGGTGGCGGGATTCGAACCCACGGCCTCCTCGTCCCGAACGAGGCGCGCTACCAAGCTGCGCCACACCCCGGAGGTACATCGCGCAGGACGGAGTCTACCCGTCCGCCCCCGAGCGGGCCGACGGGGGATGCCCCTCGCGGGAGCCCGGGTCGGCGAGCGCGTCACCACGGGTCTGCCCGCGCGGCATCAGCTCGAGCAGCGTCGCCTCGGGCCGGCACGCGAAGCGCGCGGGCGCGAACGGCGAGGTGCCCAGCCCGGCCGAGACGTGCAGGCGCATGTGGGTGCCCCAGCGCGAGGCGCCGCGTGCCCGGGAGCGGTCGACGCCGCAGTTGGTGACGAGCGCGCCGTACCCGGGCAGCCGCAGCTGCCCCCCGTGGGTGTGGCCGGCGAGCACGAGGTCGTAGCCGTCGGCGGCGAAGGCGTCGAGCACCCGGGGCTCGGGGGAGTGGGTGAGGCCCAGGCGCAGGTCGTAGGGCTCGTCGGTAGGGCCGGCGATCCGGTCGTAGTTGTCCCGCCCGATGTGCGGGTCGTCGACGCCGGCGACGGCGATCCGCAGCCCGTTCACCGTGAGGGTGTGCCGGGCGTGCGTGGCGTCAAGCCACCCGCGCTCGAGCATGGCGGCCCGCAGGTCGCGCCACGGCAGCTCGGGCCCGAGCACGCGGTGCTCCGGGCGGAACAGGTAGTGGCTCGGGTTCTTCGGCTTCGGGCCGTGGTAGTCGTTGCTGCCCCAGACGGCGACGCCCGGCCGGTCGAGCAGGCCGCCGAGGGCGCGCAGCACCTCCGGCACGGCACGGGCGTGGGACAGGTTGTCGCCGGTGTCGACGACGAGGTCGGGCTCGAGGGCCGCCAAGCCCTCGACGAAGCGCCGTTCGAGGCGCTGACCGGGCCGCAGGTGCAGGTCGGAGATGTGCAGCACCCGGAGGCTGCGGCCGGCCGCGGTCCGCGGGTCGAGCACCTCGAGCCGGGCCCGTCGCAGGGTGAACCAGTGCCGTTCGATCCCGACGGCGTAGCCGAGCCCGAGTGCGCCGGCGGCGCCCAGGCCCGCCCCGACCGCCGCGGTGCGGCGCAGGAGCCCGCTCATCCGCCGACCCCGTTCGCCGCGCCCGCCAGCGGCGGGCCGGTGGGCGGCGACGGCGCGGCGGGCACGGTCCCGTTGGACACCTGCAGCGTCACGACCTGGTCGGGCAGGACCGACCCCCGCGGGTTCTGGCCGACGACCGTGCCGGCCGGCGCGCGGTTGCCGACGGCGACCTGGGACACCTGGAACCCGGCGTCGCGCAGCTCGTCGGTGGCCTCGTCGACCTGCTCGCCGATCACCTCGGGTACCTGCTCGTTCGTGCCGCCCTGCAGGTAGCGCGGGCTCGTCGGCGGCAGCGGTGCGACCGGGAGCGGCGCGTACAGCGGGTTCATCGCCTTGAACCAGGTCCGGGCCGGCGTGGTGCCGCCGAAGAGGTTGCCGTCGCCGCACGGGAACGGCGGGCTGTCGCCGCCGCCGTCGCAGAGCGTCCGCGGCGACGAGGAGTCGTCGAAGGTGATGACCGCACCCGCGTACTGCGGGTTGAAGCCCAGGAACGCCGCGGAGCGGTTGTTCTGGGTGGTGCCGGTCTTGCCCGAGAGGGGTCGGTTCCAGCCGTTGGCCGACGCCGCGGCCGCCGCCGTGCCGCCGGGCTGGTCGTCCTTGCTCAGCCCGGTCATGAGGGTGTCGGCCAGCGCCGGGTCGACCACCTGCTCGCAGGGCTGCTCGGCGACCGGCACCGGCGCGCCGCCCGTGTCGGTGATCGACTCGATCGGGCTCGGCGGGCACCACATGCCGCTGGAGCCCAGGGTGGCCCCGACGTTGGCGAGCTCGAGCGGGCTGGTCGGCGTGACGCCGAGCGTGAACGAGCCCTGGTTCTGCTCGCGGGCGGTGTCGGCGATCGACGACCCGTCCGGTCCGGGGTCGGCGAGCGACCGCAGCCCGAGCTTGACGGCCATGTCGACCACCGGGGGCACGCCGGTCGTCTCCATCAGCTTGACGAATCCGGTGTTCGGCGACTGCGCCAGCGCGTCGGTCATGCTCAGGAAGGGCGCCAGGCCCTCCTCGGCGTTGCGCACGGGGAACGGGCGCCCGGAGCCGTCGCGGTAGATCGGGGACGCGTAGCCGTCGGGCGGGATCGGCATCTGGTAGTTGATGCCGAGCCCCTCCTCGAGGGCCGCCGCCGCGGTGAAGATCTTGTAGGTGGACCCGGCGCCGAGGTTGACCGGTTCCCAGGGGAGCCCGTAGCTGGTCTGCAGGGCGTCGCCGTCGACGCCGAAGATGCGGTTCGCGCCCATCGCGACGACGCGGTGCTTCTCGCGGCCCGGCTGGACCGTGGCCATGACGTCGGCGACGTTGCGCTGGTTGGCGGGCACCTCGTCGTTCAGCGCCTGCTGCATGACGTTCATGGCGTTGCGGTCCAGCGTGGTGCGGATGGTGTAGCCGCCCCGGTTGAGCTGCTCCGAGGAGATGCCGGACTCGCCGAGGTAGTCGACGACGTACTTGCAGAAGAACGCGGCGTTGCCGGCGCCGATGCACCCGTTGGGCGGCGTCGCCAGCGGCTCGACGATCCCCAGCGGCGCCGCGACGGCCTCCTGCGCCTGCTGCTGGGTGATCATCCCCTGCCCCAGCATCTGGTTGATGACCTCGTTGCGCCGTCCCGTCGCCGCCTGCGGGTGGCGGGTCGGGTCGAACTGGGTGGTCGACTGGACCATCCCGGCGAGCATCGCGGCCTGCGGGACCGTCAGGCGGTCCGGCGTCGTGTTGAAGTACGTCCGGGCCGCGGCGGCCACGCCGTAGGAGTTGTTGCCCAGGAACACGATGTTCAGGTAGCGCTCGAGGACCTCGTCCTTGGCCTCGCGCTTCGAGCGCCCGACGGCGAGCTCGCGCTCGAGCTGCAGCGCGACGCGGACCTCGCGCAGCTTGCGCGCGTAGGTCGGCTCGGTGGCCTGCAGCCGCTCCGACTCGGTCTGGGCGGTGACGTAGAGCTGGTAGTTCTTGATGTACTGCTGCGTCAGCGTCGAGGCGCCCTGCTGGGTGGAGCCCGCGGTCTGGTTCGTCACCAGCGCGCGCAGCGTGCCGGTCCAGTCGACGCCGTCGTGCTCGTAGAACCGGCGGTCCTCGATCGCGACGATCGCCCCGCGCATCGCGGGTGACATCTGCGGCAGGGAGACCGGCGTGCGGTTCTGCTCGTAGAGGTAGGCGACCGGGGCGCCCTGGTTGTCCAGGACGGTGGTCACGCCGGGCAGCTGGCCCGCCGCGAGGTCGGACGAGGTCGCGTTGACGGTGTCGCTCGCGTCGTTCGACAGCAGGCCCACCCCGCCGACGAACGGGAACGTCATCCCCGCCACGATCACCCCGGCCACCAGGCAGACCGCCAGGAGCTTCGTGATCGGCCGAACCTTCGCACCGACGTTCCGTCCGCCCCTCGCCACGCCACGAATGTACGCGGTGGGGGATGTGGGCCCTGTCGGTGCGGACCCGTGCGGCGCGTCCCCGTTCGTGCCCGGCGCGACGCTGCGCGCACGGATCGTGACGGATCCTTCTGATTTCGTTGTGGGTGGAACCGTGCGCTCCTAGGCTGCGTCAGACCCAGTGACGGGCAGGCCGCGCCCGGGGACCGATCCGGAGCGCGCACGGGGACCCACCTGCGGGGAGGTGTGTCCACGGACGAGGTGCCCGCACGGGAACAGAGGGTGGGGAACGACGTGACTGGTGAGTCGATGCCGGCGCCGGCCGGGACCGTGGTCGACTGGCGGCACTCCGCACGCTGCGCCGACGAGGATCCGGAGACCCTGTTCGTGCAGGGCGCCCAGCAGCGCGACGCGCGGGAGGTGTGCAAGGCCTGCCCGGTGCGCACCGAGTGCCTGGCCCACGCCCTCGACAACCGCATCCGCTTCGGTGTCTGGGGCGGCATGACCGAGCGCGAGCGCCGGGCGCTGCTCAAGCGCCGTCCCGACGTCATCTCCTGGGCCGCGCTGCTCGAGTCGGCGCGCCGCGCGGCCCTGGCGAGCCCGCCCGCCAACCCGGACGTGCCCGCCGCCCGGGAGCGCCGGCCGGCGCGTCCCGCCGCCACGGGCACCGCGACGGTCGAGACCGCGGGCGGCGACCGCCGGCACGCGGGCTGACGGCAGGCCCGTCAGGACGCCAGCCGGCGGCCGATCTCGCGCAGCCCGTCGAGGTCGTGCACGTCGGTGGCCATCGCGGGCACGTCGACGATCGGCACGGTGGGGTGCGCGCGCGTGAAGCGCCCCAGCACGCGCCGTTCACGCTCGGCGGTCTCCACGCGGTCGGCGTGCAGGCGCAGCACGGCGGCGGCCAGCTCGGAACCGGGAGGCGGAGCGGAGCGGAGCCCGACCCGATCATCCTGTGAGGCCTCGAGGGTCTCGGCGCCCTCGCGGGCCCGCGCGCCCGAGAGCGTGGCGTGCACTGGGTGGGTGCGGTTGAGCACCAGGCCGGCGAGCGGCATGCGCTCGTCGGAGAGCCGCTCCACGAAGTAGCTGGCTTCGCGCAGCGCGTCGGGCTCGGGGGCGGCCACCACGACGAACTGGGTGCCCGGGGCGCGCAGCAGCTGGTAGGTCCGGTTCGCGCGCTCCTGGAACCCGCCGAAGAGCGTGTCGAACGCCTGCACGAACGCCGAGGCGTCCGCGAGCATCTGGCCGCCCAGGATCGTCGAGACGGCCTTGGCGAACAGGTTGAACGTGGAGCCCACGAGCTTGCGGAACGCGTTGCCGCCGGCCCGCGCGGGCGCCGAGAGCAGGCGGATCATCCGGCCGTCGAGGAACGAGGAGAGCCGCTGCGGGGCGTCCAGGAAGTCCAGCGCGGACCGCGACGGCGGGGTGTCCACGACGACGAGGTCCCACTCGCCGGTGGCGGTGAGCTGCCCGAGCTTCTCCATCGCCATGTACTCCTGCGTTCCGGAGAACGACGTGGAGATGGTCTGGTAGAAGGGGTTGTCGAAGATCGCCTGCGCGCGGTCCGGCGTCGTGTGCCCGGAGACCATCTCGTCGAAGGTCCGGCGCATGTCCAGCATCATCGCCTGCAGCTCGCCGCTGCTCGTCCCCGCCGGCAGCGCGCCCGGCACGGTGCGCGGCTCGTTGTCGAGCTCCTCGAGCCCGAGCGACTGCGCGAGCCGCCGGGCCGGGTCGATCGTCAGCACGACGACGCGCCGGCCCTGCTCGGCGGCGCGCAGCGCGAGCGACGCCGCGGTGGTCGTCTTGCCGACGCCGCCCGAGCCGCAGCAGACGAGCACCTTGGTGGCGCGGTCGGCGAGCAGCCCGTCGAGGTCGAGGTGGCGCGGCCGTCCGGAGCGTCCCGTGTCGGCCATCAGCGCACCCCCTGCTCGCGCAGCAGCTCGGCGAGCTCGTAGATCCCGCCCAGGTCGACGCCCTCGGTGAGCTCGGGCAGCTCGAGCTGGGGCAGCCCGGCGGCGTCGAGGCCGGACCGCACGGCGGCCTCGACCTGCACCCGCTCGGCGTGCTCGACGGTCTCGCTCACGAGCCCGTCCACCTCCTCGTCCTTGAGGAACAGTCCGGCGGCCTCGAGCCCGGAGCGCAGCCCGGCGCCGAGCCCGGCACCCGTCGCGGCACCGGCGAGGGCGGTGGCCGGCAGGCGCGACGGGCGGACGCGGTTGACCAGCACCCCGCCCATCGGCAGGCCGGCCTCCCGGATCTCCTCGACCGTGTCGAGGGTCTCCTGCACGGGGAGGTCCTCGAGCTGGGTGACGAGGTGCACCACGGTGCGCGAGGAGTGCAGCAGCTCGACGACGCCCTCGCTCTGCGAGTGGATCGGGCCGGTGCGCGCCAGCGAGCCCATCGCCTTGGTGACGTCGAGGAACTTGACGACCCGGCCGGTCGGCGGGGCGTCGAGGACGACGGCGTCGTAGAGCGGGACCCGCCGGCCGCCGCGGCGGTCCTCGCCGACGGTGCGCCCGACGCACTCCTTGACCTTGCCGGTGAGCAGGACGTCACGGAGGCCCGGCGCGAGCGTGGTCGCGAACTCGATCGCGCCCATCCGCCGCAGGGTCCGCCCGGCGAGCCCGAGGTTGTAGAACATCTCGAGGTACTCGAGCAGGGCCGCCTCGGCGTCCACCGACAGCCCCCGGACCTCGCCGCCGTCGGGGGCGACGGCGATCCGCTGCTCCGCGTAGGGCAGGGGCGGGGTGTCGAAGACCTGGGCGATGCCCTGCCGCCCCTCGACCTCGACGAGCAGGGTGCGGCGGCCACCGGCGGCGAGGGCCAGGGCCAGGGCCGCGGCGAGCGTCGTCTTGCCCGTGCCGCCCTTGCCGCTCACCACGTGCAGCCGGGCCTCGGCGAGGGCGGCGGGCCAGCGCTGATCGGTCACGACATCCACCCTAGGCCCGGTCGGCGGGACCCGCGGGCGCTGCGCACGGGGTCCGGGTCACAGCGGTGTCGGGGGCCTTCTCTACCCTGCGGTCATGAGTGCCGACGCCGTGAAGTGGGAGTACGCGACGGTGCCGTTGCTGACCCACGCGACCAAGCAGATCCTCGACCAGTGGGGTGAGGACGGCTGGGAGCTGGTCACCGTGCTGCCCGGCCCCACGGGTGAGCAGCACGTCGCGTACCTGAAGAAGCCGCGATCGTGACCGACGGGCCGCACGAGCGGCTGCGGTCGCTGGGGCTCGAGCTCCCGCCCGTCGCGGCGCCCAAGGGTGTCTACGTCCCGGCGCGGCGCACCGGCAACCAGGTGTGGACGTCGGGTCAGCTGCCGCTGGTCGGTGGCGAGCTGCCGGCCACGGGGCTGGTCGGGGCCGAGGTCGACCCCGACGACGCGGCCGCCTACGCGCGGTTAGCGACGCTGAACGCCCTGGCCGCGATCGACGCGCTGGTCGGTCTCGGGGCGGTGGCGTCGGTGCTCAAGGTCGTCGGCTACGTGGCGTCCGCGCCCGGGTTCGGCGGTCAGCCCCAGGTGGTCAACGGCGCGTCGGAGCTCCTCGGGGCGGTCTTCGGTTCGGCGGGCGAGCACGCCCGCTCGGCGATCGGAGTGGCGGCGCTGCCGCTGGGCGCCCCGGTCGAGGTTGAGGTCGTCGTCGACCTCACGTGAGCTGGTAGCGGACCCACCCGACACCGGAGGGCGGGCCGTGCGGCGGACGCCGCGGGTGGATCGGAGCGCAGAGCGTGGAATCGAGGACCGGAAGCGGGTCTTCCTGGACCCCGTCGTTCAGCGAGGCCGAGCGGGCGTGTCACGACGTCCTGCTGGCGATGGCCGGGCGACTGCCGGACCGCCTGCTCTGGCGTCTGCGCGACTGGCTGTCGTGCGGGGCGCACGTCGCGCTGCGCACCGCGCTGCCGCGGGCGCTGCTGCGCCACCGGGTGGGCGTCACCGAGGACGAGCGGGCACGCCTGCGCGCCGCGGTGCTCGCCTGGGGCGGGCCGGCCCGCCTCGTCGACGCCGTGCTGCACGTCGACGCGGCGCCCGAGCCGGTCACGGCCTTCACCGACCCGGGTGCCGGGCCCGGGTGGGACGACACCGACCTGGTGCTGCGTGCCCTCGCCCCCGTGACGGCGGGCGTCACCGCGATCCGCCGGGCCTGGCGGACGGTCCCCGGCGGCTCCGGCGAGACGGTGCGGGTCGTGCTCGTCGCCGCGGACGCCGCCGCCGACCGTGCCGCCCTGGTCGGCGCCGTGCAGCGGGTGCTGCGCGCCCGGGGCGCGGCCGATCCGTGCGTCGAGGTCCTCGGCCCGTCGAGCCAGCCGTCGCCCTACCACCGGGCCGCGCTCGCGGCCGCCGAGGTGCTGTGGCGCTCCAGCGAGGGCCGCGTGCCCTCGCCCACCCGCGCCGGCGTCGGCGCCCAGGCCGGGGAGCTCGTGGGCCATGGCTGAGCGTGACATGACCGGCGAGGACCGCCCCGAGCTCGACGCCCAGGGCGCCGGGCTCGCCCGACGTCGCGCCGACGACCCGCCGCGCATCGGACGGTTCGGGTTCGGCGAGATCCCCGGGCTGGGGGAGCTCGACGGTCTCGCCGGAGGCGGGGGCGACCTCGCCAACCTGCCGCCCTGGTCCGTGCGCGACCAGAGCGCGGGTGCCGAGCGTCCCGACCGCGACCCCGTCGCGCTCGCGGCGTGGCGCCGGGTCGCGGAGCGCCGTCGGCTGCGGGCCTCGGGCGAGGCGACCGGTGACCTGCCCGCCGTGCCGGAACCGGCCGCCGAGCTGCCCCCCGACCCTCCGTCCTCCCCGCCCGAGGACGTCGGCCTGCCCGCCCCCGGGGAGGCACTGACCGCGCGCCAGCTCGCCGAGCGGGCCCTGGCGGCCCTGGAGTCCGGCGCGCTCGAGGACCTCGGCGAACCCACGGTCGAGCCGGCGGGCGAGCCCGCGCTCGGGGCCGCCGACGCCGAGGACCACGAGCTGCCCGAGCTCGCCGACCTGCCCGACGAGCCGGCCGACGAGGTCACCGCGGACACCGCGGACACCGCGGACACCCTGGGGGACCCCGAGCCGGCGGCGGAACGGGAGGACGAGCCCGCGTCGGAGCCTGCCGACGACGGCCTCGAGCACTGGCTCGGGTCGCGGGGCGTGGAGCCCGAGGCGCGCGACGCGCACACCGGCCCTCCCGGGCGTCCCCCCGGGCCGCCGAACGCGCGCGGGGGCAACGACCCGCGGCCCGGTGGCCCGTCCGAGACGGGCGGGCGTCACGAGGTGCTGCTCGCCCTCGCCGGCCGCATCGACGACGACGCGCTGACCTCCGTGCGCGAGCTGGTCGCCGTCGAGGACGAGGCGGCCGCCGCGGAGCTGCTCGGCGGGTGCCTGCTGGCCGCGGGCGCCGGCGTCACCGCACGCGAGCACGCGGTCCTGGGCCGCTGGTTCTCCGCGTCGCGGGTCGACCCCGAGCTCGTCGACGCCCTGCCGCGCGACCCCGACGCCGACCGTCGCGACGAGCACCGTTTCACCACCGACCCCCCGTCGGGCAGCCCGGCAGGAGCCGCGGGCGGGGCCGGCGAGGCCGTCGCGCGTGCCGCGGCACGCCTGCCCGGCGTCCAGCGCGTCCGTCAGTGCTGGCGCACCACGCCGGCCGGCACGGCGCCGGGACCCGTGCCGCACCGGGTGGTGCTCGTCGAGACCCACTCCGCCGACGACTGCGAGCACGTCGCCCACCACGTGGCGCACGCCGCCCGGGAGCACGGCGCCGTGTCGGTCGAGGTGTTCGCGGCCGGCGCGGAGCTGCCCGCCTACCACCGCGCGGCCGTCCGTGCCGCCCGCCCGCTCGACACGGCGGCGGTGTCCGGCGAGACGGCGATCGGGCGTCCGGCCGCCGCGCCGTCCGCGCCGCGCTCCGCCTCGCCGGTGCCGTCGGCGACCCCGCTGCTCCCCCGGACCGCGCCGTCCGCGCCGTCCGCGCCGTCCGCGGAGCCCCGCCCGGAGCCGGCGCCGTCGTGGCGCCGCGCCGCGGACGACGTCCCGTTGTTCGGTGCTCCGGCCGGGTCCTCGGTCTCCTCCGACGAGGTGCCGCCGTTCGGGGTGGGCACCCCGACCGCGTCGTCGCCGACCCCGCCCCCCACCCCGGAGGAGTCCGACGTCCGCGACGAGGGCAGCGAGCCCGGCGGGGACGGCGGGGACGAGGAGTTCCGCACGGTCGCGTCCGCGGGTCGCGATCCGCTGGAGCGCTCGGAGCGTCCGGAGCGGCCCGAGGTCCGGCTCGCGCGCCGGGAGCCGCGGACGGAGGGAGAGCGGCCCGCCGGGGACACCGAGCGTCCCGCGCCCGAGCGACCCGCTGCGGAGCGCCCGGCGGCGCCCTCCCCGCTGTCGCCGCGCCCCGCCGCCGGCCCACCGGCCCCCGCGGCGCGGGCCGACGCCGTCACCCCGCCCGGGACCACCTCCGCCGAGCGCACGCCGCCGGAGCCCGTCCCGACCGATCTCGACCCGGACGTCACCGCCGAGCGCATCGCCGCGCTCTGGCGCGTGCCGCCGCCCGACGAGATCCTCTCCGACCAGCACCCGATCTCGGCCTGGACCGAGGGCACGGTCGCCCCGACGTTCGGCCCGGGCGACGAGGAGCCGGTGACCACGGCCCAGCCGGTCCCGGGGACACCCCGGGGCGGCGAGGGTCCGGTCGACCCGGACGCGGCCACGGGCGACATCCCCGTGGTCGGACCGCGGCCCGTCGCCGCGGAGCCCGCGGACGGCGGGACGGCCGAGCCCGGTGTCGTCAACGGGCGGGTCCGGCGTGCCCGGCACAGCCGTACCGAGACCGGCGAGTTCGAGATGCCGGCCGACCTTCCGGAGCCCCCGGCCCGGGCGGCGCCGACCAACGGCCACCACCACGGGCCCGAGGCCGACGGTCGCGACCGCTCCGGCGACGCGGCCACCGGCCCCGTCGAGCGCCCGGAGCAGCCGGCGCAGGCCCCGGAACCGCAGGCGCCGTCGGGCCCGCCGACCCCGCCCGCCTCGTCGGGGCCGGACTCGTTCGACGTGCAGCTCTCCGAGCGCGAGCGTGAGCTCCTGGCGCGCCTGCACGAGGAGCTGGCGTCCCGCGAGCGGCTCGCGCCCGACACCCCGGACCCACTGCTCGGCCGGCCGCCGCAGGCCCCGCCGCCCGGTTCCGAGGACGCCACGGCGCCCCGGCCGCGCCCCGGCGGCCCGCCGCCCGGGCCGGGCCGTCCGGGTCAGCCAGGTCAGCCGGGTCAGCCGGGTCAGCCGGGTCAGCCGGGCCAGCCGGGACAACCCGGGCCGTGGCAGGGGCCGCCGCCCGGTGCCGCGGGCACCAACGGAGCGGGCACCAACGGGCACGGCCCCGTCAACGGTCACGGCCTGCCGCGTCGGCGGGATCACGACGACGAGGACGGGCCGCCGCGCGACGGGTAGGTCGTCCCGCGCCTAGGGTGCCGCGGGTGACCACCGATCTCGTCGACCTCCCTCCGCGGTTCGGGATGGACCGGCCCGCGTTCGACAGGCTCGGGGACCGCCCGCCGGGCGATCTGCGGGTGGCGACGTCGGTGATCCTGGTGCGCGACGGCGCCGAGGGCATCGAGGTGTTCCTCCTGCAGCGCGCCGCCGGCATGGCGTTCGCGGCGGGCATGTCGGTGTTCCCCGGCGGCGGCCTGGACGACGCCGACCGCGCCGCGCTGGCCGAGGGCCTCGTCGACGGCGGCGTGGCGCAGGCGGCCGCGACGACCTGGGGGACCTCCGCGGAGGCCGCCGCGGCGCTGCTGGCGTGCGGGGTCCGCGAGACCTACGAGGAGACCGGCGTCCTGCTCGCCGACGTCCCCCGGCCTCCGGAGCGCACCCGCAAGCGTCTGGTGGCCCGCGAGGTCGGGCTGCGCGACGTCGTCGGCCGCGTCGACGCCGAGCGCCTGCGCCCCTGGGCCCGGTGGCTCACCCCGGAGCTCATGCCGCGGCGCTACGACACCGCCTTCTTCGTCGCCGCCGTGCCGGACGGCCAGGAACCCGACGGGGCGACCAGCGAGGCGGTCGGCGCGGGGTGGTGCACGCCGGCGCGGGCGCTGCGGGAGTGGGAGGACGGGCACCGGGCGCTGATGCCGCCGACGTGGGCCGTGCTCACCGAGCTGTCGGCGGCACCCGACACCGCGACCCTGCTCGCGGGCGCCGCCGACCGTCGCCCGCAGCCCGTGACCCCGAGCTTCCGCCCCTCCGGCGAGCGGGTCGCGATCGCCGTGCCGCCGCACGCGTTCGGGAGCGGGCGATGAGCGGGCGCGTCGTGCCGGGGGACGGGAGGCCCGAGCACCCGGCCTACGAGCAGCTGCGGGCGGTCACCGAGGCCGCGTCGGTCGTGCTGGCCGACAACCCGTCGCCCATGACGCTCGACGGCACCAACACCTGGATCCTGCGCGCGCCGGGTCAGCCGGGCTGCGTGGTCGTCGACCCGGGTCCCGAGGACACGGTCCACCTCGACCGCCTCGCCGCCTGCGGGCCCGTCGAGCTCGTCGTGCTCACCCACCGCCATCTCGACCACACCGAGGCCGCCCGCACGTTCGCCGAGCGCGTCGGCGCGCCGGTCCGGGCGCTGGACCCGACGTTGACGCTGGGCGCGGAGGGCCTCGGCGCCGGGGAGCGCCTGGCGGTGGCCGGGCTCGACCTGCGCGTGCTCGTGACCCCGGGGCACACCGACGACTCGCTGTGTCTGGTGGTCGACGACGACGGCAGCGTCCTGACCGGCGACACGGTGCTCGGGCGCGGCACGACCGTCCTCGGGGACTACGAGGGCGCCCTCACCGACTACCTCGCCTCGCTGCGCCACCTCGCGGAACTGCCGCCGGGCACGACGCTGCTGCCCGGACACGGTCCGGACCTCCCCGACGCGGGCGACACCGCGCGGTACTACCTGCGCCACCGCGAGGAGCGGCTCGACCAGGTGCGGGCGGCGCTGCGCGAGCTCGGGCCGGAGCCCGCGCCGCGCCAGGTGGTGGAGATCGTCTACGCCGACGTCGACCAGTCGCTCTGGCCGGCGGCCGACCAGTCGGTGGCCGCCCAGCTCGAGCACCTGCGCCGGGTCGACTCCTAGCGGGCCCGGCGGGCGAGGCGGTCCGGCTCGAGGATGAGGACGCTCTTGCCCTCGAGGCGCAGCCACCCGCGGGCGGCGAAGTCGGCCAGCGCCTTGTTGACCGTCTCGCGGGAGGCGCCGACGAGCTGGGCGATCTCCTCCTGCGTGAGGTCGTGCGTGACGCGCAGCAGACCGGCCTCCTGCGACCCGAAGCGCTGCGCGAGCTGCAGCAGCGCCTTCGCGACGCGACCGGGCACGTCGGTGAAGATCAGGTCGGCGAGCAGGTTGTTCGTGCGGCGCAGCCGGCGGGCGACGACGCGCAGGAGCTGCTCGGCGATCTCCGGACGCTGGGCGATCCACTCGCGGAGCGCGTTGCGGTCCATCGTGTAGGCGCGCACGTCGGTGACGGTGGTGGCCGTCGAGGTGCGCGGACCCAGGTCGAAGATCGAGAGCTCACCGAACATGTCGGACGGGCCGAAGATCGACAGCAGGTTCTCGCGGCCGTCGGGCGATCGGCGGCCGATCTTCACCTTGCCGGTCGAGACGATGTAGAGCCGATCGCCGGGCTCGCCCTCGTTGAAGATGACCGTCCCGCGCGGGAACTCCACGCGCTCGAGGGATTCGGTGAGCACCTCGATCGCCGCGGGGTCCACCCCCTGGAAGATCCCGGCCCGCGCCAGTACCTCGTCCACCGTGCGCTCCTCGCCCACTCTCAACTCAACGCGCGCGGACGCCGGGCCGTCCGGCCCGCCTCCGCACCCTTGTCTCACCAGCTGTGTCAGCGGTCACGTTCGGCCGCAGCATAGTCATGCTCGTACCCATGATCCCGCCGCGGCAGACCTTCGGGCTCACCGCATCGGGGTCGATTCTCGGGGTACGGGCCTCGGATTCGCCCGATCGGACCATCATAGCCCCCGAGATCTCGAGGCGTCGCTGCCCTGCGTGAGCGTCAGGCCCGTTCCTTGGTTCGTCGGGGTCCGCCGCGCTTGCCGAGATTCCGGAGACGGAACAACTGCAGTGCGCCACCGATCCCCTGACGGAAGAGGGCCTTGACCTCGTCGGGCCGGGCGCGTTCGAGGAAGTCCTCGACCTCGTCCTCGCGGACGGTGCCCGACCGCAGGCGGGTCTCGAGGCGCTCCATGCCGAGCGCGAAGACCATCACCAGCAGGGGGATGAGGATGGCGAGCCAGGCGGTCATGGTGCGCGCATCGTCCCGCACCTCGCCGTGGCGTCACGCACCGGGGGCCCGCCGGGCGTGTCGCGGAACCGATCCGACCAGCGCTTCCACCTCCCGGGCCGAGCGCCGCCGGGCCGCGTCCTACCCTGGGTGGGTGAGCAGGGCAGCCCGCGCCGTCGGGGAGGAGAGCCGACTCGCCCTCGTGCGGCGGGCCCGGCGCATGGACCGTGAGCTCGCCGTCGCACATCCGGACGCGCACTGCGAGCTCGACTTCACCTCGCCGCTCGAGCTGCTCGTGGCCACGGTCCTCTCCGCGCAGACCACCGACGTGACGGTCAACCGGGTCACGCCCGGGCTCTTCGCCCGCTACCCGGACGCGGCGGCGTTCGCCGGGGCGGACCGCGTGGAGCTCGAGGAGATCCTGCGGCCCACCGGCTTCTACCGGGCCAAGGCCGAGTCGGTGACCAAGCTCGGCGCGGCGCTCGTCGAGCGCTTCGACGGCGTGGTGCCCGGCCGCCTGGCCGACCTCGTGACCCTGCCCGGCGTCGGGCGCAAGACCGCGAACGTCGTGCTCGGCAACGCCTTCGACGTCCCGGGGATCACCGTCGACACCCACTTCGGGCGCCTCGCGCGCCGCTTCGCCTGGACGGCGTCGGAGGACCCGGTGCAGGTGGAGAAGGAGGTGGGCGAGCTCATCCCGCGCAGGGACTGGACGATGCTGTCCCACCGGCTGATCTTCCACGGCCGCCGCGTCTGCCACGCCAAGAAGCCGGCCTGCGGCGCGTGCTCGCTGCGGCGCGACTGCCCGTCGGCGGGCGTCGGGGAGAACGACCCGGCGAAGGCCGCGAAGCTCGTCAAGGGTCCCGACGCCGACCACCTCCTCGCCCTCGTCGGCCTCGAGCGGTGACGCGCGCCGAGGTCCGGGCCACCCTCGTGGTCGTGGTGCTGGCCGTCGTCGGCGTGATCGCGCTGTGGCCCCGGGAGTCGGCGGACACCTCGGCGGGCGGTCCCTCCACCGACCCGGCCTCGGTCCTGCAGCCCGCTCCGGGGGCCGGCCCCGACGACCCGGTCGCCCTCGCCGACGCGCGCACGGCCGCCGGTCTCGCGCCCTGCCCGACGCCGGTGCCCGGGGCGGCGCCCGTCGGGGCGCTCGCGGGGATCACCCTCGAGTGCCTCGGCACGCCCGGCCCCGTCGACCTCGCCGCCGCGCTGGGCGGCCGCGACACGCTGGTCAACCTCTGGGCGTCGTGGTGCGGCCCGTGCCGCGAGGAGATCCCGGCGCTCGAGGCCTACGCCGCACAGCCCGGCGCCGTCGCCGTCGTGGGTGTCGACGCCGCCGACCGCGCGACCACCGCGCTCGGCCTGCTCCAGAGCCTCGGTGCCCGGTACCCGTCGGTGAGCGACCCCCAGCAGGTCGTCGGCCCGAAGCTCGGCGCGCCGCCGATCCTGCCGGCGAGCGTGCTCGTGCGCGCCGACGGCAGCGTCGTCGACATCCCGCCGCAGGTGCTGCGCACGCCCGAGCAGGTGCGGGCGGCCGTCGACGCCGCGCGGGGGGCGGCTCGGTGAGCGCGAGCGTCGAGGGCCCGGACGAGCGCGACGACAGTGCCTCCTGCCGTCCCGACGCCGCGCCCGCCTGGCTCGCGACGCTGGTCGAGGCGTGTCGCCGGCTCGGTCCCGACGACGTCCCGTTCCGCCGCCGCCTGCTGGGCACGGCGTCGAACGGGCGGCGTGCCGCGGTCCTCATGCTCTTCGCCGACGCCGGTGGCGGGCCCGAGCTGCTGCTCACCGAGCGTGCCGCGGAGATGCGCTCGCACGCCGGCCAGGCGGCCTTCCCCGGCGGGTCGATCGACCCCGAGGACGCCGGGCCGGTGGGCGCGGCGCTGCGGGAGGCGCAGGAGGAGACCGGCCTCGACCCGTCCGGCGTCGTCCCCCTGCTGACCCTGCCGCCCCTGACCATCCCGGTCACCGGCTTCGCCGTCACGCCCGTGCTCGCCCACTGGGAGCGCCCGTCGCCGGTGTGCGTCGTCGACCCCGGCGAGACCGCCGCGGTGGTGCGCGTCCCCGTCGCGACCCTGGCCGACCCGGCCACGCGCTTCCGCGTCACGGGGCCCTCCGGATACACCGGTCCCGCGTTCGCCGCGGGAGGACTGCTCGTCTGGGGCTTCACGGCGGGCCTGGTGGACTGGATGCTCACCCTGGGCGGGTGGGCGAGACCCTGGGACGGTTCCGACGTGCGTGACCTCGACGAGGTGTGGGCGCAGCGGCACGACCTGAGCGAAGCGACCACAGCGCACCCTGCGCCGACCCGGCCGGACACGGCCGAAGGAGGGCCGATCCGGTGAGCTGGGTCGACGTCGTCGTCGTGCTGCTCGCGATCGCCGCGGGCATCTCGGGCTGGCGCCACGGCCTCGCCGTCGCCGCCCTGAGCTTCCTCGGCGTGCTCGGCGGCGCGCTGCTGGGGCTCAAGATCGCGCCCGCCCTCGTGGACGGCTTCGAGGGCACCACGTCGAAGATCGTCGTGAGCGTCCTGCTCGTCGTCGCGCTCGTCGCGCTGGGCGAGACGCTCGGGGTCTACCTCGGCCGGGCCCTGCGCGACCGCATGCGCCTGCCCGCCGTGCGCACCGTCGACTCGGCGTTCGGCTCGGTCCTCCAGGCGCTGACGGCCCTGATCGTCGCCTGGCTCATCGCGCTCCCGCTGGCCGGCTCGTCGGAGACGGCGCTCGCGTCGTCGCTGCGCGAGTCGCGGGTGCTGGCCGGCGTCGACGCGGTGATGCCCGCGCCGCTGCGCCAGCTGCCGAACGAGCTGCGGGCGCTGTTCGACGCGTCGGGGTTCCCGGACGTCCTGAGCCCGTTCTCGTCCACCCCGATCGCCGACGTGCCCCCGCCCGAGCAGGCGCTCGTCGAGGACCCGGTGGTGCAGCAGGCCCGGGGCAGCGTGCTCAAGGTCCGCGGCCGCGCGCCGTCGTGCCAGCGGGCGCTCGAGGGCACCGGTTTCGTCATCGGCGAGGACCGCGTCATGACCAACGCCCACGTCGTCGCGGGCACCGACGAGGTGTCGGTGGAGGTGCCGACGTCCGACGGCGACGCCCGCACCCGCTCGGCACGGGTCGTCTACTACGACGACGAGGTCGACGTGGCCGTCCTCGCGGTGCCCGGCCTCGACACGCGGGCGCTGGAGTTCAACTTCGCGAGCGCCGACACCGGCGACAACGCCGTGGCGCTGGGCTATCCGCTCGACGGGCCGTTCTCCTCCTCGCCCGCGAAGATCCGCCAGCGGATCCAGCTGCGCGGGCCGAACATCTACGAGAGCGAGACGGTCACCCGCGACGTGTACACGATCCGCGGGCAGGTGCGGTCGGGGAACTCCGGCGGCCCGCTCGTCGACCCCGAGGGCCAGGTGATCGGGGTGGTGTTCGGTGCCGCTGTCGACCAGGGCGACACCGGCTTCGTGCTCACCGCCGACCAGGTCCGCCCGGCCCTCGACGCCTCCCCGAACGCGAGCGGCCGCGTCAGCACCGGCTCCTGCGCGGCCTGACGGGACGACGCACGGGGTGTGTCAGCCTGGCGGCCACGCTGACGTATCCAACTCAGCACGCCGATAGGGTCAGGAAAGCCCCCACGATCAGCCGTCGAGGAAGTCGAGCAACGCGTCGGTGACGTGCTGCGGGGCCTCCTGGTGCGGGAAGTGCCCGACGCCCCCGAGCGCCCGGTGCCGGTGCCCGGCGTCGCACCAGCGGGCCGAGGTGCGCGCGACGCGGTCCGGCACCCATGGGTCGTCGTCACCGTGGATCTGCAGCACGGGCACCGTGACCCGGCGGTCCATCGCGGCGGCGTAGCGCGCGCCGTCCGGCCGGAACTGCGAGCGCACGCTCCAGCGGAAGCCCTCGATCGCGGTGTGGGGCACGCGGGGCAGGAGCATGGCGGCCCGGTGCTGGTCGGCGACCTCGGCGAACTCGGGCGCGGCGGCCCAGTCGGCCCCGGCGCCCGCGCGCAGCATCTCGGCCACCCAGACGCCGTCGTCGCGCCGCGTCCGCCGCTCGGGCAGGCGGGGCGGCTGCAGCGACAGGGCCAGGCGCAGCGCGGGCCCCCGGGGCCGCCGGCGGACGGCGGCGCGCAGGGCGCGGGGGTGGGGTGCCGCGACCGCCCCGACCCGGGACACGACGCCCGGCCGCAGCGTGGCGAGGGTCCACGCGACCGCGCCGCCCCAGCCGTGGCCGACGACCGCCGCCTCCCGCGCCCCCAGCGAGCGCACCAGACCGGCGGCGTCGCCGGCGAGGGTCCACAGGTCGTAGCCGCGCGGCGGACGGTCCGAGTCGCCGTAGCCGCGCAGGTCCGCGGCGGCCACCCGGTAGCCGGCCGCGGCGAGGGCGGGCAGCTGGTGGCGCCAGGACCACCAGAAGCCCGGGAAACCGTGCAGCAGGAGCACGAGCGGTCCCGACTCCGGACCGGCCTCGGCGACGTGCAGCTGCACGCCGTTGGCCGAGACGGTCCGGTGGGTCCAGGGACCGGGGATGTCGGCGGCGGACCCGGAGGTCACGCCCGGGACGGTACTCAGGCGGCGTCGGACCGGCCGCGGCTGAACACCGCGACCGACTCCTTGGCGGTCTCGATGGTCCGCTCGGGCGCCTTGATCTTGCGGACCTTGAGGTAGCCGAGGAAGCCCGCGACGCCGGCCACGATCAGCATGATCCCGAACGTGATGAGGAAACCGGCCCAGCGCTGCTGGTAGTCCCAGATCTGGTTGAAGGCCTCGGCGACGGCGAAGAAGAACCAGAAGAGGCTGAACAGGGCCACCACGCCGGCGACGACGAAGAAGATGCTGCCCTGCACCCCCTTCTTGACCTCGGCGGTGATCTCGGTCTTGGCGAGCTCGACCTCGGCCCGCACCAGGGTCGAGACGTGGGTCGAGACCTCCTTGACCAGCGAGCCGACGGAGGCGTCGCCGTCCTGCCGCACGGGCTCGGCGTTGAGGGGGATCGACGGGACCACCGGCGGGGTGGACGAGCCGCTGGCCGGCTGCTCGGGGCGGGTCACGGGCGCTCCTGGCGGTGTTCGGTCGCTCGGTCCGGGTCGGCGAGCGGGTGCTGAGGTCGGTCATCGTGCCACGTCACCGGTGGTACGCCGCGCCACACGGCCTACCGCCCACTGACCACGGCCGGACCCGGTCTTCCCCCCGACGTCGGTGTGTACTCCGACGGTTCCCTCGAACGGGGTCACTCGCCGGTCGGGCGACGCCGCAGGGCCTTCACCGACCCTTGCCGACGCTTGTTCTCGAGCCGTCGCCGCCGCGCGGCCCGGGACGGGGCGGTGGGCCGGCGGTCGGGCGGGTCCGGGGCGAGCGCGTCGCGCAGCAGCGCGGCCAGGCGGTCGCGGGCGGCGCGGCGGTTGCGGCGCTGGGAGCGGTCGTCGGCGGCGACGACCGTGAGCACGCCGTCGTGGAGACGTCCGGCGAGGCGGGTCAGCAACCGGTCACGATCGTCGTCGCGCAACGGTGCGTGACGCAGGTCCACCGACAGCTCGACCCGCGAGTCGGTGGTGTTCACGCCCTGCCCGCCGGGACCGCTCGCGCGGGAGAAGCGCCACTGCAGCGCCGCCGCGGGCAGCACGACGTCGCGGGCGACCAGGAGATCGCCCGCGACGTCGGTGAGGTCCGGCGGCACGCCGCCAGGATGCCCGCTCAGCTCCGCGGACCCACCGGGAACACGGTGCGGCCCCAGGTGGCGTTCGTGACGACCGCGGCCGAGGCGTACCAGGCGATCAGCGCGGAGAGGAGGCCGACGAACCCGCCGACGGTGGCGATCGCGTCGGCACCGGTGAGGTCACCGACGGCGAGCAGCGAGAAGGTCAGGAACAGCGTGGCGAACACGCCGACCAGCGCGCTGGTGGTGCGCAGCGAGGCGATCAGCATGTACAGCGTGAAGACGGCCCAGCCCACGAGGAAGAGCCCCGTGGCCGTGGTGACGCCCGACTCGGGGACGCCCGAGGCCTCGAGCTCCGGCTCGATGAACTGCACGTAGGCGGCGAAGGCCAGCCAGAACGCGCCGTAGGAACAGAACGCGGTGGCGCCGAACGTGTTGGCCTTGCGGAACTCCCACAGCCCGGCGACGAACTGCGCGATACCGCCGTAGAACAGGGCCAGCGGCAGGACGGCGGGCTCCAGGGCCTCCGGGGCCAATCCTGCGTTGAAGAGGCTCAGCACGAAGGTCGTCAGCGCGAACGCGGCGAGGCCGAGGGGGCCGGGGTCGGCAATGTTCTGTGTGGGATCGGCGGGTGCGGGAGCCCGTTCCGGCGTCGTCCGCGTGGTGCGCTCCTCGCGCATCTCGGTCGTGCTGGACATGGGGGCTCCCCTGGAGTCGGCTGTGTTGCGGGTCACGTGGACCAGGGGCTGCCCACCTTCGCGAACCGGATAATCGAACCCGGCCGACCGGACCGATCCAGGGCCGTTCGGGGGTTGCCAGGGGGACCGTTCGGACGTGTGCGATGGGCTGTGACGTGGGTCGTCGACGGTCTCCTGCGACGATCCCGCCGTGACCGACCCGCTCGAGCCCCTGACCCGCCTCCCGGGTGTCGCCGAGGACGCCGAGGCCGTCCGCGAGGCGCTGACCCGGGTGAACAACCATCGCGCGAACCGCCGGGGCTGGCCCGCCACCTCGGCCGAGGCCCTGGTGCGGGCCGCGCGGGCGTCGGCGGACCTCGACGGCGGTTCCGCCGAGCTGCCCGCCGACGGGCCGGTCGACGACGCCGTGCTCGCCGGGTCGCTGCGGGTGGCCGATGCGCTCGGCGGGCTCCTGTCGGCCTGGCGCTCGGCGCCGCGCCAGGCGCTGGCCCGGCTGCACGTGCTCGCCGCCGCGGACCTGCCCGGGGTCACCGACGACGACCTCGGCCGGCCCCGCCGCGACGCCGGAGTCGGGGAGCGTCTCGACGCCCTGGCCGGCCTCGTCACGGGCGGGACGTCGGTGCCGGCCCCGGTCCTCGTCGCGGTCGTCCACGGGGAGCTGCTGGCGCTCACCCCCTTCCCGTCCGCCACCGGGGTCGTCGCGCGGGCCGCGGCGCGCCTGACCGCCGTCGCGACCGGGCTCGACCCGAAGGGCCTCGCCGTGCCCGAGGTCGGGCACTACCGGGCGGCCGAGGAGTACCGCGCGGCGGCCGCGGGGTTCGCGACCGGGCAGCCCGAGGGCCTGGCCCGGTGGTTCGCGCACTGCGCCGCGGCCTGGCAGGTCGGCGCCCGCGAGGGGTACGGCATCGCGGAGGCCGCGAGCGCGTAGGTCTTCCGGACGGCCGCCGCCGCTGCGGCGTCCGGGCCCGATCCCCGGCCCGACGTGCGACGGGGTTGTCCCCACCCCGCCTGCCGATCCACAGGCGCCGATCCGCTGCTCACGGTGCGGGCCGTCGGGGCGGCAGCGTGCTCCTCGTCGGGCGGTGAGCGGGGAGGACACGGGTGATGGCGACGAGGGCGGGCACGACCGAGCGGCGCGTGGTCGTGATGATCGACGACGAGGAGCTCCTCGACGAGGTCGTGCGGCTCGGGGCCGCGGCGGAGGTCGAGCTCGAACGGGTGCCCGACGCGGCCGCCCTGCGACGGCGCTGGCACGGCGCCACGCGCGTGCTGCTCGACGAGGACGCCGCTCGCGCCCTCGGCCCGCTGCGTCTCGGGCGCCGCGACGGCGTGGTGGTGCTCTGCCGGGGCGAGCCGCCGGGCTCGGTGTGGGAGCGCGCGGTCGGGGTGGGCGCGGAGCACGTCGTGTCGCTGCCCGACGGCGAGGACTGGCTGGTGGCGGCGCTCGCCGATCCCGGAGCGGGGAGCGACGCCGGGCCGGGGCGGGTGGTCGCCGTGGTCGGGGGGCGGGGCGGTGCCGGGGCGTCGGTGCTCGCGGTGGCGGTCGCGGCCGCGGCCGGCGCCCGTGGCACGCGCGTGCTGCTCGTCGACTGCGACCCCCTGGGCGGCGGGCTGGACCTCCTCGCCGGGGCCGAGCAGCTCGGGGGTTTCCGATGGGGCGGTCTCGCGCTGGGCGGCGGGGGAGGCGGCCGGGTCGCCGCGGCGTCGCTGCACGAGGCGCTGCCCTCGCCCGACGGGATGCTCACCGTGCTGTCCTGCGACCGGTCCGGTGGCGGACCCGACCCGGGCGCGGCGGTCGCCGTCGTCGAGGCGGGCCGGCGCGCGGGCGAGGTGGTGGTGTGCGACCTCCCGCGCCACCCCACCGACACCGCGCTCGCCGTCGCCGACGTCGCCGATCTCGTGGTGATGGTCGTCCCCACCGAGGTCCGCGCCGTCGCCGCGGCCGCCCGGGTCGCGGAGCCCCTCGCCGAGCGCGGGGTGGGTCTGCGGCTGGTCGTCCGCGGTCCCGCGCCCGGCGGGCTGGACGCCGACGACGTCGCGCAGGCCCTCGGCCTCGAGGTGGTCGCCGCCGTGTCCGCGGAGCCGGGCCTCGACGCGGCACTGGACCGCGGCAAGGTCCCCGGCCTGCGGGCCGGTCCGCTGCGTGACGCGGCGGGCGCCGTGCTCGACGCGCTCGAGGCCGCCACCGATCGTGGGCGGGCGGCGTGAGCACCGAGGCGGCGCCGGCCGAGCTGGTCGAGCGGGTCCGTACCCGCCTCGTCACCGCGGGCGGCCGGGCCGGTGTCGGTGAGCTGGCGGCGGCGGTGCGGGCCGAGGCGCGGGGGGTCGTCGGCGACGCCGACGTCCTCACCGCCGTGCGCGGGCTGCAGCGCGAGCTCGTGGGGGCCGGGCCGCTGGAGGAGCTGCTGCGCGAGCCGGGGGTCTCCGACGTGCTCGTCACCGCGCCGGACGCGGTGTGGGTCGACCGCGGCGCCGGCCTCGAGCGCACGGCGGTGGTGTTCCCCGACGAGGACGCGGTGCGACGCCTGGCCCAGCGGCTCGCGAGCGCGGCCGGCCGCCGTCTCGACGACGCGAGCCCGTACGTCGACGCGCGGCTGCCCGCCTCCGGGGTGCGGTTGCACGCGGTGCTCGCGCCGGTGGCGGCCGACGGCACGTGCGTCTCGCTGCGGGTGCTGCGCCCGGCCCGCCACGACCTCGCGACGCTCGCGGCCACCGGCACGGTCGACGCGGACGGCGCGGCCCTGCTCCGGGGGATCGTCGCGGCGCGGCTGGCGTTCCTCGTGGTCGGCGGCACCGGGTCGGGCAAGACGACGCTGCTCTCGGCGCTGCTCGGCGAGGTGGCGGCGAGCGAGCGGATCGTGTGCGTCGAGGATGCCGAGGAGCTGCGGCCGGTGCACCCGCACGTCGTGCGGATGGTCGCGCGCCCGGCGAACGTCGAGGGCGCGGGCCAGGTGCTGCTGCGCGACCTCGTGCGCCAGGCGCTGCGGATGCGCCCCGACCGGCTCGTCGTCGGCGAGGTCCGCGGCGGCGAGGTCGTCGAGCTGCTCGCCGCGCTGAACACCGGCCACGACGGCGGGGCGGGCACGGTGCACGCGAACGCGCCGCGCGAGGTCCCCGCTCGGCTGGAGGCCCTCGCGGCCCTCGGCGGGCTCGGCCCGGCCGCGCTGCACAGCCAGCTCGCCGCGGCCGTCCAGGTGGTCCTGCAGGTGCGGCGGGGGCGCGACGGGATGCGCACGCTCGACGCCGTCGGTGTCCTGCGCCGGCGCGACGGGGCGGGCGAGGTCGTCGTGGTGCCGGCGTGGACCCGTGGCGACGGCTGGGCGGTGGGCCGGGCGGACCTCGCGGCGATGCTGCGCGAGCGGGGCGTCGCGCCGCCGTGGGAGGACGCACCCGACCCGCCGGACCCACCGGCTCCCGGGTCGCCGACGCCCGTGACCCCCCTCCGGCCGTCCCTGGCCGTGCCGGTCGTGGCCGGCGTGGCCGTCCTGCAGCGGGCGCCGGCGTGAGCGCCTCGCTCCTGCTGCTGGCCGCGGCCCTCGTCTGCTGGCCGGCGCCGACCGCGCGGGCGCGGCTGGCGAGACCGAGGGTGTCGCGGTCGTCGTCGCCCCGGCGCGCCGCCGACCTCACCGTGCTCCTGCGCCGCCGGGGCGTCCTGCTCCCGGCCGCCGCGCTACTCGGGCTCGGCGTGGCCGGTCCGGGCGGCGCGCTCGCGGCTCTCGTGCTCGCCGCGACGCTGCACCGGCACCGCACGGCCGCGCGCGCCGGGCGCGACCGCGACGCCGCCACGGCGGGGCTCGCCGAGGCGCTGTCCTCGTTCGCCGCGGAGATCCGGGCCGGTGCGCCACCCGCCGCGGCGGCGTCGTCGGCGGGCGCCGACGCCCACCCGGTCGCGGCGCGCGTGATGACGCTGCTCGGCGCGACGGCCCACCTCGGCGGCGACGTCCCCGCCGCCCTGCGGGCCGCACGGACCCGGGAGCCGGCCGTGGCCGCCCACCTCGAGCGCCTCGCCGGGGCGTGGTCGCTCGCGGACCGGCACGGCATCGCGCTCGCCGGGCCCGCCGGCGCCGTGGCCCACGACCTACGGGCCCGCACACGGATGGCGGGCGGTCTGCGGGCACGCCTGGCCGGACCGCGGGCCACCGCGGCGGTGCTCGGCGGACTGCCCGTGCTCGGGGTGCTGCTCGGCGAGGGGATCGGCGCGCGCCCGTGGGCGGTCCTGACCGGGGGCGCCGTCGGGCAGGTGCTGCTCGTCGTCGGCGTCGCCCTGGTGTGCGCGGGGCTCGCGTGGACCGAGCGCATCGTCGCGGGGGTGGCACGGTGAGCACCGCGGTCGGCGCGGCCCTCGCCCTGCTGTCCCTGGCGGCCGCGCTCCTCGCGGCGCCCGGACCCGTCACCGCGCACCACCGGACGGTCCGCACGAGCCCCCGGCCGCGCGAGACGCCGCGTCCGGGCCTGCTGCCCGGGCTGGCGCTCCTCGCCACCGGCGTCGCCCTCACCGCCGCCGGGGCGGTCCTCCCCGGCCTGCTCGCCGGGGCCGCGGGCGCCGCGCTCGCCGTCCTGCTGCCCCGGTGGCGGGCGCGGCGGGCGCGCCCCCGACCCGACCCGCTCGGGCTCGCCGGCGCGTGGGACCAGCTCGCCGCCTGCCTACGCGCCGGGCTCTCGCTGGACCGCGCCGCCCGGGCCGTCGTGCCCGCGCTGCCCCCGGACGCCGGCGAGGCCCTCGGGCGGGTCGCCGACCTCGTCGCCCTGGGCTCGGACCCGTCCGCCGCCTGGGCGCCCGCGCTGGAGTGCCCGGAGACGGCGCGACTCGCCCGGGCGGCGCGGCGGTCGGCGCGCAGCGGCGCAGCGGTCGCCGACGTCGTGGAGGCCGTCGCCGCCGACCTGCGCGCCGAGGCCGCTGACGCCGTCGAGGCGCGCGCCGAGCGGGCGGGCGTGCTCGTCACCGGTCCGCTGGGCCTGTGCTTCCTGCCGGCGTTCCTGGCCCTGGGGATCGTCCCCGTGGTCGTGGGGCTCGCCGGACCGCTGCTGGAGCAGCGATGAGACCGCCCGCCCCGCCGGGGCGTGGGAGGAGAGGAGAACGCCATGAACGCACCTGCCCGACGGTCGGCGCCCGGCGTGGCCGGCCCGGTCCGGCTCCGCGAGCGCCTGGCGCATCTACGCGACGACGACGCGGGCATGTCGACCGCCGAGTACGCGATCGGGACGATCGCCGCCGCGGCCTTCGGGGCGCTGCTCTACACGGTGGTCACCAACGACGCGATCCTCGGGGCGCTCACCGGCATCGTGCAGCGGGCGCTGACCAGCACCTTCTGAGCACCGACGCCGGGTCGGTGACCGTCGAGGCCGCGTTCGCGGTCGGCACGCTCGTCGTGGTGCTGGCCGTGGTCCTCGCGGCGATGGGTGCGGTCGTGCTCCAGCTGCGGTGCGTCGACGCGGCCATCGAGGCCGCGCGTCTCGGGGCCCGTGGCGACGTCGACGGCGCCCGGCGGGCGGCGGAGCGCCTGCTGCCCGCCGGCGCGGAGGTCGGGGTGGAGGTGCGCGGGGACGACGTGGTGGTGCACGTGCGCGCGGCCCCGCTGGGCTCGGCGCTGCCGGGTCTGCGGGTCGGCGCGGAGGCGCTGGCCGCCCGTGAGCCCTCGCCGGTGGCGCCGGCCGAGGGCCCGGATCCGCTCCCCGGCGGGCCGGGGACCGACGTCGGCGCCGAGCCGGCGTCGGTCCCCCGGTCGGCTCCGGAGGCGGGGTCGGATGCGGCTCCGGAGGCGGGGTCGGATGCGGCTCCGGATGCGGGGCCGGCCGCGGTGTCCGATGCGGTGTCGGACGCCGCGCCCCGCACGACGACGGGCGGTCCACGGTGAGCGGTGCGGCGGGCGGTCGACGAGCGGTCGGCGACAGCGGCCCCGAGAGCGGCCCCGAGAGCGGCCCTGACAGCGGCCCCGACGATGGCTCGGCCACCGTGCTCGCCGCGGCCGCGGTGGGGGTCCTCGTGTGCCTGCTCGGGCTCGGCCTGCAGCTCGGGGCGGCCACGCTGGCACGTCACCGGGCGGAGTCGGCCGCCGACCTCGCCGCGCTCGCCGGCGCCCGCGAGGCCGTACGCGGGGCCGACGTCGCCTGCGGCCGCGCCGCCGGGATCGCGGCGGGCAACGGCGCCCGCCTGGTGAGCTGCGCCGTCGAGGGCTGGACGGTGATCGTCGTCACGGCGAGCCCGTGCGGCTGCCTCCCGAGCGTGTCCGGCGACGCGACCGGGCGAGCCCGCGCGGGTCCGGTGGCGCAGGGGACGACCCCGTCCGGCGTCCCGGCGATGACCGGGGGCGACCGCGAGGTGAACGTCCCGGGACGAGCGGAGGTCGGCCCCGGGTGAGCGGTGACCCGGTCGAGCAACCGGGCGCGGGCCTGCTGTTCGTCGCGCGCTCGCCCGCTCGACGGGGCCGACCGTGACGCTCGGCGTGTGATCACGGCCGATGAGCGATGACGGGTGGCGAAGCAGCGTGTGCAGGCCGTTACTGGACACATCACACCGGGAGCAGGAACCGGTCCAGGAGGAAGCCGATGCAGTGGTGGGACAGCTATCGGGCCGTCTACGGCACGGAGCTCCGTGCCGAGGCCATGGTGCTCGCCGACCACGGCTGGGCTGTCGTCCCGGGCACCTTCCCGCAGGGTGAGGTCTGGAGCGGGTGCCCGGACGCGTCGCAGGACGGGCCGTGCCCCGTGGTCGACGATTGGGCCCGGCGGGCGTCGACGGACTGCGACCAGATCGCCGAGTGGTGGTCCGGCCTTCCGTACTCGATCCTCCTGCCCACCGGCCTGACCTTCGACGTGCTCGAGGTCCCGGCCACGGTCGGGCGGCGGGCCACCGCGGTGCTGCGCGCGGTCGGCGTGCCGGTGCCGATCGCGGCGACGCCGACCGGCGAGTGGCTGTTCCCGGTCGGGGCGGGCGAGCCCCTCCGTCCGGACCTCGCCGAGCGCGCCGGCATCGTCCTGCACGGCCGCGGCAGCTGGTTCGCCGCGCCGCCGTCGACCCATCCGCAGGGTTCGGTGCACTGGCGGGTCCGCCCGTCGGCCTGCGGTTGGAACCTGCCCGACCCGTTCCGCGTCCAGGACGCGCTGGCCGAAGCCGTCGCCCAGCGTCCGACCGTCGCGGGCGGCGGATCGACCTACCGCCTCGCCACCGTGGCCACCGGGGTCCGCTCCTAGACGCTCGGCGGCGACACCACCACAACTCCACACATCGGGTCCCCTCCCGGGCGACGCCGGACCAGCGAGGCCAGCACGACCGGCCGCGCGCCCGTCGCCCACCCGGACTCCCGTACGCCGACGCGCCGGTCCACCCGTCGCGACCGGCCGGCGGTCGGGCCGGAGAGGACCCCGCGGCGGTGGGCCGCCGCGACCGCGTCGCAGCCCACCGCCGCCACCAACGGCGCCGCAGGCCGGGTCGAGAGACTCCCCGGCCTGCGGCGTACAAGACCTCGCCGCGGGTCGGGCGGACCCCGAACCCCCGACCCGCGGCGGAGCCAAGCCCCGAGATGCTGCAGCGAACGTGCTGTTCGCTGCTTCTACGCGCCCGAACTCCCCGTTCGCTCCGCCGGATCAGCCCGCCGGGTCCTCGGCGAGCCGCCCCAGCACCGCGTCGAGCACCAGGATCGCGCCGGCCTTGTCGAGCGGGTCGTTGCCGTTCCCGCACTTCGGCGACTGCACGCACGACGGGCACCCCGAGGGGCACTCGCAGTCGGAGATCGCGGCCCGGGTCGCCGTGAGCCACTCGCGCAGGGCCTCGTGCGCCCGGTCGGCGAAGCCCGCGCCGCCGGGATGGCCGTCGTGCACGAACACCGTGGGGTGGCCGGTGTCGGGGTGCAGGGCGGTGGAGACGCCGCCGATGTCCCAGCGGTCGCAGGTCGCCACCAGCGGCAGCAGCCCGATCGCCGCGTGCTCCGCGGCGTGCAGCGCACCGGGCCACCGCGCCGGCGCCAGACCCGCCGCGAGCAGCGCGGTCTCGGTGAGCGTGTACCAGACCGCCCGGGTCCGCAGTGACCGTGCGGGCATGTCCAGCGGCGTCGAGTCCAGCACCCGGCCGGACGGGAGCTTGCGCAGGTAGCCGACCACCTGCTCGGTGACCTCGACCGACCCGAGACAGACCTGCAGGTCGCCGAACGCCGAGCACTCCTCGGTCTCCTCCACCGAGATGTCGATCACCGTGCGCGCCTGGGTCGTCCACTCCGGGTCCTCGGCGTGCACGTGCGCGAGACCGTCGTCGAGGTCGAGGGTGTCGACGACGTAGCTCTCGCCCTGGTGCAGGTGCACCGCGCCGGGGTGGACGGTGGCGGGCGCCGTGCCGGGGTCGACGGTGCCGAGCATCCGTCCCGTCTCGGTCTCGACGAGCACCACCTGCTCGCCGCCGCTGCCGCGGATGTCGACGCCCGCGTGCGGCCGGTCGGTCGGGTGCGACCAGAACCATCCCCCGCGCCGGCGCCGCAACAGTCCCTCGGCCACGAGGTCGTCCACCACCGCGAGCGCCGCCGGGCCGCCCAGCGCGTCCACGTCGTCGCGCGTCAACGGGATCTCCGACGCCGCGCACGCCAGGTGCGGCGCGAGCACGTACGGGTTGGTGGGGTCGAGCACGCAGCGCTCGAGCGGTGCGCCGAGCATCGCCTGCGGGTGGTGCACGAGGTAGGTGTCGAGCGGGTCGTCGCGGGCCACCAGGACCACCAGGGCGTCGTCACCCGACCGCCCGGCCCGGCCCGCCTGCTGCCAGAACGACGCCCGCGTCCCCGGGAAGCCGGCGACCACGACGGCGTCGAGCCCCGCGATGTCGACCCCGAGCTCGAGCGCGTTCGTCGTCGCGACGCCCCGCAGGGCGCCGGTGAGCAGCGCCTGCTCCAGCTCCCGGCGCTCCTCGGGCAGGTAGCCGGCCCGGTAGGCGGCCACCTGCGCCGCCAGCTCGGGGTCGACCTCGGAGAGCACGCGCCGCGCCCCGAGCGCGGTCAGCTCCGCCCCGCGCCGCGAGCGCACGAAGGCCAGCGACCGGGCCCCCTCGAGGACGAGGTCGGCGAGCATCCGGGCGGTCTCCGCCCCCGCCGAGCGCCGCACGGGCGCCCCGTTCTCGCCGGTGACCTCCTCGAGCAGCGGCGGCTCCCACAGCGCCACCGCCCGCGCCCCGCGCGGGGAGCCGTCGTCGGTGACCTCCACCACGTCCAGCCCGGTCAGCACCGAGGCGGAGGCGGCGGGCTCGGACACCGTCGCCGAGGCCAGCACGAACGTCGGGTGCGCGCCGTACCGCGCGCAGACCCGCCGCAGGCGGCGCAGCAGCAGCGCGACGTGCGAGCCGAACAGCCCGCGGTAGGAGTGGCACTCGTCGATCACCACGTAGCGCAGGCGGCGCAGGAACGTCGTCCAGCGACCGTGCCGCGGCAGGACCCCGCGGTGGAGCATGTCGGGGTTGGTGAACACCCAGTTGGCGTGCTGGCGGACCCAGTCGCGCTCGGGGATCGGGGTGTCGCCGTCGTAGGACGCGGCGCGGACGCCGTCGATGCGCAGGTCGTGGACTGTCCGCAGCTGGTCGGCGCCGAGCGCCTTCGTCGGGGAGAGGTAGAGCGCGGTCGCGCGGGGGTCGGTGTGCAGGCGCGTGAGCACCGGCAGCTGGTAGGCCAGCGACTTCCCGGACGCGGTGCCGGTGGAGACGACCACGTGCTCGCCGGCCCACGCGTGCTCGGCGGCGGCGGCCTGGTGGCCCCAGGGGCGGGTCACCCCCCGGGCCAGGAACGGGGCGCGCACCGTCTCGGGGACCCAGTCCGGCCATCCGGTGGGACGTCCGTCACGCGCCGGGACGATCTCGGCGTGGGTCAGCGGGCTCTCGCCGGACGGGGTGCCGGCGAGCACCCGGCGCAACAGGCGCGCTCCCCGGGTGTCGTCGGGGAGGGGATCGAGGCCGTCCTCGAGCCGCTGACCAGTCCCCACGCGATCCGACCCTGACACAGCCCCCGTCCCGGCGCTCTCGTTCGTGAAAGAAACACACCTCACAGCACTCGGGGGAACTGCTGTGCGACCGGGTGACGCGCACCTCCTACACTGCGGCACCTGTCCACCACCCGGTGTATCGGGTCGGTGGCTGATCATCACGCGCCGAGGTCGTCGCCGTGCGGCCTGGCCGGGCGCGTCGAAGTGAAGTGCCAACCGGGAGGCTGGATGCAAGCGTCCGTCCTCGCCGCGGGGATCACGTTCTCCGCCGGCGACAACATCGTGGTCATCGTGGTGGCGGTGGTCGCCGTCATCGCGCTGGTCATCGGCGTCGTCCTGCGCCAGCAGGTCCTGGCGGCCGACGAGGGCACGCAGGGCATGCGTGACATCGGCCGGGCCGTACAGGAGGGCGCGAGCGCCTTCCTCACCCGCCAGTTCAAGACGCTCGCCCCGTTCATCGTCGTGGTCTTCCTGGTGCTCTTCGCACTGCCGGCGACCAGCACCGGCGAGCTCATCGGCCGCTCGGTCGCCTTCGTCGTCGGGGCCCTGTTCTCGATGGCGATCGGCGCGCTGGGCATGAACCTCGCGACGCAGGCCAACATCCGCGTCGCGGCGGCGGCCAACGAGCCCGGCGGGCGCGACAAGGGCGCGAAGATCGCGTTCCGCACCGGCGGCGTGGTCGGCATGGCCACCGTCGGCCTGGGCCTCCTGGGCGCGGCGATCGTCGTGCTGATCTTCGTCGAGGAGGCCCCGCGCGTCCTCGAGGGCTTCGGCCTCGGTGCGGCCCTGCTCGCCATGTTCATGCGTGTCGGCGGCGGCATCTTCACCAAGGCCGCCGACGTCGGCGCCGACCTCGTCGGCAAGGTCGAGCAGAACATCCCCGAGGACGACCCGCGCAACGCCGCGACCATCGCGGACAACGTGGGCGACAACGTCGGTGACTGCGCCGGCATGGCGGCGGACCTGTTCGAGTCCTACGCGGTGACCCTGGTCGCCGCCCTGATCCTCGGCTCGGTCGCCTTCGGCACGCTCGGCCTGACGTTCCCGCTGATCATCCCCGCGATCGGTGTCATCACCGCGATCATCGGTGTGTTCATCACGCGCACCCGCGAGGGCGAGAACGCACTGCGCGCGATCAACCGCAGCTTCTACATCTCGGCGATCATCTCGATCGTGGCCTGCTCGTTCGCGGCCTTCTACTACCTGCCGTCGAGCTTCGCGGAGCTGCCCGGCGTCGACGCCTCGCGCATCGGCGACCTCGCCGCCGCCGGCAGCCCGGAGGTCATCGCCGCCGTCGCCGTCGTCATCGGCATCGTGCTCGCGATCATCATCCTGTCGCTGACGGGCTACTACACCGGCACCGAGACCCAGCCGGTCAAGGACGTCGGCACGAGCTCGCTCACGGGTGCCGCGACGGTCATCCTCGCCGGCATCTCGGTCGGCTTCGAGTCGGCGGTCTACACGGCCATCGTGATCGGTGCCGCCGTCTACGGCGCGTTCCTGCTCTCGGGCTCGGTGTTCGTGGCCCTGTTCGCCGTGGCCCTCGCCGGCACCGGCCTGCTGACCACGGTCGGCGTCATCGTCGCCATGGACACCTTCGGTCCGGTGTCGGACAACGCGCAGGGCATCGCCGAGATGTCCGGCGACGTCGAGGGCGCCGGCGCCGACATCCTCACCGAGCTCGACGCGGTCGGGAACACGACGAAGGCGATCACCAAGGGCATCGCCATCGCCACCGCGGTGCTCGCCGCGACGGCGCTGTTCGGGTCGTACAACGACGCGATCACGCAGGCCTACGCGGAGGCCAACCAGGCCATCGGGGACATCTACAACATCACCGCCCCGAACCTGCTGGTCGGCGTGATCATCGGCGCGGCCGTGGTGTTCATGTTCTCGGGTCTCGCGGTCAACGCCGTGTCCCGCGCCGCCGGCGCGGTCGTCTACGAGGTGCGCCGCCAGTTCAACTCGATCCCCGGGATCATGCAGTACCGCGGCGGCCAGGGTGAGGGTCGTCCGGAGTACGGCAAGGTCGTCGACCTCTGCACCCGGGACGCGCTGCGCGAGCTGGCCACCCCCGGCCTGCTCGCGATCCTCGCCCCGATCGCCGTCGGCTTCGGCCTCGGCGTCGGCCCGCTGGCGGGCTACCTCGGCGGCGCGATCGCCGCGGGCACGCTGATGGCCGTGTTCCTGGCCAACTCCGGTGGTGCCTGGGACAACGCCAAGAAGCTCGTCGAGGACGGCAACCACGGCGGCAAGGGCTCCGACGCCCACGAGGCGACGATCATCGGTGACACCGTCGGTGACCCGTTCAAGGACACCGCCGGCCCGTCGATCAACCCGCTGATCAAGGTCATGAACCTGGTGTCGGTGCTGATCGCCCCGGCCGTCGTGACCCTGTCGGTGGGCGTGGACGCCAACCCGGCCGTCCGCATCACCATCGCCGTCGTCGCCCTCATCGGCATCGCCGTGGCGATCTACGTGTCGAAGCGCCGCTCGACCGCGATCGCCGACTCCAACCAGGACGCGGCGGCTCCCGCCCAGGCCTGACGCGGGTCAGCACGTACTGAGCGAAGGGCCCCTTCGGTCGATCTACTCGACCGAAGGGGCCCTTCGCTCGTTCCCACGAGGCGCCGCGGAGCGACGCCGACGGTTCGAGCGCGTCGCAGCCGCCGTCCGTTCGAACGCGTGTTCTAGGCTCCGCGGCCGTGGGGCAGCTGTCGTTCTACTCGGCCGACGCCCGCCCGCGCGCCCTGACCGACCTCGAGGGCCTGCTGTGCGGGCCGGGGCGCGCGGAGATCTTCGGTCGTGGGTCGGCGGCGCGGCTGAAGATCGTCCTCGGGCCGGAGCCGGAGCCGGAGGACGACGAGGAGGACGACGAGGACGGCGGGGAGGACGTCGCCGACGCGCCGCCGGACGACACGCCCGGACCGGCGCCCGAGATCCACGACCCCGAACCGGTCCCCGCGCTCGACCCGGACGAGCTCGCCCACCTCGACCTCGACCCCGACGAGATCGCCGCGCTCCTCGGGCGAGCGGGCGGATTTCCTGACACCGAACGTCAGCGAGGCCCCCACGCTGGAACACACGCCGACCCCGCGACGGGCCACGACGCCGGCGTGTCGCCGCAGCGAGCGTGTGGCGATCCTGGCGTGAGACGCCAGGAAAGCCGCATTGCTCGCACGGCCGTCGACGACCCGCTCCTGACGTGGCGCGCGCGGGCCCTGTGCTGCGCGCTGCGGGCCCGCGGGGTGCCGGCCGAGGTCGGGCACACCGGGGACGGGCGACCGGAGGTGCGTACCGCGTTCCGGGCCGACCTCGTGGACCTCGCCCAGGCCTGGACCTGCGGCGGGGGAATGAAGACGGTGCCCGAGGAGTTCGAGCTGGACGGACCCCGGCTGCGGCTGTGGGTGCTCGCCGCCGGCACGCTCGACGGGCGGGCCTACACGCTCGGGCTGGACCCGGACGCGCCGGGATCGCGTGACCGTCTGCTCACGGCGAGTCGCGACGCGGGTCTCGGAGCGATCCTGGCGGGCGCGGCGCGGACCCCCGTGCTGCGTATCGTCGGGAAGCGCAGGCATGGTCGTCTCGGTGAGCTCGTGGGCCGACCGCCCCGCGATCTCGCGGACGGTGTCTGGCCGGTGTGAGCCCGGCGATACCGGCCGGCGAGACCCCTGGACGGCCCGGTGACCAGCACCGATCGGTTCGGTAACGGAGCCGCTCGGAGATCCGATGACCACCATCACCACCCCCGTGTCACGGCGTCGACACCGGTCGCGCCTGGCGCGGGTGACACCGTGAGGCACACTGGCGGCGAGTGGCGACCCGCCATGAGTACGACGAGACGAGGCATGCCCGTGGCACCGACGAAGGGCTCGACGACGGCACGCAGCGCGACCACCGAGGCCGAGACGACTCCGGGGACCACCTCCGGGAACGGCTCCGGCACGCGCGCGAAGTCCGGCGCCAAGTCCTCGGGAGGCGGCCGGAAGACCGGCCGTGGCGGCGCGACACCGGCCGGCGACGGCGGCCGGCGGCTCGTGATCGTCGAGTCGCCCGCGAAGGCCCGCAAGATCGCCGACTACCTCGGCTCGCGCTACATCGTGGAGTCGAGCCGCGGTCACATCCGCGACCTGCCGCGCGGCGCCGCCGACGTCCCCGCCAAGTACAAGGGCGAGGCCTGGGCCCGCCTCGGCGTCGACGTCGACAACGCCTTCGAGCCGCTCTACATCGTCACCCCGGACAAGAAGTCGACGGTGACCGAGCTCAAGGACGCCCTCAAGGAGGTCGACGAGCTCTACCTCGCGACGGACGGCGACCGCGAGGGCGAGGCCATCGCCTGGCACCTGCTCGAGACGCTGAAGCCCAAGGTCCCGGTCCGGCGCATGGTGTTCCACGAGATCACCGAGTCGGCGATCCAGGCCGCGGCGGCGAATCCCCGCGAGCTCGACAAGGACCTCGTGGACGCCCAGGAGACGCGGCGCATCCTCGACCGCCTCTACGGCTACGAGGTCAGCCCCGTGCTGTGGAAGAAGGTCATGCCGAAGCTCTCGGCGGGCCGGGTGCAGTCGGTGGCGACGCGCGTCATCGTCGAGCGTGAGCGCGAGCGGATGGCGTTCGTGTCCGCCGGCTACTGGGGCATCGACGCGCAGCTGCGGGCGCAGAAGGCCCAGGAGACCGGCAACACGCCGACCTTCAAGGCGGCGCTGACGGCGGTCGACGGCGCCCGCGTGGCCACCGGGCGCGACTTCGACTCCCTCGGGCAGCTCAAGACCCAGGACGTGCGGCGCCTCGACGAGGGCGACGCCCGCCGCCTCGCCGAGGCCCTCGCCGACCGGGACTACGCGGTCTCCTCGGTGGAGGAGAAGCCCTACACGCGCAAGCCCTACGCGCCGTTCATGACCTCCACGCTCCAGCAGGAGGGTGGACGCAAGCTGCGGTTCTCGGCGGAGCGGACGATGCGCACCGCGCAGCGGCTCTACGAGAACGGCTACATCACCTACATGCGCACGGACTCCACGACGCTGTCGGAGACCGCGATCAACGCCGCGCGCAACCAGGCCCGCGACCTCTACGGCCAGGAGAACGTCGCCGAGAAGCCGCGCCAGTACACGCGCAAGGTCAAGAACGCGCAGGAGGCCCACGAGGCGATCCGCCCGGCGGGCGAGACGTTCCGGACCCCCGGCCAGGTCGCGAACGAGCTCTCCGGCGACGAGTTCCGCGTCTACGAACTGATCTGGCAGCGCACGATCGCGAGCCAGATGCGTGACGCGCGCGGCACCACGATGAGCGTGCGGATCACCGGCACGGCCGCCACGGGCGAGGAGTGCACGTTCTCGGCGTCCGGGCGCACCATCACGTTCCCCGGCTTCCTGCGGGCCTACGTCGAGACCGTCGACGAGCTCGAGGGCGGCCAGGCCGACGACGCCGAGTCCCGCCTGCCGCGCCTGGCCGAGGGCGACGCACTGTCCGCCGACGAGCTGACCCCCGAGGGCCACAGCACCAACCCGCCGGCGCGCTACACCGAGGCGAGCCTGGTCAAGACGCTCGAGGAGCGCGGCATCGGCCGCCCCTCCACCTACGCGTCGATCATCAACACCATCCAGGAACGCGGCTACGTCTGGAAGAAGGGCAGCGCGCTCGTCCCCAGCTGGATCGCGTTCGCCGTGATCGGGCTGATGGAGCAGCACTTCGGGCGGCTCGTCGACTACGACTTCACTGCCGCGCTCGAGGACGAGCTCGACGCCATCGCGGCCGGCGACGCCCAGCGCGAGACGTGGCTGTCGCACTTCTACTTCGGCGGCAACGGCAGCTCGCCGAAGGGCGACGGGGTCGAGGCGTCGATGTCGAACCTCGGCGGGCTCAAGAAGCTCGTGGGCGACAAGCTCGAGGGCATCGACGCCCGCGAGGTCAACTCCCTGCGGATGTTCGCCGACTCCGACGGCCGCGACGTCGTCGTGCGCGTCGGGCGCTACGGGCCGTATCTCGAGCGGATCGTCAGCGAGAACGGCGAGGAGAAGTCCCAGCGGGCCAACCTGCCTGAGGACCTCCCGCCCGACGAGCTCGACCTCGCGCACGCCGAGGAGCTCTTCGCGACCCCGCAGGAGGGGCGCTCGCTGGGCACCGATCCCGAGTCGGGCCACGAGATCCTCGCCAAGGAGGGCCGCTACGGGCCCTACGTCACCGAGGTGCTGCCGGAGGGCGACAAGTCCAAGCCCCGCACCGGCTCGCTCTTCGCGTCGATGACGCTCGCCGAGATCACCCTCGCCGACGCGCTGAAGCTGCTCAGCCTGCCGCGCGTGGTCGGCACCGACCCGGAGTCGGGCGAGGAGATCACCGCCCAGAACGGGCGCTACGGGCCGTACCTCAAGAAGGGCAAGGACTCCCGGTCGCTGGACAGCGAGGACAAGCTGTTCACGGTGACGCTGGAGGAGGCCCAGAAGCTCTACGCGCAGCCCAAGCAGCGGGGCCGCGCGGCCGCGAAGCCGCCGCTCAAGGAGCTGGGCAAGGACCCGGCGTCGGGTGAGCCGATGGTCGTCAAGGACGGCCGCTTCGGCCCCTACGTCACCGACGGCACCGGCGTGAACGCCTCGCTGCGCAAGGGCGACGACGTCGAGACGCTCACCGACGAGCGGGCCGCCGAGCTGCTCGCCGAGAAGCGGTCCAAGGACGGCACGAAGCCGGGCGCGAAGAAGGCGCCGGCGAAGAAGGCCCCCGCGAAGAAGGCCGCGGCGAAGGGCGGCACCGCGAAGGGCGGCACCGCGAAGAAGGCGCCGGCCAAGTCGGGCACGGGCACGAAGCGCGGGACGCCCACCAACTGACGCCCACCGGCTGAACGACGAGCGGGACCCGTGTCCTCGGGACACGGGTCCCGACCGTTCAGGCGACCTGCGCGGCTCCCGTGGCGCGCGCCATGTCGCGCCCGGCGTCGCCGGCCAGCTCGTGGGCGCGGGCGCGCACCTGGTCGGCCAGGGGGCGCAGCTCGGCCATCGCCGGCACGGTCTCGGCGAGGGTCAGCTCGGCCTCGACGAGGGTGACGTCGCCGCCCCACACGTCGGCGAGGATGCGCACGATCCAGCCGGTGGCGTGGTCCCACCCGGCGCGCGGGGTGCCCTCGCCGTAGCCGCCACCGCGGGCGATGACGAGCGTGACCGGCTTGCCGGCGAGCGGTGACGTCCCGGGGGCGAAGCGCGGGTCGGTGATCAGCAGGTCGATCCACATCTTGAGCTGCTGGGAGACCCCGAAGTTGTAGAGCGGGGTCGCGACGACGAGCGCGTCCGCCTCCTCGACCTCGTCGGCGAGGCGGGCGGCGAGGTCGACGGCCGTGCGCTGCTCGGCGGTGCGCTGGTCGTCGGGCGTGAAGCCCGCGAGCGCGGCGGTGGGCCAGGCGTCGGCGGGGACCGGGTCGGTGCGCAGATCGCGGCGCACGACGGTGCCGTCGGGGTGCTGCTCGAGGTAGGCCCGCTCGAGCGTGTCGGCCACCTCGCGGCTCACCGAGCCCTCGGTGCGGATGCTGCTGTCGAGACGGAACAGGGTCACGGGGTCCTCCGTGCGGGAGCGATTCGAGCTGTCCCGAAGATGTTCTGTTGTGCAGACGTTCTTGTCAACAGAACTGCTCGGCACCCGCTAGTCTGTGGGCATGACCACTCCGCGCGTGGCGGCCGATCTGGGCTGGGCCCTGGGTCGGGTGGCGCGCGCCCACCTGCGCACCACCCAGGAGGTGGTGTCCGGCCTCCCCGGCGGGCCGCGGGGCTACCAGGTGCTCGCCGGGCTGGCGGAGGGCCCCCCGCGGACGCAGCTGGCGCTGGCGCGCACGCTCGGCGTCGACCGGACGGTCATGACCTACCTGCTCGACGAGCTGGAGGGCGCCGGTCTCGTCGCCCGCCGTCCCGATCCCGCCGACCGGCGCGCGCGGCAGGTCCTGCTGACCGAGGACGGCGGGGCGCGGCTGTGCGACCTGGAGCGCCGGCTGCGCGGCGCCGAGGACGAGCTCCTCGCGCCGCTCGAACCCGGTGAGCGCGACCAGCTGCGCTCGCTCCTGCAGCGCCTCGCGGTCGAGGGCGACGGCGCCAGCGCCTGCCAGGTCGCCGCCGACATCCAGGCCATGCAGGGCGACGGGAGCTGCTGAGGCCCCGGGGCCGCGCTCAGAGGGCCGCGGGCACGGCGATCCCCGCGACGGACTCGGCCAGCGCGTCGGGTCGGTCCAGCATCGAGAACGTCCGGGCGCCCTGCAGGACGCGCACGTCCGCGCGGGGCAGCGCGTCGGCGAGTCGGTGGGCGTCGTTGAGCGGGAAGAAGGCGTCGTCGGCCGACCAGACGACCAGCGCCGGGCACCGGACCTCCCCGAGCCGCGCCGCGACGTCCAGCGAGGTCTGTCGGTGCAGCGAGGTGGTCAGGAGGCGCAGGTCCTCGGCGATGCCGGGGTCGTCGAGCACCGGGCGGACCCACTCGGCCGCGAGGGGCTCGACGTCCGCATGCGCGAGGCCGCCGTAGGCCCGGTGGCGGACGACCCGGAGCTCGAGGGGCTTCACCGCGGCCCGCCAGGCGCGGGGGTCGCGCGAGGCCAGGACGAACGGGCGCAGGATCGGCGGCGGGAAGTGCTCGAACGCGTCGCAGCTGGTCAGCACGAGGGCGCCGAGCCGCTCGCCGTGGTGGACGGCGACGAGCTGGGACACGAGGCCGCCGGTGTCGTTGCCGACCAGCACGACGTCGGTGAGGTCGAGCGCGTCGAGGAACGCGCCGACGGTGGCGGCGACGCCGTGCAGCGTCGCGTCGGCGCCCGGGCGCAGCGCGGTGCGGTGGGCACCGAGCGGCCAGGTCGGGGCGAGGCAGCGCAGGCCTCGGGCCGCGAGGCGCTCGGCGAGCCCGCGCCAGAGGGACCCGCCCATCGCGTAGCCGTGGACGAACACCACCGGGCGTCCGGTGTCGGGGCCGAAGGCCTCGTAGTGGAGGGTCGTGTGGTCGAGCTCGACGGTGGGCATGGCGTCCTCCCGAAGTTACGTGCAGGCTGTACGCAAACTTACCGACAGGATGTACGGAAGTGAAGAGGCGGACGCAGGAGGAGCGGTCCACGGCGACCCGCGAGGCCCTCCGGGTCGCGGCGCGGCGGCTGTGGGCCCAGCGCGGCTACGCCGACGTCGGGACCCCCGAGATCGCCGCCGAGGCCGGGGTGACGCGCGGCGCGATGTACCACCAGTTCGCCGACAAGACCGCCCTGTTCGTCGCCGTGCTCGAGGACGTCGAGCAGCGCGTGATGGACGAGCTCCGGCAGGCCGTCGTCGCCGCCGGGGCCACGACGCCGGCGGCGGCGCTGCGGGCGGCGCTGGACGCCTGGCTGACGATCTGCGTCGACCCCGAGGTCCGGCGCCTGGTACTGCTCGACGCGCCGAGCGTGCTGGGCTGGTCGCGCTTCCGCGAGCTGACCCAGGACTACAGCCTCGGCATGACCGAGCAGCTCCTGGGCGCCGCCGTCGCCGCGGGGCAGCTCGCCGACCAGCCCCTGCGCCCGCTCGCGCACATCCTCATCGGCGCGCTCGACGAGGGCGCCATGGTGATCGCGGACGCCGACGACGAGCAGGCTGCGCGCGCCGAGGTCCGCGAGGTCCTGCTGCGGCTGCTCGACGGGCTCCTCGTCGACCCGTGAGTGTCAGCGGAGTGGCTCCGCAGACGTTCAGTGTCCGTATCTCCACTCCGTCGCCCGCCCCGGTCGACCTGTCGGGCCGGTGGGGCATCATCGGGGCGTGAGCGTCTGGGACCAGGTCGTCGGCCAGCCCGCCGCGGTGGCGGAGCTCCGGGCCGCGGCCGAGCGCGGCGCCCGGGTCCGTTTCTCCGACGAGCTCGACGACGGCACGTCCGGCCGCGGCGCCGGGATGACGCACTCCTGGCTGTTCACCGGCCCGCCCGGCTCCGGGCGCTCGGTCGCCGCGCGAGCGTTCGCGGCGGCGCTGGAGTGCCCGGACCAGGGCTGCGGCGAGTGCACCGCCTGCCGCACGGTGATGGCCGGCACCCACGCCGACGTGCGCGAGATCGTCCCCGAGGGCCTGTCGATCAGCGTCAAGGAGGTCCGGACCACCATCGACGTCGCGGCGCGCCGCCCCACCACGGCGCGCTGGCAGATCGTCATCGTCGAGGACGCGGACCGGCTCACCGAGCAGGCCTCCAACGCGCTGCTCAAGTCGGTGGAGGAGCCCGCGGAGCGCACGGTGTTCCTGCTGTGCTGCCCATCGGAGCACCCCGACGACATCTCGGTCACCATCCGCTCGCGCTGTCGCGCGGTCCGCCTGCGCACGCCGGCCCCGGAGGCCATCGCCGCCGTGCTCGTCGAGCGCGACGGCATCCCCGAGGCCGAGGCGACATGGGCGGCGTCGGTGTGCGGCGGGCACATCGGCCGGGCGCGCCGCCTGGCGCGCGTCCCCGAGGCCCGCGAGGAGCGCGACGCCGTCCTCGCCCTGCCCCGCGCGCTGCGCTCGCCCGCCGACGCCTTCGCGGCCTCGGACGCCATGGTGGGCGCTGCGGAGGCCGAGGCGGCCGCCCTGGCCGCGTCCCGCGACGAGGCCGAGCGCGAGGAGCTCGCGACCTCCATGGGTGCCGGCGGCACGGGCAAGGGCACGGCCCAGGCGCAGCGCTCGGCCCGGGCCGCGGAGAAGGACCTCGAGAAGAAGCAGCGGTCCCGCCTGACGCGCACCAAGCGCGACGCGCTCGACCGCGCCCTCGTCGAGCTGGCGGGCTACTACCGCGACGTCCTCGTGCGTGGCGTCGGTGCCTCGGTCACCTCGACCCACCCCGACCGCGCCACCGAGATCGGCAACGCCGCCCGCGACAACACCCCCGAGTCGTCCCTGCGCCGGCTCGAGGCGATCCTGGCCTGCCGCGAGGCCCTCGCGGCGAACGTGAAGCCGGAGATCGCGATCGACGCGCTCGTCACCTCGCTGCGGGCGGGCTGACGGCGAGCCGCTCCCGCAGCCCCGCGGCCATGCCCGCGATCGTTACGGCGTCGAACGCGTCGCCGACGGTCTCGGCCAGGCGCACGTGGCGCACCGGGCCGAGACGCAGACGTAGGTGGACGCGCGTGCCGCCGGTGACCGGCCGGAGCGTGATCGACCAGGACACGTCGGTCCGGCCGCGCCGCGACCGGTACACGAGGGTGTGCGGCGGGTCGATCTCGTCGACGACGAACGTCTCGTCGCGCCCCCCGTAGTCCGGGATCACGTTGCCGACGGCGAGGTGCTGCCACCGGTCGACGACCCGGACGGCGGCGCGGCGCCGGCGCGGCACGAACCGCTCGACGCGGGCGGGCAGGTACCAGCCCGCTCGGCGCTTGCCGAGCTGCACGATCCACGGCCACACGGCGGCGGGCTCGTCGGCGAGGGTGAACGCGCGGTCCATGACGACGTCCGCCGGCGCGACGAGCTCGTCGCCGGGGCGGGGCTCGTCCTGCTCGGTGGCAGTGGCGGCGACGGCGTCGAAGAGGCCCACCGGGTCATCCTCCCCGAGGCGACCGGCCGAAGGGCAGTGCTACCTTGTCGCCATGCCGGAATTCCGGAAAGACGTCGTGGCTGCGACGGCCCTCGCTCTCGCGCTGCTCCTGCCCGCCGCCTGCTCGTCCGGCGAGCCCGGCGAGTCCGGCGGGACGGGCACGGCGGCCGTCCCGGCGGCGAGCGTGCCCCCGAACCCGCCGCGGCCGGCGGACTGCGCGCCCCCGCCCGCCACCGACCCGACGTCGGCGGATGGCTGGCTCGGCATCCTGGCCGCGACGCCCCAGGACGTCGGCCTGGTGGCGGACGACGGGCGTGGCGCGGTCGTCTCGCACGCGCCGGACGCGCAGATGCCCGTCGCGTCGGCGGCCAAGATCGTGCACGTCGCGGCGTACGGCCGGGCGGTCGCCGAGGGCCGCCTCCGGCCCGACGAGCAGGTCCGCATCGCCGACTGGGAGAACTGGTACCTCCCCTCCGACGGCGGCGCGCACGCGAGCGCGCTCGACCTCCTCGGCATCCCGCGCAACGGCGTCGTCGGCGCGGTCGACCCGAACCGCACGGTGACGCTGCAGCAGATGGTGATCGCGATCGTGCAGGCCAGCGACAACGCGGCCACCGACTACCTGCGTGACCGCCTCGGCGACCAGGCCCTGCTCGACGCGGCCGCGGCCGGCGGGTGGCAGGGCTTCGACGTGCCCTCGGAGCTCGGCGCGCAGCTGGCCCTCGTTCGTCCCCAGGAGGCGCCGCCGCTGACCGCGCCGCGCTCCGTCCGCGGTCCCGCCGAGCACGCGATGGCGCAGCGCTTCGCGTCCGACCCGGCCTACCGCGAGGACTCCCGGCAGCGCCTCGTGACGCTGGCGCAGGACGTCGAGGCCTACGTGCTCGAGAGCGAGCGCTGGGCGGAAGCGACCTCGACGGGGTCCGCGGCGCAGCTCGCGGGGATGTGGCGCGCGGTGATCAGCGGGTCGTTCGGCCCGGGGGCCGACGTCGCACGGGGTGAGCTCGAGGTGCTCGGGCCGCGTCCCGACGGGCAGGTCCGGGCGTTCAAGGGCGGTTCGTTCCCGGGCGTCGGCACGGTGGCGGTCAGCGTGCGGCGCCCCGACGGCACGATCGGCGTCGGGGTGCTGCTGGGCCGCGGGTTCGCGCCGACGATCGACGCGAACGAGGTCCTGGTGGCGCAACTGCGGCTGCTCACCGAGGCGACCGAGGACCCGGCTGCCCGTGCTCGCGTGCTCTGCGTGGCATGACCACGCCCGACGCCGACGCGCGCCTCGACGCCCTCGAGGCGCGCGTCGCCGCGCTCGAACGGGACGCGGCGCCCGAGCCCGCCGCGCCGCGCGGCGAGGCCGGCGAGATCGGCTACCACGGGACGACGCGCCTGGTCCCGGGCAGCGGGCCGATCACCTGGACGATCGGCTACGACGCCGGCGCGGCGCTCGACCTGCCCGCGGGCCCGGTGGCCGAGGTGCTCGCGGCCCTCGGCCACACCGTGCGCCTGGCGCTCGTCCGTCGCCTGCTGGTCGGGCCGGCGGGGACGGGCGAGCTGGTCGAGGCGGCCGAGCTCTCCTCGACCGGCCAGCTCTACCACCACCTGCGCACCCTGACCGCGGCGCGCATCGTCGAGCAGGACGGCCGGACCTACCGCATCCCGCCGACCGGCGTGGTCCCCGTGCTCGTCGCGGTGGTCGCCGCGGCCGACCTGGCCGGTGCCCTGCGCTGAGCGTGTCCAAGCCTGGGACTTGGACGCTGACGTTCATCGTCAGGAAATCCCCCCGCTCGCCTTCTTCCGGGCGCGGTAGGCAGCAACGTTGGCACGGTTGCCGCAGAGGTCAGGCATGCAGTAGCGCCGCCGCCCCGGCCGGCTCGTGTCGATGAAGACGCCCGAGCAGGTGTCCGACGCGCAGTCGCGGAACCGCTCCGGCCCCAGCGTGCGGAGCGCCCCCAGCACGCCCACGCCGCCGAGGAGGGCGAGCCGGTCGGTCAGGTCCGCGTCCGCCCGCGGCCGCGCGATCCACTGCAGGCGCCCGCGCTCGTCGGGCTCGAGCCCGATCGCGCCGACGCCGCGCGCGACGAGCGCGGAGGCACCGCGCTCGATGGCGTCGGGGTCGCGGCTGTCGAGCACGGCCCGGAGGCGGTCGCGGAGGTCGTGCACGGGGGCGAGGTCCCGGTCCTCGGCGCCGTCGATGCCGTGGTCGGCGAGGAACGCGACCAGCGAGGCGGTGTGCGCGAGCTGGTCCTCGCCGTGCCAGACACCGGGCGCGGTGTTCACCAGCTCCGTCGCGAACCCGGCTGTCGCCACGTAATCGTCAAAGACGGCTTGCATCCCTTACTAACACCTCCTACAGTAATGGGTACAAGGACACTTTAACCCTGTGGAGGAGAGTCCGTGACGACCGACCTCGCGACCTGGGCGCTCCGCGACCGCGTGGCTCTCCCGACCGGCACGATCGCCGTCGACGTCCTCGGCGCCGACCGCCCCGGCGTCCCCGTGGTCCTCACCCACGGCACGCCCTCGTGGTCCTACCTGTGGCGCCACGTCGCCCCGGCGCTCGCCGTCGACCGCCCCGTCCACCTCTGGGACCTGCCGACGTACGGCGACTCGACCGGCGACCGGCCGTCGATCGACGGCCACGCCCGCACGCTCGCGGCGCTGATCGACCACTGGGGTCTCGACGCCCCCGTGCTCGTCGGCCACGACATCGGGGCGGCCACCACCCTGCGCGCGCACCTCGTCCACGGCGCCCCGGCCCGCGCGCTCGTCCTCGTCGACGCCGCCGTGCTCTCGCCCTGGGTGACGGGTGCGACGCAGCACGTCCGGGCGCACCTCGACACCTATCGCGAGACGCCGAACCACCTCTTCGCGGCGATGATCACGGCGCACGTGCGGACCACCGTCGCCGGCACCCTCGACGCCGCCGCCGAGCGTGCCTATCTCGACCGCTACGCCGGCCCGGAGGGTCAGCAGCGCTACCTCGATCAGGTCGCCGGGTTCACCGAGGAGCACACGCGCGACGTCGTCGCCCGCCTCGGTGAGATCACGGTGCCGACCGAGGTGGTCTGGGGCGAGGAGGACGCCTGGATCCCGCTCGCCGCCGGTGTCGCACTGCGCAACGCGTTGCCAGGAGCGCAACTACGCGTCGTCCCCGGCGCCGGGCACTTCCTTCCCGAGGAGGCGTCCGACACCTTGATCGATCATCTCCGCAGGTTCCTGCCCTGACGTGCGCGACATCACAGGACACCGATTTCCGCGCCATGCGTCTATTGATGTGTACAGCAACAGCGTCGCCGGACCCGGTCCGAGACGCACGATCTTGGAGCTCACGATGACCACCCGCGCCGCCGGTCGCACCCCGGCAGCGACTGCCCTGTCCGTCCCCTCCCCCCGAGAGACCCCCGACGCCGCACGCGTCCTCGTCGTGGCCGCCCGCCCCGACGAGACCGGTCTCGCCGCCGCGCAGGTCTATGCCGACCGCGTCGGAGGCGACGCCACGCACGCCGGCGCGACGGGACTCGACGCCGCCGTGCGCGAGGCGTCGAAGGTGGTCGTTCTCGATCCCGGTGCGATGCGCGCGCGGATGACCCGCGACCGCGCCTTCACGGCCACGGCCGACCCGGCCTCGCGCCGTCACCTGCTCAGCCAGCTGGCGCCGTACCAGGACCGCGTGAGCTGGCTCAGCCGCCCGGCGTAATCACAGCCGGCGGTTCGCGAGCACCGGCAGGGTGGCGCGGACGTCGGGGATCTGCTCGGGGTCGACGTCGACCACGAGCAGCCCCGGCTCCGCGCCGAGCTCGTCGATCGTGACGCCGAACGGCGACGCGGCCAGGCTGTGCCCGACGCCCCGCGGGGCTCCGCCCGGGTCGATGCCGCGGCTCGTGGGGTCGGCCTGGTCGGCGGCGAGCACGAACGTCGTCGCGTCGAGCGCCCGGGCCCGGACCATCAGTTGCCACTGCTCGACCTTGCCCGGCCCGGCCCCCCAGCTCGCCGGCAGGAGCGTCACGGTCGCGCCCTGGTCGGCGAGGGCGCGGAAGAGCTCCGGGTAGCGGATGTCGTAGCAGGTCGCGAGCCCGAGCGTCGTCCCGTCGACGGTGACCGTGGTCGGCTTCGAGCCCGGCGCGACGGTGTCGGACTCGCGGAAGCCGAACGCGTCGTAGAGGTGGATCTTGTCGTAGGCCGTGTCGACGCCGCGGCCCGTGACGAGCAGCGTGTTGGTGATCCGGCCGTCCCCGGACGGGGTGAACATCCCGGCGACGACGAGGACGCCGTGCCGTTCCGCGATCCGTCGCACCTCGCTTGCCCACGGGCCGTCCAGCGGCTCGGCGACGGGCTTCAGCGACACCCCGAACCGGCACATCGTGGCCTCGGGGAACACCACGACCGTCGCGCCCTGCTGCGCGGCGAGGGCGGCGTGGTCGGCGACGATCTCCAGGTTCGCCGACGGGTCGTCGGTCGCGAGGATTTGTGCCAGGGCGACGCGCATGACCCGTGTATACCTTCTCCGATGGACGCGACGGCCTACCTGGCGCGGATCGGTGGCGCCGCCGACGACTCGCTCGAGGCGCTGATGGCGCGCCATCTCGAGACCGTGCCGTTCGAGAACCTGTCGGTACACCAGCGCGACCACGTGCCCCTCGAGGACCCGGCGCTGGTGGAGAAGATCGTCGACCGGCGCCGCGGCGGCTTCTGCTACGAGCTCAACGGCGCGTTCGCGTGGCTGCTCGGCGAGCTCGGGTGGGAGGTCACGCGCTGCTCGGCGCGGGTCGCGACCGGCGACGGATTCTCGTTCCCCGGCGACCACATGGCGCTCATCGTCCGGCGTGACGGCCGACAGATCCTCGTCGACGTGGGGTTCGGACGCTTCGCCGTCGGCCCCCTCGACCTCGACTCCGGCGAGGAGCAGCCAGACCGGGCGGGCGTCTTCACCGTCCGCGGGGCGCCCGACGGCGAGCTCGACGTCCTCTGGGACGGCAAGGCGCAGTACCGCCTCGACCCGCGGGAACGCTCGCTGGCCGACTTCGTGCCGCTGGCCTGGTGGCACCGGACGTCGCCGACCTCGCCCTTCGGTCAGGGGCTGCTCGCGTCGCGCCTCACGCCGACCAGCCGCGTGACGCTGTCGGGCAGCCAGTTCATCGAGACGCCCGACGACGGCGAGCGCACCGAGCGGGAGCTGTCGGTCGACGAGCAGCTCGCGACCTACCGGGAGACGTTCGGCATCGCCCTCGACGCCGTCCCGCCGGTGCTGCACCCGGCGGACTGACCGTCAGCGGGCGGTGCGCACCCGCCCCAGCAGCCCATACATCTCGCAGCCGAGGCAGAAGCCGAACGCCGCGTTGAGGAACGCGGCCGCGAGGGCCATCGCGGTGGCGACGACGCCGAGCACCGTGGCGCCGCTCAGGTAGCCGATCGCGGCGACGAGTGTGAAGACGAGACCGACGGCCTGGGAGAAGCGCACCGGCGCGGCGTCCTCACGCTCGCTCGGCGGCCCGAGTCGCGGGGCGAGCAGTGCGCGGTAGAGCGCGCCGTAGGGGGAGTACCGCATGCCGGCGGCGACCGGGATCGCGAACACCACGGCCTGCAGCGCCGCCAGCACCCCGCTACCGGTGAGCAGGACGACCGCGAGGACGACGGTGGTGACGGCGGCGGCGAAGCGGACGCCGCGAGGGTCGAGCTGCTCGGTCAACGGCACTCCTCGAGGGGCAGGGCGGCGACGAGATCGGTGCGCCGTGGGACGCCGCCGACCCGCAGGAGCTCGGTGCCGTCGCGGTCGAAGGCGACGGTGGTCGGGGTGCGCAGGACGTGCAGGGCCTTCGCGACGTGGGGCCGGTCGGCGACGTCGATCTCGACGTGACGGACGCCCGGGTGCTCGGCGGCCAGGGACTCGAGCTGCTCGCGGGTCCGGGCGCAGGGCGTGCAGATCGGCGACGAGAGCTGCAGGAGCAGGACGCGGTCGGCGGGCTCGGGGGCGACGTCGGCGAGCTGCCAGCCGCCTTCGGCGCTCCGGCCGCCCCGGACCGTGCCGTTGCGGCGCTGCAGCATCAGCCCGACGACGGTCGCGACGACGAGGACGCCGACGAGCACGGCCAGGTTGATCCCCACCCCAGCCGCAACCGCGCCGACGTGCGCCGTTGTTCCCGGGTAGAACGGCGCACGTGGCTTGGTCGGTGGCTCTCGCGGTGGCGGCGACCTTCGTGTGGCTCGGGATGGTGCTGGCGATCTCGTTCCTCGAGGCGCCCCTGAAGTTCCGGGCGCCCGGGGTCACGACGGTGATCGGGCTCGGTATCGGTCGGCTGGTGTTCCGGGCGTTGAACGTCGCCGAGCTCGTGCTCGCGGTGCTCGTCGTGGTGGGCGTGGTCCTGGGTGACGGGCCGATGCTGGTGGTCGGTGTCCTCCTCGTGCTGCTGGTCGTGCAGCTCGTCGTCGTGCGCCCGGTGCTGAATCGACGCTCGAGCCGCGTCCTGGCCGGCGAGGACCCACCTCGCTCCCGTGCGCACCTGGCCTACATCGGCCTCGAGGTGACCAAGGTCGCGGCGCTCGTCGTGCTCGGCGTCCAGCTCCTTGCCGGGGTGTAGACCCGCCCGACCATCTCGCCGGTGCCCTGTCCTAGACTTCGAGCTGCTGCCGCCTTAGCTCAGATGGCCAGAGCAACGCACTCGTAATGCGTAGGTCTCGGGTTCGAATCCCGAAGGCGGCTCCACAGGTCAGGGCCCCGCCACGCGGCGGGCGGGCCTTTCCCGCTACTCGTTGTCGCCGTGAACGCTCGGCGGCCTTCCGGGACTCCAGACCCGCTGGACGTCAGAGGGCCGCGTACAGCGCCACGACGACATCTCCGAACCAGGAGGCGGCGAACGCCCGGACCGTGGGGGACAGGTCGGACAGGGGCAGTCCCAGAGCGAGACCCACGACGATGGGCGGGATCCACGCCACCGCTGCGGCGACGATCGCGCGGGTCCAGGCGTTCTCCCGGAGTCGGTTGGCCAGCACGAAACCGCCCGCGAGCACCGCGTAGAGGGTGAGAGGGATGGCCAGGATGTAGAGCACTGCCGCGACGTTCGCCCATCCGGAAGAGGCGCCGCCGATCGTCGCGGAGAGCAGGCTCAAGACGTCGGTACGGATGGCGAGGACAGCCGACGCCAGGAGCACCACCGCCGGCGAGAGCGCCAAGAACGGGCGCAGGACGGAATGGACGAGTCCGACGAGTCGCTCGCGGGCCTCACGAGCCTTGCGCGCTCGGGCGGCGGCAGCCTCCTCGGCCGCCCGGCGCTCGCGCTGCTGCCGCACCACGGCCAGGGTCGTGATCTTGGATCGAGGCGGGGCGCTCGCGAGGGGGAAGCGATCGTGCGGGTTCTTCAGCGTGGTCGATGCTGATCCACGCAGCGTGCCGTCGGGGTGCAGGCCGACCTGCTGACGGGGATAGTCCTGCTCCCAGGACACCCCTTCCGACTCCGGCCCGTACAGGTAGATGTAGGCGGCCGCGATGTCGGCGTGCGTGACCCGGTCGGTGCGATGCGTCTTCCCGTCGAGGATCACGGTGGAATCGCCGTCGAGGAAGCGGGCGAGGTCCTTCATGCCGGGCGTCGGCAGCGCCTCGTAGGCAGCCTTCGCTCGAGCCTCCTCCTCCTTCTTCACCCGCCTCGCCTCGCGGTCGAGCGCGGCGTCGCACGCCATGCAGACCCAGCCCCGGGGCCCGGTGCGCCAGGTGCAGCACCGGTCGTCGTCGTTGCAGATGTCGCGCTCGCAGCGCGCGCACCGGCCGACCGCCCGCATCCCGCACGCGCAGTACGTCGCCGGCCCACCGCCCTCGATCACGGCGTCCATCAGCTCCTGGCGCTTGCGGCGCACCCGCTCCTCGCGCTCACGCTCGGCCTCGATGCGTGCCACCGCTTCGTGGTCGGTCATCCTCGTGTCGCAGGAGAAGACGACGGGATAGCCGTAGTGGTCGATCCCGACCTGGTACAGCCCACGACACACGTAGGTCGTCTCGTCGATGTAGTCGCGCTTCGCCCTGGCGTCCCGGCAGTCGCACGTGCTCACGAGCCCCCCGATCGTCCCCGCCGCCGAACGGCGGCGACGGTCCTCGGCTCCGGCATCGACGGCGCTTCTCGTCGCGTTACGGCCACGACCGCCGCCTGCACTCGGGGCCTGCGACGCCGTCGGCTACCTGCCGAGCCGGAGGAAGGGTTCGGTGGCTCTCACGTCGCCGACCTCGGCTCGGCGAGGAGGCGAGACAGCGCGACGACCGCGTCGGCCAGGCCGTGGTCCGGGTCGTAGCGGACGATCTCGCACCCGAGTGCCTCGCGGAGGTCCTGCTCGCGCCGGAGCTCGGCCGCCGCGTCGTAGGACGCGTGACCCCGCTCGTCGCACTCGACGGCGACCCGTCGACCGGGGAAGTAGAGGTCGACACGGTAGGAACGGTCGGCGACCTGGACCGGGTGCTGTCGAACAGCTCCACGTCCCGGGAAGCAGGCCTCGATGACGGCGATCGTGCGGGTCTCGGCGTAGCCGGCGACCGCGCGCGGGGCGTCGAGGGTCGCGCGGAGTTCCGGCGCCATCGGCGAGCGCGACCCACCGATCAGGTCGCCGGCCCCTACCGAGGACACGAACAGCTCGGCGTCGGCGAGGTCGGTGCGCACCTGTTGCCGAGCGTCGTCCCGGACCTGGTTGCGGGTGCGTGCTGCAGTGTGACGGCGTCCCAGCGCCTCGTCGATGTCGCGCGCCGCGAACCACCACTGGCCGCTGATCCGCGTCCTCCGCACAGCCCGACCTCCGCAGTGGACGACCGAGAGGCGCCGTCGCGCCGCCACGGCTCCGTCCACATCGACCTCATCGCCGACGACCACCACCAGGACGACGCCGAGGACGACCGCCACCAACGGGGACAGTCGCGCCACCCAGGCGAGCACCTCCAGCAGCCCCGCCGCATCGGCGGGCACCAGCGAGCCGAGGAACGAGCCGAGGAGCAGGGCAGCCGCGACAGCGAGGGCGGTCCCTTCGAAGTCAGGATCGGCTCCCGGCCGCGCCGCCCACCCGCACGTCACCAGCACGAGGGTCAGAGCGGTCGCGATCGCGACGGCCCAGGAGGTCGAGAGTCCGGCACGGTCGTAGGTCACCCACCAGCCGACGAACGCGCAGGCGGAGAGCGCCATGGCGGCGAGAGCGAGGGCGATGGGCAGCGATCGCTGCCCGGGCGCGACCCCCTCCATGCTCAGCACCACCACTTGCGGGCGCAGTAGCCGCCGGTCAGGGCGCCGTCGGGGAGGTTGACGTCGTCATCGTCGTCGATGTCCACGTCGTACTCGGTCGTGGAGGGGGAGTAGTCCGGCTCCGAGCAGTCGCGGCCCGTGTAATCCCGCTCGCGGAGATCGGCGAGGCGCTGGGCGGACGCGTCGTTGTCGCCCTCGTAGAGACCTGTGTGGTCGGACGAGATCATCGTCTCGCCGAAGTCGCTGCCGTAGGTGGTCGAGACGTAGCGGAGCATCCGGCCGTACCGATCGCGGTCGACGCCTGCCTCCTGCTCCAGCACGACCGACTGCCCCTCGAGGTACAGCTCGGCGGACTCCTTGGCCTGCCGCCCGCCGTAGGTCTCCATCTCGCAGGAGTCGATCCCCAGGACGCGGACCTCGTCGCCGCCGGCGATCTCGAAGCTGTCGCCGTCGATGACGCGCGTGACCCGCACCGTGGTCCCGGCGGGCTGCGCGACCGAGGTCGGCGCCGCGACCGACACGGCGTCGTTTGCCACGACCGGCGGGGCGGCGGCCACCGCGGGCGCCGCGACGGATGCCGCGGGCGTGGGTGAGCTCGATTCGTTGTCACCGCACGACCCGACGACCGCCAGGAAAGCGATGACGCCGACCGCCCAGCCCTTTTTCGACACAGTTTCCCCCCGACAGAGAACCGCAGATGAGAATCGGACCGTCGGTGTCGCGGGTTGCGCGAGCCGTCCGTGGTGTCCGTTGCCGGGTTCTCGTTCCGCGACGAATCGTCGTTACGACGAAGAGGTCCCCGGAGAGGGTGAAGCGGTCGTCGCGACCGACAGTCAGAGCGGGAGATCTCCTCGCTGGGCAGGCTCGGTGACGGACGTGTGCGGGCTGTGCGCCCACATCATCGCAGCCGTCAGTCCCCGGAACGAATTCGTCGTCCAGCCCGCGTGCCCCCGAACGGCGTAGCTCGTTGACGAGTTCACACGCGCTTGACGCTCGAGGGCGTCGCGGGTGCACCGGCAGCCGGGGCCGACCCCCGGCTCGACAGAGAGATACGCGCATGCAGCTCCCCAGCTCCCTGCCGACGAGGGCCGGCGCGCTCCTCGCGTCCGCCGTCCTCGCCGCAGGAGCCTTCGTCCTGGTCACCCCCGTCGCCCAGGCCTGGGAGGGCGGTGAGCCCGGCGGCGGCACCTCCGAGAACCCGGGCCACCACGAGCCGGGCGAGAACCCCGGCGAGGAAGAGCCTCCCGGCGGCAACCCCACCGACACGGCCTGCTTCGGCCGCGACATCACCATCACGGGCACCGCCGGGGCCGACGTGCTGGTCGGGACCTTCGGTGTCGACGTCATCTCGTCCCTGGCCGGCAACGACGTCGTGCGCGGTGACGCGGACTTCGGGGGCTTCCCCGGCGGCGACACCGACTACATCTGCCTCGGCGACGGTGACGACGTCGCCGACGGCGCCGCGAAGAGCGACTACATCGACGGCGGGATCGGCAACGACGTCATCGACGGCGACAACTTCCCGTCGCCGTTCGGCGACCACCTCTTCGGCGGCGAGGGCAACGACACCTTCACCGGCGGGATGGGTGACGACGAGATCGTCGGCGGGCCGGGCAACGACATCATCGACCCGCCCGGTGCCGGGATCGGCGCCCCGCCGTCGTCCGGCGCCGACGACATCGACGGTGGCGAGGGCGACGACCTGATCACCGAGCAGCTCGACGGCGGCAGGGACACCATCGACGCCGGGCCGGGCAACGACCGGTGCGTCGTCGACGTGATCGATGTCGTCACCAACTGCGAGACGGTCATCCGCGTCCCGGCGGGCGGCTGACGGACTCCCGGCGGGCCGATCGGACACGAGAGTCGGCCGGCCCGCCGACCGTCAGGAGGACGGGCTCCCGGGCGACGGCGTGGCCGGCGAGGCGATCGCCAGCAGCACGAACAGCAGGGCCGCGCTCGCGAGGGCGAGGCCGAGCGCGGCGATCGGAGCCCACAGCACCGACCAGGCCCGCGCGGGTGTCAGCACCGGCGCGACGAGGGCCGTCACCGCACAGAGGGTCGCCCCGAGGGTCGTGAACGCCCGGATGTTCGTCCGGGAGCTGGTGCGGACGACTTCGCCGACGGCCGACGCGCGCAGGACGAGGGCGGCCCCAGCGATCACCAGCAGGCCGATCGCGCCGAGCGGACCGACGAGACGGAACGGGATACCGAAGCGCAGGCCGCTGTAGGGAACGCGCAGTTCGGGAACGACGAGGGCCATCGCGAGGCCGGCGATCCCCGCGAGGGCGGCCACCGCCAGGGCTCCGGCGCGGACGGCGCACACGCGCTCCGCCCCGACCGGGACCCACTCGCGGCCGGACTCGTCCGACGGGGGCATGGGCTGGCCTCCTCCAGGCTCGCTGCGCAGACTTGGACGACCGCCACCGTCGGGGATGTTCCCTATCGTTCGCGTGGTGTCGACGGATTCGTTCGCGTTCCCCGCCTATCTGACTGCGGGTGAGGAGGCGTCCGCGGGCGGTCAGCGCCGCTACATGAACACCGTCCGGTTGCGGCTGATCTTCCTCGTGCTCGCCGCGGTCGGCGGTGCCGTCTCGGTGACGGCCGAGGGCAACGACCCGTTCGCCTGGCTCGCGCTCGTGGCGTTCGTGGCCTGCGTCGGGTGCGAGTTCTTCCTGTTCGCCGAGGCGCCCGAGAAGCTCTGGTACGAGGGACGGGCAGCGGCGGAGTCGACGAAGACGCTCGCGTGGCGCTACGCCGTCGGGGGAGCACCGTTCCCGCTCGGGGCGCCCGATCCCGACGGCACCTTCCTGGGGCAGATCGACGAGGTCGCGTCGCAGCTCGATCGCGTCGTGGCGACCTCGGCGGGCAGCGGTGCACAGATCCCGGAGAGCCTGCGTTCGCTGCGGGAGTCCGACTTCGCGACCAGGAGGTCGGCGTTCGAGACGGGCCGGGTCGCGGACCAGGTGGCCTGGTACACGGCCAAGGCCGTCGACTGCGCGCGGAAGCAGAAGCTCTTCCTGCTGCTGACCATCGTCGTCGAGATGCTCGGCATCATCGGGGCGGTCCTGCGGGTGACCGGCACCTTCGACTTCGACGCCCTCGGCATCCTGGCGGCCGTCGTTTCGGGTCTCGCCTCGTGGGCGCAGACACGGCAGTACGGCGCGCTGAGCACCTCGTACTCGATCGCCGCTCGCGAGCTCACGTCCATCAGGGACGCGATCCCGAAGCAGACCGAGACCCAGTGGCCGACGTTCGTCGGCGAGGCGGAGGAGGCGATCTCCCGGGAGCACACCCTGTGGTTGGCGTCGCGGGGCCTCCTGCTCCGCCGCCGATAGCTCGTGGGTCGTCGTGTCCCTCGACCGGGTGGTCCACCGCGTTCGGAGAAACGGACCCTCCGCGCTCCGCGACCCACCGGTCGACTCGTTCGTCCGTCGGGGGATGCACATGGCCAGGCACGCTGCTGTTCTGCTCGAGGAGCCGACGACCGCTCCCATCCCGGTCGTGCAGGCTCACGACGTCCGACGCGGTGCTGCCGGCCGGACCTGGCGGGTCGGGCTGATCGTCAGCGCCGTCGTCGCGGTGGCCGTCGTCTCCGGACTGGTCGGGGGCGCGGTGGCCCTGAGCTTCGCTCCCCGGGTCGAGGCCGGTCCGGCCGTACCGGTTGCGGTCGCGGCCCCGCCGGTGTCGCCCGTGGTCGCGCCGGCCGCGACGACGACCCGGTCGGTCGAGCCGTCCCGCAGGACGACCGCCACCTCCGAGCGCTCCCAGAACTCCGAGAGCAGCCGGACCAGGAGCACCACTGCCGCCGACGACACCGACGGCGACACCGGCGAGTCCGACGACGACACCGCAGGGCGTACCGCCCGCTCGGAGGACGGCGACGGGTGCGGCCCCTACGAGCACAAGCTCCCCGGGGGTTACTGCAGCCCTGACACCGACGTCCTCGACGAGAACGGCAACCCGGACCCGGCCCGCGCCGTCGTCCCCGGCAACCTGGACTGATTCGCTACCTCGTCAGCCGGTCCAGGAAGGCGATCAGCAACGCCTCCCGCAGGCGCGGAGGAGCGGCGTCGAGCAGGGCGTTCACCGGCGCCATGCGGGCCGGCACCGCCACCGTGCCGTCGCCGCCGAGACCGGCGATCTGCAACAGGCCGTCGAACGCGGCGTCGTCCAGCGTGGCCGGGTCGAGCTGGGCCGCGGCGGCGCGTAGCTCGGGCGCCACGACGACCGGACCCGCCGCGACCGCCGCGTCAACCGACGCGCGAAGCGCCTCCACGCCGTCGCCGACCCCGGACGCCGTCGCCGCGCTGACCGTGAGGTGCAGCGTCGCCGGCATCCCGCGGAACGCCATCTGCGGCTGCACGAACCATCCGCGCTCGCCCATCTCGTCGGCGAGGGTGAACACGTCGAGCGCGTCGTCGGTCGTGACGGCGAGCAGGGACGCGTCCGGCTCGGCCGCGAGGTCCAGGTGGGTCGTGGCACGGATCGCGGCTGCGAGCTCGCGCGTCGCGTCGAGCGTGGTGCGCACGAGCACCCGGTACCCGTCGTCGCCGATGTGCTGGACCACCGCCCACGCCGCGGCGATCGGGCCGCCCGAGCGCGTCGACTGCATCGTCGCGTTGAGCATCGTGTAGCCGGGCCAGTCGGCGCTGGCGAAGAACTGCGGGCGACGCAGCGCCGGGTCGCGGTGCAGCAGCAGCGAGACGCCCTTGGGGGTGTAGGCGTACTTGTGCAGGTCGGCGGACAGGCTCGTCACGCCGGGCACGGCGAAGTCCCACGGCTCGGCGAACCCGCTCCACGGCAGCACCCAGCCGCCGATGCACGCGTCGACGTGGCAGCGCACCCCGCGTGCGGCGGCCGCGGCGGCGATCGGCGCCACGGGGTCGACCACCCCGTGCGCGTACGACGGCGTCGACACCGCGACGAGCACCAGCCGGTCGCCGAGGGCGTCCATCGCCGCCGCCATCGCCGCGGGGGCGGCGCGCATCGTCGTCGGGTCCACGTCGACGGTCACGAGCTCGACGCCGAAGTAGTGGGCGGCCTTGTGGAACGCGCCGTGCACCGTCGTCGGCGCGACCATCGCCGGCCGCTCGACGGTCGCGGCGTCCCGCGCCGTCTGGACCGCCAGCAGGATCGACTCGGTGCCGCCCGAGGTGACGGTGCCGACGGCCTCCGGCGGCGCGTGGAACAGCGGCCGCGCGAAGGCGATCAGGTCGCGCTCCATCGCCGCGAGGCTCGGGAACGCGGTGGGGTCGAGCCCGTTGGTCGCGCCGAAGCTCGCGAGCGCCGTGCGCCCGATCTCGTCGGCGTCGGCCAGACCCGAGTCGTAGACGTAGGCGAGCGTGCGCCCGCCGTGCGTCGGCAGGTCGCCCGTGCGGAGGGCCTCCAGGCGGGCCAGCACGTCAGGCACGGGTCGTCCTCTCGTCCAGGGAGTAGCGGCGCAGCGGCACCAGGCTCAGCGCGACCAGGACGGCCGGCACGACGGTGAAGCCGACGGCGATCGCGGTCAGCGCCGCGGGTGACTGGACGGTGCCCTCCGAGGTCGAGGCCTCGTAGCCGCCGATGGAGAGCACCAGCCCGTAGAGACCCGGACCGAGGGCGAGGCCGAGCGTCTCCCCGGCGGTCCAGAGCCCGGTGAAGACGCCGACGCGGTTGGCGCCCGAGGCCCGGGTCGCCTCGGCGGCGACGTCGGGGAGCATCGCGAGCGGGCAGAGCTGCGTGCCGGCGTAGCCGATGCCCGCGACCGCGGCCGCGACGTAGGCGGGCCACGTCGCGTCACCCGTCGCCGTCCACAGCAGCAGCGTTCCGGCGACGAGGACGACGGTCGCGGTCAGGTAGGCCGCCCGCTTCCCGGCCCCGGCGGCCCACCGGCCCCACAGCGGACTGACCAGCAGACCGGGCCCGACGAACGCCGCGAACAGCACCGACGCCGTCGCCGGGTCGCCGAGCAGGTAGCGGGCGACGTAGGCGACCCCGGCGAGCAGCGCGCCCACCCCGAGGGCCTGGGCGACGAACGCGATCAGCAGGCGACGGAAGTCGGCGACGGCGAGGGCGAAGCGCAACTGCTCGCGCAGGGTGCCCTCGGCGGCGTCGGTCGGGTCCTCGGTGACGCCCCGCGTCGTGACGTAAGCGCCGACCGTCCCGACGAGCAGCAGCATACCGACGTACACACCCATCGCCGCGTAGCCGAGCGAGGAGACGATCAGCGGCGCCGTCGCCCCGGACAGCAGGATCGCGACGGCGATGACCGCGACCCGCCACGTCATCATCCGCGTGCGCTCCCCGGCGTCCGGGGTGATCTCGGCGGGCATGGCGTTGAACGGCACCTGGAAGAACGCGTACGCCGTCGCGCAGGCGAGGAAGGCGACGACCACCCAGGTCGCCGCGAGCGCCGGTGGTGCCGACGGGCCCGCGAAGATCAACGCGAAGGTGATCGCGAGGGCGATCCCGGCGCGGAGCAGGAACGGTCGCCGGCGGCCGAGGGGCGAGCGGCTCCGGTCGCTGATCCGGCCCGCGATCGGGTTGAGCACCACGTCCCACGCCTTGGGCACGAAGACGATCAGCCCGGCGACGGCGGCGGCGACCCCGAGCGAGTCGGTCAGGTACGGCAGGAGCAGCAGCCCCGGGACCGTGCCGAACGTGCCCGTCGCGATGCTGCCCAGCGCGTACCCGCGGCGCACGCGGGCGGGGAGCGGCATGGAGCAGGACGTTAATGCGTGGCCAGCTCGATGGCGCCGGTCGACCATGGGTCCGCGGCAGGCAACGACCTGGAGCGGGAGCTCGCGCGCGCCGAGGCGTTGAGTCTTGCCCGGCTGCTCGGGCGCAGCGCGCCGACGGCCGGCGATCCGATCGACTTCACGGTGACGCGGGTCCGGATCGCGGCCGTGCTGCTCGCCGCCTGGGCCACCGATCCCGAGATGCGTGACGCCCTGCGCCCCGTGTTCGAGGCCGCCGTGCCCGACCAGCGCGCCCTGATCGCGCTCGGCGACATCGACACGTGGTTGCGCGACGGTCGCCCGGCCCGCCGGTGGTGGGTGCAGGCCGCGGCCGGCCCGGACCCGGATCTCGCGGCGATCGGCGCGTGGCGGGCCGGCCGCGCCGACCTGCGGGGCGGCCGGCCCGCCGACGCCCTCCCGCTGCTCCAGCAGGCCGATCTCGCCGGCATCACCGAGGCGTCCCTGGCCGTGGGACGGATCCTCGGTCGCCGCGGCGACGTCGACGCCGCGTCCTGCGCCTTCCGTCGCGCCCGGACCGGCGCCGACCTGCTGCGCCTCGCCGAGGAGCGCCTGCGCGCCGACGACCTCGAGGGAGCGGAGCGCGAGCTCATCGGCTTCCGGCCCGCACCCGACACAACGGGTTTCGTGGACCAGGCCGCGTGGGAGAGCGCGATCCTCGGGGAGATCGCGTTCCGTCGCGGGGAGCTGGACCGCGCGGAGCCCCTGCTGGAGTTCGCTGCCGGCCGGTTGGGCGACCGCCGGCGGGAGCTCGATCTGCGGCTCGCACAGATCGCCATCGCCCGGGCCGATCCCGTGATGGCCCACCACTGGACCGAGCGGCTCGCCGAGGGCGACGACGCCGAGGCCGAGCAGGCACGTCTGCTCATCGAGCTCCACCGTGAGCTCATCGAGCAGGGCGAGCGCATCGCCGACGGCGAGGAGGAGCCGCCGTGGGAGTGACGGCGGCACTCCCGTCGACCCGTGTCCTCGGGACACGGGTCGACGGATGCGGGGCCGGGCCCGGGAGGCTCAGGACGTCGCTCGGTGGATCTCCAACCGCCCGCCCCGCAGGACGAGGAAGGTCTCGTGGTGCTCGGCCGGGACACCGCGGGCCCGGACGTCTGCCGCAGACGGCCGGGCATCCAGCTCGAAGTCGATGCGACCGAGGAGGAACGGCAGGCGGCGGTGGAGCCGCACGGCGATGTCGGTGAACCACGCGACCATCGGACCGCGCCAGCCCCACGACCCGTCGACGAACGTGCCCGCGAGCGGGTAGAGCTGGCTCAGCGCCCCCGTCGGGACCCACAGCACGAGCTTGACCGGGCCGGCCCCGTCGACCTCGGTCCCCGGCAGTCGGATCGCGCCGTAGCCGCACACGACACGGACGCCATCAGGGTGGGCGGCGGTGCCGTGGGCGACCGCGCCGTACTCGCCGGCCCAGTCGGGGTCGTCCCACCGCAGTCGGTCGCCGGGCGCGATGTCGCGATCGGGACTCACGCCGACGATGCCGGCCTCCTCGCGGAGGGCCTCCACGGCGCCGCGGACGTCGACCTCGGGCGCCACCTCGAGATCGAGCTCGAACAGACCGCCGCACCAGCTGCTCGGCGTGAACCCGTGCGGGCCCGGCGGCGGGGCGGCGCGCGCAGCGATCGCCGCCTCGAGCGCGAGGAGTCCCGCGACCGCGGCCCGCCGGTACCCGGCGACGTCCTCGTGGTCGGGCCGCTCCATCGCGAAGGTCAGCTGGTCCATGAGCAGGTCCAGGGTCCGGACCTCCGGCGTGACGGGACTGACGGGCGCCAGCGGATCGCGCAGACGCGAGACCACCTCGAGGACCTCGAGCAGGTCGAGACGCCCCTCGTGCCAGATCCGCAGCAGGTGCTCGGCGTGCCGCATGACCGCCGTCCCCGGCGTGTCCGCGGCGGCGACGCCGAGCTCGTCGAGCAGCCGTCGCCAGCGCGGGGCGACGCGGGCCGCGACCGCCCGTCGTTCGTCGGCCGGCTCGGCCGCGAGCTCGCGCAGCGTCGGGGTGTCCCACCCGTCGACGAGCCGGTCGACCGCGAACCGCACGACGTCGGCCCAGGTCACCACCTCGAGCGCCACGGCGGCGTCGAGCTCGCTCGCGGTGATGCCGTCGAGGAGGACCGCCACGTCGATGTCGTCGTCCATCGTTCCCCTCGCAGGTGTCGAACCAGCTGCCCTCCGAGGAGTCGAACCTCGAACCTCCAGGACCAGAACCTGGCGCTCTGCCGAGTTGAGCTAGAGGGCAAGGGATCAGGCGAGCTGTCGGCCCAGCCGTCGTGGCAGGCGCGCGACGACCTCGTGACCGAGCTCGCCCGGGCGGGGGAGCACGTCCAGGAAGGCGGTGGCGATCACCGCCCGCATGACGTCGTCGCCGTCCCGGAACTCCTGGGCCAGCGCGACGACGACCCGGTCGGCGACGGCCCGCGAGCCCGCCACCGGCCCGAGTGACGCGGCCACGTACCACCGCGCGAGATCGGCCAGCAGCACGGTGGGCTCCACCTCGCCGTACTGGTCGACGTTCTCGCGCACCAGCCCCGCGGTCTGGGGGCCGGCGTCGACGAGGACCCGGGCGACGGCGAGCGCGATCGAGGGCCGTGTGTGCCGACGTTGTCGCAGCCGCAGCATCGCGAGTCCCTCCTCCCCGGTGTCGTTCTGCACCATGGCGCCCGGCACCAGGAGGTCGCATCCGACTTTCGGCGTCGAGAACGCCGTGGCGGCTCCGTCCCGGGGGAGGAAGCGAGGGAGGAACCCATGGCGCTCAAGCGGATGGACCACGTCGGTGTGGTCGTCGACGACCTGGACGCGGCGATCGCGTTCTTCCTCGAGCTCGGGATGGAGCTCGAGGCCCGGATGCCCGCCGAGGGGACGTGGGTCGACCAGGTCGTGGGGCTCCACGACGTCAGCGTCGACATCGCGATGGTGCGGACCCCGGACGGTCACAACAAGCTGGAGCTGACGAGGTTCCGGACGCCGACGGCGACGACGGCCGAACCGGACGCCCCGGCGAACACGATCGGTCTGCGCCGGCTCATGTTCGCCGTCGACGACATCCACGACACCGTCGAACGGCTCCGGGCGCACGGCGGGGAGCTCGTCGGGGAGATTGCGCAGTACGGGGAGATCTTCCTGCTCTGCTACCTGCGTGGACCGGCCGGGATCCTCGTCGCGCTGGCCGAGGAGTTGGGCTGAGGACGACGAATCCGTTCGACGTCATCCTGAGAATCCCGACCTGTGGAACCACTCGCTCCTGGGGACTGCCGGCGGTGTCGTGCCCGCCATGCGGTGACGCACGGTGTCGTGGTGTGCGGCGTCGGGAAGCTCATGCTCCTGGCCGCTCTCGCGCACGGCACCCACCTCGGGTGGGGTCTGCTGTGGTGGATCGGCCTCGCGCTGCTGCTCCCGTTCCTGTGGTGGACCTGGACGCGCGACGAGAAGATCCACTGGTCGCGTCACGTCCGGCAGCGGCACGTCACCGCGGCGGGCTCGCCCCCGGCACCCTCCGGACCATGTCGCGGGCCTGCTCAGCGCCGCCCGAGCCGATCGCGAAGTCGGATCACGGTGAGCGCCAGGACGGTGACGGCGACGGCGGGCCCGGCGGGGTGGGCGGCGCGGGCCCCCGTCAGGTCGAGCCGCGACGTGCGGCCGATGGAGCGGGTCAGACCGCACGCCGGGCAACGGTGGCCGGTGAGCCGGCGCCAGGGGCACACCACGGGACCCTCGCGACGTCCGGCGACACCGGCGGCGAGGACGTAGCCCGCCGCGGCCGCGAGGACGCGGTCCGCGGTCGTCACCACCCGGACCGCGAGGCCGTGATCGACCGGGCGTAGTTGATCATGTCCTGGTAGCGGGCGACGTCGTACGGCGAGCTCACCGGGAGCTGCACGGCGTGGAAGAAGCCGGGGCCCTGGACCCCGATCTGTGCCCACCCGACCGTCCGCTGCTCCTTGACCAGCAGGAACAGCAGGCCGAGGAAGCAGAAGAGGAAGAAGACGACCGCCAGCACGATGGCCCACGTGGGGATCTCGGACGTCGTCCGGGACTGGTCGGTGAGCGACCACTGCGCCTGACCGACCGGGAACCGCCCCTGCGGCAGGACCACGTACTCGGGCGTGACGGCGATGTCGCCGACGGAGAGCAGCACGGGCTGCGGTGGTTCGCCGGGCCACTCCATGCTCATGGGTTCGTGCTCCTCGTCGCCAAGGGCGGTCGGCCGCCGCGGATCACATCGGCGCGCAGTCGATCGGGGTTACGGCGCTGCTCGTTGCACCGGAGCACGTAGAACTACCGACGCCGAGGGCGCCGGCCCCTGCCAGCGTCTCTCGGCATGAGGAACGCAGGACTCGTCGCCGTCGTGGTGGGAGCACTGGCGTGGTCCGCGGTGGCACCGGTCGACCGGCCGACATGGCTGCTCGAGGTCGCGTGGGTCCTCGTCGGGCTGCCCGTGGTGGTCCTCCTGTGGCGACGCTTCCCGCTCACGCCCCCGCTGACGGTGCTGCTCGCCGCGCACGCCCTGCTGCTGATCTACGGCGGCCACCACACCTACGCCGCGACGCCGCTGGGTGAGTGGGCGCGCACGACGTTCGACCTGTCCCGCAACCCGTACGACCGTCTCGGGCACCTCGTGCAGGGCTTCGTGCCGGCGATCGCGATGCGGGAGCTGCTGCTGCGGCGCAGCCCGTTGCGCCGGGGCCCGCTGCTGACGGTCCTGGTGTGCAGCGTCTGCCTGGCCTTCGCCGCGTTCTTCGAGCTGATCGAGTGGTGGTCGGCCCTGGCGCTGGGGCAGGGCGCCGACGCCTACCTCGCGACCCAGGGCGACGTCTGGGACACGCAGTGGGACATGGCCCTGTGCCTCGCCGGGGCGCTGATCGCCCAGCTGCTGCTCGCCCGCCGTCACGACAGGAATCTTGAGGAACTCATGAGAGGCCGGGACACGGGAACACCCGCTGGTCCGCGGACCGTCACAGCGGCATGGAGCGACAGATGATCCGGCACCCCGCGCCGCCGCGGTTCGAGGCACCGGCCGGGCTCGCCGACATCGGCGAGCTGGGCGAGCCCTGGGCGGCCGCCGCATGGCACCACGCCGTCGCGATCGCCTCCGGCTGGCGCGGCGAGGCGCCGACCTGGACCCCGTGGGGCTACCCGCCGCCCGCGCCCTACCGCCCGATGGTGCCGATGCCGCGGCCGGCACAGCACGAGGTCCTGCCTCCCGCCCCGCCGCGCTGGACGCCGACCCGGCCGCTCGGGATCGCGCCGGCCTGACGGAACTCGCTTGCCGCCGGCATCGACAAAGACCACGGTCACGCGGGTGGGCGACGTCTGGACCGGGGAGCTGCTCTCCCAGCTCGAGCTCCACTGGGAGCGGCAGCTGCGCCCACGTCTCGCCGGGCTCGGCGACGACGAGTACTTCTGGGAGCCCGCACCCGGCGCCTGGGGTCTGCGGTGGCGGGCGGCGGAGGCCCGCTGGGTCGGCGACTTCACGATCCCGCCGCCCGAGCCGGCACCGGTGACGACGATCGGCTGGCGGATCCGGCACCTCGTCGGCGTCGTGCACGGCATGCGGTCGATGCCGCCGTTCACCGGTGCGTCGTGGGACTTCGCGACCTTCCCGTCGCCGGGGACGGCGGCGGGGGCGCTGGCCCAGCTGGACGACGCGGTCGCGCGGTGGACCGCCGACGTGCGTGCGCTCGGCGACGACGGGTTGCTCGCGCCGTTCGGGTCCGGGCCGGAGGGGTGGACGGTGGCGGGCATCGTGCTGCACGTCCACCGCGAGCTGATCCACCACGGAGCGGAGATCGCCCTGCTGCGTGACCTCTACCCGCACGGGGTATGTGAGCGAACTTCGGGGCCATAGCCCCGAAGTTCGCTCACATACGGAAGCGTCAGAAGTACGTCTTGCGCCCTCCGACCCCCCGGCCGGCCGCACCGAGCAGGGTGAGGACGAGGCCGACGACGAGAAGGATCGCGCCGATCGTGTAGAGGATCGAGATCCCGAGCACGTAGCCCAGGATGATGAGGATGACGCCGAGGATGATCACAGGTGGGCTCCTTGGTGGCGCGGGGCACGACGGCCCGGCGCCCGGCCGACTCCGGTCGAGCAGCCGCCGGGTTCTCGACGACCGCGCGGCCGAGCAGACCGCATCGCGGCGGTCGCGGGTGGAGCAGTTCGGGAACTAATTTCCGGCTCTGGTGACGATCTCCAGGCGGACGTGCGTGCCGTCCGCGCCGGTCCAGAGGTGCAGCAGGTCGGTGAGCTGGCGTGCGAGCCAGACCCCCCGACCGCGCACCGAGCGGGTCTCGGGGCAGCGCAGCCCGGGCGTCGTCGTGGACATCAGTCCCGGGTCGTCGAGCTGCGCGACGAGGCGGCCGGGCGCCGTCCACCACGACAGCGTGCCGTGGCCGGGGCCGTGCTCGACGCAGTTGCTGGCGAGCTCGCCGACGGCCAGGACGAGCCCGTCGACCCGGTCCGCGTCGAGCCCCGCCTCCTCGCCGCGGGCGCGCGTGACCCGACGGACGTCGCGGAGCGCGCCGGCGCCGGTGAACGTCGTCGTGTGGTCCGGCGGCCCGAGGGCGGGCGCGGGCGGGGCGGGCATGGCGGTGAGCACCTGGTCGGGCGTGCGGTAGCGCGGGTTCGGGCTCGCCGTCACCCCGTCGACGAGCTCGGGGTGGTTCCAGTAGAGGAAGCGCTCGGCGTCACCGCGCAGGGCGTCGCAGAGGCAGACGAGGGTGACCGGGAGACCGCGCAGGGCGAGGTTCGAGCTCGCGTCGACGACGTTCCAGGCGTCCGGCGCGCCGACCGCGGAGCTGTCGCTCAGCACCAGCGCCGCGCGCCCGTCGGCGGTCATCTCCCGCAACGTCGTCGCCCGCCGCGCGGCCGTCGTCTGCCCGCTCCACGTGTACGGCTGGGCCGGCTCGCCGAAGACGATGCCGGGGACCCGGTCGCCGAGACGCTGCTCGATGACCGCCCGGACGAGCTCGTCGACCGCGGCCAGCACGACGTCGCCCCGCGCGAGCGCGGCGTCGAGCATCGGGCCGAGCGAGGCGACGAGGCCGTCGGTGTCGCGGTAGGAGAGCGCGAGATGGCGGAACGGGTCGGCCCCGCCGGCCGGCGGGGCAGGACGATCGGGCGCCGCGGTCACGTGGCCGGGTCCTGGGGGTCGTCCCGGTCGAGCACGTCGAGACGGGTGGTGAGCCCGAGGATGTCGAACATGCGGCGCGTCGGTCCGCGCCCGAGACGCACCGCGAGGCGCCGGTTCGCGGCGTCGGCTCCGTGCTGGGCGAGCAGGACGAGCCGCACACCGCAGGAACCGACGTACTCCAGGGCCGAGAGGTCGAGCACGAGGACGGGCGGGGCGTCGGCCTCGGCGGCGGCGACCTGGTCCTGGGCGACCGCGAGGGTGTCGTTGTCGAGCTCGCCGCGCAGGGCCAGCTCGAGCCGGTCGTCGTAGCTGACGCGGTCCACCTCGAGGACGGCCGGCGGATCGGTCACGGCTCCGCCCTCACGACGAGCAGCGCGACGTCGTCGCGGAGCCGGCCGCGCTGGAAGTCGGACACGGCGGCGAGGACGCCGTCGGCGAGCTGGTCGGCCGACCGGCCGGCGAGACCCGCCACGACGGCCGCGAGCCGTTCGGGACCGAAGAACCCGGCCGGCCCGCGGGCCTCGGTGACGCCGTCGGTGTAGAGCAGCAGCGCGTCGCCGGGCGCGAGGTGGATCTCGGCCTCGGGCAGGTCGAGGTCGGCGAACACCCCGACGAGTGTGCCCGGGAGGTCAACCCACTCGACCCGGTCCTCGCGCAGGACGATCGCCGGCGGGTGCCCGCCGTTGACCAGCGTGACGTCCAGGCCGTCCGCGCCCGTCGGGCCGGGCCTCATCACGGCGTGGACCATCGTCGCGAACCGCGCCCGCGCCTCGTCGTGGTGGCGCAGCATGGCGGCGTTCACCCGTCGCACCACCTCGGCGGGCCGGAGCCCGTGACGCACCTCGGCGTGGACGGTGTGCCGGACGAGCGAGGTGAGCGCGGCCGCCCGCGGACCCTTGCCGCAGACGTCGGCCACCGTCAGCGCCCAGCGTCCGCGGTCCTCGTCGGCGTGCACGTCGTAGAGGTCGCCGCCGACGTAGACGTCGGTGAGGTCCGGGTCGGGCGGGCGGTAGCGCCCGGCGCACGAGACCCCGGGCACGGCCGGCAGCTCGCTCGGCAGCAGCGCGGTCTGCAGGGTGCGCGCGACGAGGCGCTGCTGCTCGTAGAGCGCGGCGTTGTCGAGGGCGAGTGCCGCCGTCGCGGCGAGGCGGCCGACGAACGTCAGGTCCTCCTCGTCGAAGCGGCGACCGGACTCGGCGTGGACGAGCGTGAGCGCCCCGAGGCTGCGGCCCCGGACCAGCAGCGGCACGACGATCGCCGACCGCATCCCGAGGGTCCGGATCAGCGCGAGATGGGTGTCGTCGACGGCGGACGCGGCGAGCAGCTCGTCGGGGACCTCCGGCAGGACCACGGGCTTCCCGGTGCGGGCGACGTCGACGGCTCCGCCGCGGGCGGCGGGGTCGCGCGGGTAGCGACGCTCGAGCTGCTCGACGAACTCGATCTTCTCGGGGTCGAGGTGCGACACCGCGACCTTCTCGACGTGCGACCCGCGCACCAGGTGCACCGCCGACCAGTCCGCGATCCCCGTGACGGCGAGGTCCGCGAGCTGGCGCAGCCGCTCCTCCACCGAGAGCGGGGCCTCCATCAGACGGCCCGCCTGCGCCAGGAACGCCATGCGGTCGCGCTCGCGCTCGGCGGCCGCCCGCGCATCGCGCTCCGCCGCGTACAGCCGGGCCCGGTCGAGCGCCTGGGCGCACAGGGCGGCGACGGTGACCAGGAACTCCCGCTCGGCGGGGTCGAACGGGCGAGGCCGGTAGAAGCTGAAGACGACCGCGCCCAGGACGCGGTCCTCGACCCGCAGGGGGACGCACGCGCTGGCCTCGTGGCCCATGGACACGCCGATCGGCGCCATCTCCGGGTAGCGCGTGCGCCACTGCGCGGCGTCCTCGAGCCAGACCGGCTCACCGGTGAGCACGGCGTCGGACATCGGGCGCCCGCGGTGCAGCGGGATCCGGGCGAACTGCCGGGCGTCGCCGGGCCAGCCGTGGGTGTGCAGGCCCTCCATCGCCGCGCCGCCCTCGCCGCGCACGTAGGCCGCGCAGGCGTCGGCGCCGATGAGGGCGGCGGCCGTCGTGGCCGTCAGACGCCCGATGTCGGCCGGGGTGAGAGCGCGGGAGAGCTCCTCGGTCAGCTGCTGGAGCCCGGCCGCGCGGGCCGTGGTGGCGTCGAGCACGGACGCAGCTACGGTCAGTAGCTCCGGAGTGTCGGCCGTCACCCGGCGGAGCCTAACCGCCACGGCGTCGCGGGCACAGACACCCGGGACGGTGACGGAAGGTGATCATCGAGAAGTTCCGGAACTATTTTCGGCGCGATGTCGATCCGCGCCGTCGCCGGTCGACCTGTGGGTGCCAGGGTCCGCCGAGGGCCCGCTCGACCACCCCGCTCGACCCCAGGGAGACAGCCGTGAAGTACATGCTGATCATGCGCGCGAACGACGAGGCCTACGCCGGGATGGCGGACGTGAGCATGGACGAGATGATCGAGAAGATGGGCCGGTTCCAGGAGGAGATGCTCCGGGCCGGGGTGCTGCTCGCCGCCGAGGGCCTCGAGGACCCGGCGGAGACGGTCGTCGTCGACCACGGCTCCGAGCCGCCGGTGGTCACCGACGGGCCCTACGGCGAGACCAAGGAGCTCTTCGGCGGCTTCTACCTGGTCAACGTGGCCTCGCGCGAGGAGGCCGTCGAGTGGGCCAAGCGCGCGCCCGGCACCGGACCCGGCTTCAAGACCGAGATCCGCCGCGTCTCGTCGATCGACGAGTTCCCCCAGGACAACGAGTGGATCCAGAAGGAGCGGGCGTGGCGCGAGGCGACCGGGCAGCTCTGAGCGACCCGGTGCCCGAGGGGAGCGCGCGTGACGCCGCGGCCGCCGTCTGGCGGATCGAGTCGGCGCGGATCGTCGGTGCGCTCGCGCGCTACACCGGCGACTTCGCGCTCGCCGAGGACCTCGCCCAGGAGGCCCTGGCGGAGGCCCTCGTGACGTGGCCCCGCGACGGTGTCCCGCGCGAGCCCGCGGGATGGCTGCTGACGGTCGGACGGCGCCGGGCCATCGACGCGTTCCGCCGCCGGGCCGGGCGCGACGAGCGCTACGCCGCCCTCGCCCACGAGCTGGGCGAGGGCGGCGCGGCCACGGGGGGTGAGCCGGCCCCCGAGGGGGACGACCTCCTCTTCGACCCCGACCGGATCGACGACGACGTCCTCGCGCTGATCTTCGTGTCGTGCCACCCGGTGCTCTCGCGCGAGGCCCGGGTGGCGCTGACGCTGCGGGTGGTCGGCGGCCTGACGAGCGACGAGATCGCGCGGGCCTTCCTCGTCCCGACGGCCACCGTGCAGGCCCGGATCACCCGGGCGAAGAAGACGCTCGCGGCGGCCGGGGTGCCGTTCGAGGTGCCGCCCGCGACGCAGCGCACCGAGCGTCTCGGGTCGGTGCTCAACGTCGTGTACCTGATCTTCACCGAGGGGTCGTCGGCGAGCTCCGGCGACGACCTCATCCGCTTCGACCTCGCCACGGAGGCCCAGCGGCTCGCCCGCGTCCTGTCCCGGCTGGTGCCCGACCAGCCCGACGTCCACGGTCTGCTCGCGCTGCTCGAGCTCACGACGGCACGCTTCCCGGCGCGCACCGGGCCCGACGGCGAGCCGGTGCTGCTCGAGCACCAGGACCGCGGGCGGTGGGACGTCGCCGCGATCGGGCGCGGGCGCGCGGCGCTGGCCCGCGCGGAGGGGCTCGGCCGGGGTCTCGGCGCCTACGGCCTGCAGGCCGCGATCGCCGAGCGCCACGCCGTCGCCCCGTCCGTCGAGGCCACCGACTGGCCGCGGATCGTCGTGCTCTACGAGGCGCTCGGGCGCCTCGCGCCGTCCCCGGTCGTCGACCTCAACCGTGCGGTGGCGGTGTCCATGGCCTCGGGACCGGCGGCCGCGTTGCCGATCGTCGACGAGCTGGAGTCCTCCGAGGTCCTCGCGGGCTCGCACCTGCTGCCGAGCGTGCGCGGCGAGCTGCTCGTCCGGCTCGGACGCCCCGCCGAGGCGCGGCAGGCCCTCGAGCTCGCCGTCGCGCGCTGCGGCAACGAGCGGGAGCGGGGCGTGCTCCGGCGCAAGATCGCCGACCTCGACGGGGCGTGACCTCAGCGCTCGTCGGGCGCGGTGGTCCGGGCCTGTGTCAGCGCGACGCTCGTCTCCCACAGGTCGTGGGCCCGCTCGAGGTCGTAGGAGGCGTCCGACGACCGTGCCTCGCGCCCGCCGCTGACGTAGCGACCGGTCGGAGCCGGTGCGAGCACCAGCCGGGCGAGCCGTGCGCCCGAGCGGCGCGGGGTGTGGCGGTTGATGCCGGGGACGAGGGTCAGTGCGGGCATGACGCGGCGCCACACGACGCGGCGGAACGCGGGGAGGTCGCGGGCGAGGCCGGTGCCCGGCATCTGCCCGGGGTCGAAGGCGGTGAACGTCGCGACCTCGGGCGGGACGCGGCGGGCGAACTCGTAGGCGGCGAGGACGGCGCACAGCTTCGCGGCGGCGTAGCGGCGTTGTCCGGTGCGCAGCGGATCGCCGTCGCCGTCGCCCTCGTCCGGGTGGGCGAGCTCGGCGGCCGTCGTGTGGTCGGGCGCGGGGAAGCCGGTGCGCCGGGCCGGGTCGTGCGTCGCGCTCGAGACGAACACGACGCGACCCGGGGCCGGCATCGTCGGGAGGACCTCGCGGACCAGCAGGAAGTGGGCGAGGTGGTTGACGCCGAAGGTCGTCTCGACGCCGTCCTCCGTCCACGTCGTCCCGTGCGCGACGAGCTGGCCGGCGTTGCACACCACGGCGTCGAGGGGAGGGAGCTCCCTCGCCACCCGTCGGACCTCGGCCAGCGACGCGAGGTCCAGGCGGATGCCGGTGGCGCGGGGGCCCAGCCGGGCGGCCGCCTCCTCCGGCGCCGTGCGGCCGGTGACCACGACGTCCCAGCGCTCGTCGGCGGCGAGCAGCGCCTCGGCCGTCGCGGAGCCCAGGCTCCCCGTACCGCCGGTGATCAGTGCCGTCCGCCGCTCCATCGCCGCCGCCCCTCGCCGGCCGATTGTCCGATTACGACGTTACATCGCAGGTCAACGGGGTACCTCGGAGGCAGCGAATGTCCTATCGGCGTGCTCAACCGGACGCTCGCTGCTTCTAGGCGCGCAAAGTCCCCGTTGATCTTCTCGGTGATCGCGAACGTCAGGACACGCCGCGGTCGGCGGCCGACCAGTGCTCGGCGCGCAGGTCGCGCTTGAGGATCTTCCCCGCCCCGGAGATCGGCAGGGCGTCGCGCAGCTCGACCGTGCGGGGCGCCTTGTAGTTCGCGATCAGGCCCTTGACGTGCTCGCGCAGCTCCTCGCCCGTCGGGGCGGCGCCGGCGACCGGGACGACGACCGCGTGCACGCGCTCGCCCCACTCCTCGTCCGGCACCCCGATCACGGCGCAGGAGGCGACGTCCGGGTGCTTGGCCAGGGCGTTCTCCACCTCGACCGAGTACACGTTCTCGCCGCCGGAGACGATCATGTCCTTGATCCGGTCGACGACGTAGACGTAGCCCTCGTCGTCCATCCGGCCGCCGTCGCCGGTGTGCATCCAGCCGCCGCGCAGCGCGGTGGCGGTCTCCTCGGGGCGGTTCCAGTAGCCGAGCATCACGTGGGGGCCGCGCGACACGATCTCGCCGACCGTGCCGTGGGGGACCTCGACGTCGTCCTCGTCGACGATCCGGACCTCGGAGTGCGGCGCCGCGCGGCCCGCCGAGCGCCGCAGACGGTCGACGCCGTGGTCGGCGGGCAGGAGCAGCGTCGCGACCGGCGAGAGCTCGGTCATGCCGTAGGCCTGGGTGAACTCGGCGGCCGGAAGGCGCTTGGCGGCGCGCTCGAGGACGGCCTCGGAGATCGGGGAGGCGCCGTAGAGCAGGTGGCGCAGGCTCGTCAGGTCGGCGTCGGCGGCCTCGGGGGAGTCGACCAGCATCTGGATCATCGTCGGCACGAGCAGGACGTCGGTGACCTCGTGGCGGGCGATCGCCTCGGCGACCCCGGTCGGGGTGAACATCGGGACGATCACGTGGGTGCCGCCGACGACGTTGCGCGCGACCCAGGCCGCACCGTCGGCGAGGTGGAACATCGGGGCGGCGTGCAGGTAGCGCCCGCCGGGCTCGGTGAACGCCCCGGACGCCGCGCTGCCGAGCGCCGACGCGAGCAGGTTCGCGTGGCTGAGCACCACGCCCTTCGGCGTGCCCGTGGTGCCGCCGGTGTAGTAGATGCCGTACGGGTCGGCGCCGCCGCGGCGCGCGTCGGGGACGGGCTCGTGCCCGGCGACGAGCGCCTCGAAGCCGACCATGCCCTCGGGCACCTCGCCGTCACCGCTGTAGACGACGGTGCGCAGCACCGGGGCCCCGTCGCGGATCGCGGCGACCGCCGGCACGAAGGCGTCGTCGACGACGAGGACCGCCACCTGTGCGTCCTCCAGCGAGAACGCGATCTCCGCCGGGCTCCACCGGATGTTGACCGGGGTGACGACGCCGCCCGCCCACGGCACCGCGAAGAGGTACTCGTGGAAGCGGTCGGAGTTGAGCGAGAGCATCGCGACACGGTCGCCGGGCCCGACGCCGAGCCCCTGCAGTCCCGCGGCGAGCCGGGCGACGCGGTCGCGGCACTCGGACCACGTCCGGACGCGGTCGCCCGCGATCGTCGCGGGCTGCTCCGGGGTCTGCTGGGCGGCCCGGTGCAGCGCCTGGGTGATCTCCACGGCCGGTCCTCCTCGGTGCTTGTCCGCACGATGTGAATGATGATTAGCTTGCTGACGAGCGTAGTGAAGCACGTCACGCGAGCGGGCGGAAGCGTCTACCGGGAGGAGAGCGGGATGATTCGGGCGGCGATCGACCGCGCCGGCGGCGTGAGCATCACGCGGGGCGAATCGTCGTTCACGTCCCGTGGTGATCCGGAGTCGCGATGACGGCCGCGCCGGTGCGGCGCCGGCCCCGCGACCGCCGCCGGCAGATCCTCGCCGCCGCGGCCGCCCTGTTCTGGTCCGAGGGCTACCACCGGGTCGGGATGGCCGACGTCGCGACGGTCGTCGGCATCGCGCCGAGTGCGCTCTACCGGCACGTGCGCGGCAAGCAGGAGCTGCTGCTCGCCGTCCTCGACGAGCACATGGCCCGCATCGAGGCACTGGCCGCGGCGCCCGGCGGCGACCTCATCGGGGGGCTCGCGGCCCTGACCCTGGAGCGCCGCGAGTTCGGGCTGCTCTGGGAGCGCGAGGCGGGCCACCTGCCCGCCGCCGAGAGGCGCGCGATCCGCCACCGGCTGCGCGGGGTGGCCGACGTCGTCGCCACCGCGGGCACCGAGCCCGACCCGGCCACCGCCGAGCTGCGGGCGTGGGCCGCGCTCTCGGTGCTCGACAGCCCGTCCCACCACCGCTGGACGCTCGAGGGCGACCGCTTCGGCGAGCTCCTCGCGGGGGCCGCGCGGGCGGTGCTGACGACGCCGTTGCCGCCCGCCGCCGGGCCCCCGGGCACGGCGGGACACGCCGGCGGTCTCGTCCCGGCATCGCGGCGCGAGGCGCTGCTGGCGGCGGCGACGCGGCTGTTCGGCGAGCACGGCTACCCGGCCGTCGGGCTCGGCGACATCGGCGCGGCGGCGGGCATCGCCGGGCCGAGCGTCTACCGGCACTTCGCCACGAAGACCGACCTCCTGCTGGCCGTGCTGCACCGCGGGAACGAGGCGCTGTGGCTCGGCCTGCACCACGCCCTCGCGCGCGCCGGCGACGCCGACGACGCCCTCGCGCGCCTCGCCGCCGACTACACGGCCTTCGCCACCGGGAATCCCGAGATCGTCAGCGTGCTCGTCTCCCAGACGATCCACCTGCCCGGCCCCGAGCGTGACGGGCTGCGCCGCTCGCAGCGCGCCTACCTCGCGGAATGGGTGGCGCTGCTGACCACGGCGCGCCCGTCGCTGCCGGCGCCCGAGGCCCGGGTGCTGGTGCACGCCGCCCTGGCGCTGATCAACAGCCTCTCGCGGGTCCACCACCTCGCGCTCCGGCCCGGCGCCCGCGACCGCACCGCGGCGCTGGCCCGGTGTGCGCTCCGCGCAGGTGAGCAGAAATCAGTGCCCCAGCACTGATTTCTGCTCACATGGCGGAGCCACCTCGCGACGTCGTCGCCAGCCCCGCGCCCAGCCCGATCATCGCGACCCCGCCGGCGCCGCCGAGGACCGACAGCCGCCGCGGGGAGCGGGCGAACCAGGCCCGGGCGGTGCCGGCGCCGAGCGCCCAGATGCTGTCGAACGCCAGCCCGATCGACGTCATGATCACGCCGAGCAGCACGATCTGGGGTCCGGTCGCGGCGGCCGGGTCGAGGAACTGCGGCAGGAACGCGACGAGGAAGAGCGCGCTCTTGGGGTTGAGGAACCCGACGATGAGCCCGTCGAGCCCGGAGCGCCACCAGCCGGGCAGCGACGCCGTCGCCGCGGGGGAGGCGAGGGCCGCCGCCGTCGCGTGCCGGTGGCGGATCGCCGTCACGCCCAGCACGACGAGGTAGGCGGCGCCGGCGAACTTCACCACCGTGAACGCGGCGGCCGACTGCGCGAGCAGGGCACCGAGCCCGACGCCGACGGCGAGCACCTGCAGGCCGATGCCCAGCGCGTTGCCGGCCACCGAGCAGAGCGCGCGGCGGCGGCCGGCGGCGAGGGCCCGGCTGATCGCGAACACGACGCTGGGACCGGGGACGACGATGACGATCACGCACGCGACGGCGAAGGCGAGCAGGCGGTCCGGCACGGTCCGTGAGCCTCGTCCGACGGGGCCGCCAGGTCCAGGGAATTCAGGCGGGTCCAGGGATTTCAGGCGGGTCCAGGGGTTTCAGGCCGGGTCCAGCGTCGCGAGCCACCGAGGGGTGTCGCCGGCGACGAGGTCGACGCGCAGCCGCTCCCCGATCGCCTCGGAGAACTGCAGCCGCGCCACGCCCGGGCACCGCTCCGCCGGCCCGGCGATCCGGTCGGCGCGGGTCTCGTTGGTGCCGTCGTCCCCGCCGCGGGTGAGCACGAGAGCGTACGAGCAGCCCGGGCCCGGCACGTCGTAGCGGCCGACGACCTCCCCGACGCGGCCGTCCTCGAGCGTCACGACCCGGCGCTCCGAGTCCGCGCTGTTGACGACGCCCTCCCACTGCCCGACGAAGTCGCCGTCGACGTCGCTGCGGGTCAGGAGCACCGTGGTGATCAGGCCGGCCCACACGAGCACCAGCGTGACGACGGCGCCCACGACGAGCCGGGTGCGGTGTCGGCGGGGCGGAGGTTCCGTGGGGACGGGCGCGTACCGCGGGGGAGCCGGTGGCGGGACGGGCGGCGGCGCCGTGACCGGGGTGGGCACGAGCGCCCGCTCCGCGGCGGCCGCGAGGGCACCGGCGCTGGGCCACCGCCAAGCGGGGTCCTTCGCCATGCCCGCGGCGACGACGTCGTCGAGGGCGCGCGGCAGCCCGGGCACCCGCTCCGAGACCCGCGGCGCGGGCCGGGTCGTGTGCGCGGCCATGAGCTGCGGGAAGTCGCCCTCGAACGGCGGGCGGCCCGTCAGCAGCTCGACGAGCGTGCACGTCAGGGCGTAGACGTCGACGCGGTGGTCGCCGCCGGAGGCGAAGCGTTCGGGGGCCATGTAGGCGGCGGTGCCGGCCAGGACCGACGAGCTGCGGTGGCTCGAGAGCATGTTGGCCGCGATCCCGAAGTCGATGAGGTAGGCGAAGCCCGCCGGCCACGCGCCGGTCTCGTCGCGGGTGGCCAGCAGGACGTTCGCCGGCTTGACGTCGCGGTGCACGAGGCCCTCGTGGTGCGCCGCGTCGAGCGCGCGGGCCACCTGGGTGAGGAGCGCGACCGCGCGGGCCGGGTCGGGAGGCCCGTGGCGGGCGAGCAGCGTGGCGAGGTCCGTGCCCTCCACCAGGCGCATGTCGAGGTAGGGACGGCCGTCGATCTCGCCGTAGTCGTGGATCGGGATGACGTGCGGGTCGCGCAGCCGTGCCGCGAGCGCGGCCTCGCGCAGGAACCGGCGCTGGAAGCCGGGGTCGTCGGCGAGACCGGCCGGCAGCCTCTTGAGCGCGACCGTGCGACGGTCCTTGCGGGTGTCGACGGCCCGGTGCACCTCCCCCATGCCGCCGCGGCCGATCAGCGCGAGCACCTCGTACGGGCCGAAGCGCTCGCTGCCCACCCGTCTCCCCCTGATCACCCGAGGTCCTCGGGCAGCGTAGGCGGTGACCGCTGCCACCACCGCGGCCCGAGGGCGGCCGGATGTGTGTGGGGGGTCGTGACGTTGATACCGATGCCGGCCCGAGATCGCGCCGAGATCGACGCGTCGGGGCCGCACGTCCGGACATCGGGGTCCGGAAGAGGAGCCGATCGTGCGACGTCACGAGAGCAGTCCTGTCCTGATCACCGGCGCGCCCGTCTCCCCCGCGGAGGAGTTCGCCGCCCGCCGGCGCCGCTACTCATTGATCATGTCGATGCGCATCCCGTGCCTCGTCGTCGCCGGGGTGCTCGCCCTGGGCTTCGGGTGGACGATGGCGGCGGCGGTCCTCGTGATGGCGTCCGTGCCGTTGCCGTGGGTGGCCGTGCTCATCGCCAACGACGGACCGCCGCGCAGGAGTGAGAAGGTGGCCCGCTACCGCAGCGACCGTGTCCTCGAGTCACGGCCGACCCGCGCGCTCGAGTCGGGCATCGTGATCGACGCGCCGTCCGACCGGGCGGCGTGACCGCGCGATGAGCAGCGGGTCGGGTTCCTGGGCGCAGCTGGTCGCCCCGGCACACCGCGGGGCGGTCACGGTGCTCGCGGGCGGCACGCTCATGTTCGCGGTCGACACCTACGTCACCGCGAGCCTGCTGCCCTCGGCCGTCGCCGAGATCGGCGGCGCCGCCTTCTACGCCTGGCCGACCACGCTCTTCCTGCTGGCCGCGGTCGTGGCGTCGTCGTTGACGAGCCGGGTGCTCGCCAGGGTCGCGGCGGCGCGCGCCTACCTCGTCGCGCTCGGGGTCTTCGCCCTCGGCGCGCTCGTCGACGCCGTCGCCCCGTCGATGGCGGTCCTGCTGCTGGGGCGCGTCGTCCAGGGCGTCGGCGGGGGACTGCTCGCCGCGATGGGCTACGCGCTCATCCGCATCGCGCTCCCGCGCACGCTGTGGACGCGGGGGAGCGCGCTGATCGCCGCGATGTGGGGTGTCGCGCTGATCGTCGGACCGGGTCTGGGCGGTCTGCTCGCCGAGGTCGGCGCGTGGCGGTGGGCGTTCGGGGTGCTGGTGATCGGGAGCCTCGTGATTGCCGCGATCGTCCCGTCGGCGCTGCACCGCGCCCGTGCGCGCCTGTCGCCCGGGCCGTTCCCGGTCGGCTCGGTCCTGCTGGTCGGCGCCGCGGCGGCCGTGCTCAGCGTCGCCGGGCTGGCCGCCGACCCGCTCGTCGCCGGGCTCGGGCTGCTCGCGGCGCTCGTGCTCCTCGTGCTGTTCGTCGTCCACGAGCGGCGGACGTCGGCGGCGGTGCTCCCGCGCGCCACGTTCCGCCCCGGCTCGCCGCTGCGCTGGATCTACGGCCTGATGGCGGTGCTCGTCGGCGTCTCCGGGGTGGAGGCGTTCGTGCCGCTGGTCGGCCAGCAGGTCGCCGGCCTCGTCCCGGTGCTCGCCGGATTCCTCGGTGTCGCGCTCGGCGCCGGCTGGGTGCTCGGCGAGATGATCAGCGCGTCCGCCCGGCGGCCGCGGCCCCGCGTGGTCGGCGGGCCCGTGCTGCTCGCGGCGGGCACCGTCCTCGTCGCCGTCAGCCTGCTGACGCTCGACGGCCCCGTCGCCGTGGTGCTGTGGATCGCCGGCCTCCTCGCGGGCGGCCTCGGGATCGGCACCGCCTGGCCGCACCTGGCGGCGTCCGCGATCGGCGGCGCGGACCCGGAGCCCGACGCGGAGGGCGCGGCCGAGGTCGACGAGACCGAGGCGGACAAGGCCTCGGCGGCGGTGACGACCGTGCAGATGCTCGCCGTCTCGGTGGGCACCGCGCTCGGCGGCGCCGGGCTCGCCCTCGGGGGCGCCGACCCGCTCGCGTCCGCGCAATGGCTCTTCGCGACGTTCGCCGTCGTGGCCGTGGTCGGTGCGCTGACGGCGCGGCCCGCGGCCCGGGGCGTCCCGACCGACGTCTAACGCAGGATCTCGATGAGCAGGGCCCACGCGTTGACGAGCCCGCCCACGAGCGCGATCGCCACCGCCGCCGGGAGCCAGTAGAGCCCCCCGAGAGACGCGGTGAGCAGCCCGACCGCCGCCACCACGGGGGCGAGCGCCGCGACCGTGGAGGGCACGACGTTCGTCGCGATCCAGGACGACAGCGGCTGCTCGGCCGCGTGGGCGGCGGGGCGGACCAGGTAGCCGAGCGACGGCACCGTGACCGCGGAGATCACGAGCAGCTCGACGGCGAGCGCGACGTCACCCTGACCCGGGATCAGGAGCACGAGCGAGAGGAAGACGGGCAGCGCGAGCAGGATCAGCGCCAGCGCGGCCCGGCCCGCGATGCGCGGATCGGTCAGGATCGTCCGGATGTTGATCGAGACCGCGACGAACAACAGGCCGGCGAGGGCGGCGGCCGCGCCCGCCATCCCCGCGGCGAAGTCGGACCAGGGCTCGGCGTCGTAGGCGGCGTCCACGGCGCGGAGTCTGCCGCGTCTAGCCGCCGAGCCTCGCGCGCATCGTCGTCGCCACCGCCTGGAGGCCCGACAGCGGCCGGATCATCACCGTGAGCCGGTCGATCGCGCCCGACGCGTCGTGGTGCAGCAGGTCGATGCCCTCGATCTCGCGGTCGCCGACGTGGGCGCGGAAGACGAGGACGTGCTCGTCCTGCTCCTCGGTGCCGATCTCCGAGACGTAGCGGAAGTCCTCGAACACCGTGAACACCGCGTGCAGGATCGGGGCGACGGCGTCGCGGCCCCGGTACGGCGTGTGCACCACGGGACTCGAGAACTCGACGTCCTCGGCGAGGAGGGCGACGGCGGCGTCGATGTCGCCGCGCTCGACGGCGGCACGGAAGGTGGTCATGCGGGCTCCGGGATCGGGCTCGTCGGGTTGCGGACGACGACGATCGCGGTGTCGTCGGGGACCTGCCCGCCGGCGTGGTCCAGCGCGGCGCGGCTGACCGCCTCGGCCACCGTCTCGGCGTTCGACGCGGGCGGGAGCCCGGCGAGGACGCGGACGATGCCCTCCTCGCCGAACTGGTCGGTGCCGCCCGGCGGGCGCGACTCGGTGACCCCGTCGGTGTAGAAGACGAGGCTGTCGCCGTGTCGCAGGCACTCCTCCTCGCGCCCGACCGAGGCCTCCGCGCGCAGGCCCAGGGCGCGGCCGCCGCCGGCGAACGGGCGGACCTCGCCGTCGGCGCGCAGCAGGAACGCCGGCGGGTGCCCGCCGTTGACCACGACGGTGTGCAACCCCTCGTCGGCGGCGGTCATGGTGGCGTAGGTGGCCGTGACGAAGCTGTGCCGCCCGGCGAACCACACGTGCAGGACGTCGTTCAGCGCGGCCAGCACCGCCTCGGTGTCGTCCTCGGTGTGCCCGAGCGCGCGCACCGTCGAGCGCGCCAGCGCCGTGGTGCGCGCCGCCCACGGCCCCTTGCCGCAGACGTCGCCGACCACCACGCCCCAGCCGCCGGGCACGGGGAAGACGTCGTAGAAGTCGCCCAGCACCTCGGCGCCGCCGCCGCCGGGGCGGTAGCGCGCGGCCACCTCCATGCCGGGGATGCGGGGGTTGCTCGCCGGCAGGAGGCTCTGCTGCAGCGTCTCGGCGAGCTCCGTGGCCTCGGCGGCCGAACGCTCCGCGCGCTCGGCGTGGCGCTCGGCGTTCGCGGCGTGCCGTTCGGCGGCCGCGGAGGCGAGGCGTGCCTCCTGCAGCGCGCTGCGCAGGGCGATCTCGCCGCCGGCCGCCTGGGACAGCGTCCGCAGGATCTCCAGCTGCCGGTGGGTCCACTCCCGCGGCCGGACGTCCATGGCGCAGAACGTGCCCAGCACCTCGCCGTTCGCGGCGCGGATCGGGATGCCGGCCCACGCCCTGATGTTCATCGTCTCGACCGCGGCCATGCCCCTCGTGCGCCCGTCGGCGCCGGTGTCGGGGATGACCTGCTCGGCGCCGGAGGTGACGACGAACCGGCAGAACGACTCGCTCGCCGGGTACTGCCGGGGACCGATCTCGTCGTCGACGCCGGTGGCGCTCTTCCAGAACGAGACGTCGTCGTCGACGAGCGTCACGAACACCATCGGGGCGCCGACGAGGTCCGAGGCCAACCGGGTGAGGCGGTCGAACGCCTCCTCGGGGGGCGTGTCGACGAGACCCGTCGCCACGACGGCCGCGACGCGCCGCGGATCGTCGATCCGGTGTCCCGGATTGGGCTCCTCGTCCACCGGGAACAGCCTACGGTCCGGACGGGGGCGCGAGAGGACGAGGTGGGGCACTCGTGGGCGAGGTCGACGACATGTTGCACCTCGAGGTACCGGCGACGCCGGCGCAGGTCGGACGCCTCCGGCGGGCCCTGCGCGGGTGGCTGCGGGGCGCGCTGTCCGACCGCGACGCGGACGTGGTGGACAACCTGACCCTCGCCGTCAGCGAGGCGCTCGAGAACGCGGCCGAGCACGCGTACGCGGGCCGCGACGAGCCCGGCACCATGACCCTCTCGGCGCACCGCGACCCCGCCGCCCCCGGCGCCGTCGTCATCAGCGTCTCCGACGACGGTCAGTGGCGCCCCCCGTCGGACCCGAACGGCTACCGGGGGCGTGGCCTCGCGCTCATCGAGGAGCTCACCGACGCCTACTCGGTGCGGCCGGGACCGTCGGGGACGACGGTGACGCTGCGGCACCCCGCCTGAGTCACCTACACGACCTCGGGCAGCTTGAGATCGACCTGGAAACCGCGCGCGCCGTGCGTCACGACGCCGCGGCAGCGCACGGGACCGATGACGTCCACGAGGTGGCGGTAGCGGGCGCTCATCGCGGCGGTCAGCTCGCCCACCCGCCGCCCGTCGATGCGCACCTCGACCGCGTAGTCGCCCCGGTACTTCCCGCGCGTCACCGTCGACGACCACAGCTCGACCGTCACCGGTCGCGGTGCGGCGCCCGGGCGGTGGAGTCCGGCGAGGACGTCCTGGTGGTCCTCCTCGCGCGTCACGACCACCTCGCGGTCGGCGTCGAGGACGGGCGCCGCCGCGGCGGCGCGCGGTACGGGGATGGGGGTGGTGGGTGGCTCCGCGGGGCGCCCGGTCGCGGCCGGACGCCGGGGCGCCGGGGGCCGCGCGGGACGGATCGGCACGGGAGGTGCCGGCATCGGGGGAGCGATCGCCAGGACCGGTGCCCGGCGCCGGGACCGGTCGATCGCCCACCAGATGCCGAACGGCACGGCGAGGAGCGACGCGGTGATCACGAGCCACTTGATCACGAGGAGCACGGCCACACCGGCTGATCGTCCGGGAGGCGCGATTCGTGACGGTCCGCGTCGGATCGGTAACGACCGGACCCCCGTGCCCGACAAGGTCGACGATCATCGCCGGTTCGAGGGGACGTCGACGTGCGCCAGGCGTACAAGGTGTGGTCCGGGATCGCGGTCGGCGTGTTCTGCCTCGTCGCCGCGACCGACCTGTCGGGCGGCGCCGGCACGCCACCGGCCGGCACCGTCGCCAGCTCGTCGTCGCTCTCCGCGACGTCGACGCCGTCCACGCCGTCCTCGCCGTCCTTATCGCCGGGCGCCCCCGCCGCGGGGGCCACGGCCCCGGTCCTCGAGGTGATCGACGGCGACACCTTCCGCCTCGCCTCCGGCGACGAGGTCCGCGTGCTGGGCATCGACTCCTGCGAGGCGGCCACCGCCGGCGGGCGCCGCGCGACCGACGCCGCCCGCGCCCGCCTGCTGACCGCCCCGGTGACCCTGGCTGCCGAGCCCGGCGTCGACCGCGACCGCTACGGCCGCATGTTGCGCCACGTCACCGCCGGCGGCAGCGACTTCGCCGCGTCGATGGTCGCCGAGGACCACACTGCCATCTACACGGACGGGCGCAACGACGCCTCACCGGCGGTGCAGGCGACCCTGCGGCGCATCGACACGAACGGCCGGACCTGCGGCGCCACCAGCACCGCGCCGACGACGACGCGGCGCACGGCCACGCCCGACGCGGACGTCGACCGCCCGCGCACCGTGTCGCCCCGCACGGCGACCCGGCGGACCGAGGCGGACTCCTCCGGCTCCTCGTCCTCGTCCGACGGCGGGGCGCGACGCCCGCGGTCGGGGAACTCCGGGCACCCGTGCCTGCCGGGCGAGCGCGACGGCGACCGCGACGGGTACTGCGGGGAGGGCTGAGCCCTCGGGTCCGGGGACCCCGGAGATCACGGGCGCCGGGTGCACCGGGATCGGCACGTCCCACGACCGCGATCGGTCGGACACGACCTAGCGGGCGGAGCACTCCGAACGGCGGGCCGGACGGCGGTCGGTCGCCCGCGGCGCCCGGGACGCGCGGGCGGTCGACGCGCGCGGCGTGGGCGCCGACGAGGTCGGCGGCGGCTCGACGAGCTCCAGGGCGGAGTCCGGGATGAGGGCCAGCTCCCGATTCTTGATCATGTCTGTCCCTTCCTGTGTGCCGGACCGCGGGGCCCGGGGGTGGCTGACACCCAGTGAACGCGGTCACGCGGCGTGGCGCTCCCGCGAGCGGGACCTGATCGATCAGGCGGCACGGTGCGGGCGGCCGATGGTCGATCACCGCGGACGAGCGGCGCCCGGTGATCGACGTCCGGCTCAGAGCACCGGGCGCAGGTGGGTGTCGGCCCAGCCGGCGAGGGTGCTCGGCGTCGTGGTGACCTCCGTGCGCGGCTGCTCGGGCACGAAGCCGTCGCGCAGACCGACCGCCATCCCGACGATCGCCTCGACCGCGGCGTCGCCGAGCCCGACCGCCGTCAGGCCGGCGCGCACGTCGTCGTCGGTCACCCGCTCGGCACGCACCGGCCGTCCGAGCACCCGGGTGAGCTGGCCCGCGACCTCGGCGAACGAGAGGTCCCGCGGCCCGTGCACGGCCTGCACCCCGCCGACGGTCCACGGTGCGAGCAGTCGCGCGGCGGCGACCTCGGCGATGTCGCGGGGATCGACCCACGGCATCGGGGCGTCGAGCGGCCACGCCGTGCGCAGCACGCCCTCGCGCAGGCCGTCGAGGTCGAGCCCGAGGTTGGTGAAGAAGTAGGCGCACCGCAGGTGCAGCACCGGGGCGCCCGTGGCGTCGAGCGCCTCCTCGACCCGCGCGAGCCCGTCGATCTCGCCGGCGCCGTGGCGCTGCTCGGCGCCGACACTGGACTGGAACACGGTGCGGGCGATGCCGTTCTCGGTGACCGCCCGCGCGACGTGCGCACCGAGCCGCGCGTGCGCCTCGACGGGGTCGCCCTCGTGGCTCGTCGGGCTGACCCAGAACAGCGCCTCGACGCCGCGAGTGGCCGTGACGACCGCGTCGGCATCGCCCTGGTCGCAGCGCACGGCCTCGACGTGGGGCCGCCACGCCGGGTCGAGCACGTCGGGGTCGCGCATCAGCACACGCGGCCGGACCCCGGCCCGGACGAGCGCGCGCAGGACGTGGGAGCCGACATGACCCCGTGGGGTGGTGATCGCGACGGTCATGCCGCGAGCGTGCCCGAGGGGTCCGACAGGGGGTACGCGGTTGACGAGCGACGGCGTGGGTAGTTAGCTCGTGGACGATTACATCGTGCACGATGAGAAGGAGAGCCATGCCGACCGTCACCATCGGGAACGAGAACGGCAGCCCGATCGACCTGTACTACGAGGACCACGGTGCCGGGCGCCCCGTCGTGCTCATCCACGGATGGCCGCTGTCCGGCCGCTCGTGGGAGAAGCAGGTGCCGGCGCTCGTCGACGCCGGCCACCGCGTCGTCACCTACGACCGCCGCGGCTTCGGCTCGTCGTCGCAGCCGTGGTCGGGCTACGACTACGACACCTTCGCGGCCGACCTCGACGCCCTGCTGCGTCACCTCGACCTGCGCGACGCCACGATCGTCGGCTTCTCGATGGGTGGCGGCGAGGTCGCCCGCTACCTCGGCCGCTACGGCAGCGAGCGCATCGCGAAGGCCGTCTTCGCCGGCGCGGTGCCGCCGTACCTCTACAAGACCGACGACAACCCCGACGGCGGGCTCGACGACGCCACGATCCAGGGCTTCCTCGACGGCGTGACCGGCGACCGCGTCGCGTTCCTCGACGGGTTCGTCACGAACTTCTTCACCGCCGGCGACCGCTCCGACCTCATCAGCGAGCCCGCGCGGCTCTACCACCGCGAGATCGCCGAGTTCGCGTCGCCGAAGGGCACCCTGGAGTGCATCCGGGCCTTCAGCTACACCGACTTCCGCGACGACCTCGCGAAGATCGACGTGCCGACGCTCGTCATCCACGGCGACTCCGACGCCATCGTGCCGTTCGAGGTCTCGGGCCGGCGCACCGCCGAGGCCGTGAAGGACAGCCGGACCGTCGTGGTCGAGGGCGGTCCGCACGGCTTCAACGCGACCCACCCGCAGGAGTTCAACGCGGCGCTGCTCGAGTTCCTCGGCTGAGCCTCACGCGAGGACGGCGGTGGCCTCGACCTCGACGAGGAGGTCGGGCTCGCCGAGCGCGGTGACGCCGACCAGCGTGATCGCCGGCGTGACCTGGCCGAGGGCCATCGCCGCGCGCATCGCGCCCTCGCCGAACGCGCCCATCTTCTCCGGCGTCAGGTCGACGACGTAGACCGTCATCTTCGCGACGTCGGCGAGCGTGGCGTCGACGCCGGCGAGCGCGGTGGCCACGTTGCGGTACGCCTGGTCGGTCTGGGCGGCGAGGTCGCCCGGGCCGACGGGCGTGCCGTCGGCGGTGCGGGCGACCTGGCCGGACACGTACACAGTGCGGCTCCCGGTGGCCACCGCGACCTGGCGGTAGACGTCCGGAGCGGGCAGGCCGGCCGGGTTGAGCAGGTTGACGGTCATGGTGTCCTCCGTGATGGGATAGCGCTGTTATGTCTCGCTATGTATAGCAGCGTTATGCCACACTGCACAAGTGCCCCGATACCCCGATCCCGCCGTGCGCACCGCACTCATCGAGCAGGCCGCGGCGATGCTCGTCGCCCGCGAGCCCGTCACGCTGCGGGCCCTCGCCACGCGGGTCGGCACGTCGACGATGGCCGTGTACACGCACTTCGACGGCATGACAGGGCTGTGGGGCGCGGTCCGGCAGGAGGGGTTCGCGCGGCTCGCCCGCCGGCTGGCGGACGTGGCGCCGACCGACGACCCCGTGCGCGACCTCGCCGCGCTGGGGGCCGCCTACGCCGCGAACGCCCTCGAGCACCCGGCGCTCTACCGCGCGATGTTCGACGCGGCCGCGGACCTGCCCGACCCCGAGGCGGCCGGCGCCGCGTTCGGCGTGCTCGTCGAGGCCGCGGGCCGGGCCGTCGCGGCGGGGCGGTTCGTCGACGCCGACCCCGTCGCCGTCGCCACCCGCCAGTGGGCCTCCGGGCACGGCCTGCTCCTGCTCGTGATCTCCGAGGTCCTGCCCCGCGAGGCCCTCGCCGAGCACGTGCCGGCGCTGCTCGCCGCCGTGTTCACCGCGGCGGGCGACGACGCCCGGCGGTGTGCGGCGTCGGTGCAGGCCGGCTGGTCGGGCTAGCGTCCGGGTCCGTGGACGCCCCCTCGCCCGCCGCCGCGCTCGTCACCGCGACCCCGCTCGACCAGGCCGCCGCGCTGCGAGCGGGCACCGTCACCGCCGTGCAGCTCGCCGAGGCCACGCTGCGCGCCGCCCGCACCGTCGATGCCCGCGTCAACGCCTTCGCCGCGTTCGACGACGAGGGTGCCGCCGCCGCGGCGCGGGAGGCCGACCGGCGGCGCGCGGCGGGCGAGGACGGCCCGCTGCTCGGGGTGCCGATCGCGCTGAAGGACGACCTCGACGCCGCCGGGCACGTCACGTCGTGGGGCACCCGGGCGCGGTCGACGCCGGCGCGCGCCGACGGGCCCGTGGTCACGACGCTGGCGACCGCCGGGATGGTGCCGATCGGGCGGACCACGCTGCCCGAGCTCGCGCTCTACGGGTTCACCGAGTCCGAGCGCTTCGGGATCACGCGCAACCCCGTCGACCCGGGGCGCACGTCCGGCGGGTCGTCGGGCGGCTCGGCGGCCGCGGTCGCGGGTGGCGCGGTCGGCATCGCGACGGCCAGCGACGGCGCGGGCTCCATCCGCATCCCGGCGTCGTGCTGCGGGCTCGTCGGGATCAAGCCCGGCGCCGGCCGCACCCCCGGCGGTGGCTGGAACGGGCTCTCGGTGCAGGGCTGTGTGACCCGCCGGGTCGCCGACTCCGCGACCTACCTCGACCTCCTCGGCGACTTCCCGACCCCGCTCGCCGCGGCGGCCGAGCAGGAGCCGCCCCGGCTGCGGATCGGCGTCGACCTCGCCTCGCCGGTGTCGCCGGCCCTGCCCCTCGACCCCGAGCTCGAGGCCGCCGTGCGCCGGACCGCGGACCTCCTCGCCGGTCTCGGCCACGACGTCCGGGAGGTGCGCGTGCGCTACGGCGCCGCCTCGACCGGGTTCGTCGCCCGGATGCTGCACGGGCTGGCCGGCGCGGCCGCGGAGGTCGACGACCCGGGCCTGCTGGAGCCGCGCACGGCCGAGGTGGCGTGGATCGGGCGGCGGGTCCCGGACGCCGTGATCGGCCGGGCGCGACGTCAGGGCGAGGCCTTCGGCCGGCGGGTGCTGGCCGACCTCGGCGTCGACGTGCTGCTGACGCCGCCGGCCCGCGGGCCGGCGCAGCCCGTCGGTCACTGGGCGGGTCGCCGCGGGCTGCCGACGATGCTGGCGCTCGGGCAGCACTACGCGCACACCCCGGTCTGGAACCACGCCGGGCTCCCGGCGGCCGTGGTCCCGGTCGGCCGGTCGGAGCCGGGCCTCCCGCTCGCGGTGCAGTGCGTGACCGGGGCCGGCGAGGACGCGCGGCTCGTGTCGGTCGCCGCGCAGATCGAGCGGGCGCGGGGATGACGGGGCTCCCGTGACCTCCCCGTCGTGCCACGTGGATCACGGATGAGCCCGGTGACCGTCGGGTAGCCCGAGCCGGTCCGCCCAGACGACCGATCTCCGCTCCGGGGTACAGCCCTCCGCCCCCCAGCGCCGCGGCGGTCTGCCACCCGTGCCTGCCCGCCGCCGCCCGGCGCGTGTGGGCCCGTGCCGCCCACGAGGAGAGCGATGACCCCAGCGGAGGCGCTCCGGCCCGTCCTGGACCGGCTACGGACCGACCCGTCACCGCGGGGCGAGGGCCGGACGCGCCACAACTTCTCGGTGCTCGCCGCCGCCGCGACCGAGGACCTCGACGTCGCCCGTCTCGCCGAGGCGCATCTGGACGCGACGACGATCCTCGCCGAGCTGGACGGTCCCGCCGTGCCGCCGGGCTCGTGCTGGGGCGTGTGGGCGGCGGAGTCCCCGACCGCCTCCGTGCACGCCCGGGAGGGTCGCCTGACCGGGCGCAAGCCGTTCTGCTCCGGGGCGGCCGGCCCGTGCACGCACGCCCTGGTCACCGCCGACGAGCACCGGTTGTTCGCCGTCGACCTCGCCGACGCCGGGGTCACGGTGCACGCGGGCGAGTGGCAGGCGCTGGGCATGCGGGGCAGCGCGGCCGCGACCGTCGACCTCGACGACGTGGCGGCGACCGAGATCGGCCACACCGGCGCCTACCTCGACCGGCCCGGCTTCTGGCACGGCGCGGTCGCGGTGGCCGCCGCCTGGTTCGGCGGCGCGGTGGGGGTGTCGGCGCCGCTGCGCCGGGCGGGGCGCGAGGGGCGCCTCGACGCCCACGGCCTCGCCCACCTCGGCGCGGTGGACGCCGACCTCGCCGCCGCCCGGTCGATGCTGCGCGAGGCGGCGGCGGTCCTGGACGGGACACCTGACGACACCGTGGAGGCGGCCCGCCGCCGGGCGCACCGGGTCCGCGCGGTCGTCGAGTCGGCCGTCGACAGCGCGCTGTCGCGCACCGGCCGCGCGCTCGGGCCGGCCCCGCTCGCCCGGCACGCCGACCACGCCCGCCGCGTCGCCGACCTCGAGATCTACGTGCGGCAGAGCCACGCCGAGCGCGACCTCGAGACGCTCGGCGGCCTGGTGCCCGCCGACGACCCGGACCCGCTGTCATGAGCCCGTCGCTCAAGGGCGCCGGGACGCCCGAGGACGTGTGGTGGGGCCCCGGCGGGCTGGGGGACGTGCCCGCGCGGGCCCCGGCGGCGGTCCGGCCCGCGGGCCGGGTCGTCGTCGTCGCCCCGCACCCCGACGACGAGGTGCTGGGCGTCGGCGGGGTGCTCGCCGTCTGGGCCGCCGAGGGCACCGAGGTGGCCGTCGTCGCCGTCACCGACGGCGAGGCGTCGCACCCGGACTCGCCCACGCTGACCCCGGCCGCGCTCGCCGACCGGCGCGCCGAGGAGCGCCGTGCCGCGCTGGCGGCGCTCGGGATCGAGCCTGCGGTGGCGCGGCTCCGGCTGCCCGACGGTGCGGTCGCCGCGGACGACGTCGCCGACGGGGTCGCCGCGGTCCTGCGCGCGGGGGACACCGTCCTCGCCCCCGTCGAGGGGGACGGTCACCCCGACCACGACGCGACCGCCGCCGGGGCGGGCGTCGCCGCGGACCGCACCGGCGCCGCGTGCTGGCGCTATCCCGTGTGGCTCTGGCACTGGTCGCGGCCCGGCGAGGTGCCGCTCGGCGACGCGCGGCGCCTCGTGCTGTCCGGCGCCGCGGTGCGCGCCAAGAGCGCCGCGATCGACCACTTCACCAGCCAGATCGCGCCGCTGTCCGGCGACCCGCGGGACGCGGCCGTCCTGTCCGACGCCGTGCTCGCCCGGTTCCGGCGTGACACGGAGATCCTCTGGGGGCCGCGGTGAGCCTGGGACCGGACTACTTCGACGGCCTCTACGCCGCCGACGCCGACCCGTGGGGCATCGAGCGCGGGTGGTACGAGGAGCGCAAGCGCGCGGTCGTCCTCGCGTCGCTGCCGCGCCCGCGGTACGCCCGCGCGTTCGAGCCCGGGTGTGCGGGCGGCGCGCTGTCGGTGGAGCTCGCGGGCCGCTGCGACGAGCTCGTCTGCTGGGACCCGGCGACCCGGGCGGTCGAGGCCACGCGGGCGCGCCTCGCCGACCGCGCCCACGTGCGTGTCGAGGAGGGTGCGCTCCCGGCCCGTGTCCCGGAGGGGACGTTCGACCTGGTCGTGGCCTCGGAGCTCGTCTACTACCTCGACGCCGGCGACCGCGAGGAGTTCTGGCGCGCCGTCGAGGGGTGCCTGCGCCCCGGTGGCCACCTGCTCGCCGTGCACTGGCTGCGCGAGGCGCCGGAGTACCCCGTCGAGGGCACCGCGGTGCACGACGAGCTGGCGTCCCGGCCCGGCCTCACCCGCACGGTGCGCCACGACGAGGCCGACTTCCGGCTCGAGGTGTACGCGCGGGGGCCGGCCCGGTCGGTGGCCGAGGAGACGGAGCTGCGGTGACCACGCCTCGGGTCCCGCCCCTCGTCCCGGTCGGCGTCGTCGTCCCCGCCCATGACGAGGAGGCCCTGCTCGGGCACTGCCTCGCCGGGCTCCGCGCGGCCGCCGCGACCGTGGCGGACTCCGCGACGGTGCGCGTGCTCGTCGTCGCCGACGCCTGCTCCGACCGCACCGCCGACCTGGCCCGCGCGCACGGCGCCGGGGTGCTGTCCCTCGCGGCGTGCAACGTCGGCCGGGCCCGCGCGGCAGGGGCGGGCCTGCTGCTCGACGACGTCGCCTGGCTGGCGACGACCGACGCCGACTCCGTGGTGCCGCCGGACTGGCTCGCCGCCCAGCTCGCGGCGCGGGCCGGGGGCGCCGAGGCGTGGGTCGGCACCGTCGAGGTCGTCGACTGGACGGGGTGGCCGGTCACCGTCCCCGCCCGCTACCGGGCGGCCTACGAGGCCGGTGACCCGCACCGCCACGTGCACGGCGCGAGCCTCGGCGTCGCGGTGCCGGCCTACCGGGGTGTCGGCGGGTTCCCGCCGTTCACCACCGGCGAGGACGTCGCGCTGGTGGAGCGTCTCGACCGGACCGGGCGCCGCGTGGTCCGCGACCGGGCCCATCCCGTCACGACGAGCGCCCGCACCGAGGGCCGCGCCCCCGACGGGTTCGCCGGTCATCTGCGCGGTCTCGCGACGCGTGTGATCCCGGCCGCTTCGGGTACCACCGGGTCATCCTCGCGTCCGGCGATGCGGCGGGAGGACGACGGACCGGCGGCCCGGATCTCCTGAGCGGGACGGCCGTCGACGACACGACCGCTCGAGCCCGGGGCGGTGCGCAGCGACCCTGCCGCGCGCGCCCCGACGAGGGTGCGCGCCCGTAGCTCCGGAGCCACCCCATGATCGAGCCCCGCCCCTCCGCCGCGTCGTGGCGCGCCCACGTCGACACGGCGATCGACCCCCGCTTCGAGCGGGCTTTCGCGATCCTCGACGCCGTCCACGCCGAACGGCAGCGCACCGACGAGCGCCGCGTGTCCCGGATCCTCGCGCTGCGCGGCGAGCTCGCGCAGCTCCTGGCCGCGCTCGACGGCCGGCCCACCGACCGCAGCCCGCGGGAGACGTCGTGACGCCCGACGGGTACGGCGCGTGCGTGAGCGGTCGCCGTGGGTTAACTTCGGGTGACAGTCGTCGGTTGAGACCCTCACGCCGCGACGGACGCCACGGTCCGCCCCTCGGGGCCGGGCCGTTCCGTGACCGTCCGAGGGAGGCTCGATGACCATCGACACCCAGCAGGACCTGTCCGCCCCCGCCCCCACCGTCATCGACGACGTCGACGTGCCGGCGGACCTCGCCGATCGTCGCCGGCGCGCCGTGGCCGAGGCCGTCGCCCACGCCCAGCCCGCCGCCACCGGCAACCGCCGGGCCGCGGTCGGCATCCGCCGCTACGGGCCGGGCTGCGTGGCCCTCGCGCTGCGCGGACGGTTCGACCGTGTCGGGCGCGAGCGTCTGCGGGTCCTCGCCGGCGATCTCGAGCGCCAGGCCGGCACCGAGCTCGTCATCGACCTGTCGGGGCTCGAGGGGTGCGACCCCGGGCTCGCGCGGGTGCTCGCCCGGCTGCGCATCCGGTGCCTGGCCCGCGAGGCCCGCGTGGAGCTGCACGACCCGCCGGAGGCGCTCGCCGCCGAGCTGGGCCAGTTCCGGCTCTGACCGCGGGCAGGTGGCACGGTCGTCGCATGACCGCGTTCACCGACGACGACCTCGCCCACCTGCGCCGCTGCGTCGAGCTCGCCCGCGAGGCGCTCGAGGCCGGCGACGAACCCTTCGGCTCCGTGCTCGTCGGTCCGGGCGGGGACCGGCGCTTCGAGGACCGCAACCGCGAGTCGAGCCTCGACGCCACCCGTCATCCCGAGTTCGAGCTCGCCCGCCGGGCCGGCGCGGAGATGACCGCGGAGGAGCGGGCGGCGAGCACCGTCTACACCTCCGGGGAGCACTGCCCGATGTGCGCGGCGGCCCACGCGTGGGTCGGGCTCGGGCCGATCGTCTACGCGAGCTCGTCGGAGCAGCTGACGGCCTGGCGCGCCGAGCTCGGGGCGCCGCCGTCGCCGGTCCGCCCGATCCCGATCACGGAGGTGGCGCCGGCGCTGCGCGTTGCCGGCCCGGTGCCCCCGCTCGACGAGGAGGTCCGCGCCCTCCACCGTCGTCACGCAGGTATGTGAGCGAACTTCGGTGCTATAGCACCGAAGTTCGCTCACATGGTCAGAAGCCGTCGGGGTCGGTGGCGACGGTCTCGTAGGTGCCGTCGTGGTCGGTGTCGACGGCGCCCGCGTCGAAGTCGCCGTCGTTGTCGGAGTCGACCAGGACCGTCTCGCCGTAGCCGTCGGCGTCGGTGTCGACCACCGCGGTCTCGAACGACCCGTTGTGGTCGGTGTCGGCGATGACCGTGTCGACGTAGCCGTTGTGGTCCTCGTCGGTGGACACCGAGTCGATCTGGCCGTTCGCGTCGGTGGTGTAGGTGCCGACCACCTGGCCGTTGTCGCCGTACACGGTGCCGTTGCTGAACTGGTAGTTCTCGCTCATGGTCGTTGCTCGCTCTCGGTGAGTCCCGGTGCCCGTCGTGGTGGGCGTTCGGCACTCTGACGGCGCGGGTGAGCAGGGATGTTCCCGGTCGAGCACGCAATTCTCTGCGCTGACCGACGGTCACGCAGCGTCAGTCGTCGTCCCCGTCGTCGTCGTTGTCCCGCAGCCCGCCCTGGGCGGCCTCCGCAGGGGTCACGACCTCGACGCTGCCGAACGCGCCGTTCGCGTCGATGACCACCTCGGGCAGCGACGCCCCGCCCGGCGGGAGCTGGCACGCCTGCTCGCAGCGCGTGCTCCCGAAGATCATCGTGCCGGTGGTGCGGGCGACCACGCCGGGCGGCACGACGACCTCGGTGCTCCCGAACAGCGTGCCCACCTCGACCTCCGGGTCGCCCGGCACGACCTGCACCGTGCGGTTGCCGAAGACGCTCGCGCCGTCGTCGGCGGTGACGAGGTGCCCGCCCACGAACACGGCGGTCGCGGCGATCACCAGGGGCACGACGGCCTTGCCGATCCGCTCGTGGAACGGGGGCCGCGACGGCTGTTGCGGCGCGGGGGCCGACGACGCGGGCCGCGGCGCCGGCGCCGCCCCCGGGATGTCGGCGACGAGGGCGTCGAGCTCGCGCTGGGTGCGGGCCGCCCAGGCCTGCTGGGTGCGCTCGTCGTACTCGACGAGCGTGAGCACGCCGTCGTCGAGGGCGGTGCGGAGACGGTCGTCGGTGGCCTTCCGCTCGCGGTCGCCGATCCGCATCTCGGGGGGCTCCGCGCTCATGCCCCCATCCTGCCCGCACGGCCGGTGTGGCGATGGTTCACCCGCCCCCGCCCGTGGTGCCGCGACGGGCCGTCAGCAGCGCCCGGTCGTCCGGGTCGTCGGTGCGCGCGAGGGCGGCGTCGAGGGCCGCGCTCGCCTCGCCGTCGCGACCGAGGCGGGCGAGGAGGTCCGCGCGGACGGCGTGCAGCAGGTGGTAGCGGTCGAGGCGCTCGGCGAGCTCGTCGACGATCGTCAGCGCCCTGGCCGGCCCCTGGGTCTCGGCGAGCGCGACCGCGCGGTTGAGCGCGACGGTCGGGCTCGGGGCCAGCGCGAGCAGCTGGTCGTGCAGCGCGACGATCTGGGCCCAGTCGGTCGAGGCCGTGTCCGCCGCGGTGGTGTGGACGGCGTTGATCGCGGCCTGGACCTGGTACGGCCCGGGGGCGCCGCGGCGCAGGCAGCGCCGGACGAGGTCGAGGCCCTCGGTGACGAGGTCCGCGTCCCACCGCGTCCGGTCCTGGTCGGCGAGCAGCACCCGCGACCCGTCGGCGGCCGTGCGCGCGGGCCGGCGGGCCTCGGTGAGCAGCATGAGCGCGAGCAGGCCCAGCACCTCGGGCTCGTCGGGCATCAGCTCGGCCAGCAGGCGGCCCAGCCGGATCGCCTCGGCGGCGAGGTCGTCGCGGGTCGCCGTCGCGTGGCCCTCGGTGAAGACGAGGTAGACGACGGCCAGCACGCCGGGCACGCGGTCGGGCAGGTCGGCGTCGTGGGGCACGCGATAGGGGATGCGCGCGGCCCGGATCTTGTTCTTCGCGCGCACGATCCGCTGGGCCATGGTGGCCTCGGGGACCAGGAAGGCGCGGGCGATCTCGGGGGTCTCGAGCCCGCCGAGCAGGCGCAGCGTCAGGGCGACCCGCGCGGGCAGGGCGAGGGCCGGGTGGCAGCACGTGAAGATCATGCGCAGGCGGTCGTCGTGCACCGGTCCTCCCTCCTCCTGGTCGGGCTCGTCCGGCGGCGGCTCCTCCCGGGCCGCGCGCGCCTCCTTGTCCCGCCCCACGGCGTCGCGGCGCAGGCGGTCGAGCGCGCGGCGACGCGCGGTGGTGACGAGCCAGCCGCCCGGGTTCGGCGGGACGCCGTCGGCGGGCCAGCGCGACAGCGCGACGGTGAGCGCGTCCTGCACGGCGTCCTCGGCGAGGTCGATGTCGCCGAGGACGCGCGTCAGCGTCGCCACGCAGCGCCCGTACTCCTCGGTGACGATCCGGGTGATCGTCACCGAGGACAGGGGCTCGCTCACGGCGCCCAACTTCTTCAGGGGGCCCAGTGGAAGGGCCGGACCTCGATCGCCAGGCCGATGGCCTCGGTGGAGCGCCGGCCCCAGTGCAGGGCGGCGTCGAGGTCCGGGACGTCGATGATCGTCAGACCGCCCACGTACTCCTTGAGCTCGACGAACGGGCCGTCGGTGACCAGCACGTCGTCGCCGCTGCGCCGCAGGACCGTCGCGGTGTCGGGCGCCTCGAGGCCGCCGGAGAACACCCAGACGCCGGCCTCCTGCATGTCGCTCTGCAGCTTCGCGACGTTGCCCATGATCACGTTCATCTCGTCCTCGGCCGGCGGCTCGCCCTCGGAGGGCGTGACGACGCTGAGCAGGTAGTGGGCCATGGGGTCCTCCACGGTGTCGGGGGTCGTGCGGGCCCGGCGCCCGCACACCCCTCCACGAACGGCACCGGCGCCGATCGACAGGTCCGACGAAGATTTTCCGGACGAGTCCTCAGGGGCGGGTGAGGTCGCCCGGAGTATGACCAGAGGGCGCGAGTGCCCGCGTCATGCCGGCACCTCCTGCGGCTCCCGTAGCCACGTCACGCTGATCGCGAGGATCCACACGACGAACAGGCCGAGCGGGGCGGCGATCCCCCCGAGCAGGCCGTTGCCGGAGTTCCAGGGGCCCGTGAGCGTGCCGACGCCGCCGACCGCGCCCACGTTGGCGAGCACGCCGACGAGCGCGAGCCATCCCGACCAGTCGGGCAGGACCTGCGAGCCGAACGCCACGACGGCCATCGCCACGAAGAACGCCACCCCGGCGAACGCGGCCGGCGCGGCGAGCACGAACCCGCCGACGTGCAGGGTGTACGCGCTCGCCGGGTCGGTGCCCGCCACCAGCCCGGCCGCCATCACCAGCCCGATCGCCACCGCGTCCCCTCTCGCCGAGCGCGTTAGTAGACCGTATCGTCTAATTCGTGGACAGGGACCCTTACGTGCGCTTCGCCCCCGGCTACGGCCGCCACCGTCGACCGGACCCGCGCATCGCCGCGCTCGTGGACGCAGCCCTCGGCGGCGCCCGACGGGTGGTGAACGTAGGCGCAGGGGCCGGGTCCTACGAGCCGGCGCGGCGGACCGCCGTCGCCTGCGACCCCTCGCCGGCGATGCTGGCCCAGCGCCCGCTCGGGTCGGCGCCCGCCGTCCGCGCCGAGGCGGAGGCGCTCCCGCTCGCCGACCGGGCCGTCGACGCCGCCCTCGCGGTGCTCACCGTGCACCACTGGCGCGACCCCGCCGCGGGCCTCGCCGAGCTGGTGCGGGTGTCGCGACGCCAGGTGGTCCTCACCTGGGACCCCGCCGTGATGCGCCGCTTCTGGTTGATCGCGGACTACCTGCCCGAGATCGGGGACGCCGAGACCGGGCTGGCGACGCTCGACGTCGTCGTCGCCACCCTGACCGGTCCCGGCCGGCGCGTCGCGATCCGGCCGGTGCCCGTGCCGGCGGACTGCACCGACGGCTTCCTCGCCGCCCACTGGGCCCGTCCGCACGCCTACCTCGACGCCGCCGTCCGCGCGGCCGCCTCCGGGCTGGCGCGCCTGCCGGCGCCGCTCGTCGCCGCGGCGGTCGAGCGGCTCGCCGACGACCTCGCCGCGGGCCGCTGGCACCGGCGGCACGGAACGGTCGCCACCGGGAGCAGCGCCGATCTCGGGTACCGGCTCGTCGTGGCGCGCTAGTCCTGCAGGGCGGCCCGCACCGCCCGGCCGAGCGGGTCGCGGAGCTCCGGCGGGGGTGGTCGCCGGGCGAGGAGATGGCGCCGGATCGCGCCCAGGGGGAGGTCGACGACGGCGAGAACGGTCCGCTCGACGGCCTCGCGGTCCGCCCGGCCGTGCAGGCGCCTCGCCAGGTCCGCCACCCCGCGCTCGATCGGCGCGTTCACCGTCGTCAGCCCGCGGGCGAGGTCCTCGTCGCGGATCCCCCGGTCGACGTCCTCGCGGCGCAGCGTGATCAGCAGCGCGGCGTCGTCGGGCTGCTCGCGGGCGAAGTCGTACAGGGTCAACGCCGCCGCGCCGCCGACCGTCACGGCGTCCCCGGAGCCCTCGAGCGCGGCGAGGAACCGGTCCTGCGAGGCGCGGACGGCGCGCAGCCACATCGTCGCCAGCAGGTCGTCGAGGGTGCCGAAGCGGTGGTAGATCGAGCCCTTCGGCGCACCGCTGGCCACGACGATGCGGTCGACGGTGGCGGCGCGCACGCCGTCGGCGAGGACCAGTTCCCGCGCGGCGTCGAGGATGCTGCCCGCCGGGTGGCGTTCTGCTCGGCCCACGCCGCGCTCAGTACAGGAGCGTGCGGTAGTTGTCCGGGGCGTAGCGCTGCTCGAGCTCGTCGAGCGAGGAGTCGGGGCTCGTCCGGTGCGCGATCTCCGCGACGCTCGGGAGGTCGGCCGGCGACCAGGCGTCGGGGTCCCACAGCCCGGAGCGCATCAGGGCCTTGGGGCAGTGGAAGAAGACCTCGTCGACGGTCACCTCGACGAGGATGCGCGGGCGGTGGCCGCGGACCTCGAAGGCGGCCGCGGCGTCGGGGTCGAGGAGCAGGCGAGCGCGCCCGTTCACCCGGAGCGTGTCGCGGCGCTGCGGGACGAGGAACAGCAGGGCGACGTGCGGGTCGCCCAAGATGTTGATCATCCCGTCGACGCGGCGGTTCCCGGGCCGGTCGGGCAGCAGCAGGGTCCGGTCGTCGGCCACGAGCACCGCGCCCGCCGGGTCGCCCTTCGGCGACACGTCCAGCGAGCCGTCGGAGCCGGAGGTCGCCAGCAGGTGCAGCGTCGAGGCGTCGATGAACGCCCGGTCGACGTCGTCGAGGACGGGACGCACCTTGGTCACGGCCCTGGCCACCGGCTCGCCGACGACCGCCCGCAGCTGCTCGACGTCGGTGATGACCGTGCCGCCGCGCGTCCCCGACCCGCTCCCCACCTCGTCCACCGGCCCGAGGCTACGGTCCCGCGGGCGGCGGTGCGAAGAGCCGGCGCTGCACGGTCCGGAGCACGTCGGCGCGGGTGTGGCTGCCGTGGCCGGCGGCGATGAGGGGATCGGCGACCGCCACCGCGAAGGCGATCAGGCAGCGGGCCTCGAGGTCGTCGGAGTCGGTGCACACCGGCCCGAGCAGCTCGCGCAGGTAGGAGATGCGCAGGTCGTCGACGCGGCGCAGGCGCTCGCCGACCGCCGCGTCACGCCGGGCCCAGTCGCGGACGGCGAGGTCGATCGGGCGCAGTTCGGCACTGAAGGTGAGCTCGGCCGCCCGCCGGGCCCTCGTCCGGGCGTCGCCCCCCTCCTGCTCGACCTGCGCGAGCACCTGGTCGGTGCTGCGCGCCTCCCACGCGTCGAGCACCTCGGTGAGGAGGGCGGGCCGGTCGGCGAAGTAGCCGTAGAAGCCGCCCTTGCTCACGCCCAGCGACCGCGCCAGGGACTCGACCTGTACCGCGTCGGGCCCGCCGGTGGCCAGCGCCTGCAGCCCCGCGTCGATCCAGCGGTGGCGGGGCGTGCGGGCGAGCGCCACGGCGGCGGTCCTCCTCGGGCTCGGGTCTGTACGGCACCGTACAGACGCTGCTAGCGTCGGCGTCGTATACGACCCCGTATAGATCGAGGGGACCGCGATGACCACGACACACGCCGCCTCCCACGGCCTGCGGCTGCCGCCCGGCCAGCGCGCGGTCGAGGGGTTCCCGCGCTTCGGCACCCACCTCCACCACCCGGCACCGGAGGTCCCCGCGCACCACGCGATCGAGGTCCGCGGGGCCGTGCGCGCCCCGTTCTCGGTGTCGATGGCCGACCTCGCGCGGCTGCCGCGCCGCGAGACGACCGCGGACTTCCACTGCGTCGCCGGCTGGTCGGCCATCGACCTGCGCTGGGAGGGCGTCGGGTTCGACTGCTTCTACCGCGAGGTCGTCGCGCCCGCCCTCGACCCGGCCGCCGTCGTCACCCACGTCGTCTTCGGCGGGCTCGACCACCACCGGTCGGTCGTGACGATCGAGGACGCGCTGGCGGGCGACGTCCTGCTCGCCGAGAACCTCGACGGCCGCCCGCTCGACAGCGACCACGGCGCGCCGGTCCGGCTCGTCAGCCCGAGCCAGTACGGCTACGTCAGCACCAAGCACCTCAGCCGGATCGAGGTCCGGACGGCGCCGCCGACGACCTCGCACGGCTCCCTCGCGCTCCGGCTGCTCGAGGAGCACCCGCGGTCGCGGGTCTGGGCGGAGGAGCGCCACGGCACCCTCCCCGGGCGGTGGGTGCGCCCGGTGTACCGGTGGCTGATCCCGCCGCTGCGCGCGCTCTGCGCCCGGGGTGGCTCAGCTCCGCGTGGGGCCGCCGAGCAGTAGCGCGAGCGCCCGTCCGGAGTATGTGAGCGAACTTCGGTGCCATAGCCCCGAAGTTCGCTCACGTGGGGGTCAGCCGCCCCAGGTGACCTGACGCAGACCGTGCCGGTCCGGCGGACCGGGCTGGGCGGCGCCGTCGGGGGAGACGGGCGAGCCGTGCGACGTGCCGCCCTCGCGGGCCTCGCGCTGGTCGCCGCCGGACGGGGTGGCGCCCGCGTCGAGCTCGGCGATCCGGGTGCGCAGCACCTCGATCACCGGCATCCGCGACGCGTGGGCGCGCTCGTGCTCGAGCAGCCCCTCGACCTCGTCGCGCTCGAGCGAGCGGATGCGGTGCTTCACGGTCTCGACCGTCGCGTGGTCGAAGTCGGGGAACGGGGTGTCGGCTGTGTCGGCTACCGGGGACCTCCTCGCGCGGATGGGAGCCCGAGGCCTACCCGCTCAGGGCGCGGGCGCACCCTCCTCCGGGCGGGTGAGCAGACCGATCACCCGCTTCTTGACGAGGACGCCGACGGTCAGGGCGACGATCACCGCGACGACCAGCCCGGCCCACGAGAACCGCTTGAGCCACGTCTCCGCGGCGATCCCGAGCGCGTACACGGCGGCGGTGGTGCCGAAGGTCCACAGGACGCCGCCGACGACGTTCGCCGGCATGAACTTGCGGTACGGCATCCGCAGTGCCCCGGCCAGCGGCCCGGCGAGGATCCGCAGGATGGCGATGAAGCGCCCGATGATGACGGTGAGGACGCCCCAGCGCTCGAAGGCCCGCTCGGCGATCGCGACGTGCGACGGCCCGAAGTGCTTCGGGAACCGCCGTCCGGCCGCCTCGAGCAGCCCGATCCCGTAGCGGCGCCCGACGGCGAAGCCGATCGAGTCGCCCACCACGGCGCCGACCAGCGCCGCGACCGCGACCCAGATCGCCGAGATCGCGAGCTCGGGACGCGTGGCCATCAACGTCGCGCTGACGAGCACGACCTCGCCGGGCAGCGGGATGCCGAGACTCTCGATCCCGACCACGCCGAGGACGGCGAGGTACACCGCCAGCGGCGGGATCGCCTGCAGCCACTCAGCGATCACGCTGGTCTCCCCTCACGGTCGGTCCGCCCTGAGCATGACGCACCGTGGCCGTTGCCGACAGCGGTTGCGTCGTCAAGGCGACAGCTGGCCCGGGAAGAAGAACGGAGCGTGACGACTGTCAGGCGCTGCGCAGTGTCCGGCTCCGGCCCCGGAACTCCGCGATGACCTGCCCGTCGCGCGGCCGCGACACCGTGACGTCGTAGACGCCGCTGCGCCCGAACGCGACCCGCTCGCTCGCCTCGGCCAGCAGCACGTCGCCGCGCTGGGCCGACGCGACGAAGACGATGTCCGCGGCCGCCGCGACCGTGACCGGGCCCGGCGAGTTGCAGGCGCACGCGAACGTCGAGTCGGCGAGCAGGAACAGGTAGCCGCCGTGGCACATGCCGTGGCCGTTGACCATCTCGTCGGTCACCGGCATCGAGATCCGCGCACGCCCCTCGGTCGCCTCGTGCAGCTCCATCCCGAGCTTGCGCGAGGCGGCGTCGTCGTCCCACATGCGTCGCACGGACGCGGCGATCTCAGGCATCGCGCCCCTCCGACCGCTTCGCCACCAGCGTCAGGACGTCGTACTTCGCCACCGGGTCGCCGGCCGCGTTGACGACCTCCGCGTCCCAGCGCACCTCGCCGTACGCCGCCGAGGCGCGCGGCGAGATCTGCTTGGCGGTCAGCGTGATCGTCAGCTCGTCGTCGAACTTCACCGGCGTCAGGAAGCGCAGGGCGTCCACGCCGAAGTTGGCGAGCACCGGACCCGGCGCCGGGTCGACGAACAGGCCCGCTGCGAACGACACGACGAGGTACCCGTGGGCGACGCGCTCACCGAAGAACGGGTTCGCGGCGGCGGCCTCGGCGTCGAGGTGGGCGTAGAACGTGTCGCCGGTGAACTCGGCGAAGTGCTCGACGTCGGCCTCGGTCACCCGGCGCGGACCACCGACGACCGTGTCGCCGGGCCGCAGGTCCTCGAGGTGCTTGCGGAACGGGTGCTCGTCGGTGACGGTGCGCGCGCTGCCCGGCACCCACCGCCCGGTGATCGCCGAGAGCATGTCGGGGCTGCCCTGGACGGCGGTCCGCTGCATGTGGTGGGCGACGCCGCGCAGCCCGCCCATCTCCTCGCCGCCGCCGGCACGCCCCGGCCCGCCGTGCACGAGCTGCGGCATCGGCGAGCCGTGGCCCGTCGACTCCTTCGCGTCGGTGCGGTCGAGCACGAGCAGGCGCCCGTGCCACGGCGCCGTGCCGAGCACGACCTCGCGCGCGAACTCCGGGTCGGCGGTGACCACCGAGCCGGCCAGCGAGCCCTGCCCGCGGGCGGCGAGCTCGATCACCTCGGAGGTCGACGAGTACGGCACGACCGTGGAGACCGGCCCGAACGCCTCGACCTCGTGCACCGCGGCGGAGTCCGGATCCGCCCGCAGCAGCACCGGCGAGAGGAACGCGCCGCGCTCGGCGTCGGCGCCGGTGACCTCGACCTGCTCGGGGTCGCCGAACACCACCTCGGCGGCGTCGGTCAGCGACTTCAGCGAGCGGCGGACCTCCTCGCGCTGCTCCGGCCCGGCGAGCGCGCCCATGGTCACGCCGTCGGCCGACGGGTTCCCGACGACGACGGCCGCGAGCTTCTCCCGGACGGCCTCGACCACCGCGTCGGCCTGCGCGGCCGGCACGAACGCACGCCGGATCGCCGTGCACTTCTGGCCCGCCTTCACCGTCATCTCGGTGACGAGCTGGGAGACGTAGAGGTCGAACTCCGGCGTCCCGGGCGTCGCGTCGGGCCCGAGGATCGAGCAGTTCAGCGAGTCGGCCTCCGCGGTGAAGCGCACCGCACGCGCCGAGAGCACCGGGTGGGTGCGCAGCTGCCGGGCGGTGGACGCCGAGCCGGTGAACGAGACGAGGTCCTGCTCGGTGAGGTGGTCGAAGAGGTCGCCGGTACTGCCGGCGAGGAACTGCACCGCGCCGTCGGGCAGCAGCCCGGACTCGACGATCAGCCGCACGAGCTCGGCGGTGAGGAACCCGGTCGGCGTCGCCGGCTTGATGATGGACGGGACACCGGCGAGGAACGCGGGCGCGAGCTTCTCCAGCGGGCCCCAGACCGGGAAGTTGTAGGCGTTGACCTGCACGGCGACGCCCTCGAGCGGCGTGTACACGTGCTGGGCGACGAACGTGCCGCCCTTGCTCAGCGGCACGACGTCGCCGTCGAGCCACGGACCCGCGGCGGGCAGCTCGCGCTTGCCGAGCGAGGCGTACACCTGCAGTACACCGATGCCGCCGTCGACGTCGAACTTCGAGTCGCCCTTCGTCGCGCCGGTGCGCGCCGAGACGGCGTAGAGCTCCTCGCGGTGCTCGCGCAGGTACCCGGCGAGGGCCTTGAGCAGCGACGCGCGCTGGTGGAACGACAGCGCCCGCAGCGCGGCCCCACCGACACGGCGCCCGTAGCCGGCGACCGCGGCCATGTCGATGCCGTCGGTGGACAGGCGGCCGATCTCCTCGCCGGTGACGGCGTCGGTCATCGCGCGGCCCGCGGAGGCCGGGACGTCCGGGGTGACCCACTCGCCGAGGACGTGGCTGGCAACGATGCTCATCAACGAGCTCCTACGTGTCGTAGTCGACGGTGATCTCGTCCGAGACCGGCAGGGCCTGGCAGGTCAGCACGAACCCGGCGTCGACCTCCTCGGGCTCCAGCGCGAAGTTGCGGCGCATCCGCACCTCGCCGACGGTCACCTGCGCCCGGCAGGTGCCGCAGACCCCACCCTTGCAGGCGAACGGCAGGTCGGAGCGGGCGCGCTGGGCGGCGTCGAGGACGGGCTCGGTCCGCGGCAGCGTGAGAACCGACGCGCGCCCGTTGACGATCACCGTTACCGTGGCGCCGCCGCTGTCGTCGACGACGTCGTCCTCGGCGCGGTGCACCTCGGGCGGCGGTTCGTCGACGTAGAAGAGCTCGCGGTGCACCGTCCGCCGCTCGACACCGAAGCCGGTGATCACCTCGGTGGCGGCCTCGACCATGCCGAGGGGCCCACACAGCCACCAGTGCGCGACCTCGCCGACCGGCACCAGCGCGCCGATCAGCGTGCGCAGGCGCTCGGCGTCGAGGCGCCCGTTGAACAGGTCGGCGGCGGTGGGCTCGCGGGAGAGCACGTGGACGAGCTGCAGGCGCGGGCCGTAGCGGTCCTTGAGGTCGGCGAGGTCCTCGCCGAACATCACGGTGTCGCTGCGGCGGTTGCCGTAGAGCACGGTCACGCGGGTGTCGGGGTGGGCGGCGAGCACGGTCGCGGCGATCGAGAGCACCGGCGTGATGCCCGAGCCGGCGGCGACGAGCACGTGGTGCTCGCCGGCCGCGACCTCCGGGCTGAAGCGACCCTGCGGTGGCCCCACCTCGATCTCGTCGCCGGCGGCGAGCCGGTCGACCAGCCAGGTCGAGAACAGCCCGTCGTCGACGCGGCGCACGCCGATCCGCGGGGCGGCGCCCTCGGGCGCGCAGATCGAGTACGAGCGGCGCTCCTCGCCCTGCTCCGTCGCCAGGCGCAGCGTCAGGTACTGGCCCGCGCGGAAGGCGTAGTCGTCGCCGAGGTGGTCGGGGACGGCGAAGCGCACCGCGACGGCGTCGTCGCAGAGACGCTCGACGTCGGCGACGCGGAGGCGGTGGAAACCGGGGACGGCCTCGGTGGCGCGATCGTCGGTGACGGCGGCCGTCATCAGATCTCCTTGACGTGCTCGAACGGCTCGCCGCAGGCCCGGCAGCGGCGCAGCGCGGTGCAGGCCGTCGGCCCGAAGCGGGAGCTCTCCTCGGTGTCCGGCGCGCCGCACTGCGGGCAGGCGACGGTGCGGGACGGGGCGACGAGGGTCAGCGGCACCGGGCCGGCCGCGGCGCGCGGACCGATCCGGCCGGGCGGGGCGACGCCGGCCTCGGCGAGCTTGCGCCGACCCTCGTCGGAGATCCAGTCGGTGGACCACGGCGGGCTGAACGTCGTGCGCACCTCGACCCGGTCGTGGCCCGCGGCCTGCAACGTGCGCCGCAGGTCGGCGCGCATCTCGTCGAGCGCGGGGCAGCCGGAGTAGGTGGGGGTGATGGTCACGACCACCGTGCCGTCCGCGGTGGTCTCGACGCCGCGCAGCACGCCGAGGTCGGCGAGCGTGAGCATCGGCATCTCGGGGTCGACGACGTTCTCGGCCGCGACGCGTGCGTCCGTGGGCTCCGTCGTCACCATGTCGCCTCCGGGTGCGCGCGGGCGAGGGACTGCATGACGGCGAGGACCGTGCCGAGCGACTCGGTGTGCACGCCGTCGCGGCCCCCGCGCCCGCCGACGAGACCCACCGCGGGGCGTTCGGGGCGGGTCAGCGTGGCGACCGGCAGGACCTGCTCGAGCACGGCGTCGACCTCGTCGCGGAGCTCCGCGGGGTCGACCGCGACGCCGGCGGCCGCGAGGCGCCGCTCCACGGCGTGCGGGAGGAAGAGCTCCTCGACGAACGGCCAGACCGTGTCGAGACCGGCCTGCATGCGCGCGTGCGAGAGCTCGGTGCCGTCGCCGAGGCGCAGCGTCCACTGGGCGGCGTAGTCGCGGTGGTAGGTCAGCTCCTTGACGGCCTTGCCCGCGACCGCGGCGAGCACCGGGTCGCGGCTGTCCGTGAGGCGGGTCATCAGCGCCAGGCGCCAGCTCGAGAGCACGAGGATCCAGGCGATCGTGCGGCCGAAGTCGCCGGCGCCACCGGAGTCGCTCTCGACCAGCGTGACGTTGCGGAACCCACGGTCGTCCCGGAAGTAGGTCAGCACGTCCTCGTCGTCCTGTGGCAAGGGTCCGGCTCCGCTCCGCTGCGCGTCCCACGGCCCGGCGCGGAACGGTTCGGCGGCGCCGAGGTGCCCGGCGCGCGAGAGCAGGACGCGGGCCTGCCCGAGCAGGTCGAGCGCGATGTTCGCGAGCGCCACGTCCTCCTCGAGCTCCGGGGCCTTCGCTGTCCAGCCGGCCAGACGCTGGGAGGCGATCAGGGCGTCGTCGGCGAGCATGAGGCAGTACGTCGCGAGGTCGTCGCGATCGACGCCGTCGGGCACCGGCGCGTCGATCTCGGCGGAGCCGGCGTCGAACCCGGTGCCGAAGGCCCAGCGGCCGTCGTCGTCGGCGGTGGCGAGGGCGTCGTAGACGTTCTCGTCGTGGTCTTCGCTGTGCATCAGAGGTGGGGGACGTCGTCGGGGATGTCGTAGAACGTGGGGTGCCGGTAGACCTTGTCGCCGGCGGGCGCGAAGAACGGGTCCTTCTCGTCCGGGCTGGACGCGGTGATCGCGTCGCCGCGCACGACCCAGATGCTCACGCCCTCGTTGCGCCGCGTGTAGAGATTGCGCGCGTTGTGGAGCGCCATGGTGTCGTCGGGGGCGTGCAGCGACCCGACATGCACGTGGTTGAGCCCGCGCTTGCCGCGGACGAAGACCTCGTAGAGGGGCCAGGTCGCCCTCGGGGTGCCGTCGAATCTCGGCTCGCCCTCGACGTGGGCGGTGGTGTCGTCGGCCATGCTCACGCTGCCGGCACCTCCTTGGTGGCGTGCTTGGCGGCGTACGCGGCAGCCGCGTCCCGGACCCACTGACCGCCCTCGTGGGCGGCGCGGCGGTTCTCCAGGCGCTGGGCGTTGCACGGCCCGGCACCCTTGACGACCTGCATGAACTCGTCCCAGTCGATGTCGCCGAAGTCGTGGCTCTGCCGCTCGTCGTTCCAGCGCAGCTCCGGGTCCGGCAGCGTGACGCCGAGCGCGTCGGCCTGCGGGACGGTCATGTCGACGTAGCGCTGGCGCAGCTCGTCGTTGGTGTGGCGCTTGATCCGCCAGGCCATCGACTGCTGGGTGTTCGGGGAGTCGCCGTCGGCGGGGCCGAACATCATCAGCGACGGCCACCACCACCGGTCGACGGCGTCCTGGACCATCGCGCGCTGCGCCGCGGTGCCGGCCATCAGCGTCATCAGGAGCTCGTAGCCCTGGCGCTGGTGGAACGACTCCTCCTTGCAGATGCGCACCATCGCCCGCGCGTAGGGCCCGTAGCTGGAGCGGCACAGCGGGACCTGGTTGACGATCGCGGCGCCGTCGACGAGCCAGCCGATGACGCCGATGTCGGCGAACGTCAGCGTCGGGTAGTTGAAGATCGACGAGTACTTCTGCTTCGAGTCGATCAGCTTCTCGGTGAGCTCGCCCCGGTCGACCCCGAGCGTCTCGGTGGCCGAGTACAGGTAGAGCCCGTGCCCGGCCTCGTCCTGGACCTTGGCGAGGAGGATGGCCTTCCGCCGCAGGCTCGGGGCGCGCAGGATCCAGTTGCCCTCGGGCTGCATGCCGATGATCTCGGAGTGCGCGTGCTGGGCGATCTGGCGGATGAGGGTCTTGCGGTACCCCTCGGGCATCCAGTCGCGCGGCTCGACCCGGCCCTCGGAAGCCACGGTGCGCTCGAACTGGGCCTCGAGCTCTTGCTCGGTCACCGTCATCGGTGGCCACCTCCGTACCGAATGTTCGTTCGGTTGTGATGGTGACGCACATGGCACGCCTCCGCAACCGTGTCGCCCGGTCGGCCGCCCGCGGGGGGTGGGAGCGAGAGACCCCCTGAGTGCGTGGGAGGCAGCGAGGGACGCCCTCGCTCCCTCCTCGACGAGGATGCCCCGCATGGACGCGCTCGCGACGCTGGCGGACGGCACGCTGACGATCCGGCGGGCGCGGGCCTCCGACGTCCCCGCCCTGGTGGGGCTCATCGCGGCCGATCCCGTGAGCGCCGGGCGGGGCGACGCCGTCGGGGACCTCGCGCCCTACGAGGCCGCGTTCGCCGAGATCGACGCCGACCCGGCCCACCTGCTGGTCTGCCTCGACGAGGCCGACGGCACGACCGTCGGCACCCTGCAGCTCACCGTGCTCCCGAGCCTCGGGCGGCGCGGGACGCGGCGCGCGCAGCTGGAGTCGGTGCACGTCGACGCCGCACGGCAGGGCCGGGGCTACGGCGCCGCGCTCGTCGGCTGGGCCGTCGACGAGGCCAACCGGCGGGGGTGCGGGCTCGTCCAGCTCACCAGCGACGCGTCACGGGTCGACGCGCACCGCTTCTACGAGCGATTGGGGTTCACCGCGAGCCACGCGGGCTTCAAGCGGGACCTTCAGGCGGGACCTGACGACCCGTCGATGAGCTCGTCGAGCGTGACGTAGAGGCCCGGCTCGCCGGTGCGCTCGCTGCGCTCGACCGCGGCGCGCGCCCTCGCGGCGATCCGCCCGATCTCGTCGGCGGCGACCACGCGGGTCTGCAGCACGGTGCCGTCGCCGTCGGTCAGCGTGACGGCGACGAGACCGGTCTCGGGCTGCTCGGAGAACTCCAGCGGCACGTCCGCGAGCCTAGGTCGGCGGCTGCCCTGCGTCACTTCTGCGCGAGCAGACCCTCGAACGCCATCCGGTCGACCTCGGCGACGAGGTCGTCGACCCGCACGCGACCCGGGCGGTACCACTCGACGAGCGAGTTCACGAGCCCCGAGAGCAGCCGGGCCCCGACGGCCGGGTCGATGCCACCGCGCAGCTCCCCGGCCGCCGATGCCTCGCGCACCAGGGCGGCGATGGCCGCGTCGAACTCGCGGCGGCGGTCCAGCGCCCACCGCTCGGTCTCGGTGTTGCCGCGCAGGCGCAGCAGCAGCGTCACGTGCGGCAGTTCCGCGACGAGCACCTCGACCTGGCGCCGCACGATGTGGCGCAGCCGGGTCAGCGGGCTGCCGGTCGACGCGGCGGGCTCGTCGAGGATGCCGAAGAGGCCGTCGAGCGCCCGCTCGAGCGCGGCGCGCAGCAGCGCCTCCTTGCCGCGGACGTGGTGGTAGAAGGACGACTTCGTGATCCCGGCGGCGGCGGAGAGGTCCTCCATGCTCGTCGCGTCGTAGCCGCGCTCGTTGAACACGCGCGCGGCCACCTCGACGAGGCTCGACGGGTCGTACGCCGGCCGGGCCCGGCGCTCCCGCGCGGCCCCCGCCGGTCGCTCGCCCTCGCGGGCGGGGGGTCGCGTGCCGGTCACGCGGGGGAATCTACGGCCCCGACCGGTCCCCGGGGCCAGGGGCGGGCGGGAGATCCCCTCCCGACGGTTCCCTCCCGACGATCTGAGCAAAGGGCACCTTCGCTCGAATAGAGCGGCGAGGGGCGCCCCTCGCCGGAACGTCGTCGCTGGCGATCCCCTCGCGACGATCTGAGCGAAGGGCACCTTCGCTCGAGTAGATCAGCGAGGGGCGCCCCTCGCCGGAACGTCGTCCCTGGCGCCGAGGCAGCGCACCGACCATCCTCGTCCTGGCCGGGTGGGGCGGGTCACTGCTACCTTCGCGGCCGACCGAACGATCGTTCGACTGCGACCACCGCAGCGTGTTCCCCGGAGCTGCTCGATGACGACGCCCGAGACCCTCCACGACCTCGCGCCGGCGGGCGACGCGGGCAACGCGACGCGCACGATGGGCGCGCCACTGCGCCGCGCCCTCGCCACCGCGCGCGAGCGCACGGCCGTGACGTGCGGCGAGCTGACGGTCAGCTACGGCGAGCTCGCCGAGCGCATCGCCCGGCTCGGCGGGCTGCTCACGCGCCTGGGTCTGCGACCCGGTGACCGCGTCGGCGTCCTCGGCGCCAACTGCCACCGCTACCTCGAGCTCTACCTGGGCCTGCCCAGCCACGGGCTGGTCATCGTCCCGCTGAACGTCCGCCACACCGCCGCCGAGCGCACCTACGCGCTGCGCGACGCCGGGGCGCGGGTGCTCTTCGCCGACCGCGAGCTCGACGGCCTCGACCCCGACCTGCGCGTCGTCGACACCTCCACCGAGTACGAGGCCCTGCTCGCCGACGCCGAACCCGTCGCCCCGCTGCGCGAGCCCTCCGAGCACGACCTCGCCGGCATCTTCTACACCGGCGGCACCACCGGCGCGGCCAAGGGCGTGATGCTCACCCACGGCAACCTCGTCGCCAACGCTTTCCACTTCATGGCCTGCTGGCCGTTCACGCCCGACACCCGCTGGCTCGTCGTCGCGCCGATGTTCCACGCGGCAGGCACGATCGCCGCGCTCTCGACCGTCTGGGCCGGCGGGACGCAGGTGATGTGCCCCGCGTTCACCCCGGACGGCGTCCTGGACCTCGTCGAGCGTCACGGCGTCACGGCCACGCTCGTGGTCCCGACGATGATGGACGCGCTGGCCCACGAGCAGACCGCCCGGCCCCGGACGGTGTCGAGCCTGCGCTGGCTCTCGCACGGGTCGTCGCCGGCGGCGGTCGAGCTGCTGCGCCGCACCCACGCCGCGTTCCCGGACGCCGAGATGCTGCACATCTACGGGCTGACCGAGACCTCGCCGATCGTGACGCTGCTGCCCGGCGAGCAGCACCTCCTCGACGCGCCCCAGGCCCGCTCGTGCGGGCGGGCCGCGGTGGGCGTCGAGGTGATCGTCGTCGACCCGGTCGAGCGCACGCCCCTGCCCGCCGGCACCGTCGGCGAGGTGCTCATCCGCGGCGCCAACGTCACCGCGGGCTACTGGAACAAGCCCGAGGAGACCGCCACGGCGCTGCGCGACGGCTGGTTCGCGTCGGGCGATCTCGGGCTCCTCGACGACGGCGGGCACCTGTTCCTCGTCGACCGCGCCAAGGACATGATCGTCTCGGGCGGCGAGAACGTGTACAGCGCGGAGGTCGAGAACGCGCTGTTCTCCCACGCCTCGGTGGTCGAGGTGGCCGTCTTCGGCGTGCCCCACGAGCGCTTCGGCGAGTCGGTGCACGCCGTCGTCGTGCTGCGCAGCCAGCCCGAGGACGCCGACGCCTTCGCCGAGGAGCTCGTGGCGCACTGCCGCCGCACGATCGCGGGCTACAAGGTGCCGCGCAGCATCGAGACGCGCGTGGAACCGCTCCCGAAGTCCGGCGCGGGGAAGATCCTCAAGCGGGAGCTGCGCGCCGTCTTCTGGTCCGAGCGCGAGTCGCAGCTGACGTGACCTGAGTAGTAGCGAACACCCGCACGATGCGCACCGACGGTGGTTCAAATCATGGTCGTCGTGTGAGCGTTGCTCGGCACATGGCGGCTCGTGGCTCCCATCGGACGAACAAGTTTCCTGCGTCGTCGAACTTTGCTCGCAACGTCGCCTCGGAGTAGCGAAGGCGGCTCTTGAGGAGCATGCGCCTCTCCGTGGCATGTTCCTGTAGCCGAACGTCCCCCGATTTCACGCGAATGAATTTCAGCCAGCCCGCAACGCCGAGGGACGGGTATTCGAATTCGCCTACGCCGGACCGCTCGTCGGGCGCGTGCAGAGTCAAGACCACCGGATATGGTGGAAAGAAGTGTTCGGACACTTCTCCCTCCCAGATGCCTGTCCAACCGGAGGGCAAACCCGACCGGGCGGAAGGTCGGGGTGCGGAGGTCGCTCTGACCGGGGGCCGTGAGTCCGGACGCGGCACGTCGGGAATACTCGAAGCGATCTTCTGCACGCGTTTGGCGACGCTGTGGTAGAGGTCCTCTCGCTCGAGGAGCGCAGCGCACAGGGCGCGAATGACCGGGAGGTCGGCCTGTGTTTCTCGAGCTGCCTCCAGCCTTGCGGCCAACGCGAACTGCTCGTCTACGGATAGAGCGGGTGCGCCGACGACGTCGGCGATGGTCGTCAAGTAGGAAAGAGGGGTAGGTGGAGGCGGTGGAAGCGGCGTAGGCAGGTTCGGGGCCGGAGGGAGGCCGAATACGGCTGAGGCGAGCGCAAGGGCACTCGTTTCGCGATCACCCGTGAAATCGACGGCCTGGACGGACGCCACGCTGCTAGGGAGCAGCTCGAACGGTACGGCCTCGAGCAATACCGGCAAAATCGGACGGCCCAGCGCGACCGCGTAACCCAGCTCGTCGAGGCAGGCTCGCGAACGGAGTGCCGAAGCCGAGATTGCGATGGCGACGGCGTCGCATTCGCCGATCCGGCCCAGGATTTCCCTCCACCATACTTCGCCGCCGGAAAGCTCTTGGTCCAGCCACACCTCGCAGCGTAGAGACTCCAAGGCTTTGTGCAGCCTGCCGACCGCCTCACGATCCTCACGCGAGTACGACAGGAAGACTTTCCGGCGCAGCATGATCCCCCAGACCGACTCGAGGCGATCCAGGAAGTATAGGATCGAGTCAAGTGACACTTCGTGTCTGTGGATGTGCGGAACGTGAAATGGCTTCCGTTCATCGCCGACGGATCGCGCGCGCTCTAACCGATGCGACGCTCAGTGCCTCGTGAAGGTCGGCCTCTCCTTCGCGAGGAACGCCTTCACCGCGTTGCGGAGGTCCTGAGTTCTCGCCGGGCGTGCCCGTGCGGCGGCTTCGTGCTCGAGCCCGCTCGGCAGCGATGACACGGTCCCAAGGGCGCCAGCGATCTTGATCTCGGCGGCGGTCAGCCCCGATGCGCAGCTCACTCGAGTAGCAGCGAACGCCCTATCCGCTGCTCGATGGGACGTCCGCTGCTTCTCGGCGCGCAACGTCCCCCGACCGCGCCCGGACAGGCGGCGCCCGGACGTCCGAACAGAGACGAGACCCTCGCCCCTGGCGCGGCGCCGGGACCACCGCGAGCCCGTTCGGCAGCACCCGGGTACCGCCTGCCGTCACGGTCCTCGGCGCGACCCGTCCGTGCCCGATACTTCGGGCCCCTCACCGAAGGAGGCCCGACACGATGCTCGCCATCGCCGCGGCGGTCCTGTTCTTCATCGCGCTGATCGTCGAGATCACCGGCTTCGTGATCAGCGTGCTCACCCCGACGGTGCTCCTCACCCTCGGCGCCATCTGCATCGCGCTGCACCTCGCCGGCGTCGGGAACCGGAGGAGAGCCCCGCGCCGCTGACCGGGCGGGGCCCCCGGCTCAGCGGAGCGCGGTCAGCGCGGTCTCGACGAGGTCCACGACGGCGTCGGGGTGGGAGATCATCGGGACGTGGCTGGAGGCGACCTCCACGGTGGTCGCGCCCATGCGCCCGGCCCACGCGCGCTCGGCGTCGGGCGGGATCGCCTCGTCGTCCGTGGCCACGAGGTACCAGGTCGGGAGCGCCTTCCACGCCGGGACCCCCATGACGTCCTCGAGCGTGCTCGCGGCGAGGGGCTGCTGAGCCGCGTGCAAGACCCGGGCCGTGGCGGGGTCGACGTCCGCGGCGAAGTGCCCGACGAAGCCGTCCTCGGGGAGCCAGGCGTACCCGAGGTCGTCGATCTCGAGGTTGGCCAGCGCGGGCGAGGGCGGACCCTGGGCCAGCAGCTTCCCGATCGACTCGCCCTCGTCCAGGCCGAAGGCCGCGATGTAGACGAGCCCGACGGCGTTCGGGGCGTCCTGACCGAGGGCCGTCATGATCTGGCCGCCGTAGGAGTGACCGACGACGAGCGTCGGGCCGTCCTGGCGACGCAGCACCTGGCGCAGCCGCGCCACGTCGGCCTCGAGCGAGGTCTCGGGGAACTGCGGGCTGGTCACGTGGTGCCCGCGCGCCTGCAGGGCCTCCACCACGGAGCTCCAGCACGAGCCGTCGGCCCAGGCGCCGTGCACCAGGACGATGTTGGTACCGCTCAACGGAGACCCCTCTCGCACGGATGATCGCTCCGCTGACCGTGGTGCACCCGCACCACGATCGGGTGAACGTCCGACCTCGATCCGATCTCGGAGCGTGATCAGTGCCCCGTGAAGGTCGGCTTCTCCTTCGCGAGGAACGCCTCCACGGCGTTGCGGTGGTCCTGGGTCTTCGCGAGGCGTGACTGTGCGGCGCCCTCGTGCTCGAGCACGCTCGGCAGCGACGACACGGTCCCGAGGGCGACGGCGACCTTGATCTCGGCGTAGGCCGCGGTCGGCCCGGAGGCGAGCTTGCGGGCCAGGGCGAGCGCCTTGTCGTCGAGATCCTCGGCGGCGACGACCTCGCGCACGATGCCCCAGTCGCGGGCCGACTCGGCGGTGAAGGTGTCGCCGAGCATGAGCAGGTCGGTGGCCCGGGAGGCGCCGACGGCATGGGCGAGCGTCGCCGAGAGCCCGGAGTCGCCGCCGAACCCGATGCCGGAGAATGCCGTCGCGAACCGCACGCCGGCCGCGGCCAGGCGCAGGTCGCAGGCCAGGGCGAAGCCGAGACCGGCGCCGACGCACGTCCCGCCGATCGCCGCGATCACCGGCTTGGGCATCGTCGCGAGCGCCGAGGTGATGCGGTTGTAGTGCTCGGGCACGGTCCGCATGGCGTCCGGGTCGCCCGAGCGCAGGGTCTCTGCGTGCTCGCCGAGGTCCTGACCGACGCAGAACGCGGGGCCGGCGGCGGAGAGGACGACCGCGCGCACGCTCGTGTCCTGCGCGACCTCCTCGAGCGCGTCGCGCAGCGCGACCTTGAGCTCGGTGGTCAGCGCGTTGCGGCGATCCGGGCGGTTCATCCGCACGACCGCCACGGCCGCCTGGTCGTCCCGGGTCACCACGACGGCGTCGCTCGTCATCGCACGCACTCCTCTCGTCGGCCGGGCGCTCCGGCGCGCGGGATCATGCTGCCCGCCCACCGCGGTCGGGGACAGGGGAGGGTGGGGGCCATGACGACGGTGTCAGCGGTGTCGCAGCGGGTCACCGCCTTCTGCGAGCGGTACGGCCTCGACGTCCCGATCCTCCAGGCGCCGATGGCGGGCGCCTGCCCACCGGCGCTCGCGGTGGCCGTGACCGAGGCCGGGGGCATGGGAGCGAGCGGGGCGGTGCTCGACGACACCGCGAAGATCGAGGACTGGGTCCGGCGGTTCCGCGAGGGCTCCTCGGGGCCGTTCCAGATGAACCTCTGGATCCCCGACGCGCCGCCCGCCGGCGACGGCGGGGAAGGTGCCGCGCGCGGGTTCCTCGAGCGGTTCGGCGCGCCGGGCGAGGCCGGCGGGCCGTCACCGGTGTTCGCCGAGCAGGTCGACGCGCTGATCGCCGCCCGGCCGACCGTGATGTCCTCGATCATGGGGGTGTTCGACCCGCCGACGGTCGAGCGGATCCACGCCGCGGGCATCAGCTGGTTCGCGTGCGCGACGACCCTCGCCGAGGCGCTCGACGCCCAGGAGGCGGGGGCCGACGTCGTGGTCGCCCAGGGCGTCGAGGCCGGCGGCCACCGCGGGACCTTCGACCCCGTCGCGGCCGAGTCGACAGGCGTCGGGCTCCTCGCGCTCGTGCCGCAGCTGGCGGACACGCTGGCGGTGCCGGTCGTCGCGACGGGCGGGATCACCGACGGCCGCGGGGTCGCGGCCGCGCTGGTGCTCGGCGCGAGCGCGGTGCAGGTGGGCACGGCGTTCCTGCGCTCGCCGGAGGTGGGGATCTCCGCGGTGTGGTCGGAGGGCCTGGACGCGGCGGCCCCGGAGACGTCGGTGCTCACCCGGGCCTACTCGGGGCGCCCCGGGCGGGCGCTGCCGACGTCGTTCGTCCGGGCCTGGAGCGGGGACGACGCGCCGCCGCCCGCGCGCTACCCGATCCAGCGGGCTCTGGTGGGGCAGTGGCGGCGGGGCGGGGCGGCGGGTGTCGACCCCGGCAACCAGTGGGCCGGCCAGGCTGCCCGCCTCGCGCGACCGGAGCCCGCGGGCGTGATCACCGGCGAGCTGTGGCGCTCGGCGCGCGACCTGCTCGGGCTGTGATCAGGGCACCCGGGCGACGAGGGTGATCACCGGCGGCCGGTAGGGCTCCATCACCGGGGCGACCGCGTCGATCGCCGCCTGCCGCAGCGTGACCCGCTCGCGTTCGGGAAGCTCGGCCAGCCACGCGGCGACGTGCGCCTGGCCGAGCCGGTAGTCGACCAGGTCCTCGGGCCGCTCCACGCCCACGTCGGCCACCCGGTCGGTGACGACGACGTCGACCAGCCCGGCGGCTCGGGCGGCCGTCGCCATCGCGGGCTCGTCGCCGAGCATCGGCGCCTGGACCGTCGTGAGGTGGGCGTACCAGTCCGGCGGGGTGAACCCGGCGTCCGCGACGACCGTGTCGATCCGGTCGCGCACGGCGCGGTGGCCGCTCCGGGCCGCGGCGACCGTCGCCAGCACCGCACCGCCGGGCCGCGTGACACGTGCGATCTCCCGGAGCGCGGCGGTCGGATCGTCGACGTGGTTGAGCACGAACGCCGCGACGGCGTCGTCGACGGCGCGGTCCCGCAGCGGCAGCGTCTCCAGCGCCCCCGCGACCGCGGGCGGACGGCCCTCCGCGTCCCACCCGAGCATGGCGGGCGAGCGGTCGACGGCCACGGGGAGCGCCCCGACGGCGCGCAGGGCGTCCGAGGCGAGGCCCGTCCCGGCGCCGACGTCGAGCACGCGGCGTCCGGCCAACGGGTGCGGCGCGGCCGCGACGAGCTGTGTCGCCAGCGGACCGTAGACGCGCGCCGCGCCCGTCGCCCAGCCCCGCGCCGACGCGGCGTAGCGGTCCTCCTGCATGACCTCACTGTTCCCTCAGAGACGCCACAGAGCTGCGTCACCCCCGATCAGCAGAGTGATCTCCCAGAGGCGGCCGCCCCGAACGGCCGCCCGGACGCGAGGAGATCGATCGATGGACTTCCGCCGCCTGCCGGTGCTCGCCGGACCGTTCCTGGCCGGACTGCTCGTGCTCGGCGGCTGCGCCGGCGCCCCCGAGACCCCGGTCGCGTCGCCCGCTCCCACCCCCGCCGCGAGCGCGCCCGCGGCCGGCGGCGGGCAGGCGCCGTGCACCACCCGCCTGCGCCCCGGCGGCGCCACCGGCGGCGGCACCCTGAGGCTGACCCCCGAGGCCCAGGAGCAGATCGAGCAGCTGCGCCGGACGCCGAACGCCGAGGCCTCCGAGGACACGCGGCCGGACCCCGAGCTCGCCGCCCGCCTCGCCGAGGTCGGCTCCCGCGTCGAGCGCGCCGCCCAGCCCTGTACGGACCGCTGATCGTCCTCCACGACGGCCGGGCAGAATCCGCGGCCATGACGGACCCGGCTGCGCCCGACCTCCTGGTCGTCGAGGACGACGCGGACGTGCGCGCCTCGCTCGAGCGGGGACTGCGGCTGTCGGGCTTCGCCGTGCGGTCGGCCGAGGACGGTCCGGGCGCGCTGCGGGCGGTGCACGAGCGGGTCCCCGACGCCGTCGTCCTCGACCTCGGGCTGCCGGGCATGGACGGGGTCGCCGTGGTCACCGCGTTGCGGGCGATGGATCACGACGTCCCGGTGTGCGTGCTCTCCGCCCGCGACACCGTCGACGACCGCGTGGTCGGGCTCGAGGCCGGCGCCGACGACTACATGGTCAAGCCGTTCGCGCTCACCGAGCTCGTGGCCCGGCTGCGGGCTCTCCTGCGGCGGGGAGCACGGCCCGCTCCGGAGGTGGACGGCCCGGCCGGGTCGGGCGGCTCGAGCGCTGAGGTGGTGGGGACCGGTCCGCTGCGCATCGACCTCGCCCGTCGCACCGTGCACGTCGGCGAGCGGGCGGTCGACCTGACGAAGCGCGAGTACGAGCTGCTCGTCGTGCTCGCCCGCAACGCCGACGTCGTACTGACCCGGGAGCGCCTGCTCGAGTTGGTCTGGGGCTACGACTTCGCCACCGACACCAACGTCGTCGACGTCTTCGTCGGCTACCTGCGCCGCAAGCTCGAGGCCGACGGCATGCCCCGCCTCGTGCACACCGTGCGGGGCGTCGGCTTCGTGCTGCGGGAGGGCGGGTGAGGCGCTCCCCGTCCCTGCGGTCACGGGTCGCTCTCGCTTCCGGGCTGGCGTCGCTGGTCGTCGTCGTGCTCGTCGGCGTGCTGGCCTCGGTGCTGCTGACGCGCGAGCAGACCGAACGGCTCGACCGCAGCCTCGTGCCGGGCTCGCCGGCGGTGCTGGGGACGTTCGCGTCCACCCGGGCCGACCTCGCGGTGACGCTGCGGGGGCCGACGGGCACGCGTCGGGTGAGCGGGCCGGAGCTGCCGCTCTCGCCGCTCGGCATCCCCACCTCGGTGGACGTCGGCGGCGTCGCCTACCGCATCCGGACCGCGCCGGGGCCGACGCCGGGCGTGGTGGTCACGGTCGGGGCGACCGAGGACGACACCCGCGCGCGTGTGGCGGACCGGCAGCGGTGGGTCACCGGGCTCGGCGTCGTGGCGGTCGCGCTCGCGGCCGGGCTCGGCTGGGTGTTCGCGGGACGCGCGGTCGCCCCCATGCGGCGTCTCACCGTGCGGGCGTCGACCCTCGACGAGACCGTGGCGGACCCGGCCGACCCGCCCCCGACCGTGCGCGCCGACGGCTCCCGCGAGTCCGAGGAGCTCGCCGAGGCGCTGACGGCCATGCTCGCCCGCCTGCACGCCGAGCAGGAGCGCAGCACGGCGTCGCTGCACGCCGCGCGGGACTTCGCCGCGGCCGCCCGCCACGAGCTGCGCACCCCGCTGACCGCGATGCGCACCGACCTCGAGGTCCTGCAGGCCCACCCCGACCTGCCCGAACGCGTCGCCGTGCTCGCCGACGTCCTGCGCGCCCAGGCCCGCGTCGAGGCGACACTGACGGCGCTGGGCCAGCTCGCCGCCGGCGACCTGCCCGAGGCGACCGACCAGGACGCGGTCGGCGTCGCCGACCTGCTGCGCCTGGCCGCCGAGGACGCCCGTCGGGCACATCCGGCGCTGGACGTCGTGGTGGACGAGCCGCCGGACGGCGCGGTCCGGGGCTCGCGCGAAGGCCTGCGGATGGCGCTGGCCAACGCCGTGGTCAACGCGGTGCGGCACGGTCGCGCGGGGAGCGTGCGACTGGGCGCCCACGCGGGGGACGACGGCGGCGTCGTGCTCACCGTCGACGACGACGGGACCGGGCTGCCGGCCGACGAGCGCGACGCGGTGCTCGGGCGGTTCGTGCGGGGGAGCACCGCCGGCGCGCCGGGCTCGGGGCTGGGGCTGGCGCTGGTCGCGCAGCAGGCGGCGCGTCACGGCGGGGAGGTGCGTCTCGAGGACGCGCCCACGGGCGGCCTGCGCGTCAGCCTCGCGATCGGTCCGGATCGAGCTGGGTGACCAGGCGCAGATCCCACACCTCGGGCCACGGCGCGGACCGCCGCACGCGCTCGTAGATCCACGCGGTGAACCCCTCGGCGACGAGGGTGCGCGCGAGCTCGACGAGGGCCGCGAGGTCGTCGGAATCATGCTGCTCCTGGTCGTTGCGGGCCGGGGTGTGCAGGGGCCCGCGGAACCGCCGGGCGTCGAGCCGGTAGCGCCGGGGACCGCCCGGCCTCGATAAGTACCTGTCGCTGGTGTCGCTCATGTCGCGGACTCTACACATCAGCGACACCAGCGACAGTGGAGTCATCGGAGAAAGTGGCGCCACCGGCGGTGTACACGTCGTTCGGACGACAGCGGCGACATAGGGTGACGGCCATGCCGCCGTCCGAATTGGTGTCGACGCCCGAGGCCGCCAAGGCGCTCGGCGTCAGCCCGCGCACGCTCCAGCGCTACGTGAAGGCGGGGCTGGTGACGCCTGAGATCACGTTGCCGTCGGGCCAGTACCGGTGGAACGTCGCCAAGCTGCGCCGGCAGATCGGGATCGCCGAGGAGGGTTAGAGCCCGCTCCGGCGTGTCGTGCGGTGAGCGCGTGGCGATCCTGACGCCCAGTGTCTGCGGAGCCGCTCCGCTGACACGGGCGAGCGGCGAGCGCCCCGGCGATGTCGGTCCGTCCCCGTAGCGTCGGCCCCGGTTCGTCGAGAGGGGTACGTGCCATGAGTGAACGCGAAGCGGTGTCGTCCGGGCCGTTCGAGGTCGAGCCGTTCGATCTCGGGCGGCTGTTGTCCGCCGGGGCTACCGGGGACGAGGTCGTGCGCCGCAGCGAGCGGTGGTTGGTCGGCGTGCTCGGTGACGCCGACGTCGAGCTGGGCGCGGCGGACCGGGAGATCGCGGCCGTCGTCGCCGCGGACGGGTGGTCGGTCGCCCAGGTCGTGGGCGGATGGGTGCGCCGTGCCGGCGGGGTGCCGGTGACGGTCGCGCGCGAGCCGGTCGCGCCGGGGGTCACGCGGGTGGGCTGAGCAGCGCGAGCACGTCGTCGAGGCCGCGCTCGCGCTCCCGCTGCTCGCCGGCCAGCACGAACGCGCGCAGGCCGGCCGCGACGGCGCCACCGTCCCGCCGCGGGTTGTCGCCCACCATGAGCGTCCGGCGCGGGTCGGCGCCGAGGCGTGCGCAGGCGGTGCGGAAGAGCTCGGGCGACGGCTTCTCGCGGCCCTCCTCGCAGGAGAGCACCCAGGTGCCGACGAGGTCGGTGAGCCCCGCCGCGCGGGCGTGACCGCGGATGTCCCAGCCGATGTCGCTGACCACCCCGACCGGCACGCCGCGCTCGGCGAGCGCGCGCAGGAACGGGCCGGTGTCGGGGTACGGCACCCACGAGTCCTCGGCGACGACGCGCGCCTGCGCGGCGTCCTCGATGCCCCGCAGGTAGTCGACGCGCGAGAACCACGCGAGCATCGCGCGGCGGTGCGCGTCGGCGTCGAGGTCGCGACCCTCCTGCGCGGCGATCACCTCCGGCTCCGCCGCGGCCGCGTCGAGCGCGGCGAGCACGGCGTCCGGGTCGTCGAGCGAGCGCCCGGTGTCGGCGGCAATGCGCCGCAGCCACTCGTCGGTCGGGATCATGCGGAACAGCGTGTTGCTGAAGTCGCAGAGCACCGCCTCGAGCGGGGGCACCGGCGCGGCCCGGTCCTCGGCGGAGGGCCGGTAGGCGGCGGGGAGGTCGAACAGCGCGCGCACCCCGCCATGATCGCGCGGGGATCGGGACACGGCGCGGGCGCCGGTGGCGAAACCTTGATCACCAGGCGGAAAGGCACCTCGGAGGGGCCTCGCGACGTGCCTTTCCGCCTGCTGATCTTCGTGGGGGCGTTCGCGGGAGGGGAGGCGCGGGTCAGGCCTGGGCGGCCGGGGTGCCGTCCTCCTCGACGACCGCGGGCTCGGCGAGCGCGCGCTCGCGGCGGGAGGTGCGCACCGCGACGACGATGGCCCCGATCCAGAGCACCGCCAGCACGATGAGGACCGGGATCACGATGCTCGAGGAGACGTCGATCCCGTTCAGGAACGTGCGGGTGTTGGTGATGATGATCAGGCCGCCGGCGGCGGTGCCCAGCACGCGGGCGGGCAGCAGCCGGACGATGTAGGCCGCGAACGGCGCCGCGATGACGCCGCCGATCATCAGGGCCAGGACGACCGTGAAGTCGATCTCCTCGGTGGAGAGCGCGAACAGGAAGCCGATGCTCGCGGCGAGGGCGACGACGAACTCCGAGGTGTCCACCGACCCGACGACCTTGCGCGGCTCGAGGCGACCCGAGGCGAGCAGGCTGGAGGTGGCCACCGGGCCCCAACCACCACCGCCGGACGCGTCGAGGAACCCGGCGACGAGCCCGAGCGGGCCGAGGAACTTGCCACCCGGCTTCGGCCCGGAGACGACGCGCTTGGCGACCGCGCGGGAGCTGAAGCGCAGCAGCACGTAGACGCCGAGCAGCAGCAGGACCAGCGCCATGTAGGGCTCGGCGCTCTCGGTCAGGTTGACCAGGACGTAGGCGCCGAGCACGGCACCGATCGCGCCCGGGAGCGCGAGGATCCCGACGACGCGCCAGTCGACGTTGCCGAAGCGCCAGTGCGACGCACCGGACGCGAGGGTCGTGCCGACCTCGGCGAGGTGGACGGAGGCGGAGGCCACGGCGGGAGCCGTGCCCGCCGCCAGGAGGACCGACGTCGACGTGACGCCGTAGGCCATGCCCAGGGAGCCGTCGACCAGCTGGGCGATCAGGCCGGCGAGGGCGAAGAGCAGGAACGTACGCACAGGCTTTCCTCGGGAGGTGGGGGCGAGCCCGTGCACCCGCGATCCGGGGCACGTGTCGACCCGGCCGGGGTACGGACCCGCGACCGGACGAGACGTGGACGGTCAGCGGCGGGGCGTGCGACACCCGGCCGAGGAGACGCGCAGCAGATCCACGTGCGCACGGCGCACGAGGAGAACACCCGCGTCGGACATGCGGCCCATCGTCACACGTCGGCGTGACGGAGCACAGCGGTACGTGAGGTCGCTGTGATGGCCGCCACGCCGACGCGCGTCGTCGGGGACCTCAGCCGGGGATGCCGGGCGCCGGCTGCGCCGGCTGCGCCGGCTGCGCGGGCTGGGCGGGCTGCTGCCCCGCCCCCGGGACGGTCTGCACGGTCGCGCCCGGCGCCACCTGCACCGTCGCGCCCGGCTGCACCTGCACGACCACCGGGCCGGACGCGTCGCCCCGCGGGCCCCGCTGCTCACCCCGCTCCCCACCGCGGGCGAGGGGAGGGCCGCCGAGCGGTCCCCGCCCCTCGGCGCTCGTGCCCGGCCCGCCGCGCGGGCCGTCGCCGCGGGGTCCGTCCCCGCGGGGCCCGCCGACCGTCGCCGCCAGCACCGCCCCGGTCAGCAGCACCCCGACCAGCAGCCCGACGACACCGGCCACCACGACGGCGGTGCGGCGCGTCCAGCCCGACGGGCGGGTCGTGCGCTGCCACCGGGTGGGCGGACCGGACGGGCTGTCGGTACTCGGAGGATCGGTCGGGGGATCGGCCGAAGGATCGGTCGGGCGGGTCGGCGGGTCCTGCTCGCTCATCGTCGTCTCCACTCTGCTCGGGGACTCCGACGATGGGCAGCGGGCCTGAACCGGACCTGAAACACGCCCGCTCTTCAGCGACGGTTCAGCAGCGACGGGCCAGGATCCCGGTGTGGGCGGGACCTGGGGGACGGCGGCGCGGGTGCTCGTCGTCGAGGACGAGTCGGCCATCCGCGAGTCGGTGGTCGACGCGCTCGACGACGCGGGCTTCCGCGCGGTCGGGCGCGGGGACGGCACCGGCCTCGAGGAGCTGCTCGACGGCTTCCGGCCCGACCTCGTCGTCCTCGACGTCATGCTGCCCGGGCGCGACGGGTTCGCGCTGCTCGACGTGGTGCGCGCCCGCAGCGACGCCGGTCTGGTGCTCCTCACCGCGCGCGATGCGCTGGCCGACCGGCTGCACGGCCTCGATGGCGGCGCCGACGACTACGTGGTCAAGCCGTTCCTGCTCGCCGAGCTCGTGTCGCGGGTGCGTGCGGTCCTGCGCCGGCGGGGGCGGGTGCCGACGGCGATGACGGTCGGCGACCTCGTCGTCGACGACGAGGCCGGCACGGCGACGCGGGCCGGGGCCGTGCTCGAGCTGACCGCGACCGAGCTCCGGTTGCTGCGCTACCTCGCCGAGCAGCGCGGCCGGACCGTGACGAAAAATCAGATCCTCACGCAGGTGTGGGGCTACGACGCCTACGACCCGAACCTCGTCGAGGTCCACGTCTCCGCCCTGCGCCGCAAGCTCGAGGCGCACGGGCCGCGCATCGTGCACACCGTGCGCGGCCTGGGCTACGCGCTGCGACCCGCCCCCGAGGCGGGGGCGTGACGGCCCGGCAGCGCTGGACGTCGGCGCGCTCGCTGCGGTTCCGGGTCACCGCGCTCGTGCTGCTCGTCGTGGCGCTCGCGCTCGTCGTCATCGGTGTCGCCGTCGACCTCTCCCTCGACGCGCAGCTGCGCCGCGACCAGCAGAGCCGCCTCGACGACCGCGCGGCCCGGGCCGGCCTGCTCGTCGCCTCCGGGACCACCGGTGCGGCGCTCGTCGACGCTGTCGACGGCCAGGGCATCCGTGCGCTGCTGGTCGACGCGTCGGGCCGCCGCGTCGTGGGCCCGACCGACGGTCCCGACGAGCTCGGTCCCCCGGGACGCCCGCCGGGGCCGGGCGACGGCCCGCCCCGGCGGGCCACTCGGGACCTCACCCGCACCCTCGGGGTCCCGGACGGCACGCGGCTCGTGCTCACCGTCGAGCGCGGGGAGAACGAGGTGGTGCTGGCGCGGCTGCGCGTGGTGATGATCGGGGTCGGGGCGATCGGGCTCGGCGTGGTCGCGGTGGCCCTGCTCGCCGTCGTCCGGGTCGCGTTACGCCCGCTCGACGACATGACGGGGCTCGCCAACGACATCGCCGCGGGCGACCGGGGACGCCGGCTGCGCCCCGAGCGCACCGACACCGAGCTGGGGCGCACGGCCGCCGCCTTCGACGGGATGCTCGACGCGCTCGAGACGGCCCAGGTCCGCGCCGAGGACGCGGCGGAGGAGGCCCGGCGCTCCGAGGCGCGCACCCGACGCTTCCTGTCCGACGCCGCGCACGAGCTGCGGACCCCGGTGACCGGCGTGCAGACCCTCGCCGAGTCGCTCGTCCGGCACCCCGACGCCGACCTCGAGCGGCGCGAGCGCATCGCCACGACACTGGTGCGCGAGACCCGGCGGGCGGGCGCGCTCGTCGCGGACATGCTCGAACTGGCCCGCATCGAGGACGGCGCCCCGCTCGACCGTCGCCCGGTCGACCTCGCCGAGCTCGCGGCCGCGGAGGCCGAGCGCACGAGACTGCTCGCCCCGGGGCTGACGGTGCAGGTCGAGGGCCCGCCGACGCGCGTGCTCGGCGACCCGGGCCGCATCGCCCAGATCCTCGCCAACCTCCTCGAGAACGCCCGCCGTCACGGGCCGGCGGACGGCACGGTGCGCCTCGAGGTCTCGAGCGAGGGCGCCCGGGGCGTGCTCGACGTCGTCGACGACGGTCCCGGCATCCCCCCGGGCGACCGGGAGCGCGTGTTCGATCGGCTCGTTCGCCTCGACGACGCCCGCACCCGCGACGCGGGCGGTGCCGGGCTCGGCCTGCCCATCGCCCGCGCGCTGGCCCGGGCGCACGGCGGCGACCTCCGGGTGGTCGAGCCGGGAGACGCGGACGGGGGCGCCCGCCTGCGCCTCACCCTCCCGCTGCGGCAGTGACGACGAGCGCCGTCGCGTTGTCGCGCGCGCCGGCGGCCGCGGCGAGCCCGACGACGCGCTCGGCGCGCGACGCGGCACTGCCGCCCTGTGCCATCGCGGCGGCCAGGGCCGGGCCCGCCACGCTGCGGTGCACGCCGTCGCTGACCAGCAGGAGCGTGCCGGGGTCGTCGACGACGGCGACGCCGACCTCCTGCGGGCGCGCGGTGTGCACGCTCGCCGAGAGCACGTGCTCGAGGCGGGGATGCGGGTGCAGCCCCTGGGCGCGCAGGGCCGCGGCGACGGTGTGGTCGGCGGTCAGGGTGCGCAGCGTGCGCCCGTCCCACGACAGCGCGCGGCAGTCCCCGATCCACGCCAGGCGCCAGCGTGGGTCGCCCCCACCGGGAGCGAGCGCGACGACGGCGGCCGCGTCGCCGGGCACGAGGTCGTGCGTCCTGACCAGCAGCTCGTGCGCCGCGAGCAGGGCGACGTCGGGCCGGCCCTCGAGCGCGGAGACGCGCACGGCATGGTCGGCGACGAGCCGCGCGGCGAAGCCGGCCGCCTCGGAGTCGCCGACGCCGTCGGCGACCGCGACGGCGAGCCGCCCGCTCGGGGCCCGGTGGGTCGCGGCCGCGTCGGCCTGGTGGCGTCGGGGCCCCTGCCGGGAGGCCCAGGCGGCGGGTGCGTCGTCGGCGACCGGGACCGGAGGCTCGATGGGGGCGGCCACGGCGTCCTCCTCGCTGGGACGACGGCCCGCCCGCCGTCCTGCCTCCAGGTTCGGCGCCGATCCTGGCCGTGGGCTGTGAGCCCGGTGAGGAGTGGGCGGGACTCTGAGATGACTCTGACGGAGTAGTAAGACCTCTTGATCGTCGCTCTCCGTGTTCTATGCTCGGATCGTCTCGCCATCGAGCCCACCGCGGCCGCCCGACCCCCACGCACCGGAGAATCGCCATGACACAGCAGGTCACCCCGCCCCCCGCCGGCTACCCCTACCCGTCGATGCCGCAGGGTCCGGCCGGTCTGCCCTACGGCGGCCCACCCCCCGTTCCGGGATACGGGGGTTACGCTCCGCCACCACCCGTGCGCAAGGGCTCCGCCGGCAAGGTGATCGGCATCGTCGCGGCCGTGGCCGGCGCGCTCGTGGTGGCGTTCTTCGCCTACGTGATCGTGTTCGGGAACCCCGTGGTCTCCGCCGACGAGGTCGAGTACCAGATCGCCCAGCAGTACGGCGTCACCCCGAGCCAGATCAGCTGCCCGTCGTCGCTCGAGGGCGAGGTCGGGGCGCAGATCACCTGCACGGGCACCGACGCCGGCCAGAGCACGCCGCTGCTCGTGCAGGTCACGGGCGTCGACGGCGACAACGTGAACTTCAGCATCACCCCGCAGTGAGGCCGGGACGCCGTCCCGCGGTCATCATGACCCGATGACACCGCCGTCCCCGCCACGCCCGTGAGCGTGGCGGGGACGGCGGCGCTCGTCGCCGGCCCGGTCCTGCTCGGAGCCATCACCCAGCGCACGACGGGGCTCGGCCTCGCGCTGGTGGGCGGCCCGTTCCTGGTTGCCGTGCTCGGACCCCGCGACGGCGTCTCCTTCGGCAACGCCCTGCAGGTCGTGCTGTGCCTGATCGTCCTGATCCGGACGCACCGGGGCGTCGACCTCCGCGCGGCGGGCCTGCTGCTCGCGGGCGCCGTCGTCGCCGTACCCCTCGGAGCGGTCGTCGTCGACGTCCTGCCGGAGGGACCGCTGCTCGTCGTGGTCGGCCTGCTCGCGCTGGCCGCGGTCGCCCTGTCGCTCGTGCCACGCCTCGGCGCCTGGCTCGACGGGACGCGCGGCGCCGTCGCCGCCGGGGCCGTCGCGGGCTTCGTCAACGTGACCGCCGGGGTCGGCGGCCCGGCGATCTCCGCGTTCGCGCTGGCCCGCCGCTGGAGCATCGAGGTCTTCGTACCGACCGCGCAGGTCGTCCTGCTCGTCATCAACCTCGTCGCGCTCGTGAGCAAAGGTGCCCCCCCGCTCGGCGGCGCGGTGTGGGTCACCGGCCTCGTCGGCATCGCGGTGGGCGTGGTGCTCGGCGACGTGGTGCACCGGCGGCTCGCCCCGCGAACGGCTCGCCGGGCGGTCATCGTGCTCGCGCTCGTCGGCGCCCTCGCGACGGTCGTCCGGGGGGTGCTGGTGTTCTGAACGGGTTCATCTCGGTGGGTGACCGGGCGGTCGCTGCGGGTGGACAGGTCCGGGCGACCCGGGCACAGTGATGGAAGCCACCGCAGCTTCACCCCTTCGAGGCGAGCGGACGATGCCTTGCAGGAGAGGTGGCTCCCGCGATGACGACGCCCCGAACCGGCGGCGACGCCGATGCTCGATCGCTCAGGATGGTCGCCGACGACGAGCTCCATCCCGGACTGACCGTCGCCCCGACCCAGCCGCGCCGTGGACTCGTGCTGGTCCGCGTCCTCGGCGAGATCGACATGCTCACGACCCGGCACCTCCACGAGACCCTCGACGGGGCCGTGGCCACGGTGGCCGGCGACCGCGACGGTGACGCGACCGCCCCGGACGAGACCCCGTCGGTGGTGTGCGACCTCGAGGGCGTGACGTTCCTCGGCGCGTCCGGCCTCGACACGCTTGCGGCCGTCCACGCGAGCGCGGCCACCCGCGACGTGCACCTCGTGCTCGTCGCCTCCCACCGGACGGTGGTGCGCCCGCTGCAGCTGACCACGCTCGACCGCCGCATCACGGTGACCCCGTCGCACCCCTCGTTGTCCCGCCACGTCGACGCCGGGCGGGTGACCCGGTGACCGCGGTGACGCGCCCGGAGGCCGACCAGTCCTCGGGCCAGCCCCCGGAGCTCGGCGCCGCGATCCGGGCCGCGCTCGAGCACCTCGCCGACCTGACGCAGCCCCCGCCGGCGGTCCTCGACGGGCGGCTCGACCACATGCTGCGCACGGCGGTCGTCGCGCAGGCCGGACGGTCGACGCGGGCCCCCGGGGACCGGCACCGCCTCGCGATGGACGAGGTCGCCGTCGCGGTGCGGACGGCGTGCGCCCACCTCGCCGCCCGCGAGCTCGAGGACGCCTACCTCGCGTTGCGCGCGGCGGCCGACCGGCTGCCCCGCGTCGCGCGCTGAGCGCGCCTCACCACTGGAATCCCTCCCCGGCGCCCTGCCGGATCAGCTCCGGCTCGTCGCCGGAGAGGTCGATGACCGTCGTCGGCTCCGTCCCGCACTCCCCGGAGTCGAGGATCGCGTCGAGCTGATGACCGAGCCGCTCGTGGATCTCCCATCCCGTGGTCATCGGCTCCTCGGTGTCGGGCAGGAGCAGGGTCGACGAGAGCAACGGTTCGTCGAGCTCGGCCAGCAGGGCGTCGACTACCGGGTGCTGCGGGATCCGGACCCCGACCGTGCGCTTGCGCGGGTGCAGGAGCCGGCGCGGCACCTCCTTCGTCGCCGGCAGGATGAACGTGTAGCAGCCGGGCGTCGCCGCCTTCACCGCGCGGAACACCGGCGTCGAGATGCGCACGAACTGGCCGAGCTGGGCGAAGTCGCGGCACACCAGCGTGAAGTGGTGGTGGGCGTCGAGCCGGCGGATGGTGCGGATCCGCTCGAGGCCCTCGCGGTTGCCCACCATGGCGCCCAGCGCGAAGCAGGAGTCGGTCGGGTAGGCGATGAGCCCGCCCTCCCGCAGGAGGTCCACGGTCGCGCGGATCGCCCGCCGCTGGGGGTTGCGGGGGTGCACCTCGACCCAGCGGGCCGTCGTCGTCGCCGCCATCGCCGCAGCCTAGGAGCAGGCCCTGACACGCGGAACTCCCCGGACCTGCGGATCGAGGGGATTGGGAGCACCCCGGTCGGGGCACTCCGAGTTGTGCCGTGACCGGAATGAGACCTACAGCGGACGCGATCGAGATGCCGTTACTGCATCCGGACCACCATGGTCGCGCTGGAGGAGGAACTCGAATGGGCGCCCACCGTAGCGAACCTCGCACCCCCGCCATCCCCCGACTCCTCGGGCGTGGCGCCGTGGCCACCTCGGCCGCGCTGGCCCTCGCCGGCTCCGGCACCGGACTGGCGCTGGCGACGCCCAGCGACGACGACTCCGGTTCCGGATGGGACGCGTCGTCCTCCGGCCACGGGAGCTCGGGCCACTCGGGACACCGCAGCGCGACGACGTGCGAGCCCGGCGACGGCCTGGTCGGCGGGCTGCTCGGCGACCTCGGGCTCGGGGGCGGCCGCAGCGACGGTGACAGCAGCGGCCGGCAGGCGAGCTGCGACGCCGGCGGCTCGTCCGACTCACCCTCCGACTCCGACCCGCAGCGCTCGACCTCCGACGACGGCTCCCGGTCGGGTGCCGACTCGCAGCAGGCGAGCCGGTCCAGCTCCTCGCCGACGACGCGCGTCCCGCAGTCGAACCCCGACGACGAGCCGCCCGAGTTCGGTCAGACGAAGATGCTCCCCATTTCCGTGGGCTGACACCGCGGGCCAGACTCCTCGCCCGTGGACGACCTCGTGGCCCCCTGGCGGCTGGCCGACGCGCGCGGACCCGACGCCCTCGCCCGCGCGCGACGGCGGATCGCGGCCATCGACGCCGACGTGCGCGCCTGGGTCACGCCGGTCCCGCCGACGGACGCCACGACCGGACCGTTGGCGGGCGTCCCGGTCGGCATCAAGGACATCGTGGACGTCGCAGGCGTCCCGTCCCGCTGCGGTTCGCCGACCCGCGACGACGCGGCGCCGGCCACCGAGGACGCCGCGATCGTGCGGATGCTGCGCGACGTCGGCGCCGTCGTGGTGGGCAAGACCGTCACGACGGAGTTCGCGTGCTTCGATCCCGGCCCGACGCGCAACCCGCACGATCCCGCGCGCACGCCGGGCGGCTCGTCCAGCGGGTCGGCGGCCGCCGTCGCCGCCGGCATGGTGCCGCTCGCCGTCGGCACCCAGACCGCGGGCTCGGTGGTCCGGCCCGCGTCGTTCTGCGGGGTCGCGGGCCTCGCGGTGGCCCGCGGGACCCTGCCGACCGACGGCGTGAACCCGCTCGCGCCGAGCCTCGACACCCTCGGGCTGTTCGCCGCGACCGTCGAGGACGTGGCGCTCGCCCGCGCCGCGCTCGCCGGCCGTGCGCCCGCCCCGGCGCTCGAGGCGGCCCCGCGACTCCTCGCCTGGGACGGCACCGACGTCGCGGACGTGTCCCCGGCCATGCGCCGGGCACATGCGGAGGCGGTGGAGCGGGCCCGTCACCATGGCGCCGAGGTCGCGTCCTGGGACATCGATCTGGGCGTGGCGGTCGCCGACCACCGCACGGTGATGGCGGCGGAGGCCGCGGGCGTCGTCCCGGCCGTGCCCGGGCTGGGGGCGCGCCTGACCGCGATGCTCGAGGAGGGCCGCGCGGTCCCCGAGGACGTCCTGGCCGGCGCCCGGGAGCGGAGCGCCGCCACGCGCGCCACGGTGCTAGCGCGGCTCGACGACGCCGACGCCGTCGTCGTCCCCGGCGCCCTGGGGGTCGCCCCGCTCGCCACCGAGGGCACCGGCGACCCCGTCCTGTCCCGTCCCTGGCACCTGCTCGGCCTGCCCTCGCTCGCCGTGCCCGGCGCGCGGGACGAGGACGGCCTGCCCCTCGGGCTCGCCCTGATCGGTCACCCCGACAGGGAGGACGCGCTCCTCGCCGTCGGGCGGTGGCTGGAGGACCTGCTGCGCGACGTGGGCGGAGACGTGTCCCGCGACCGGTGAGGGCGCGTCCGCGACCGGGCCGGTCGGGCGACTCTTCCGTGAGAATGCTTCGAATTTCGGAGCGTTTCCGTCAGAGCGAGGACGTCTTCGTGAGATAGCCCTCTCCCTGATGTCGACGGCGCTCGACTCCGACATGCGCCCGGCCCCGAGATCGCTCTCAGCGGCGGGTCGACGGTGGCTCGTCCGGTGGGGCCGCGTGACCAAGCAGCCTGACGACCGCCTCAAGGCGTCTTTTCGCTGCGCCGATGGAACTGGTTAATTCGTTCTCGCGCCACCCGTATGGCCTAATCCATTCACTCAATGTGCGTAGTGATCTGCATCACAGACGCGGCATACTGCATTCCCCGTGATCTCGCGTGGTTGACCACCCCAGGCGCCGAGGTCGTTCGGTTGGTCGATTCGATGTGAAGAACTGCGGAGAGGCGTCGAGGCAGTGACCACATGGGAGATTGCCCATATCTCCTGGGAGGGGACTGGGCGAGGGAAGCATCGGTGCGTCTACTTCAGTCATCGGCCCCCGTGGTCGAAGCTTGCAGGTGAGGCGCTCTACGACGTCATGCGGCAGCTTGGTGACGACGGGTTCGAACTGGTCGGGCACAGCGGAGATTCCGGCTGGAACGCGTGGTGGTTCAAGAGGCCCGTGAGCTGAGCGCAGCACGGCGACCGCTTCGTTCTCGCCCGAGGTGTTGGGTCGAATTCGACAGAAGGCGTCGGAGGTCGCCCCGGGCTGTCGCGGCCGATTCATCCAAGAGATGGAGGAGGGAGCGCGATGAGCGACCATGTGCTAGAGAAGCTCTCTGAACTCGGGCGGTTGCGCGCGGCAGGTGTCATCGACGACAGCGAGTTCGCGCGCTTGAAGGCCGAGATCCTCGCGCACCCTGCCCTGCCCGCCGCGTCGCCACGCGAGACGGTCTGCCTTGCGCTGCGAGACATGGGACTGCAGCCTGAGATCGATCAGGACGGTGACATCACCTTCGGTCACCGCGGTCTGCTCGTCGAGGTCGACCTCGAGCACGACGGTTCGACGTCCATGAGCCTCGTGTGTGACCCGGTGTGGGAAATCCGATCGCCTGCTGAACGTGAGCGAGCTCGCGACGCCGTGGAGCGCATCAACGCGGGCAGCCGGATGGCGCGTCTCCTCACGCACCCCGAGGAGAGCGACGTGATTGCCGTCGTCCAAGGTTCTGTTGTCCGAACTCCGGAGCTCAATCAGCACCTCGGTCGGATGCTCGACAGCTTGACCGATTGCGTCGCGACGTTCAGAGGCCAGATGCGCGATCCACACCCGACAACGGTCGTGGCGGAATGGGACGAGCTCCACGTCGAGGCTCGTGAACTGGGTATGGCTGCTGGCCGGTCGATCGTGAGCAACGTCGTGGGCAGCCCAGCCCTGCTGCGGGCAGCATTCGTCGCCAACCAGACCGGGCCGTACGTCGAAGGTGGCGAGATCCTGAGACACGGGTTCGAGCACTTCGCCGGTGGTCCCGCCATCGAAGGGTTGGCCGGCACCGACCGTGAGTGGGCAGAGAGAGCCCTGGAGGAGATTCGGACCGAGCTGCTCGCCCACGGTTGGGAGCAGCAGGCGAGTGGTCCGCACTGGTACAGCTATCGATTCCGGCGTCGAGCTCAGTTCAGCGAAGGCGGGCCCCAGACGACCTGGCTCACGGCGGCGGCTGGCGGTGGCGACGGCCCGGCGCCCGACTCGAAGCGTCCGGCGAGTCAGATCGTGGCGCTGGGGCTGGTCGGGACGGCCGCCGCGGTCTCGCTCGTCGCCCTCTTGGTCGCGCTCGGTGCGGGAGGGGACGACGGGGTGATCTGGGCCGGAGTCGGGCTCGCGATCCAACTCGTCGTCGTGGTGGTGCTCTACCGCTCCTGGGAAGGGATGGGGCGCGCCTGGCGGGTCACGACCACCGGCGTCGGCGTGCTGGCGCTGCCGCTCGGCATCATCGTTGCTGGACTCGTCATCGTGGGGCTGGTCATCTGGATGATGGTCGTCTCCCTGGCCTCGATGACGTGAGGCGTCGCTGCCGGTCGGTGATGACGCTGTTCCCCGTCGTGCGCCGTCCTGGTTCTGGTCTCTTATCGTCGTCGAGGCTGGAGGACCTGCTGCGTCAGCGCGACTGACCGCGCCGCCAGCGCCGGAGACCCTCGACCGCCGCCGCGCCGCCCGCGATCATCAGCCCGCCCGACACCACCGTCACGAGCACCGTCGCCGTACCGGGCGGCACGAGCACGAGCGGCACCACGCCGACGAGGAAGAGCGCCAGCGACAGGCGGAACCAGGCGAGCAGCGTGCGCTCGGCCGCGAGGACCCAGCGCAGGTCGGGGCCGTCGTCGTCGAGATCCTGCTGGCGCTGCGCGGCCGGCTGTGCCACGGCACGGCTCCCTGGCGTGGGGCGGGCGGTGAGGGATGGGGGAGGCGTCTCAGCGCTCGTGGCGGCACATCGCGCTGGCGACGCGTGCGAGGTCCACGTGGCGACGGGCCACGAGTCGCAGGCGCAGCGCGGGCATGGTCAGGAGAGCCTGCCACGCGGCGGTCCGGGGAACCAGGGGCGACGCCGGGGGACACGGCGGGGGAGATCACGCCCACCGCGCGGCCCGGTGCGTGTTCCTCCTTGCCTGACGCGGGAAGCTGTGGTGCGTGGCGGACCGCGAGACCCGGACGACGGCTCCGGGCACCGGCGGTGACACCGACAGCCGTACGGACACCGAGCTCGACACCGAGTTCCAGCGGGAGTTCGAGGAGGAGCTCGAGCACCACCACCTCTGGCACCGCGAGGGCGCACGTCACCACTTCGGCGGCGACTCGCCGCTGCTCTCCCCGCGGATCGCCGCCCTCGTCCGGTACGTCCCGCGCGCACACCCGGCGGGCTTCGTCCTCGGCACCGCGTTCGCGCTCATCTCGCTCACGCCGTCGCTGATCCCCCGGGACTACCTCTTCCAGGGGCTCGCCACCGGCATCTCGGGCGGGCTGGGCTACGGGCTGGGCGTGGCCTTCGCCTGGTTGCTCGGGCGCACCGCGCGCTGGACCCGCCTGACCGGGCGCGTGCAGCGCGCGACGCCGCAGTGGTTCACCCCGGGCACGTGGCTCGTCCTCGTCGTCACCGCGCTGGTCGCGCTGCTGTGGATGCTGCTCGCGGGCGCGGCGTGGCAACGGCAGGTCGCGGCGCTCATGGGGATCGACCAGCCGACCACCGACGGGTGGCTGCGCGCCGGGCCGGTGGCGATCGTGATCGCCGGTCTGATCGTCGGCTTCGGGCGCGGCGTGCGCTGGCTCGCGGGCCGGGCCGCGGACCTCCTACGGCGTCGTGCCCACCTGCCCGCGCAGGTCGCGACCGTCGTCGGGACGGTGCTCGTGGTCGTCCTCGTCGCCACCGTGATCGACGCCCTGGTCCTGCGCACCGGGCTGCGCGCCGCCGACGCCGCGTTCAGCGCGACCAACGACCAGACCTACCCCGGCGTGGTCGCGCCCGCCTCGCCGCTGCGCTCGGGGTCGCCGGCCTCGCTCGTGCGGTGGGACACCCTGGGGCGCGAAGGGCAGGACTTCGTGGCCGGCGGGCGCACCCTCGCCGACCTCGGCGCGGCGTCCGGACGCGCCCCGGTGCCCCCGATCCGCGCCTACGTCGGGCTGATGTCCGCGTCCGGCCCGGAGCAGCGCGCCGCGCTCGCCGTCGCCGAGCTCGAGCGCACCGGGGCGTTCCAGCGCTCGGTGCTCGCTCTCGTGACCACCACCGGCACCGGGTGGATCGACGACCCGGTGGCCGACTCCCTCGAGATGATCTGGGGCGGGGACACCGCGATCGTCGCCACCCAGTACTCCTACCTGCCGAGCTGGCTGTCGTTCGTCGTCGACCGGTCACGTGCCGAGGCCGAGGGGCGGGCCCTGTTCGACGCGGTGCACGCCCGGGTCGAGCAGCTGCCGCCCGACCGGCGCCCGCGGCTGCTGGTGTTCGGCGAGAGCCTCGGTTCCCAGGGCTCCGAGGCCGCGTTCTCGAGCATCGACGAGGCCCGGGCCGAGGCCGACGGCGTGCTCTGGGTGGGGCCGCCGAACTCGAACCGCCTCCACGCGGCGCTCACCGCGCGTCGGGACCCCGGGTCGCCCGCCGTGCTGCCCGTGGTCGACGGGGGCCGGGATGTCCGGTTCGGGTCGACCGCGGAGGACCTGACACGCCCGGCAGGGGTGTGGTCTCCACCACACGTGGTCTACCTGCAGCACGCGTCCGACCCCATCGTCTGGTGGACGCCGACGCTGCTCTGGCACCGGCCGGACTGGCTCGCCGAACCCCGAGGTCGGGACGTCTCCGAGGCCGTCGACTGGTACCCCGTGGTGACGTTCTGGCAGGTCACCATCGACCTCACCAACTCGCTGTCGGTGCCCGACGGGCACGGCCACCAGTACCGGGAGGTCATGGTGGGCGGGTGGCTCGCCCTGGGTACGCCCCCGGGGTGGACCGATGCGGACACGCAGAGGGTGGCAGGCATGCTGGGGGTGTGACCGCTCCCCAGCACACGGCCACGCCCGGCTGCCCGGAGGCCGACACGACCACCGACGGGGCCAGGAAGCCCTCCCACTGGCGCCGCCTCGCCCCGCCGGCGGTGATCGCGGTCCTTCTCCTCACGTGGAGCAACCTCGCGCTCCCCGCCCTGCCCGCCGACCCGGTGCTCAAGGCCGTCTTCAACGTCGGCGGCGTCGCGGCGATGGTCACCGTGGCGCGCCTGCTCGGCCTGACCTGGGCCGACCTCGGCATCGGCCGCGGCACCTGGGCCGCCGGGCTGCGCTGGGGCGGCGCGGCGATCGGCGTCGCGGTGCTCGGCTACGGCGCCGTGCTCGTCGTCGCCCCGGAGATGCTCGAGAACCCCCAGCTCGCGGGCGCCTCTCCCGGCGCGCTACTGCTGCGCGGCCTCGTGCTCATCCCGCTGGGCACCGTGCTGGCCGAGGAGCTCGCCTTCCGGGGCGTCCTGCAGGGCCACTCGGTGCGCTCGCTGAGCGCGCGCGTCGCCCTGAGCACGACGGCCGTGGCGTTCGGCCTGTGGCACCTCACCGTCGCGATGGGCCCGTCGGCGGTGCCGCTGCCCCCGACCCTGCAGTGGACCTCCGCGCTGGCCGTCATCGCCGTGACGGTGCTGGGCGGCTTCGCCCTGGGGTGGTTGCGCCACCGCACCGGCTCGGTGCTCGCCCCGATCGGGTTGCACCTGGGCACCAATGCGGTCGGCCTCGTGGCGGCCGGGGTCGCGCTCGCGCACTAGCGCCGACGACGCGGGACACTCTCCCGATGACCGTCGTCGACAACGCCGTCTACGTGCGCGGCGAGCGGGAGAGCGAGCCCGACTCCCTCGACCGCACGCTGGCGCTGCTGCACGACCGGGACGGCACGCCCGAGGACGACGCGGGGTTCGCCTGGATCGGCCTGCTGCGACCCGACGCCGAGGAGCTCGACCGGCTGTCCCGCGAGCTGTCGCTGCCCTCGCTCGCCGTCGAGGACGCGGTGCTCGCCCACCAGCGGCCCAAGCTCGAGCGCTACGACGACGTCGAGTTCGTCGTGCTGCGTCCCGCCTGGTACGTCGACGAGGAGGAGGACGTCCAGGTCGGCGAGATCCACCTCTTCCTCGGCCGCGACTTCGTCGTCACCGTCCGGCACGCCGAGACCCCGGACCTGTCGTCGGTGCGCTCGCGGCTGGAGGCCGACCCCGAGCTGCTCGCCCAGGGGCCGCGCGCCGTGCTCTACGCGGTGCTCGACCGCGTCGTCGACGACTACCGGCCCGTGGTGCTCGGCCTGCGCGACGACATCGACCAGATCGAGACCCAGGTCTTCGGCGGCGACCCGAGCGTCTCGCGGCGCATCTACCAGCTCTCCCGCGAGGTCATCGAGCTCCAGCGCGCCGTCGACCCGCTGCGCGAGGTCCTCGACGGGCTGCTCGCCGAGTACGCCGACGACCCGGAGCGCATCGAGCTGCACCGGGGCCTGCGCGACGTCGCCGACCACACCGCGCAGGTCAGCGAGTCGGCCGACAACTTCCGCCAGCTGCTCGGCAACATCCTGCAGGTCAACGCGGCCCTGGTGGGCCAGCGGCAGAACGAGGAGATGCGCACGCTCTCCGAGACCAGCCTGGCGCAGGGCGAGGAGGTCAAGAAGATCTCGTCCTGGGCGGCGATCCTGTTCACCCCGTCGCTGATCGGGGCGATCTACGGCATGAACTTCGAGCACATGCCCGAGCTCGCCTGGCACCTCGGCTACCCCTTCGCCCTCGGCCTCATGGTGCTCGTCTCGCTCACGCTCTACCTGGTCTTCCGCAAGCGCGGCTGGCTGTGACCCGTCCCGAGCGCGCGCGCTCGTTCGGCGCGGCCGCCGAGGAGTACGACCGCCTGCGCCCGGCGCCCGTGCCGGCGGCCCTGCGCCGGCTGCTGCCCTCGCCGGACGTGAGGGTGCTCGACCTCGGGGCGGGGACCGGGCTCGTGACGCGGTCGCTGGCCGCCGAGGGGGTGGCGGACGTCGTCGCCGTCGAACCGGACGACGCGATGCGGGCGGTGCTCGCCGCGCGCAGCCCCGGGGTGGCGGCACTCGCCGGCACCGCCGAGGACATCCCCCTGCCCGACGCCTCCGTCGACGCCGTGGTCGCCTCGTCGGCCTGGCACTGGTTCGACCCGGAGCGGGCGACCGCGGAGATCGCCCGCGTGCTGCGCCCCGGTGGCGTCCTGGGCCTGCTGTGGAGCTTCGCCGACCCGACCACCCCGTGGGTGGCGGAGCTGCGGCACGTCCAGCGCGCCGATGACAAGGACAGCACGTCGGGCGTGGAGGACGGGTTCACGATCGATCTGCCGGAGGGCGCACCGTTCGGGCCCGGGACCTCGGAGGTGTTCCGTCACGAGACGTGGATGGCCGCCGACGACGTGGCGGCGATGCTGGGCACCTACTCGACGGTGCTGACCCTGTCGCCCGGGGAGCGGGCGGAGGTGCGTCGGCGGGCGCGGGCGGTGATCGCGCGGCGGGTGGGCACCGATCCGGTGCGGGTGCCGTTCGCGACGGCGTTGTGGTGTGCCACGCGGCGGCCTTCGGACATCTGAACGAGATCCACGCGATCGGGACCCCGGCCCTCGACTCCGGCGGGCAAGCGAGGTTAGCCTCCCCTCAGTGACGAGGAGGCGTGGATGACGCTGCGACTGCCCACGGCCGAGGTGACCGTGCTGCTCGGCGAGCCGATCGTGCGTCGGCGACTGATGGCGATGTTCGACGACTCGTCGTCGGCGATCCGCCGGGTCGCGGTCGACCCGGCGGCGGGGGTCTCGGAGCGGCGCCGCTGCCTCGAGGAGGCCGGCGACGCCGCGATCGTGCTGGTGGACCGGGTCACCGAGGGGCTCGACCACACCGGGCGGCGCGCCGTGCTCGGAGCGCTCGCCGGGCTGGCCGCCCGCGGTGCAACGGTCCTGGTCGACGACGACGACAGCGTGGCCGCCCTCGCCGTCGCCGACGGGACGCTGCGCGCCGACCCCGTCCGCGGGCTCGTGGTGGAGGCCCTGGCGGGGGCAGCGGGGTCGGTCGCGCCGCTCGAGGAGCTCTACCGCGCCTCGTAGGTCAGGCAGTCGGCGACGTCCTTGCCGGAGCCGATCTGCACCGACGACGCGGTGCACTCGAGCTTGTCGTTGAACTTGCACTCCGAGCGGTGGCAGGCGCCGACGACGCCGTTGGCGTCCACGCCACCGCGGAACGAGATCTCCACGAAGGTGCCGCACTTGGCGTTGTCGCCGGCGATCGTGATGGCGGCCGCGTGGCAGGCGGAGTCCTCGTTGTAGGCACAGGAGGACGCCGAACAGCCCTGGACCGTGGGCAGGCTCTGGGTCGAGGTCATGGCGTAGATCGTGGCGGGTCGACGACGCCTCTCGCCACGCAGTGAAGGCTGCCCTGAGCAGGGCGGATGCTCCCGGCGGCCGGTGGCGACCAGGGATGATGGCAGCGACACCCGCGGCAAACAAGCGGTAATGTGACCACGGTCACAGATCGCAGCACCCGTCCGGGCCTGTCGGACCAAGGATGTCCTGTCCTCAGTGCGGCGCGAGATCGCGGGGACTTCCCAGAACGGATCAAACGGTCCACGGTGACCCACACCACCGCCACCACACCACCGTCGAGGGGAGCGCCCCCGGTGACCGAGACCGTCCCGCAACCGAAGACGCACATCGGACAGAGCCTCCCGCGCCGTGAGGACGAGGCCCTCCTCACCGGCCGGGGCACCTGGACCGACGACATCGCCCCGCTGGGCACCGTGCACCTCGCGCTGGTGCGCAGTCCGGTGGCCCACGCCCGGATCACCGCGATCGACACCGCGGCGGCCCGCGAGCGCCCCGGGGTCGTCGCCGTCCTGACCGGCGTGGACCTCGCCGGCGAGTTCGTGGCCGGCATCCCGTGCGGCTGGCCGGTCACCGAGGACATCCTCGTCCCGGACCACCAGCCGCTGGCCCGCGACGAGGTCAACCACGTGGGCGACGCCGTGGCGGTCGTCGTCGCCACCGGCGCCGCGGCCGCTCGGGACGCCGCCGAGCTCGTCGTCGTCGACTACGACGAGCTGCCCGCCGTGGTCGACATCGAGGCCGCCCTCGCGCCGGACGCCCCCCTGGTGCACGAGGAGTTCGGCACCAACCACTGCTACACCTGGCCGCTCGCGGTCGGCGACGTCGACGCCGCGCTGGCGCAGGCCGACGTCGTGGTCGAGGGCCGCTACCTCCAGCAGCGCGTGATGGCCTCCCCGATGGAGCCACGCGCCGTCGTCGTCACCCCCGACGCCGTGGGCGGCGGGTTCACGATCCACACCTCCACCCAGGTGCCCCACTTCGTGCGCGACATCCTCGCGGCGATCTGCGGCGTCTCCGACACCAAGCTGCGCGTCGTCGCCCCCGACGTCGGCGGCGGCTTCGGCGCGAAGCTCAACGTCTACGCCGAGGAGGCGCTCGCGCTCGTCCTCGCCCGGCGGCTCAGGCGCCCGGTGAAGTGGACCGAGACCCGCTCCGAGCACCACCTCGCGACCACCCACGGGCGCGGGCAGGTCCAGTACATGACCGTCGGCGCGACACGCGACGGGAAGATCCTCGGCATGAAGGTCCGCCTCGTCGCGGACATGGGTGCCTACCTGCAGCTGCTGACCCCGGGCATCGCGGTGTTCGGGGCGTTCACCTACTGCGGGCTCTACGACTTCGGCGCCTACGACTTCTCGTGCCAGGGCGTGTTCACCAACCTCACGCCCACCGACGCCTACCGCGGCGCGGGCCGCTCGGAGGCCGCCTACGCCCACGAGCGGGTGCTCGACGACCTGGCCCGCGCGCTGGAGATGGACCCGGCCGAGCTGCGGCTGCGCAACCTGCACCCGCCGTTCGACGAGCCCCGGACCGTCCCGTCGGGCGTGCAGTACGACTCCGGCGACTACGAGAAGGCGATGCGCCGGGCCCTCGAGCTCGTCGACTACGACGGTCTGCGGGAGGAACAACGGCGCCGCCGGGCGGCGGGCGACCCGGTCGAGCTGGGCGTCGGCATCGGCAACTTCACCGAGTCCGGCGGGCTCTCCCCGTCGAAGGTCGCCGCGGGGGTCCGGCTGCAGAGCGGGGGCTGGGAGGCCGCGACGGTCCGGATGACCACCGCCGGGCGCGCCGAGGTCGTCACCGGCACGAGCCCCCACGGGCAGGGCCACGAGACGGCGTGGGCGCAGATCGTCGCCGACTCGCTCGGCATCGACCCCGGAGACGTGGAGGTCTTCCACTCCGACACGATGATCGCCCCGTTCGGCCGCGACACCTACGGCTCGCGCAGCCTCGCCGTCGGCGGGTCGGCGGTGTACGGGGCGGCGGAGAAGGTCGTCGACAAGGCCCGCAAGATCGCCGCGCACCTGCTGGAGGCGTCCGAGGACGACCTGCAGTTCACCGGCGGCGAGTTCTCGGTGGCGGGCACGTCGGGGCCGAAGATCACGATCCAGGAGGTCGCGGGCGCGGCGTCGCTCGCCGCGGACCTGCCCGAGGGCATGGAGCCCAACCTCTACGCCGACCACCACTTCGACCCGCCCAACTTCACGTGGCCGTTCGGCACGCACATCGCGGTCGTCGAGGTGGACACCGAGACCGGGCGGACCACCGTGCGGCGCTTCGTCGCCGTCGACGACTGCGGGCGCATCGTCAACCCGCAGATCGTCGACGGGCAGCTCCACGGCGGCATCGCGCAGGGCATCTCCCAGGCCCTCTACGAGCACGCGACGTTCGACGACGTGGGGCAGCCGACGGCGGCGACGCTCGCCGACTACGCGATCCCCGCGGCGAGCGACCTGCCGGCCTTCGAGCTCGACCAGACGGTCACGCTCTCGCCGACCAACCCGCTCGGCGCCAAGGGCATCGGCGAGTCCGGGGCGATCGGCTCGTCGCCCGCGGTGGTGAACGCGGCGATCGACGCGCTCGCGGCCCGGGGCGTCACCCACCTCGACATGCCGCTGACCCCGCAGCAGGTCTGGCGTGCCGTCGCGGGCGCGGCCAAGGTGATCGCATGACCGGGGCCACCACGGACACCGAGACGCGGTACGACCACGGCGGCGACGAGTTCGTCTACGTCGAGCTCTCGGCGGCGATGAGCCTGCCGGTGCACTTCACCTCGCTGGCGATCACGCGCCGGCTGGCCGAGGAGGCCATCCCCGGCGTCGAGGAGATCGCGCCGTCGAACGCGTCGTACATGGTCCGCGTCGACCCCGACCGGATCCACCCGCGCGACCTCGTGCGCGAGCTGCAGCGCATCGAGGGCGAGATCGGGACGCTCTCCGACGACCTCACGATCGCGTCGCGCATCATCGACGTCCCGATCATGCTGAACGACCCGTGGACCCACGAGGTCCTCATGAAGTTCCGCGACCGCCACCAGGACCCGAACGGCACCGACCTCGACTACGGGGCCCGGATCAACGGCTACTCCTCGACCGAGGACTTCATCGACGCGCTCGCCGCGTCGCCCTACCTGGTCACGATGATGGGGTTCGTCCCCGGGCTGCCGTGGTGCTTCCAGCTGGTGCCGCGGGAGCGCCAGGTCGAGGTGCCGAAGTACATCCGCCCGCGGACCGAGACCCCGGAGCGGGCCTTCGGGTTCGGCGGGGCGTTCGCGGTGATCTACCCGGTGAAGGGCGCCGGTGGCTACCAGCTCTTCGGCTCGGCGCCCGCGCCGATCTTCGACGGCGAGCAGCGCCTGCCGGACTTCGCCGAGAACGACTCGGTGGTGTTCTTCAAGCACGGCGACGTCATCAACTACCGCCGGGTCGACCAGGAGGAGTACGACGACGTGCGCGCCCAGGTCGACGCCGGGACGTGGCGCTACTCGTTCACGGAGCTGGAGTTCTCGCCGAGCCGCTTCCTCGCCGACCCGGACGGCACCAACGCCGCGATGAAGGAGGTGCTGTACGGGTGAGCGTGATCGTTCGTGACCCCGGGCTCGAGACGACGGTCCAGGACACCGGGCGGCTCGGCTACTACAGCATCGGCTTCCCGCCCTCCGGTGCGCTCGACTCGTTCGCCTACCACGTGGGCAACGCGCTGGTCGGCAACGCGCCGGGCGCCGCGTCCCTCGAGGCCGTCTACCTCGGGCCGACGCTCGAGTTCACCGAGGACACCGTCGTCGCCGTCACGGGTGCCGACATCCCGGCCTTCGTCGACGGCGAGGAGATCCCGCTGTGGGAGTCCGTCGCGGTGTCGGCGGGCTCGGTCCTGTCGTTCGGGCAGCTGCGCGCCGGTGCGCGGCCCTACGTCGCCGTCGCCGGCGGCATCGACGTGCCGCTGTACTACGGCAGCCGCTCGACCTACACGCTCGTCGGCATCGGCGGCTTCGAGGGCCGGGCGCTGCGGGCGGGTGACGAGCTGGCGCTCGGCTCCGACGCCCGCGACCCTCGCGGCGGTCGGCGGCTCGACCCGTCCGACGTGCCGGTGCACCCCTCGACCGCGGAGGTGCACCTGCTGGTCGGGCTGCACAGCTACCGGCTCACCGAGGACAGCCTCGCGCGGTTCACCGACACCGAGTGGAAGGTGACCCCGGACGCCAACCGCGTCGGCTACCGCTTCCGCGGCGCCGAGCTGGAGTTCGTGCCCCGCGAGCAGCCGTTCGGGGCGGGCAGCGACCCGGCCAACGTCACCGACTGCGGGTATCCCGTCGGGTCGGTGCAGGTGCCCGGCGGCGTCGAGCCGATCGTGCTGCTGCAGGACGCCGTCACCGGGGGCGGCTACGCGACGCTCGGCACCGTCGTCTCCGTCGACCGCGACCGGCTGGCCCAGACCAAGACCGGTGACAAGACGCGCTTCGTGCCCGTCGACCTCGACGGGGCGCTGCAGGTCCGCCGGGATCGTCACGCCGCGCTCGACCGCATCCGTTCCGCGCTCTCCTAAGGGGTCCCGCTCGTGGGCAGTCACAAGATCACCTCCCGGACGCCCGGCGTCTTCTACCACCGACCCTCGCCCGATGCCGATCCCTACGTGACGCAGGGTGCGTCGGTGGCGGAGGGCGACACGGTGGGCCTGGTGGAGGTCATGAAGACCTTCCACGAGGTGAAGGCCGACGCGGCGGGCACGGTGTCGGCGTTCCTCGTCGAGAACGAGGACGAGGTGACGATCGGCCAGGACCTGGTCGAGCTGGAGACGTGACGCTCTCGTCGGTGTTGATCGCCAACCGTGGCGAGATCGCCCTGCGCGTCGTGCGCGCCTGTCGGGAGCTCGGCATCCGGGCGGTCGCCATCTACTCCGACGCGGACGCGGAGGCCGCGCACGTGCGGATGGCCGACGACGCCGTGCACCTCGGCAAGTCGTCGGCGTCCAAGAGCTACCTCAACGCCGACGCGGTGCTCGCGGCGGCGAGGTCGTCGGGCGTCGACGCGGTGCACCCGGGCTACGGCTTCCTCTCCGAGCGCCCGGCCTTCGCCGCCGCGGTCGAGGAGGCGGGGCTGGTCTTCGTCGGCCCGCCGTCGTCGGTGATCGCGACGATGGGCGACAAGGCGGCGGCGCGGGCGCTGGCCCGGTCGGCGGACGTGCCCGTCGTCCCCGGGTCGGACGAGGTCGCGTCGGTCGACGACGCCGTCGCCGCGGCCGAGGAGGTCGGCTACCCGGTGCTGGTCAAGGCGTCGGCGGGCGGGGGAGGGCGGGGCATCCGACCGGCATCCTCGGCCGACGAGCTGCGCGAGGTCGTGGTCGAGGCCCAGCGCGAGGCCGCCTCGGCGTTCGGGTCGGACGCGGTCTACCTCGAGCGGGCGCTGCAGGGGCCCAAGCACGTCGAGGTGCAGGTCCTCGCCGACACCCACGGCAACGTCGTGCACTGCTTCGAGCGGGAGTGCTCGCTGCAGCGCCGCCGCCAGAAGATCCTGGAGGAGGCGCCGGCGCCGGGGCTGTCGGCCGCGCTGAGGGAGGCGCTCTGCGACGCCGCGGTCCGCCTGTCCCGCGAGGTCGGCTACGTCGGCGCCGGGACGGTGGAGTTCCTCGTCGAGGGGTCCGAGTACTACTTCATCGAGATGAACACCCGCATCCAGGTCGAGCACCCGATCACGGAGTGGGTCACCGGCCTCGACCTCGTCGCCGAGCAGTTGCGGATCGCCGGCGGCGCCGAGCTGTCGGTGGGCCAGGACGACATCGCGTGCCGCGGGGCCTCGATCGAGTTCCGGGTCAACGCCGAGGACCCCGACGCCGACTTCATGCCGTCGCCGGGTGAGGTCACCGGGTTGGAGCTCCCCGGCGGCCCGGGGGTGCGGGTCGACACGGCGCTGATGGCGGGCGACGTCGTGCCGCCGTTCTACGACTCGCTCGTCGCCAAGCTCTCGGTGTGGGCGCCGACCCGCGCGGAGGCCCTCGCCCGGGGCCGCCGGGCGCTCGCGGAGTACCGCGTCGACGGCCTGCCCACGACGATCGGCCTGCACCGGCGCCTGCTCGACGACCAGGCCGTCGTCGACGGGACCTACGACATCACGACCCTCGAGAGCTGGCTGGCGGAACGGTCGCCGTGACCAGGTAGTAGCCGATCGCCCCGAAGAGGCGCCCCTCGCGGTGGAGGGCCTCGACGGTGTCGGTCCAGCGGCGGCCGGCGGCGGCGTCGATGGCGCCCGCCGTCGCGGCCGCCGTCCCGATGCCGGCGAAGTACTGGACGGCGAGGTCTGGGGAGAACACGACCATCCGGCTCTCGATCAGGACATCGGTGAGCCCGAGGGCGGTGAGGTCGCCGCGCAGGTCGCGCACCAGGCGCGGGTTGACGACGGCGGTGTCGGCCTCGTGGGCGAGCACGGCGCGGACGAGCCCGGCGTCCGGCACGTTGACGGTGTTGGTGTCGAAATCCGGCTCGATGACGGCGATCCGCCCGCCGGGACGGGTCACGCGGACGAGCTCGGCGAGCGCCTTGTCCGGCGCGTCGAGGTAGATGAGCACGCGTTCGGCGCGGGCGACGTCGACGGCGTCGTCGGGGAACGGCAGCGCCTCCGCGTTGCCGGGGACGAGATCGACCTCGAGCCCGGCCGCGGCGGCGCGGCGGCGGGCCTCGGCGATGAAGTCGTCCGACAGGTCGATCCCGGTCACGGCGCCGCCGGGCTGCACGAGCCGCGCCAGCCGGAGGGTCTCGAGGCCGAACCCGCACCCCACGTCGAGGACGTGACGGCCCGGCCCGGTCCGCGTGCGCTCGATCGCGAGGGCCTTGAGCTCGCGCAGCAACGGGAGCCGGTCGAAGGCCTCGAGCGCCGCGACGTACGTCGCCTCGGCGGAGTGGTCGATGTCGGTGAAGTCGTGCAGCGAGATCGCCGGCGCGGCGGGCTCGGGGGTGTCCTGGACGGGCAAGGCGCCTCCTCGGTGACGTGGATCACGCTAGCGTGGTCCGGGTGACCGTGGATGTCCTCCTGGACGGTGTGCGGGCAATCTGCCTCGCCCTGCCGGAGGTCACCGAGGCGCCCACGCACCGCGCTCCGACCTGGTTCGTGCGCCGCCGGTCGTTCGTGAAGTTCGTCGACCCGGCGGAGCACCGCCTCGACGAGCCGCACGTCGCCCTCTGGGCGGCGGCCCCGCCGGGCGCGCGCCACGAGCTCGTCGCCGCCGACCCCGAGCGGTTCTTCGGCCCGCCCTTCGGCGGTCGCGACTGGGTCGCGATGCGCCTGGACCTCCGGTCCGGCGAGCCGCCGTGGGACGAGGTGCGCGAGATCGTCGCCGACGTCTACCGGCAGGTGGCGCCGACGACGTTGGTGGCCCGCCTCGGGGCGGATCAGCCCGGAGGCTCGCTCGGCGGGTGACCGACGCCGCCGAGCACGCGGGACACCTCCTCGCCGGTGTCCGGGCCGACGACACCGTCGGGGGTGAGCCCCCGTCGGCGCTGCCAGCGCGCGACGGTCTGCGCGAAGACACGGCTCGTCGGCGAGGCGCCGCCGAGGAGTCCGGCCGCGGCACGGTGACCGGGCCACCCGCGTGCCCCGGAGTAGGAGGAGTTGAGGCGCACGGCCCGCGCGAGCGCCTCCTCCTCGAGCTCGGTGTCCTCGAGCTCGCGCTGCGTCGCCGTGCCGTCCCGCACCTTGACGACGGCGAACATCCGGCACCTCTCGCCGGGCTGCTGCGGCAGCAGGAACCCCTGCGCGTCGAGGTCGAACGACTTCACCTTGACCCGGTCGCCGACGTTGCCGCCGATCGCGGTGATCCGGCGGGCGGCGCGGTCGACCGACGTCACGACGTCGCAGTGCGTCGGCCAGGCCGTCCCGTTGTCGATCGTCGCGTAGGTGACGCCGCCACAGCCCGCGCTGCCCTCCCGGTCGGCACAGACGAGGTCGCCGAGGTCAGGAGTGATCTTCTCGACCGGATAGGCCCAGAAGGGGTTGGCGGTGTCCCCGGCCTCGGCGTTCTTCTTGGCGGCGGCGACGTACACGCGGTGCGCGGTGCTGTAGACGAACGACGGGCCGGCGCCGGCCTGCCTCATGACCCAGCTGATGAACACCGCGCTCCACGGGTGCCCGCTCTGCCAGGACCCGCTCTGCAGGTCGGACGCGGACGGGAGGGGGACGTCCGGGACGGCGCGGTAGTACTCCTGGAGGACGGCGGTCATCGCCGGATCGGTCTCCGTGCGGGTCCCCCACCGCGCCGGCTCCCGCTGCGCGACCTCGACGATGCGGGCACGCAGCGAGCCCGCGGAGGGTGGGGCCGCTCCCGGCGCCGGGGGTCCGTAGACGCGGCCCGGTGCCGGTGCCGGCTTCGCCGGAGCCCCGGCGCGGTGCGCGTCGATCGCGGCGATGTCCCGCCGGGCGGCGTCACCCGACGCGTACGACCACCGCGCCCAGGTCCCCCGGACGTCGACGTGGGCGTAGGTCGCCCCGATCCCGACGGCGACGTCGCGCCCGCAGGCGTCGAGGAGCGCCTTGGCGAGATCGAGCCCCGACATCCCGGCGACGCTGATGTCCGCGGCCTGCCCGCTGCAGTGGCGGCTCTTCGTCGGCGTCTGCCCCCGTCCGCGGTAGAGCTCGACGTTGCGGGCCCACGACCGGTAGCCCGAGCTCACCGTGACGGGCTTGCCGACGCGGTCGCGGACAGCCTGCAGGCACCGGACCAGGGCCGGGGAGATGCGGGCGACCTCGGCGGCCCGGCCGCCGCTGCTCACCAGCTCACCGACGGTGAAGTTGGGTGCGAGCCGCCGGCTCCGGACCGCCGAGCCGGTGGCGAGCAGCGGGAGCCCGGTGCCGTTCGGGTCCCAGTGCTCCTGGTCCTTGCCGGTGGCACCGGTCGCCGGGGAGAGGGTCACCCCGGACGGGAACGCCTCCTCCTCCACCGGCGAGGCGGCGAGCTCCCACTCGGCGAGCTCGACCTCCCCGGACTCGCCCTCCTCGCCCAGCTCCTCGGCCTCCGGCTCCTCGGCCTCCGGCTCCTCCCCGGCGGGACGGAAGACGCTCGGCGCCGTGCTCCACGTGGTCTCGGGCACGGTCCGGACCTCGTCGGCCGGCGCGGCGAAGGACTCGGCCCAGTCCCAGGTCAGCGGTCGGGTCATGATCGGCTCCTGGACTCAGAGACGCGCAGGCGGGCGGACGCCGTTGGTGGTGGTCGCCGGCGCGACCGGGGGTCCGGTGCCGTTGGAGGACGCGGTGGTCCCGGGCGACACGGGTGACACCGGTGACGAGGTGTCGGGAAGCCGGAGGGGCTGCGACGACGGCGCCGCGGGGGTGCTGACCCGCACGCCGGCGTCCTTGAGGGACTGGCCCGTCGCCGACTGCCACAGGTCGATGAGCCGGTTCATGGTCTCCCGGATCACCGGCGGCGAGGAGCCGCGGCGATAGAGGAGCTCGGCGTCTCCGGGGTCGGTGAACCGCCCGGCTTCGATGAAGATCAGGATCGGGGAGACCAGATCGGCCAGCTCGAAGAGCTCGCGTGCCCGTCGCGGCGGCGCGATGCCCACGCGCTGGGCGATCCGACTGAGCCGGTCGGCAGCGTTGCCGATGGCACCGACACCGGCCTGGAGGTCGGCGACCACCTGGTTGTCGGTCTCGACGAGGAGGTGGAACCAGCTCATCGTCGTGACGTAGGTGAACTCCTCGCGGGCGAGCATTCCCGAGCGCCGGCGCATCCCCATCATCTCCTGCAGGGTGCGGGCGAGGTAGGCGATGTACGAGCTGTCCGTCGGGTTGGCACCGACGGCGTTGGAGTCGTTCTCGATGGCGAGCCAGACCTGCCGGAGGAACTCGACCCACACGTCGGTGAAGCCGAGGTTCGCGGTCGGGCCGACGTCGGTCTTCCACGGCTGGCCGTCGATCCCCGCCGGCGCGTGCGGGAGGTCCATCCCGAACATCCGCCAGTAGGCGTTGCGGCGGTTGATCACCGGCTCGGGGCGGAGAGCGCTGACCGTGCTCGTGACGGCGAACAGTGGCGGGTCACGGAAGAAGAGCTCCTCCGTGGCCCGCAGCCAGCTGTAGGTGGTGTTCGAGACCGCCTCGAGCGTCTCCCCGACGACGTAGCGGCGGACGACCTCACGCACGACCTCCGCGACACCGGTGCTCTCGACCAGGTAGGCGTAGATCAGGTGATCCCACGGCAGCGCCAGGGTGCCGCCGATTCCGCGGGCAGGTGCCGGCGAGAACTCACCGGGGACATCGACACCGGAGCGCAGGGCGTCGAGAAGACCACCGTTGACCTCGTCAGGCAGCGCGATGCGGCGGACCGTCTCCTCCGTGATCGCGGTGGGCTCCTGGAGTCCCTGTGTTCCCGTTGCGAAGCCGGGCCAGTTGGCCTGACCGCCCTGGGCCCAGGCCTCCTCGAGCCAGCGGCTCAGCTGGAGGGGATGAACGGTGTAGAGGCCGTCGGCGTTGGGCGGGTCGGAGGGCGAGACCGACAGCAGACGGGCGAGCGTCCGGAACATGTTGTCTCTCCTCAGAGGACGACGGGCGGTGTCGAGGGCGAGGTCTTCCGGGGCGCGGGTGAGCCGACGAGCCGCACATCGCCGAACGCGTCGAAGGCACGCAGCCGGACGACGTCGACGGCCGTGATGGTCCCGTCCGCGAACTCCCGCCGGTCCTTCGATGTCGCGGCGACGGCGATGCGCCAGACCTCGCGCCGCCGGACCGTGTAGCCACCGATCTCGGTGATCTCCGGGGGAAGCGGTGCGGCGAGCTCGAGGCGTCCCGACGTGAGGGAGATCCAGTGGAATCGGCCGGGCCGGTCTTCCTCGAGCGGCCGTCCCAGACCTCGGAGGACAGCGCGGAACTCGGCCTCGATGCTCAGCTGTCTCTTGTCGAACGGCCGCTGGTCGGGCGTGACGGCGCCGTTGCGCAGGAAGGTCGTCAAGGCGTGGATGGCCTGCGCGATCTCACCGGGTCCGGGGATCTGGTTCTTGTCGCCCGGGGGGTCGGGTGGAGGAGTCATGGCGGGTCCTTGTCGTCGTCTCATCGTGATCACGCGGCGGCGGGGGTGCGGTCGCGGCCGAGTCGGCGCAGCCAGCCCTCGAGGTCGACGTCGGCGGCGTCGTCGGCGTGCAGCGAGCGCAGCACGGTCCACGCCAGGACCCGCATCGGTTCCAGGCGCTGCAGGTAGGTCGAGGTGTAGAGCGCGGGCCCGGCGCCGTCGGCCAGCCGGCGGAGCTCGGCGGGCGCCACCCGCTGCGGGGCGACGAGCGCTCCGAGGGACCGACCACCGAAGGCGCGCATCGGCGTCGCGGTGCAGGCCGTCACGATCTGCGGCAGCAGCGGCGCCGAGGCCCGCGTGACCAGCGCCGCCTCGGCCGGGGCGGCGTGCACCGGGTGGCGGTGCATCCAGGTGCGGGCCAGGTCGTCCCACGGCCCGGTGCCGTACCAGGACCGGCACAGGGCGGCGTTGAACAGGACCCGCAGGAGACCGAAGGGGTGGGGGTCACCGGGTGGCATCCGGTAGACCGCGTCGGTGGTCCCGTCGACGACGTCGGCGAGCGCCGGGACGGGGGCGTAGCCCGTCAGCACGAACGCGACGACGTCGGCCGCGACCTCGCTGGCCCACCCCTGCCACACCTCGGCTGCGGTCGGCGAGGTCGGGGCGAGGACGTCGTGCAGTGCCCGCCCGAGCTCGTCCGTCCAGCCCGTCAGGTGCGCGATCTGGTGCCCGCACTCGTGCAGCAGCGAGGTCGGTCGGAGCAGGTTGTGCCGGGTGATCTTGACGGCGGCGGCGGGCGAGACGGACGCGTCCCACAACCGGACGCCCGAGCGCAGGATCGACGCCCCGAGCCCCTTGTCGAGGTACACCAGCACCGGCGGAACGGGGATGCCGAGCGGCCCGAGGACCCGCTCCATGGCGTCGACGGCCAGCAGGTCGAGGCCGCGCAGCACCTCCGCGAGGCGGGGGTTGGTCCGGGTGTTCACCGCGTCGCCGAAGAAGTCGATCACGGTCTCCGCCTGCACGTAGGCCTGCCGCAACGCCAGGACGCGGCCGCGCAGGCGCGGCAGGTCGGCGGTGTCCGTCGCGGCGGGCAGCTGGGCGGTGAGCTGGTCGGCGCGTCGGGCCACCGACCGCGCCGAGCCGGTGAGGGCGGTGCGCACGCTCGTTCCGAGGTAGGCCTCGAGCCCCGCCCACGCCGCCGGTGCGGCCACCATCTCGAGGTCGCCGAGCTCGACCGCGGCACGGCGCCAGTGCCGCAGCTCCGCGGCGAGCCGTCCGCGCAGGACCTCGGCGGAGGGCCCGGCCAGGGGCTCAGCCACCGGACTTCCAGCCGGGGGTGACGGTCACCGTGGGCGCCGGCGGCGTCCCCTGGAGGCTCTCGGCGGTCACGCCCGCGAACTCCGCCCGGACGGTGACGCCCTGGGCGGCGTCGCGCACGGCGGCCGTGAACTGGGTGGTCTGCCCCTGCAGCGTCGCCGAGATCGCGGTGTCGAGGGCGGTCGTCAGCGCGGCCGCGGCGGCGCGGCCCGCCTCGGGGTCCGCGGCGAGCTTCCGCGCGACCAGGGCCTCCGCGAGCCGCGGGCCGAGCGCCTTCTGGTGGAGCTGCTGGAGCAGCCGCAGGGCGCTGGGGAGGTCGGGGCCCTCGGGCCGGCTCAGCATGGCCAGCACCTCCTGGGCCTGCCGCTCGGACAGGCGCAGGGACACCAGCAGCCGGGGCGGCGTGCTCGCGGTGTCGATGCGGACCCCGACCCGGACGCGGGGTCCGGCGGCCTTCAGCGCCCGGCGCTTCGCGAGCTTCAGCCGGACGAACCGGCGCCCCGGTGCGGGCCGCGCGCGGCCCGCGGTGCGACCGCGCCCGGCCGGGCGACCGAGACCCGGTTCGCCCAGGAGCAGCCCGGCGAGCTCAGGCGTCAACGGCTCGACCTCGTCGGCAGCCGACTCGCCCTCCCCGCGGGCGGTGTCGTCGTGCCGCAGGTGGCCGAGGTGTCCGCCGGGGAGGAGCTCGTAGAGGAGCGCCTCGGCCTCGACCGGCCACTGCCGCACGCCGCGGTCAAGCAGGTGCGTCTCGAGGGTGCCGCCGTCCGACCACGGCACCGCGCGCGCCACCGGGCGGCTCACGCGCACGACGAGGGGGCGGGCGTAGCGCAGGAAGCGGTACCGGGGGCCCGCGGCGCGGGGCATGAGCACCCAGGCGCCGGCCGGGTCCTCCGACTCGCGCTCGGGCAGGTCGGGCCGGAGCAACGCCCCGGGCAGGTGCGCGGCCGCGGCCTCGGCGAACGACTGCTGCACGGCAGCGTCGAGCATCAGCCGGTCGTCCTGGACCGCGGCGGGGAGCGTCAGCACCTGCCGCGCGGTCTCCTCGACGGTGGCGGCCAGGGCCTCCCCGGCCACCTCGGTCTCCTGTCCGGCCGGGACCTCGAGTCCGATGAGGCTCATCCCGACGTCGACGATCGGGCGCGCGATCTGCTTGGCCGGCCCGGCGCCGACCTGCGCCTTGAGGAGGTCCGCGATGCGCTCGGCGACGAAGTCGACGACCCGCTGCCTCCCGATGATCGAGATGCCCATCTTGATCACGGGGAGGGCGGCCATCACGGCCGGGAGGAACTGCTGGATCTCGGGCTTCGGGTACGACCCGGCGGGCAGCTCGACGAGCCGGCGGCCCAGCTCCCGGCGGGCCGAGTCGAGCTCGCCGACGGCGTCGGCGGCCTCGGCGGACGCCTCGGCGGCGGCCTCGCCGAGCAGCTCGTCGGCCGTCGCCTCGTCGGGGGCGAGGGCCAGGTCGGCGACCTGGCGGTCGAACTCCGCCGCCAGGGTCTCGGCCGGGCCCGCGACCTCGCCGGCCGTGATGCCGAGCTTCTTCGCGACCTGCCGGGCGATCGGGCGTACGGGCTCCGGGAGGCGGTTGATCGCGGCCTTGAGGACGCGGGTCAGCAACGGGCGGACCAGGCCCTTGAGCTTCGACAGGATCGCGCCGATCGGCAGCACCTTCGAGACGGCCGCGATCCCCTTCTTGGCGACCTTCACGACGCCCTTGACCAGCGACCCGGCCTTCTTCAGCAGCCCGCCGAGGAACTGCTCGACCGCGACGCCGCCGGACTCCCCGGGCTCGGGGGCCCAGCTCTCCAGCAGGGAGTCCAGGTCCCGGGCGGGCAGGGCGGCGAGGTCCTCGTGCTCGAGGCGGTCCGCGAGGCCGTCGAGCATCCGGTCCGCCCGCCCCGCCACGGCCTCGGTGAAGCCGTGGAGACCGCCCTGCGTGCTCTCGGTGGCCGACCAGGACGTCTCACCCTGCAGGTGCAGCGCCGCGGCCTCGTCCACCAGCTGCGCCACGGCGTCGGTGAACTCCTCGTCGGCGAGCTCGTCGAGCAGGTCGGTGGCGAGGTCCTCGCCGCGGTCGGGGACCTCTCGCGCGCCCGCGTCGAACGGCGAGTCGAGCACCCCGGCGGAGCGGGCGGCCGGCGGGGACCCGGCACTCTCGTGGACCTCCAGGCCCGCGAAGCCCGCGAACGGGGACTGCAGCTCCGGTACCGCGCTCGTGACGCTCATGCCCGTCCTCCTCGTCCCGGCCCTCCGGGGTCGTCACGGCGCACCATCCGGTGGGCCTGTCCTCACCGACGTCAATCCGCCGTCGTCGAGCCCGTCGGCGTCTCCGTCAATTCGTGGAGCACGGTGGCGAGCGAGCGGCACGCGTCGTCGATCGAGCCCGTCGCGACGCGACGCACGGGCACCGCCGCACCCGGCTCGCCGACGAGCAGCACGACCGCGACCCCGGCCTCGTGCCGCCAGGCGCGGACCACGACCACGCGCCACATCTCGAATGGCATGGGCGGCACTGTCGGCCCGCGTCGTGCCCGACGCCGTCAACACCCCGTTCGACGCAATGACCGATTGACGCTCCGGGAGACGGACCGCCGATAATCAGACAGTCGCGGAGTTAGCGGACGGGGGACGCGCGATGCCGACGAGTCGCCGAGGCACGGCCCCGACCATCACCCTGCGTGTCCATCTCCTCAACGGCTTCCGTGTCGACGTCGCCCAGCAGGAGGTGATGCTGCCGGCGCACGCGCAACGCGTGCTGGCCTACCTGGCGCTCTCGCGGCCCACCGCCGGCGCCCCGATGCGCCGGACGCCGCTCGCGGAGCTGCTCTGGGGTGACGGGACCTCCCAGCGCGCCCAGGCCAGCCTGCGCACCTCGCTGTGGCGCATCCGCCAGGCCCACGTCGGTCTGGTGCACGCCGACCGGGAACGGGTGCACCTCGGCGAGGGCGTCGAGGTCGACGTGGAGCGCAGCCTCGCGCAGGCCGACCGCCTGCTGCGCGCCGACCGCGACCTCGAGGCCCGCGACACCTCGATCGCCGATCTCGTCGCCGATCTCCTGCCGGGCTGGGAGGAGGAGTGGCTGTTGCTCGAGCGCGAGCGCATCCGTCAGGTCCGGATCCACGCCCTCGAGGCCCTCGCCCACCGGCAGTGCCGCCTCGGGCGCATCGTCCCGGCCCTCGACGCGGCCTACGCGGCGATCGCGGCCGAGCCGTTGCGGGAGTCCGCGCACGCGTCCCTCGTCGAGATCCACCTGGCGCAGGGCAACGTGGTCGAGGCCCGACGCCAGGTCGACCAGTACGCGCGCCTGCTGTGGGCGGAGATGCGGCTGCGCCCGTCGGCGGTGCTCGTGGCCAGGGTGTCGGCCGACTGCGCGGTCCCCGCGCCCCGGTCGCCCGTGCACGAGCGCAGGGTCGATCAGCCCCGCAGCAGCTGAACCGCCGGCACCCGCTCGACGCCCGCGTCGTCGAGACGCCGCGTCAGCGTCTCGGCGATCTCGACGGCGTTGGGCCGGTCGCCGTGCAGGCAGATCGTGTCCACCTCGACGTCGAGGCGCTTCCCGGACGTCGACGTCACGTGTCCCTCGAGCAGGTCGACGGCCTGCTGGGCGACGGCGTCGGGATCCTTCGCCTTCGGCTCGGGCTCGACGATGATGTGGCCCTCGTCGGTGTACTCGAGATCGGCGAAGCCCTCACGCGCGACCGTCGCGCCGAGCGAGCGGGCGAGCTCGGCGGTCGGCCCGGCGAGCCAGAAGATCAGCAGGTCGGGATCGAGGCGCAGGACGGCTTCGGTGATCGCCGACGTGATCTCCGGGTCGGTCAGCGCCATCCCGTAGAGGGCGCCGTGCGGCTTGACGTGCACGACCTCCGCGCCCTCCGCGCGCGCCGTCGCCTGCAGGGCTCCGGTCTGGTAGACGACGAGCTGCGCGGCCTCGTCCGGGCGCAGCGCCATGCGGCGGCGGCCGAACCCGACGAGATCGGGCAGGCCGGGGTGGGAGCCGATCGCGGTGCTCGTGGCGGTGGCGGTGCGCACCGACTCGCGCATGGTCACGGGGTCGCTCGCGTGGAAGCCGCAGGCCACGTTCACCGAGGTCACGTGCGTCATGAGCTCGCTGTCGTGCCCGAGCTTCCAGCGTCCGAGGCTCTCGCCGGCGTCGGCGTTGAGGTCGACACGGGTCTTCATGACCCGACAGTCTCGCGCCGGAAGGCGTCCAGGTGAACCTCTGCCCACTGCCGGAATGTCCGGGCGGGCCGGCCGAGGAGGTCGGGGACGGCGGTGGTGACGTGCCCGTCGTCGTACTCGCCGCCGCGGAAGAAGCGGAAGAAGGCGTCGACGTACTGCGGGGGCATGGCGGCGGACATCCGGGTCCGGGCGTCGTCGTCGGGCTCCGGCTCGAGGCGCAGGTCGCGGCCGAGGAGCTCGGCGAGCACGGGCAGACGATCGGCGGGTAGCGTCGCCTCGGGTCCGGTGAGGCGCAGGCTCCGCCCGTCCAGCGCCGGGTCGGTGAGCGCGCGGGCGGCGACGGCGCCGATGTCGGCCGGGTCGATCACGGCGACGGGGACGTCGGCGAAGGGTTCGCGCACGACGTCGGGGACCGGAGCCCACTGCAGCGCGTTCGACATGAACCCGCTCGGGCGCAGCACCGTCCACGCCAGCCCGGAGTCACGCACGGCGGCCTCGGACACGACGTTGTAGCGCGTGACGGCGTTGTCGAGGTCGCCGCCGACCACCGCGCCGGAGGACAGCAGGACGACCTTGCGTACGCCGGCGTCGCGCATGTCGGCGAAGAGCTCGACGGGCTGCCCGGCCGGCAGGAAGACGGCGTCGACGCCCCGCCACACCTCCCGGACCGCCGCGGGGTCGCCGAGGTCCCCGCTCACCGGTACCGCGTTCCGCACCGGCGTGCCACGCCGCGACAGGGCCCGGACCTCCACGCCCCGCAGCGGGCCGACCACCTCGGACCCGACGTTGCCGGTCGCCCCGGCCACCAGCACGGTCTCGATGTCCATGGCCACGATGGTGGCGAGGCCGAGGGAACCCCGGGGTTCCCTCAGGCGAGCTCGTCGGCGTGCTCCTCGGCCCACGCCGTCAGGGCGGTCAGCGGGCCGAGCAACGACACCCCGAGATCGGTGAGCCGGTACTCGCCGCCGCGGGTCTCCGGCCGCGCGACGAGCCCGGCGTCGCCGAGGCGCCGCAGGGTCTGGGTGAGCATCTTCTTGCTGATGCCACCGGCCCTCTCGAGCAGCGCGGTGTAGCGCCGCGGGCCGTGCGCGAGGCCCACGACGATCACCACCGACCAGGTGTCGGCGATCAGCTCCAGCGCCGTCCGCGCGGGGCAGTCGGCGAGGAAGACGTCGGGCGCCGGGGTGGTCACGCGCCGGGCGCGGCGGGCACCGGGGTCTCGACGGGGAGCTGGTCGAGCCCTTCGCGGATGCCCTGGGCGAGCAGGGCGATCTCCTCGTCGCCGACGGTCAGCGGCGGCGACACCGCGACGCCCTTGCCGAGACCGCGGACGAGCACACCGGCCTTCCGTGCGCCGCGCAGCAGCACGTTCGGGGCGTCCGGGACGCTGTCGAGCACCGACTGCTCCAGCTCCACCGCGGCGAGGAACCCGAACCCGGCGCGCACCTCGTGGACGTACGGGTGCGAGGTCAGCGGGGCGAGGGCCTCGAACAGCGGCATCTCCAGCTCGCCGCCGCGGGCGATGAGCCCCTCGCGCTCGTAGATGTCGAGCGTCGCGAGGCCGGCGGCGCAGGCCGTCGGGTGCCCCGAGTAGGTCGGGCCGTGGCGCAGGGTGCGCTCGCCGGGGGTGGTCCACCACGGCGCGGCGACCTCGCCGGACACGATGACGCCGCCGAGCGGGAGGTAGCCGCTGGTGACGCCCTTCGCGAACGTGATCATGTCGGGGCGGATGTCGCCGAAGCGTTCGATCCCGAACCAGGTGCCGAGCCGCCCGAACGCGCAGATCACCGCGTCGATCACGAGCAGGACGCCGTGGCGACGGCACAGCTCGGCGACGCCCTCGATGTAGCCGTCGACCGGCAGGTGCACGCCGCCCGCACCCGTCACGGGCTCGATGACGAACGCCGCGATCCGCTCCGGCCCGACCTCGGCGAAGACCTTCTCGACGCCGTCGAGGTCGTGCAGCGGGGCCACCGAGTTCTCCCCGGCGAGCACGCCCCAGCCCTCGCGGTTCGGCGGGATGCCGGTGATCGAGGTCCCGTAGCCGTGGGTGCCGTGGTAGCCGGTCTCGCGGGAGACGACGTGGACGCGCCGGCTCTCGCCCCGCGCCTGCCAGTAGCTGCGGGCGAGCTTGACCGCGGTGTCGATGCCGTCGGCCCCGCCCGACCCGAAGAAGACCTTCGCGTCGTCGACGGGAGCGAGGGCGGCGAGGCGGTCGGCGAGCTCCAGGGCCGGGCGGTTCGCAATGTCGGCGAAGCACGAGTACGACTCGAGCTTCGTCATCTGGGCCATCGCGGCCTCGGCGATCTCCCGGCGACCATGGCCGACGTTGCAGTACCAGAGGCTCGCGCACCCGTCGAGGTAGCGCTGCCCGGCCTCGTCGTAGATCCAGGGACCCTCGCCCCTGTCGACGACGAACTCATGGCCGTCCACGGCCGCCATGTCGGAGAACGGATGCCACAGGCGGGTGCTCATGGGGCGGATTCTCCGGGTTCGGCGCGTTCGGCGGCACCCCCGAGCAGCATGATCGCTCCCGGTGCTCCGTCGACCCCGTGTCATGGGGTGGACGGAGCACCGGGACGGATCACCTGACGGTCGTGCGCCATCCGTTGCTGAACGCTAGCCCGTGTGACGTAACGCCCGGTTCGTCCCGAACGAGACCTCGTCGGTGGTGCAGCGCCGCTGACGAGGGGGACGAGATGCCATTCCCGGCGATGCTGGTGGCGGGTGCGGTCGCACTGACGGCTGTCGGAGGCACCGCGGCGGCGGTCGTCGCGACGGCGGGCGAGTCCGTCGTGGTGGAACGCGTCGTGGACGGCGACACGTTCGACGCGATCTCCGACGGGCGCACGATTCGGGTGCGACTGCTCAACGTCGACACCCCCGAGACCAAGGACCCGAGCAAGCCCGTCGAGTGCCTCGGACCCGAGGCGACCGCGCGGCTCGAGCAACTGCTGCCCGCCGGGAGCTCGGTGACCCTCGATCGCGACGAGGAGACCGTCGACCGCTACGACCGCGAGCTCGCCGCCGTCACCAACGCCGACGGGGTGTTCGTCAACGAGGTCCTCGCGCGCGAAGGGCTCGGCGTGCCGATGACCGTCGGGGGCAACGATCGCTTCGCCGCCGAGATCGCCGCGGCGAACCAGGAGGCGCGGGCTGGACAGCGGGGTCTGTACGACTCCGAGGCCGAGTGCACCATCCCGGGAGCTGTGGCGGGGGTCGAGGCGTTGGCGATGCCGGGCGCGACTCAGCCCTTGACGCCTGAGCAGTGGGAGGCCCAGGCGACGAACCTCGACCGGATCGCCGGCGGGGCGCGCTCGGTGCTCGCGATGTTCGACGCCCCACGCGTCGGTGTGGTCTGGGCGGCGCTCTCTCCGTCCGAGCAGCAGAACCTCCGTCTCCGCGTGCAGGTAGTTGTCGACGACGCCACGGGAGACAGCGGCCTCGCGCGCCGCAACGCCGCGTGGCAGCGCGAGCAGGCGGCGGCACGACAGCGCGCCCAGGAGGACGCGGCGCGGCAGGAAGCGGCACGCCAGGAGGAGCAACGGCAGGTCGCGGACCGCGAGCGGGCGCAGGCGGAGGCGGATGCCCGGGAGCAGCGCGCCGCGGAGCGTCGTCGTGCGTCGGCATCGGACGACTCGAGCAGCACGCGGGCGAGCGGGCGGAGCTCCGGGTCGTCGGGCGCGGCCGGCGCATACCCGGGCTACAACGGCCCTCGGTGCTACGCGCCAGGCGGGCGGACCTGGCGCCCCTGCTGAGGATGATCGCTCCGGGTGCTCCTCGCGGTCGATGTGGTGGTCGACCTGAAGGAGCACTCAGGAGGATCATGCCCGCGTCGAGGCAGGAGGCGAGGCCATGAAGCACGGGACAGCGGTGCGGCACCTCGCCGAGCTCGCCGAGGAGGCGAGCAGGCAAGCGCGCGTGCGGGCGGACAACCCGAACGGCTGGCCTTTGGCCTCGTTGTGGGCGGCCGGCGCGGTGCTCGGATCGGGAGAGGACACCGAGGTGCTCATGGTCCTCGACGTCCCCGCCGTCGAGGCCCCATGGCTGGCCTTGCACCCCGCAGGGGACCGGGTCGCCGACGTCCTTGAGCTCTCCAAACGGCCGCTGCTGTGGTCCTCTCGTCCGGAGGCGTGGCCGGCGTGGAACGCGCGCCACCGCCGTGTCCTGCGCTTCTGGTCCGAGGACGGCGGCGCCAACGAGGAGGCGCTCGAGGCGTTGCGGCGCCGATCGCCGACGATCTCGGAGCCCTCCCGGGAGGCGTGGCAGGCCCAGCTCCGCAGGGAGCGGAGCATTGCCCGGCACCATCTGGACGCCGTTCTCGACCGCTTCCACGAGCCGGACTGGCGTCGATCACTGCGGGGGACCGGTCGTCGTGCCGAGGAGCACCTCTGGGGAGCCGCGCAGGGGTTGCGGGAGATCGACGAAGCTCTCGAGGCCTGAGCGCCGTCGCTCAGAGGAGCGCTTCGATCCTCGAAGCGAGCGCCGCGTCCTTCGACGGCACCGTCGGGTAGGCGTCCTCGCCCATCACCGTCGTGGTCGGCCGGGCCAGCGCCGCCTCGAGCAGTCTGAAGTCTCGGACCTGTGGTTCCTCGTCGAGCGTGAAGTAGCGGGTCACGCCCGGCCGAGGCGGTCGAGCGCCTCGCGGAAGTCCGTCGTCACCCAGGCCGCCGCCCGGTCGACGTCGTCATCGTGATCGTGCCGCTCGACGTACTCCCGCACAGCGGCGCGAGCGACCTCCTGCATCGACCGTTGCTCCGTCTCGGCGCGACGGCGCAGGGACTCCGACTCGTCGTCGCTCAGCCGGAGGGTCGTGGCCATGTCGCGGACGCTACCGTTCCTCGCATCAGCAGTGCTCGGCTCGCATCGACCGGCGACGTCCGGGGACCCTGGGCACGTGACCGCTCCCCTGACCACCGACACCGAGACCGTCGACGCCGTCGTCGTCGGCGCCGGGCACAACGGGCTCGTGGCCGCGAACCTGCTGGCCGACCGCGGCTGGTCGGTCACGGTCCTCGAGGCCTCCGACGCCCCGGGCGGTGCGGTCCGCACCGAGGAGATCACCGCGCCGGGCTGGCGCAGCGATCTCGGCAGCGCATTCCACCCGATGGGCTACGTGTCCCCGGTGCTGCGGGGCCTGGACCTCGCCGCGTACGGCCTGGAGTGGCGCCACGCCCCGGCGGCGCTCGCCCACGTGCTCCCCGACGACCGCGGCGTGCTGATCTCCCGCGACCTCGACGTCACGGCGGCCTCGCTCGACCGCTTCGCGCCGGGTGACGGCGACGCCTGGCGACGGCTCGCCGACGAGTGGCAGCGGCTGCGCGACCCGCTCATGGCCGCGTTCCTCGGGCCGTTCCCGCCCGTCCGCGACGCGGCGACGGTGATCCGCACCCTCGGCGGCCCCGACACCCTGCGCCTGGCGCGGCGCATGCTGCTGCCGGCGACGCGGTTCGGCGAGGAGGAGTTCCGCGGCGAGGGGGCCCGGGTGCTCGTCGCCGGGAACGCCCTGCACACCGACCTCGCGGTCACCCAGACCGCCAGCACGGCGTTCGGCTGGCTGCTCTCGATGCTCGCCCAGGACGTCGGTTTCCCGGTGCCCGCGGGCGGGGCCCGGTCGATCACCGACGCGCTCGTCGCGCGTCTCGCCGCGCGCGGCGGCACCGTCGCGTGCCGGCGCCCCGTCGCCCGCGTCCTCGTCGAGAACGGGCGGGCCGTCGGGGCCGTCGACGCGGCGGGCGGGCTCGTGCGGGCGCGGCGGGCGGTGCTCGCCGACGTGCCGGCACCGGTGCTCTTCGGCGACCTCGTCGGCCACGAGCACCTGCCGTCGCGGATGGTCGACGACCTCGCGCGCTTCGAGTACGACGACGCCATCCTCAAGGTCGACTGGGCGCTGTCCTCGCCGATCCCGTGGACCGCGCCGGAGGCCCGCGTGGCGGGCACGGTGCACCTCGGCGGCGACACCGCGGGGCTGATCGACTTCGGTGCCGACCTCGCCGCCGGCCGCGTGCCGCGGGACCCGTTCATGCTGCTCGGGCAGATGACGCTGTCCGATCCGCTGCGCTCGCCGCCGGGCACCGAGTCCGTCTGGGCGTACACGCACCTGCCGCACTCCCGGACGCTGACCGAGGCGGAGCTCGACGAGCAGGTGCGGCGCATGACGGCGGTGATCGAGCGGCACGCCCCGGGGTTCGGCGAGCGGGTCGTCGCGCGGACCGTCTCGCGGCCCGGGGACCTCGAGGCCGGCAACCCGTCGTTGGTCCGGGGCGCGCTCATGGCCGGTACCGCGCAGGTGCACCAGATGCTCGTCTTCCGCCCGACGCCCGGGCTCGGCCGTCCCGACACCCCCGTCGACGGGCTCTTCCTCGCCGGCGCGACCGCGCACCCCGCCGGGGCCGTCCACGGGGCGCCCGGGGCGAACGCGGCGCGGGCGGCGCTGGCGCGGGGCGGGCCTCTCGGGGCGGTCTACCGGGCGGGGATCCGGTCGGCGCAGCGGCTGGTCTACGGGGCCGCCGAGGAGCGGTCCAGCGTCCGGGCGGGCAGGTAGTCGCCGATCAGCTCGCGGTGCCACCAGGCGCCGGTCGCGCGGCGCTCGTCGCGGGTCGTGAAGCGGTAGCGGTAGAGCCGCGCGCGGACCCAGGCGGGGCGCTCGCCGTCGAACGGGTCGCGGCGCAGCAGCCGCAGGGTCGGGCGGTCGGCCTCGAGCAGCCGGTCGAGCAGTGCCGGCAGCCAGCTGCGGGCCATCCGCGGCGCGATCGGCGCGAACCACATCAGCCAGTCGAGCCGGTGGTGGTAGGGCGCGACCTGGGGCGGTCGGCGGTACGGGTCGCCGGGCTTGGCGCGGAAGTCGTACTCGTGCCAGACCGCGTCGTCGTCACCCGAGGCGTCCGTCGTGCCCTCCAGCACCACCTCCTCGCGCTCCCGGGTCACCGACCCGAAGGCGCCGTAGCTGTTGCCGAGGTGCACGGGGGTGATGCCGGCGTTCATCAGCTGGCGGCCGCTGGCCATGTTCAGCACCGGCCACACCGACAGCGCGAGCATCAGCACCGTCACCGCGAGGACGACGACGGCGAACCACGTCGGGAGCGGGCCGGGAGCCGGCAGCGGGACGGGCAGCCGGCCGAGGAACGCGTCGTCGACGGCCGCGAAGGCCAGCGAGATCGTCAGGAAGTTGAGCCAGGCGAAGTTGCCGCTGCTGACCAGCCAGCCCTGGGTGACGACGACGACCGCCGCGGCGACCGACGCGACCGGCTGCGGGAGGAACAGCAGGAACGGGACGACGAGCTGGGTGACGTGGTTGGCCAGCACCTCGACGCGGTGCAGCGGGCGGGGCAGGTGGTGGAACCAGCGGCTCGTCGGGCCGGGCAGCGGCTGGGTCTCGTGGTGGAACTCGAGGCAGGTGAGGTCGCGCCAGCAGGGGTCGCCGCGCATCTTGATCAGGCCGGCGCCGAACTCGACGCGGAAGAGCAGCCAGACCAGGAGCACCAGGATCGGCAGGGGCGGCGCCACGTCCGCCGGGCCCAGGAACGTGACGAGGAAGCCCGCCTCGAGCAGCAGCGACTCCCAGCCGAAGCCGTACCAGACCTGCCCGACGGTGACGATCGACAGGTAGAGCACCCAGAGCAGGCCCCACAGCGCGATGCCGGCGCCGAGCGGCAGGACGTCGGTGGCGCCGGCCAGGGCGGCCAGGGCTCCGAGCAGCCCGACGCCGGCGACGACCCGGAAGATCGTGTCCGAGTAGCTCAGGTGGAACAGGCTGGGGTGGCGCCGGAACGTCGTGCGCGCGAGGAACCGCGGGATCGGCGTCAGCCCGCGCTCGCCGATCAGCGGACGGAACTGGGCGAGCGCGACCGTGAACGCGATGACGTACACGAGCGCCACGAGGTGCTGGACGATCCACCGGGCGGTCGTGTGGTCCGGCGCCGCGAGCCAGTCGAGCACGGGGCCTCCCTGTCGGGGACGGCGAACCCGCCAGGTACCCGCTGCGCCGACCGGCCCACTCGCCGGCGTGTCGCATCATCGAGCGTGTGGCGTTTCGGACGCCCAGTGTCTGCGGTGGCCCACCGCTGACACTCAGGCGAGCGCCGCGGCCACGATCGCATCGGCGTCGAGGCGGTGGTGGGCCCAGGAGTCGAGGAGGTCCGAGGACCGGCCGAAGTCGGTGACGCCCAGGTGTGCCGCGCGGCCGCCGTGCACCGAGGCCAGGAACGCCAGCGTGTGGGGGTGCCCGTCGAGCACCGTCACGAGCTTCGCCGCCCGGTCGGCGGGGAAGGCCGCGTCGAGGATCCAGCTCGGGGCGGGCTCGGCGGGCCCGGTCGCGGCGGTGCGGGCGCGCAGGGCGCGGAAGAGCCGGTCCGGGCTGGTGACGACGACGACGTCGGCGCCGACGCCCTGGGACGCGAGCCGCTCGGCGGCGGCGACCGCCTGCCCGACCAGCGCGCCCATCACCGCGATCGTCACCTGCGGGGTGCCCGCGGCGCGGCGCAGCAGGTAGGCGCCGGCGACCACCTCGCGACGGCGCTGCGCTCGGGCGGCGGGGTCGGACGGGACGGCGGCGAGGCTCTGGTCGACGGGCACGGTGGACAGGCGCAGGTAGGTCGACGAGCCGCCGGGACGCCCCAACCGGCCGAGCCCGTCGAGCAGGCACCAGCCGACCTCGACGCCGAAGGCGGGCTCGAAGGCCACGCAGCCGGGCTGCTCCAGCCCGATCGACGGCGTGGTGATCGACTGGTGGGCGCCGCCCTCGGGCGCCAGCGACACCCCCGACGGCGTGCCGACGAGGATCGACTGGCCGCCCGCGTACATGCCGAACGCCCAGGGCTCGAGCGCGCGGGAGACGAACGGGTCGTAGAGCACCCCGATCGGCAGCAGCGGCTCGCCCCAGCGCGACCAGGTGGCGCCGAGCTCGCCGAGCAGCCCGACGAGGTTCGTCTCGGCGATGCCCAGCTCGATGTGCTGGCCGGTGGGCAGCTCGTGCCAGTGCAGGATCGTCTCGGCGTCGTCGGCGAACCAGTCGCGGCGCTCGTGCGCCGACCACGACCCGACCTTGTTCAGCCAGCCGCCGAGGTTGGTCGACGACGTGACGTCCGGGCTGACCGTGACGACGCGGCGGGCGGCCTCGGGGGCGGTGCGGGTGAGGTCGAGCAGGGCCCGGCCCAGCGCCTGCTGGGTGTGGCCGGTGCCGGTGGGGGTGCGCTCGAGGTCCTCGGGGACCGCGGGCGGCGCGACCGGGGTGACGGGCCGGCGGCGCAGCCGCTGGGCCGTCGCGCGGCACAGGTCGGCGGCCGGGCCGTCGGGCAGCGGGGCCCACGGGTCGTCGAGGTCGGTGCCGAGGCCCGTGGCGAGCGCGCGCATCTGGGTCTCGGTGAGCAGGCTGGAGTGGTTCTGCGGGTGGCCCTGGGTCGCGAGGCCGTAGCCCTTGACGGTGTAGGCGAAGATCACCGTCGGGCGGGTGTCGTCGATGGCGTCGTAGGCGTCGGCGAGCGCGCCGAGGTCGTGGCCCCCGAGGTTGCGGATGGCCGCGTGCACGGCGCCGTCGTCGACGTCGCGGAGCAGCGCGGCCAAGGCCTCGCCTTCCGGTCCGTCGCCGGGCAGGCGCTCGCGCAGCTGCAGCGGCGTGCAGCGCAGCAGCCGCTGGTACTCGGGGTTGGTCATCTCGTCGATGCGCCGGCGCAGCGCGTCGCCGCCGGGGCGGGCGTAGAGGTCGGCGAGCAGGCGCCCGTACTTGACCGTGATGACCTGCCACCCGGCCGCCGAGAACAGCCCGTGCAACCGCGTCGCGGAGATCTCCGGAACGACCCGGTCGAGGCTCTGCCGGTTGAAGTCGACGATCCAGCAGACCTCGCCGAGCTCGCGCACCATCGGGTCGAGGACGGCCTCCCACACCGCGCCCTCGTCGAGCTCCGCGTCGCCGACCAGCGAGAACTGCCGGCCGGTCCCCGCCGAGCCCCCGAGCCCCTCGGCGTAGCGCCGCGCGATCGTGCCCCAGATCGGGGCGGTGGCGCCGATGCCGACCGAGCCCGTCGAGTAGTCGACGGGGTCCGGGTCCTTCGACCGCGAGGGGTACGCCTGGAGTCCGCCGGCCTCCCGCAGGGTCGTCAGGTACGACGCGTCGAGCTCGCCGAGCAGGTGGTTGATCGCGTGCAGCACCGGCGAGGCGTGCGGCTTGACCGACACCCGGTCCTCGGGGCGCAACGTGTGGAACCACAGCGCGGTCATGATCGAGACGATCGACGACGACGATGCCTGGTGGCCGCCGACCTTCAGCCCGCTCGCGTTGGGGCGCACGCGGTTGGCGTGGTCGACGATCGCGGTGGCGAGCCAGAGCACCCGGTCCTCCACGGCCTGCAGCGCCTCCCGGTCCGGCTCCTCGCCGGTCGGTGGCGCGGGTGCGTGGCGGGTCTGCGTCATCGATGCCCTCCGGGTCCAGATCGGTGCCCGAAGCGTTCGTCATGGGGTCGAACTGCGCAAGCGGTACCGGACGCGGTGAGCACTATGATCAGCTCGTCCGTGCCGGCGGCCGTGGGGAGTGAGCAGGATGGAACCCGTCGACGCGGTCGACGCCCGCCTGCTGCAGGCCCTCGGTGCGGAGCCGCGCGCCACGGTCGTCGCGCTCGCCGAACGCGTCGGGCTGGCGCGCAACACCGTCCAGGCGCGCCTGACCCGGCTGGAGAGCCGGGGTGTGCTGGGCGACTTCGCGCGGCGCATCGATCCGGCCGCACTCGGCCACCCGCTGCGCGCGTACGTGACGACGCGCGTGGACCAGCGCCGGCTCGCCGAGGTGACCGAGGCGCTGGCCCGCATCCCGGAGGTGGTCGAGGTCGTGGGGCTGGCCGGTGACGACGACCTGCTCGTGCAGGTGGTCGCCCGCAGTGCCGACGCGCTGTACACGATCGCCGGCAGCGTGCTCGCCGTCCCGGGCGTCGAGCGCACGTCCACCGCGCTCGTCATGCGCCAGCTCGTCCCGTTCCGCCTCGACCCGTTGCTGGAGCGCCAGGCCTCCACGTGAGTGAAATTGTGGGCTATAGCCCACAATTCCACTCACATGGGCCGGACGGACCACCGGGCGAAATTCGGAGGACGGGGCGGCGGGGTCGGGGCTAGCGTCCCCACCGCGAGAACGGGCCGGAGACGGTCGCTCATCCACTCGAATGGGGAGGTTGCGGGTTCGAGTCCCGCCGCCGGGACGTCCCGGCGTAGCTCAAGCGGCAGAGCACCAACAATGGCGGCGGTCACCCACACGTCCCGTTCTCGCGCCCATTCTCCCAACGGGGACGGGCCGGAGACCGTCGGTCATCCGGCGATTCCCGGTTCGACTCCGGGGGCGTCGCCGACCGATGCGGCCGGCGACGTATCCGGCGGTCACGCCACGCCCGTCCCCCGTCACACACCGATCTCCCGAGAGGGGAGGACGACCCATGGATGTCCTGCGCACGGTCTCGACGCGTGCCACTCCGCAGAGCGAGCCCGCCGACGACCGCCAGATCCCGAACGCCGCCGGCGGCCACGGGTTCGCCCTCGACGAGGCCGCCCGCGTCCGACGCTTCCTGACCCTCGGCACCGACGGCGGCACCTACTACGCGACCGCCCGGGAGCTGACCGCGCAGAACGCCTCCGTGGTCCTCACCGCCGCGCGCGAGCGCGCGTCGTGGCTGGTCGAGGAGGTCGTGACGATCTCGACGGCCGGCCGCGCGCCGCGGCAGAACCCCGCCGTCCTCGCGCTGGCCGCCGCGACGGCGCTCGGCGACGACGCGGGCCGCCGGGCGGCGCTCGACGCGCTGCCCACGGTGTGCCGCACCGGCACCCACCTGTTCCTGTTCGCCCGCTACGTCGAGCAGTTCCGCGGCTGGGGCCGCGGCCTGCGCCGGGCGGTCGGGCGCTGGTACACCGCCCCGGGCGTCGACGACGTCGCGTTCCAGGCGGTGAAGTACCGGCAGCGGGAGGGCTGGACCCACCGCGACCTCCTGCGTCTCGCGCACCCCGCGGTGAGCGAGCCGGCCCGGCGGGCGCTGTTCCGCTGGATCGTCACCGGCGAGCTCGCCGACGACGCCCCGGCGGTGGTGCACGGCTTCGCGGCGGCCCAGCTGGCGACGACGCCGGCGGCGTGGACGCGGTTGGTGGCCGAGCACCGCCTGTCCTGGGAGATGCTCCCGGACGCGGCGCTGCGCGAGCCGGACGTGTGGCGGGCCCTGCTCGCGGGCGGGCTGCCGCCGACCGCGCTGATGCGCCAGCTCCCGCGGCTGACCCGGCTCGGGGTGCTGACCGGCGAGACCCGCCGGAGCGTCGCCGCGCAGCTCGCCGACCCCGCGCGGCTGCGCCGGGGCCGGGTGCACCCGATGGCCGTGCTGCTCGCGCTGCGCACCTACGCCTCCGGGCGGGGGCTGCGCGGGTCGGGGCAGTGGACGCCGGTCCGGGAGATCGTCGACGCCCTCGACGCGGCGTTCTACGCGGCGTTCGGCGCCGTCGAGCCGGCCGGGAAGCGGACGCTCGTCGCGCTGGACGTCTCGGGGTCGATGGGCTGGGGCTCGGTGGGCGGGCTCCCGCTCACCCCGCGCGAGGCGTCCGCCGCGCTCGCGCTGGTCACGATGGCCACCGAGCCCGACGTCACGTGCGTCGGGTTCACGTCGGCCGACGGGTCGTGGCGGGCGGCGCTGCGCGAGCTCGCGATCGGCCCGCGGCAGCGGCTCGACGACGCCGTGCGGGCGGTCGCCGACCTCCCCTTCGGCGGTACGGACTGCTCGCTGCCGATGACGTGGGCGGCGGAGCAGGGCCGCGAGGTCGACACGTTCGTCGTGGTCACCGACAACGAGACGTGGGCGGGGGCGATCCACCCGCACCAGGCGCTCGTGCGCTACCGCGAGCGGTCCGGCATCCCGGCGCGGCTCGTGGTGGTCGGGATGACGGCGAACGACGTGTCGGTCGCCGACCCCGCCGATCCCGGGATGCTCGACGTCGCCGGTTTCGACGCGGCGGCGCCGGGCCTCGTCGCCGACTTCTCGCGCGGCGAGCTGGGCTGAACGGCCTATGTGAGTGAAATTCTGGGCTATAGCCCAGAATTTCACTCACATAGAAACGTCAGCCCAACGTGAACGGATCGCGGGTGCCGCCGGTCAGTTCCACCCAGACGGCCTTGGTCTCGAGATAGGCGTCGATGCCGTGGACACCGTTCTCGCGGCCGATGCCCGAGTCGCCGAAGCCGCCGAACGGCACGCTCGGCGCGACCACGCGGTAGGCGTTGATCCACACCGACCCGGCCTTGATCTTCGCGGCCACCCGGTGCGCGCGGTGCACGTCCTTGGTCCACACCGCCCCGGCGAGCCCGTACGGGGTGTCGTTGGCGAGCTTGATCGCGTCGTCCTCGTCGGTGAAGGTCACCGCGGCGAGCACGGGGCCGAACACCTCCTCGCGGAAGACGGTGTCGGTCGGCTTCACCGACAGCACGGTCGGCTGCACGAAGTAGCCGCCCAGCCCCTCGTCGGCGACGCCGCCGTACGCCACCGTCGCGCCCTCGTCGCGGGCCGTGGAGAGGTAGCCGACGACCTTCTCGTACTGCATCTTGTTGGCCACCGGACCCATCTCGGTGTCCGCGCCGAACGGGTCGCCGAGCTTGATCTGCGACGCCCGCTCGGCCACCAGCCGCACCAGCTCGTCGTGGACGTCCTCGTGCACCACGAGCCGCGAGCCCGCCATGCACGTCTGCCCGGTCGCGGCGAACACCCCGGCCACGAGCCCGTTGGCGGCGGCCTGCAGGTCGGCGTCCGGGAACACGACCTGCGGCGACTTCCCGCCCAGCTCGAGCGTCGCGGGGTGCAGCTTCTCGGCGGCCGCCGCGGCCACCTTGCGCCCGGTCGCCGTCGACCCGGTGAACGCGACCTTGTCGACACCCTCGTGCGCGGCGAGATGGGCGCCGGCGGCACCGGTGGAGGAGGTCACGACGTTGACCACGCCGTCCGGGATCCCGGCCTGGGAGATCAGCTCCGCGAACCCCAGCGTCGAGCCCGGCGCGTGCTCCGACGGCTTGATCACGACGGTGCAGCCCGCGGCCAGCGCCGGCGCGACCTTCCAGCTCATCAGCAGCAGCGGCGAGTTCCACGGCGTGATCGCCGCGACGACCCCGACGGGCTCGCGGCGGGTGTAGACGAGGTAGTTCGGGTTCGGCGAGGGGATCTGCGCACCCTCGATCTTGTCGGCCAGGCCCGCGTAGTAGTGGTACCAGCCGCCGAGGCCCTGCAGCTGCCCGAGCATCTCGCGGTAGAGCTTGCCGGAGTCGTTGACCTCCAGGCGGGCCAGGCGCTCGGCGTTCTCCCCGATCAGCTCCGCCAGCCGGCGCAGCCGCGCGGCGCGGGCGAAGCCCGTCATCTGGCCCCACTCGCCGTCCAGCGCGGCCCGCGCGGCGCCGACGGCGGCGTCGACGTCCTCGGTCCCGCCGTCGGGGATCTCCGCCCACGCCTGCCCGGTGTAGGGGTTCTCGGAGGAGAACGTCCTCCCCGAGATCGCGCCGGTCGGCCTGCCGCCGATCAGCATGGACAGCTGCTCGAGCTCGCTCATGGATGACTCTCCGTGGGGTTCAGGAGGGGAACGTGCCGGCGCGCGGCAGGAGGGCGGGGACGGTGTAGCCGAGCTGGTCGGACAGGAAGCCCGCGATCGGCAGCAGCGCGTCCAGGTCGAGACCGGTGGGGTGGCCCATCCGGTCGAGCAGGTAGACGAGGTCCTCGGTGGCGATGTTGCCCGTCGCCGCCGGGGCGAACGGGCAGCCGCCGATCCCGCCGGCCGACGAGTCGAGCCAGTCGACGCCCCACTCGAGCGCGACGACGGCGTTGGCGAACCCGGTGTTGCGGGTGTTGTGGAAGTGCGCGCGCATCAGCGCGTCCGGGGCGACCGATCGCACCCCGTCGAGCAGCGTCCGGACCTGGGTGGGCACCCCGACGCCGATCGTGTCGGCGATCGCGATCTCCTTCGCCCCGGCGGCCGCGCCGCGGCGGGCGACCTCGACCACGCGGTCCGGGTCGACCTCGCCGTCGAACGGGCAGCCGAACGACGTCGCGATCGTCAGCGACGCGAACAGGTCGCGCCCCGCAGCCTCGGCGAGCACCTCCTCGGCGACCTCGGTCAGCGCCTCGGTCGTGGAGTTCTGGTTGGCCTCGGCGAACCCGTCGGACGCCGGGACGACGACGTTGACCTCGTCGACCCCGGCCTGCACGGCGCGGTCGTAGCCGCGCCGGTTGAGCACGAGCCCGATGTAGGAGACCCCGTCGGCCCGGTGCAGGCCCTCCATGACCGCTTCCGCGTCGGCCATCGCCGGCACCAGCTTCGGGTGCACGAACGACACGGCCTCGATGCGCCGGGCGCCCGCGGACACCGCCCGCTCGATCAGCTCGATCTTCGCGCCCGTCTCCAGCAGCGCCCGTTCGTTCTGGAGCCCGTCGCGCGGGCTCACCTCCACGATGCCGACCACGGGGTCCGATCCTGCCCCTCAACCGCGGACGGCGGCCACCACCGCGGCGTGCTCGCGCAGCGTCGCCGCGGGATCCTCGCCACGTTGCCGACCCATGCCGCAGTACTGCGCGACGCCGAAGTCGGCGAGGTGCCGCGACGCCGTGGCCTGCCGTCGGCGCAGCCCGTCGGCGCCGTCGATGGGCAGCACGATCCCGAGGAAGACCCGGGATTCGGGGGCCCGGAGGTCGGCCAGCGGCGCGAAGAAGCGGTCGTCCTCGCTGCGCAGGTAGCGCGGGCCCGCGAGGTGCACCCAGTCCAGCGGGCGTCCGGCGTGGGCGACGGCGTGGTTGGCCATCCGCACGATCAGGTCCATGTCGCGCGCCTCGAACATCGGCCACTCGGGGAACGTGCCGTAGCAGAGGTGCAGGCCCAAGAGGACCTCCTCGGGCACCCGCGGGGCCAGGCGCGACCAGGGACCGGCGAACCGCTCCCACGCGTCCCCCTCCGTCCAGCCGACGACGCCCTCGATGTCGATCACCTCGTAGGCGAGGTCCCACTGCAGGGCCAGGTCCGCCGCCGGGATCACGGCGAGCAGCTCGTCGACCGCCCGCGCCCAGAGGTCCTCGAGCGCCGGCCCGACGAGCACCCAGTCCCGGGCGTACGCGTCCTTGAACGCTCCGGTGAAGACGCTCGACGGGAACGGCAGGCCGACCTGGAAGCGCAGGTGCGGCGGGATCACGCCCTCGGCGCGGAGGGCGGCGAACCGTTCGTAGGAGGCGAGCGTCTCGGCGACGCGCGGCCAGGCGTCGAAGCGCAGGGAGCCGACGCCCTCACGGACGGTCAGACGCGCGGTCTCGTAGGCGTGCCGGGCGCGCCCCGTCGGCGACGCGGTCGGGGCGAGCACCGTGATGTCGGGGTGCGGCTCGAGCAGCGTGGTGCGGTCGTAGCCGACCCAGGCGCCCCGGGGCCCGGACTCGCCGTCGGGCAGCGCCGCCACCCGGTCGGCGAAGAGCTCGGCGCCCCGCCGGAACCCCTCGTCGGTCGAGTCGACGGGCAGGCTCCCGACCAGCAACAGGTCGCTGTCCACGCGGCGGGTCATGGCGGCTCCTCCTCGGCGTGACCTCGATGTGACCCCGACGAGACGGGGGCGCGGTCGGTGCCCCGAGGTCATCGGGCAGCATGTCACCGCGGCACACGGAGACCGCTCGTCGCCGGCCGATCACCGGTCGGGTGATCTCCGGTGGCGGCCACGCGTGCGGCCGGACGTGATCGGTCACCCATCGGTGAACGTCCGACCAGGAGGACACTGGAGGGGTGAGCGCCACCGTGACGACTGCGTCGACGGGACTGACGGGCGCCTCCCCGCGCACCCGCAGACTGCTGCGGATCGCGACCGCCCTGGTCGTGGCGGCGGCCATCACGACCGGCATCGTCATCGTCTGGCCGACGGTGAAGGACGCGGGCGCGGCGCTGATCGGCGCCGACCCGATGTGGGTCGCCGTCGCCGTCGCGTGCGAGGCCGGCGCGCTGCTCGCGTTCTCGATCCTGCACCACCGGCTGCTCGTCGCCGCCGCCGTCCGGGTCTCGCTCGGTGCGGTCACGATGGCCACCCTCGCCGCCAACGCCCTGCACCTCACGGTGCCCGGCGGCGCGGCGCTGTCCACGGCCTACACCTACAAGCGGCGCCGGGCGTGGGGCGCGACCGGCCCCGCCACCACGTGGACGATGGTCGCCGGCGGCGTCGCGGCCAGCCTCGCCCTCGCCGCGATCGCGCTGGGCTCCGCGCTCGTGGTCGGCGGCCGCCCGACCTCGCTGCCCTGGCTGATTCTCCAGATCGTCGGCGTCGCCGCCCTGGGCGCGGGCGTGATCGTCGTGGCCAAGCGGCCGGGCCTGCTCGTCACGGCCGGCTCGTGGGGGCTGCGCCTGGTCAACCGCGTGCGTCGCAAGCCGCGCGAGAGCGGCGTGCCCGAGCTCGCCGAGCAGATCGCCGCGCTCCAGCTCATCGAGCTGCGCGGCAAGGGCCGCCTCGTCGTCGGCACCTCCGCACTGGCGAACTGGATCCTCGACATCGGGTGCCTCGCCGCCTGCTGCGCGGCCGTCGGCGCGCGGGGCATGACCCTGGCCCTGGTGCTCGTCGCCTACGCCGCCGCCACCGCCGCGTCGAGCGCCGCGTTCCTGCCCGGCGGTCTCGGCCTCGTCGACGGCGCGCTGCTGGCGGCGCTCGTCGCCGGCGGCGTCCCCTCGCGTCCCGCCCTCGCGGCGGTGCTGCTCTACCGCCTCGTGAGCTTCGTCGGCGTCGCCGTCGCGGGGTGGGTCGCGTGGTTCGTCGTCCACGCCCGCGAGACCCCGTCGGCGGTCGAGGTGGACGAGGCGGACGAGGCGGACGAGGAGCAGGACGGCCGCACGGAGACCTCCGGGGACACCGGCGCGATCACCGGCGCCGCCACCGGGCCCATCGGCCGCTCGGGCTCCGGCCCGTCCACCGGCGAGCTCCGCGCCGACGACGGCCGCGGCCACCGGCACCGCTGACCGCCCGGGCTTCCCGCGCCGGGGGCCTTCCCCCGCCCGGCGGGGGTACACCCCACCCCGTCCCGGGTGGAGGGCGGTCCGCGGGGGAGTACTTCCCGGGCACCGGGCCCGAGCAGTCGAGTACTCACGTGCTCATGACCGGTGACGTGGCGCGCGCCACGCTGGTTCCCATCACCGACGAGCACCTCGGTCGGACCCCCGGTCCGCACCCGAGCCGAAGGGAACCGACATGACCACTCCGACCGATCCGCGCGTCACCAACCCGGGCTTCGCGCAGGGCGAGACCCCCGGCCGCGACCCGATCGAGGGCGAGGAGACCCAGCCCCCCGGCGACGACGTCACCGACCAGCCCGGGACCGACCAGCCCGACGGCGAGTTGATCTTCTCCGGCGAGGGCGACGACAACCCGGGCGGTCCGGACGGCGGGTACTGGCTCGACCAGTTCGGCACCAAGCACTACTACTCCAACGGGGACTTCCCGCCGGAGACCTCGCAGACGTCGGAGACCGAGCCGGGCAGCTACCACTGCCCCTCGCACGGTCAGGGCTGCCCGGGCACCTGCGAGTTCCTCGACCAGTGGCGCCAGACGCACGACCTCCCGAGCGACTGGCACCCCAGCGACCAGTGGACGTACGACCCGGTCGACAACCCGCACTGCTGGCACCCGCAGCACAACCCGTGCGGCTACCACCCGGACCGTGAGCCGAACTGCTGGCACCCGGAGTACAACCCGGACGGCTTCCACCCGGACCACAACCCGAACTGCTGGCATCCGGACTACAACCCCTGCGGCTACCACCCCGTGCACCAGCCGCACTGCTGGGAGCCCGACCGCAACCCCGAGGGCTACCACCCGGACCAGAACCCGCACTGCTGGCACCCGGACTACAACCCCTACGGCTGGAACCCCGACTACCAGCCCTACTGCTGGCACCCCACCTACCAGCCCTACTGCTGGAACCCCGTCTACCAGCCCTACTGCTGGCACCCCGTGTACTACCCGTACGGCTACAACCCGGAGCACAACCCCGAGGGCTACAACCCGGAGTACAACCCGGACGGCGACGCCGACCCGAGCGGGCCGTACATGCCCGACGACGCGGAGGGCCAGGACCCCCCGGAGGCGACCACCCCGCCCGCGTCGGACGAGGACACCGCCGAGGACACCGAGGACACCGAGGACACCGAGGACACCGAGGAGACCGAGGACCTCGAGGACACCGACCAGACGGAGCCGGCCACCCCGCCGGTCACCCCGCCGGCCGGCGAGGAGACCGGCGAGACCGAGACCGAGACCGAGGACGACGACGCCGACGGCGCGGTCGACGCCGACGGCGACGGCCAGCCGGACTTCAACGGCACCCAGCCGCTGGCGACCGGTGAGGACGGGCAGGACGACGCCGACGACGCCGCCGACGACGCCGGCCAGGCCGGCGCCGACGGCCAGGGCGACGAGCCCGGCGACGACGCCGCGCAGGGCCCGGCCGACGCCGACGAGGGCCTCGAGCAGCAGGCGACGCCCGTGGCCCACGACGAGGCGGACGCCGACGCGGAGGCCGACGCCGGCGACGACGGCGGCAGCAACGACTCGTCCGACGACATGGCGGGCGTGAGCTGATCCGAGGCGAGGACGTGGCCCCGGCCGGGATCCCGGCCGGGGCCACGTGTCGGTCCGACGGGGTGAGGGCAGGACGAGGAGGAACGGTGAGTGACGCGGGTGCCGACGGCACGCTGCCCGGGCAGCGGCGACGGCGATCGATCTTCCGCGACGACACGGCGCGCGCGGAGCCTGCGAGCCCGTGGGTCCTGCCGGAGGAGGAGCCCGAGCAGCCGGCGGCGATCGCGTCCGACGGCCCGGTCCGCTCGATCTTCCGGTCCGACGGCGACGACGGGACGACACGATGACCACCGACGCCACCGACCCGCAGGCGGTCCAGGCCCGCGCCGAGAAGGCGCGCCAGGCTGCTCTCGAGCGCGCGGAGGCCGCCCGGAAGAACCGTGAGGAGGCGGCGGCCAAGCGCAAGTCCCAGAAGGAGACCCAGCAGAAGGAGACCCAGCGGAAGGCCACGTCGTCCTCCACGCCGTCGGCCGCGCCCGCCGAGGTGGCGGCGCCCAAGCCGATGGCGAAAGCGCCCGCGAAGTCGACCGCGCCGACGAGCAAGGCGCCGAGCGCCGCGGTCAAGCACGCGTCCGACACGGTCGACATGGCGATCAAGGCGGCGACCGCCTACGAGCGGGACGACCTCGTCGCGCGGCTGAAGACCGCGAAGCGGCTGCTCACCGACACGGCGATCCGCATCCCGGTCGTGGGCGAGTTCAAGCAGGGCAAGAGCTCGCTGGTGAACGCGCTGATCGAGGCCGAGATATGCCCGGTCGACGACGACATCGCGACCGCCGTCCCCACCGAGGTGCGGCACGCGACCGCGCCGACGGCGAGCGCCCACTTCGAGGCCCTGCCCGGCTCGAAGGGCGCGGGCTGGACGGAGACGATCACGCCGGCCGAGGTGGCGTCCTACGCCTCGGAGGCGGGCAACCCCGGCAACACCCGCCGCCTCGCGTCGGTGTCGGTCGGGATCGACCGGCCGGTGCTCGCGGGCGGCACGGTGCTCGTCGACACCCCCGGCGTCGGCGGTCTGGGCGGCGCGCACCAGAGTGCGGTCGCCGACCTTCCGCGCTCGCACGCGTGCCTGTTCGTCAGCGACGCGTCCCGCGAGCTCACCGACCCCGAGGTCCGCTTCCTGCACGCGGTCGTCGAGCTCTGCCCCAACGTGATCATGGTGCTGACCAAGACCGACCTCTCGCCGCACTGGGAGAAGATCCGCGAGCGCAACCACGCCCACCTGCACCGCGCGGGCGTCCGGATCGAGATCTTCCCGTTCTCCTCGGAGCTGCGCCGGATCGCCTCGGCGTCCGGCGACGTGGAGTTGGACGTCGAGTCCGGCGCGCCCGAACTGCTCGCCCGCCTCGAGCGGGTGCAGGACGAGGCGGCCCACATCGCCGTGCGCTCGGTGATGATCCAGGTGACGTCCGCGCTCGCGCAGCTCGAGTCCGCGGCCAGGGCGCGCCGCGACGCGCTGGTCGACCCCGCACGTCAGGAGGCCCTCATCGCACAGCTGGCGGCCGCCAAGGAGCGCGCCGACGGGCTGCGGGAGAAGGGCACCAAGTGGCAGTCGGTGCTCGCCGACGGGTTCTCCGACATCTCCTCGGACGTCGACTTCGACCTGCGCGCCCGCGCCAAGGCCGTCCAGAAGGAGGCGGAGGAGGCGATCGAGGCCGGCGATCCCGCGAAGAACTGGGAGGAGTTCGCCGACTGGATGCGCCGGCGGCTCGCGGCCGAGGCGATGGAGAACTACGCGCTGTTCGTCCGCCGCGCCAAGGACGTGGCGATCACCGTCGAGCAGCACCTGGACGCCGCCGAGTCCCGCATCACGGCCCGCAGCGTCAACGCCCCGGCCGACGTGATGGGGCGGCTGAACCTCGACGTCGAGTTCGCGCCGTCGGGACTGCGGCAGATGATCAAGCTGCCGATCCTGCAGAAGGTGTTCGGCGGGGTCGTGATGCTCACGATGGTCTCCAACATGGCCGGGCTCGGGATCCCGATGGCCGCCGGGCTGATCCTCGGCGGCGCCATGGGCGCGTTCGGCGTCCGCGAGGAGCGCAAGAAGGCGCTCGAGAAGCGGCGCAGCGAGGCCCGGACCGGCGTGCGGAAGTACACCGACGACTTCATCAGCCAGGTCGGGAAGGACTCCCGGGACGCGGTCCGGCACGTGCAGCGCGAGCTGCGCACGGCGTGGACCGTGCGCGTCGGGGAGCTGCAGCGGGCCGCGACGGCGGCGATGACCGCCGCCCAGACCGCGGTCCAGGCCGGCAAGTCCGACACCGGCCAGCGCGAGCGCATCGAGCAGGACCTGCAGTCCCTGGCGCTGGTGCGGGCGCGGGTCGACGACCTCTCCGAGCACCTGCGGCGCACCGCCCCGGCGCCCGCCGCGGGGAGGGCCTCGTGACCGGCCGGGGAGGGCCACCGGGGCCACCCGGGCCACCGCGCCCGCCGGGCCCACCGCCCGGTCCGCCCGGTGGCCGCCCGTACGGGCCGCCCCCCGGACACCAGGGGCCGCCGCGCACGGGGCCGCCCCTGCCGCCGCCCGGTCACGGGCGACCGGCGTACGGGCCGCCCCCCGGACGGGGCGTCCCGGCCCGCCCGGCGCCGCCCCGTCACCCCGCCACGAACCCGCCCCGCACCGGCCCGCCCGGGCCGGGCGGCCGCCCGTGGGCGCCCGGTGTCCCGACGCCCGATTCGTCGCCGCTGCTCGACCGGGTCCGCACCCTCATGGGCCGCGTCGCCCCGATCTACCGGGGCGGCCCCGCCGAGCCGATGCTCGACCGCGCGACCCGACGCCTCGACGAGCCGCTGCGGGTCGCGATCGCCGGCCGTCTCAAGGCCGGCAAGTCGACGCTGCTCAACGCCCTCGTCGGCCAGGAGCTCGCGGCGACCGACGCGGGGGAGTGCACGCGGATCGTCACGTGGTTCCGCGACGGCCACACCTACCGGGTGCAGGCCCAGCTGCGCGACGGGTCGCGGCGCCAGCTCCCGCCCGGCCCGACGGGCGGGCTCCTCGACGTCGACCTCGGCCGCCTCGGGGCCGACGACGTCGACCGCCTGCTCGTCGACTGGCCCTCGCAGGCGCTGCGCACGATGACCCTCATCGACACCCCGGGCCTGGACTCGCTGTCGGCCGAGCTGTCGCGCCGCACCGAGGAGGCCCTCGCGCCCGGCGCGGGCGGGGTCGGCGAGGTGGACGCGGTCGTCTACCTCATGCGGCACGTGCACGCGTCCGACATGCGCTTCCTCGAGGCGTTCCGGGACGACCCCGCCGACCGCCGCGCGATCAACACCGTCGGCGTGCTCGCCCGGGCCGACGAGGTCGGCCACGCCCGCCCGGACGCCCTGGAGAGCGCGGCCACCATCGCGGGCCGCTACCGCGACGACCCCCGCCTGCGCGGCCTGTGCCAGACGGTCGTGCCGGTCGCCGGCCTGCTCGCCTCGAGCGCCGCGACGCTGCGCGAGGAGGAGTTCCGCGCGCTGGGCAGGCTCGCCACCGCACCGGTGGCCGACGTCGACCGCCTCCTGCTCTCCGCGTCGCGGTTCGCGACCGCGGAGGCGGAGGACGTCGACGTCGAGGCCCGTCGCCGGGCCGTCCTGCTCGACCGCTACGGCCTGTTCGGGCTGCGCCTCTCGGTGCGGCTGCTGCGCGAGGGCACGGTCTCCACGGCCGGCGAGCTCTCCCGCGAGCTGGTGCGCCACAGCGGGCTCGGGCCGATGCGCGACGTGCTGGTGACCCGGTTCGCGGGCCGCGCCGACGTCCTGCGCGCGCAGTCGGCGATCACCGCCGTCGAGGGCGTCATCCGGCGCTGGCCGGTGCCGGCGGCGGCCGCGCTGCGCGGCGAGATGGAGCAGATCCTGGCGGGCGCCCACGAGTTCGCGGAGGTGCGCCTGCTCGACCGGCTGCACACCGGCAAGGTCGTGCTCCCCGGCGACGAGGGGGCCGAGGCCGAGCGTCTGCTCGGGGGCGACGGGCTCGACCCGTCGACCCGGCTGGGCCTGCCCGACGACGCCCGCGGCGAGGAGCTCGCCCGCGCGGCGACGGCGAGCCTCGGGCGCTGGCAGCGCCGCGCCGAGCACCCGGGCAGCGCCCGGGACGTGCGCGACGCCGCCCGGACCCTCGCCCGGACCTGCGAGGGCATCCTGACGCGCGCCCGTCACGGGGGAGGACCCCCTGGCCGGGCGGCGGGGTGAGGACGAGAGTGCGGCAGGAGGGTGAGCAACGCCGTGCGGGGCTGCGGCGATGAGGTGAGTAGTCGGCTGCTCATGACGGCGTGAGGCGTCGCGGGGCAGGGTGGATGTCGCGTCGAGCACACACGGCGCGGCGGCGAGGAGGAACCGGTGGCGTACGGCCTGGGTGTCGATCTCGGCACGACGTTCACGGCGGCCGCCGTCGTCCGTGACGGCCGGGTCGAGATGGCCTCCCTCGGTGACCGCTCGACCGCGATGCCCTCGGTCGTCTTCATGCGTCCCGAGGGCGGGGTGCTCACCGGTGACGCCGCCGACCGGCGGGCGTCGTCCGAACCGGACCGCGTCGCCCGCGAGGTGAAGCGCCGCCTCGGTGACCCCACCCCGCTGCTGCTCGGTGGCACGCCCTACTCGGCGGGCGACCTGCTCGCGACCCAGCTGCGCGAGGTCGTGGCGCAGATCAGCGAGCGCGAGGGCGGCGCCCCCACCGCCGTGCGGCTCACCCACCCCGCGAACTGGGGCGACTACAAGCGCGAGCTGTTCGCCCAGGTCCCGCGCCTGGCCGGGCTGCACGACGTCACCATGATCACCGAGCCGGAGGCCGCGGCCGCGCACTACGCGACCAACGAGCGGATCGGCGAGGGCCGGACCGTCGCCGTCTACGACCTCGGCGGGGGCACGTTCGACGCCACCGTCCTGCGCACCACCGGCGGGGGCTTCGAGATCCTCGGCGAGCCCGAGGGCGTCGAGGGCCTGGGCGGGATCGACTTCGACGAGGCCGTCTACGCGCACGTCGACCGCTGCCTCGACGGCGCGGTCTCGGCGCTCGACCCCACCGACGCGTCCGCCACCAGCGGGATCGTGCGGCTGCGACGCGACTGCGTGCTGGCCAAGGAGGCGCTGTCCTCTGACACCGAGACGACCGTGCCGGTGCTGCTGCCGGAGCTGCAGACCGAGGTCCGGCTGACCCGCGGCGAGTTCGAGGAGATGATCCGCCCGTCGGTCGTCGCCACCATCACCGCGCTGGGCCGCGCGCTGGACTCGGCGCGCGTCGAGCCCGACCAGCTCGACGCGGTGCTGCTCGTCGGCGGGTCCTCCCGCATCCCGCTCGTCGCCCGCATGGTGTCGGCCGAGCTGGGCAAGCCCACGGCGGTCGACGCGCACCCCAAGCACGCGATCGTGCTCGGCGCGGCCATGCTCGTGGAGCCGCCGTCCCGCGCCACGGGTCCGGGCGCCGCGAGCCCGGCGCACACCGCCGTCTTCCCGACCTCCGGCGCGCCCTACCGCACGCCGGTGCCGCCGGTCGGCCCACGCACCCCGCCCGGCGGGGTACCGACGGGCGGAGGCTCCGGCCGGTCGTCGACGGGGCCGAGCTCCGGGCTGATCCCGGTCACCACGATGTCGGGCGCCCCGCGGACGGCGTCGCGGCCGGCCACCGGCGGCTTCCCCGTCTCAGGGCGCACGGGCCCGCACGGTCGGGGCGGAGCGGGTGGCTCGCCCGGACCCGCCGGATCTGCCGGACCGCGCACCGGCACCGGCCCCACGCGGGCCGTCCCGGGCCACGACCCGCGCGTGCCGATGAACGCCGGCTCGACCGGGCGCGTGCCGTACCCGGCGGCGGCCTCCGGGCACGACCCCCGCACGACGATGGCCCCGGGCAGCCGTGACGCCCGCACCACCGCCGTGGGCGGACACGACCCCCGGACGACCGTCGTCGGCGGCCAGGACGCGCGGACCACCGCCGTCGGCCCGGGCGCGCCCCCGGAGGCCGCGCCCGTCGGCGGGTCGTCGGAGCCTGGCGGCCGGCGGCGGCCCCTCGTCCTCGTGGGGCTGGTCCTGGTCGCGCTGCTCATCGGCGGCGGCGCGCTCGTCTACACCACCGTCGGGTCGCAGAGCACCACGCCGCCCGTGCCCGCGCCGTCGCAGGTCGTCGCGCCCACGCCCCTGCCGACGACGGCCCCGGCCGCTGACCCGAACGCCGGAGGATCGGGGGGCACCGGCGGCTCCGGGGGCTCCGGGTCCGGTGGCGGGAGCGCGGGCGGCAGCGGGTCGGGCGGCGGCAGCGGTGCCGGGGGCACGGGTGGCCGCGGTGGCGGGTCCGGGTCGGGCGGCGGCTCCGGCGGCGGGGGCGGGCACTCGACCTGGACGCCCCCGACCACGCACGACCCGGGCGGCACCTCGAGCACCGACGGTGACTCCACCGGCAGCACCGACGGCGGGTCGGGGACGGGCGGGACTGACGGGACCGGCTGCTGCTGACGGGGTCGTCAGGCCTGCTTGAGGCCGAGCGCCTCGGCCAGCTTGCCCCGCCCGGAGACGCCGAGCTTGGCGTAGACCGAGCGCAGCACGTTGTTGACCGTGCGCACGGAGATGACGAGCTGGTCGGCGATCGCCGGGCTGGTGAGCCCGCCCGCGGCCAGCGCCGCGATCTCGGCCTCGCGCGGCGTGAGCTCACCGGTGCGTTCCAGTAGCCCCGCGGCCGAGGTCTCCGCGCCCTCGCACTGCTCCATCCCGGCCCGGCTGCGTGACGCGGACCAGCCGGCGGCCTTGCTGTTGCCGCCCGCCCGGTGCGCCGCGCACGCCTGCGCGGAGGCCTCGGCGGCCAGCAGCACGTGGCCGAGCTCGGTGAAGCCCGCCGCGACGGCGTCGAGGCCCGCCCCGTGCCCGCTCGCGAGCGCCCGGGCGTGGGCGGCCTGCAGCCCCCCGAGGTCGCCCTCGACGGGTGCGGCGACCGCGTCGAGCGCGCCCGCCACCGGCTTCCCGGCGCCCAGGCGGACCGCGGCGTGCAGGGCCTGCAGCCGGTCGGGCACCGACGCGCCGGGCCGCTCGTCGAGGGCCAGCTCCACCGCGCGCGAGACCCGCCCGTCGATGCCGGCGAGCCAGACCTGCGCCGCCTGCATCCACCCCGCGAACGGCCCGCCCGTGACACCGTGCGCCTCGGCGAGCACGTCCTGGGCCTCGGTCGTGCGCCCGAGCCCGGCCAGCGCGACCGCGAGCTCGCTGACCAGCGGCACCGTGAAGGGGAAGTGCCGCGCCGACACCCCGGCCGCGGCCTCGTGGAGCAGGCGGACCGCCGTCCGCAGCCGCCCTCGCCGCGCCGCGACGACGCCGAGCCACGCGACGTAGAGCGCGACGTGCTCGGACACCCCGCCGGGGCCGGCCTCCACGTGGCCGCGCCGGGCGAGCTCCTCGGCCTCGTCGAGCCGTCCCGCCGCGAGCAGCGCGGACCAGCGGGCCAGGCGCAGCTCGACGGTGACCCAGCCGTCGCCGACGTCGTCGGTGTCAGCGGTCAGGGCCAGCGCCCGGTCGCTGCGTCCGAGGCGCACGTGGGCGAGGGCGGCGACCGCGAGGGCCTCGGGATGCCCGGCGAGTCCGCTCCCGAGGTGCGCGGTGACGGCGTCGAGGGCGTCGGCGGGACGGTGGGCGACCAGCGCGACGAACCCGCGCAGCGCAGCGGCCGCGGGCCCGGCGCCGGTGCCGCGGAGCTCGGCCGCGGCGAGGGCGGCGGCCGCCGCGCCGAGCGCGCCCGCCTCGTCGCGCAGGCCCCAGTAGAGGTTGCGGCACCGGGCGGTGGCGACGAGGAGCGGATCGGGCCCGTCGGTCAGGGTCAGGTCGACCGTGTCGGTGGCCTCGGCGAGCTTCGCGGCGCTGGCGAACGCCGTCTCGGCGCCCTCGAACTGGCCGAGCCGCACGCGCAGCAGGCCCAGGCGCCAGAGCACCTCGAACCCCGCGCCGTGGTCGGCGGCGGCGCGCAGGAGGCGCTCGGCGGTCCGCGGCTCGGTGGGGGCCACGCCGCGGGCCGCGTCGAGCAGCTCGGCGGGGTCGGTGGCCATGCCCTCGGCGGCGCGCCAGGCCAGCAGGCGGTGCCGGTCGCCCGCGCGGCGCGACCCCGAGGCCTCGAGGGCCGTGCGCAGGCGCCGGTAGGCCTCGCGCTCCTGCAGCGGCGTCGCGCGGCTGCGCAGCAGCTCGGTGTAGAGGGGGTGGGCGAGGCCGATCTCGAGACGCCGGCCGTCGCGCACCGAGGTCACGAGGCCCTGTGTCTCGAGGCGCGCGAGCACGACGTCGCCGTAGAGACCGGAGACGACCTCGCAGCCCAGCGGCTGGCCGAACGCGAGCAGGCGCATCAGGTCCTGCTCGACGGGCGCGAGGCCGCCGACCCGCGAGGTCAGGAGCTCGATGAGGCGCCGCGGCGGATGGCGGGGGGCGTCCCAGCGCCAGACCGCGCCGGCCCGGTGCAGCGCCCCCTCGTCGCGGGCACCGTCGACGAGCTCGGAGAGGAAGCGCGGGTTGCCTTGCGAGAGCTCCCAGAGCCGGTCGAGGGTGACGCCGTCGACGTGACCGCCGAGCGTGCTGGTCACGAGGTGGTCGGACTGTGCGCGGTCGAGCTCGCCGAGCTCGATGCGGGCGGCGTAGCCGTCGCGGGACAGGGCGTGGAACGGGTCGGGGGACACCGCGCCGGTGGGGGCGGTGAGCAGCAGGAACGCCGCGCCGGTGCGGGCGAGCTGGGCGAGCAGCACCGCCGAGGTCGCGTCGAGGAGGTGGGCGTCGTCGACGACGACGAGCCGGCGGTGCCCGCCGTCGGTGAGCCGGCGCCGGGTCTCGCGCAGCAGCGCGGCGGGGTCGGTGACCGACGGGTCGAGGTCCCCCACGAGGTGTCCGAGCGCGCCGAGCGCGAGGTCCGCGGTCACCGGGCTGGTCATGAGGACCTCGGTGCGCCAGGGCGCGCCGCCGGACGTGACCGCCGCCTGGGCCGCGCGGGCGAAGCGGGTGCGCCCGACACCCGCGGGGCCGCCGACGACGACGGCCGCGACCTGGTCGTCGCGGCTGGACGCGACGACGGCGGCGATCGCCTCGGACCGCCCCACCAGGGGTCGGCTCTCGGGCATGCCTCGCCTCCTCGCGCCCGACGGTCGGCAGGTCGCGTGCGGCGCGCGCCGTCCCCCGAGCCGGCACGGTGATCACACGTCAGGTGGCAGTGTCCTCACCCCGACGGCGGTGGCGGAAGCGCCCGGAGCCGCTTTACGTAGTTCTGCGTAGGGATTGCCGGTTACCCGCGGTCACGGGTACCGGCCGCCCCTGACCCTGCGGCTCGCCCACCGGTCGGGGGACACTGCTCCGACCACCACCACCCTCCGCGGGAGGACACCGCCGTTGAGGATCGCCCTCGTCGCGACCTGCCTGGGGGACGCGATGTTCCCGCAGGCCCCCCGGGCCACCGTCGAGCTGCTCGAGCGCCTCGGGCACGAGGTCGTGTTCCCCGCCGACCAGACGTGCTGCGGGCAGATGCACGTCAACACCGGCTACCTCGACCTCGCCCTGCCGCTGGTGCGCCACCACGTCGACGTGTTCTCGGGCGCCGCGGACGTCGTCGTCGCCCCCTCCGGGTCGTGCGTCGGCTGCGTGCGCCACCAGCACGCGATGGTGGCCCGCCGCGGCGGTGACGAGAAGCTGGCGGAGGCGGCGGAGTCCCTCGCCGCGCGCACCTACGAGCTCTCCGAGCTGCTCGTGGACGTCCTGGGCGTCACCGACGTCGGGGCGTACTACCCGCACCGCGTCACCTACCACCCGACGTGCCACTCGCTGCGCATGCTGCGCGTCGGCGACAAGCCGCTGCGGCTGCTCCGCGAGGTCCGCGGGCTGACGCTGACCGAGCTGCCCGACGCCGAGGTCTGCTGCGGCTTCGGCGGGACGTTCGCGGTGAAGAACGCGGAGACCTCGACGGCGATGCTCGCGGACAAGATGGCCAACGTCCTGCAGACCCGGGCCGAGGTCTGCACCGCCGGGGACACCTCGTGCCTCATGCACATCGGCGGCGGGCTCTCGCGGCTGCGCTCGGGCGTCCGCACGGTGCACCTGGCGGAGATCCTGGCCTCGACCGCGGAGGGCGCGGCGTGACGACCGTTTCACTAGGCATGCCGACCGTCGCGTCGGACCCGCACGGGCACCTGCGCGGGACCGAGCCGTTCCCCGTCGCCGCGCACCGCGCGTTGGGCGACACCCAGTTGCGCCAGAACCTCGGCCACGCCACCCGCACGATCCGGGCGAAGCGCGCCGGGGTCGTCGCCGAGGTGGACGACTGGGAGGAGCTGCGCCGCGCGGGCGAGTGCCTCAAGGCCGACGTCATGGCGCGGCTGCCGGAGCTGCTCGAGCAGTTCGAGGCGTCGGTGACCGCGCGCGGCGGCGTCGTGCACTGGGCGCGGGACGCCGAGGAGGCGAACCGGATCGTCGTCGACCTGGTTCGGGCGACGGGCTCCGACGAGGTCGTCAAGGTCAAGTCGATGGCGACCCAGGAGACGGGGCTGAACGAGGCCCTCGGCGAGGCCGGGATCGCCGCGCTCGAGACCGACCTCGCCGAGCTGATCGTCCAGCTCTCCGACGACACGCCGTCGCACTTCCTGGTCCCGGCCATCCACCGGAACCGCTCGGAGATCCGCGACATCTTCCTGCGCGAGATGCCGGACGTGGACCCGTCGCTGACCGACGAGCCGCGGCGGCTCGCGATGGCCGCCCGCGCGCACCTGCGCCGGAAGTTCCTCTCCGCGCGGGTCGGCGTCTCCGGGGTCAACTTCGCCGTCGCCGACACCGGGACGATCTCGGTGGTCGAGTCCGAGGGCAACGGGCGGATGTGCCTGACGCTGCCGGACACCCTGATCACGGTGATGGGCGTCGAGAAGATCGTGCCCACGTGGTCGGACCTCGAGGTCTTCCTGCAGCTGCTGCCGCGCAGCTCCACCGGCGAGCGGATGAACCCGTACACGTCGACGTGGAGCGGGGTCACCCCCGGCGACGGCCCGCAGACGTTCCACGTCGTGCTGCTCGACAACGGGCGCTCGAACGTCCTCGCCTCCCCCGACGGGCGCCAGGCGCTGCACTGCATCCGGTGCTCGGCGTGCCTCAACGTCTGCCCGGTCTACGAGCGCACCGGCGGGCACGCCTACGGCTCGATCTACCCCGGCCCGATCGGGGCCGTGCTCTCGCCGCAGCTGACCGGCATCGACGGTCCCGACGACGTCAACGCCTCGCTGCCCTACGCGTCCTCGCTGTGCGGGGCGTGCTTCGACGCCTGCCCGGTGCGCATCGACATCCCGCACCTGCTCGTGCAGCAGCGCGCGGCGGCGGTCGAGGCGCACGGGCGGCCGACCGCGCAGGACGTGGCGATGCGCGCGGCGGCCGCGGCGATGGCCTCGCCGGGGCGGTTCTCACTGCTGGAACGGGCGATGAAGCTGGGCAGGCTGCTCGGGCGGTCCGGGCGGATCCGCTCGGTGCCGGGGCCGGGGGCGGCGGCGTGGTTCGGCGCGCGGGACATGCCGCCACCGCCGGCCGAGACGTTCCGCGAGTTGTGGGCCCGGCGTGGGGGATCCACGTGACCGGCGCTCGGGAGGAGGTCCTGGCCCGGCTGCGGACGGCGCGGGACGCGGGCGGCTCCGCCGTTCCGGACGTGCCGCGGGAGTACCGGCGCCGCGGGGTGCACGCGCCCGGGTCGGCGGCGGCCGTCGAGCGCCTGACCGGGACCCTGACCGACTACCGGGCGACGGTGCACCGCGTCGGCTCCGAGGACGACGTGCCCGGGGCGATCGCCGCCGTGCTGGGGGAGGCGTCGACGGTGGTCGCGCCGCCCGGGCTGCCGTCGGGCTGGCTCGCCGGTGTGGGGGCGTCGGTGCGCACCGACGACCCGCCGCTGTCGGTCGCCGACCTCGACCGCGTCGACGCCGTGGTCACCGGAGCCGCGGTGGCGATCGCGGACACCGGCACGTTCGTGCTCGACGCCCTCGCCCCGGACCAGGGCCGTCGGGCGATCACGCTGGTCCCCGACCACCACGTGTGCGTGCTGCGCGCCGAGGCCGTGGTGTCGTCGGTGCCCGAGGCCCTGGCGCGCCTGGACCCGAACGGTCCGCTGACGTTCGTCTCCGGCCCGTCGGCGACGAGCGACATCGAGCTCGACCGCGTCGAGGGCGTCCACGGCCCCCGCCGTCTCGACGTGGTGCTGGTCGCCCCCATGTGAGCGAACTTCGGGGCTATAGCACCGAAGTTCGCGCACGTAGGGATCAGCGGCCCCGGACCGGCGCGCCCCAGTCGGTGCCGTCGCGCAGGGTGCGCTTGAGCAGCTTGCCGCCCGGGTTGCGGGGCAGCGGGTCGGCGGAGACCACCACGTACTGCGGCACCTTGAAGTCGGCGATCTGCGTGTCCAGGTAGGCCAGCACGTCGCCGACGTCGATCCCGGAGCCGACCAGCACCGCCCCGACCTTCTCGCCCATCACGTCGTCCGGCACCCCGACCACCGCCGCGTCGGCCACCCCCGGCGCCCCGGCCAGCGCGTTCTCGACCTCCACCGAGTACACGTTCTCCCCGCCGCGGTTGATGACGTCCTTGGCCCGGTCGACGATCCGCACGATGCCGTCGTCGACGCGCGCGAGGTCGCCGCTGTGCAGCCAGCCGTCGACGAACGTCCGCGCCGTCGCCTCGGGGGCCGCCCAGTAGCCGTCGACGACGTTCGGGCCGCGGATCAGCAGCTCGCCGACCCCGGCGTCGTCCACGTCGTCGAGCGCGAGGTCGACGACAGGTGCCGCGAACCCGACCGAGTCCGTGTCCGCCGCCGCCCACTCGTGCGGCAGGAACGTGGCGATCGACGAGGTCTCGGTGAGCCCGAACCCGTTGCCGAGGCGGGCCTGCGGCAGCCGCTCCATGAGGCGCCGGACCAGCGCCGGCGCGATCGGGGCGCCGCCGTAGGAGACGCGCCGCACGTGCGGGAAGTCCACGCCGAGGTCGTCGCGCGCCAGCGTCAGCCCGTAGATCGCCGGGACGCTGACGATCGTGTCGATGCGCTCGGCGACGATCGTCCGCACGAACGTCGCCCCGTCGAACACCGGGAGCACCACCGTGGTGCCGCCGAGCCCGAGCTGGACGAGCAGCTGGGAGTTGCAGCCGGTGACGTGGAACAGCGGCACCGACACGAGGTTGCGCAGCGTCGGCCCGGTGGAGCGGTCGATGCCGGTCACGCGGACCGCGGTCTCGACGTTGGACAGGAAGTTCCCGTGGGTCGTACGCGCGCCCTTGGGCCGGCCCGTCGTGCCGCTCGTGTAGAAGATCGCGGCGAGGTCGCCGGGGACGAGGTCGTCGAGGGCCTCCGGGTGGCCGTCCGGCAGCGGCGAGCCCGGCCGCAGCACGGTCCTCGCGCCGCTGTCGGTGAGGACGTGCTCGACCTCCGGCGCCGCGAACCGGGTGTTCACCGGCACCGCGACCGCGCCGGCGAGCAGCGTGCCGAGGAAGCCGACCACCCAGTCCAGGCCCGCCGGCAGCAGCGAGGCGACCCGGTCGCCGCGGCCGACGCCGTCGCCCACCAGCCCGCCCGCGACCCGCGCGGCGCGCTCCCACAGCTGCGCGTACGTGACCCGCTCGCCGCCGACCTCCACGACGGCCTCGACGTCGGGATGGCGCTCCACCGACGCCCGCACCATGGCCACGACCGACGGCGCGAGGTGGTCGTAGCGGGCGACGTCGTCGGCGCCGCGGGTGATGCCGGTGGTGTCGAACGGGGCCTCGCCGCGCGGGAGCGGGATGGGGCTCACGAGAAGTACCGCCGCGGGTTGTCCACCAGCATCGTCGTGAGCTGCTCGTCGCTGACGCCCTGCTCGCGCAGGGCCGGCAGGACGTCGCGGTGGATGTGCTCGAAGTGCCAGTTCGGCAGCACCTGCTCCTTCGTCGCCTGGCTCGCCCCGGAGAAGAAGTCGATGTAGCAGGACGCGTCGTGGGACAGCACGATCTTCTCGGCGTACCCCTGCGCGCACAGCGCCGCGATGGTGGCCACGCGCTGGTCGGTCGGGTTGAAGACGTCGATGCCGAAGCGGTCGGCGCCGATCGTCGCGCCCCGGTCGGCGATCTCGCGCAGGTAGTCGAGGTCGTTGCTGTCGCCGGCGTGCCCGATGACGACCTTGGTGAGGTCGACGCCCGCCTGCTCGTAGAGGTCGAGGGCGAGCCGGCCGGTCTGGTGCGCGGCGTTGGTGTGCACGGTGATCGGCACGCCGGTCTCGACGTGTGTCGCCGCGATCGCGCGCTGGATGCGGGTCTGGTCGGGCGTGAGGCCGCGCTCCTCCACGACGCCCTTGAGGAAGGCCGCCTTGATGCCGGTGCCGCCGATGCCCTCGCGGATGTCGCGGACGAACATCTCGGTCATCGGCTCGTCGCCGCCGAGCACGGTGTCCGGGCCGCGGTAGTGCAGGAAGTGCGGGATCTCGTCGAACGTGTAGAGCCCGGTGGCGACGACGATGTTGAGGTCGACCTCGGCGTTGATCCGCGCGACGCGGGGGACGTAGCGCCCGAGCCCGACCACGGTGGGGTCGACGATCGTGGTGACGCCGAGGTCACGCAGGCGGCGCAGCTTGTCGATCGCGTCGGCGACCCGGACCTCCTCGTCCCAGTACTCGTCGCCGTAGTTCTGCAGGATGTCCGGGCTCAGCACGAAGACGTGCTCGTGCATGAGGGTCGTGCCGAGGTCGCCGACGTCCACCGGACCCCGCACCGTCTCCACCGTGGGCATCGCCCGCACCTCCGCCGCCGTGGTCGTCTGTGATGCGGACCACTCTATGGGCTCCCGAGGCGCCTGCTGTTGGATCGAGCCGTGACGGTCCCGCCCCGGCTCGTCGCGGCCGTCGAGCTCGTCGACCCCGCGCCGGACGCGCGGGTGCTCGAGGTGGGGTGCGGGCGCGGGGTGGCGGCGGCCCTGCTCGTCGAGCGGCTGTCCCGCGGCCACTACACGGGCATCGATCGTTCCGCGACGGCGTCGGCGGCCACCGCGGCTCGTCTCCCGGGGGCGCGGGCCCGGGTGCACACCTGCGCGCTCGCCGCGTTCCGGCCCGAGCCGGGGGCGTTCGACCTCGCGCTCGCGGTGAACGTCAACGTGTTCTGGACCGGGGCGGCGGCCGGCGAGCTCGGGGTGCTCGCGACGGCGCTGCGCCCGGGCGGGGTCCTGCACCTCGTGTACGGCTCCGACGGCGGCGCGGCCCCGCGCACGGACGTCGTCGACCGCCTGCGCGACCACCTCGTCGCGGGCGGGTTCGTCCCGGAGATCGACGTGCGGACGCGGCGCGGGGTGCAGCTGCTGCACGTCCGCGCCGCGGCCCGGTGATCAGGCCTGTCGGTAGGCCAGCAGGCGCACGCCGAGCGCCGACTCCGTGCGCTGGATCTCGGCGAGCTGGTCGGCGCTGAGCTCGGCGTAGGGGCTCGCGGCCTCGTAGGCGACGACGGGGGTGCCGAGCCGGTCCTCGAGGCGGTGGAGCTCGTCGAGCGCGGTGTCGTCGAGCGCTGCCGGGCGCAGATCGGGGCCGGTGGACGGAGCGGACACGGGAGCCTCCTGCAGAGGGTCGAGCTGTCGGTCGGTGTGACCGGCGACACCGCCGGACCGTCGGCGAGTATCCCGCCCACGATCCGCCCAATCACCCCGTCCGGGCGGAAGTCGCCGACCGTGCGGCGCGTTGACGTGGGTGCGATGACGACACCCCTCGCGGCAGGACCGCGCCCCCGGCTCTGGACCCCACAGCACGTCCTCGTCACCCGCTCCGCCCAGGAGCACCCGCACACCGCCGAGATCCTGCGCCGCTGCGAGGCCGCCGGGATCGACGACGTCGAGCTGCTGCGCGGCGACCGGATCACCGGCCTGCGCGGCGAGACCGGGCGCGAGACCTACGCCCGTGCCAAGTCGACGCTGGCCGTGGTGACCAGCCCGGCCTCGGCGCGCAAGCTCGACCCCATCCCGCCGAGCGCCGACTGGCGCGTCGACCTCGCGCGCGGCTGCCCGGCGCACTGCCAGTACTGCTACCTCGCCGGCTCGCTCACCGGCCCGCCCGTGACGCGGGTGTTCGGCGACCTGGTGGAGATCCTCGCCGGCATGGACGCCTACGTCGGGCACGGCACGATCACGTCGACGTCGGCCGCGCGCGCCGGGGAGGGCACGACGTTCGAGGCGTCCTGCTACACCGACCCGCTGGGCATCGAGCACGTCACGGGCAGCCTGTCCGCGGCGATCCGGCACGTCGGGACCCACGACTTCGGCGGTCCCGTGCAGCTGCGGGCGACGACCAAGTTCGCCGACCTGGACGGCCTGCTCGACCTGCCGCACGGCGGGCGCACGCGGCTGCGGTTCTCGCTGGGCCCGGAGGCGGTGGTCGGGCGGTTCGAGGGCGGCACGGACCCGGTGGGTCGTCGCATCGCGGCGTTGGCGACCCTCGCCCGGGCCGGCTGGCCGGTGGGGATGACGATCGCGCCGATCATGCCGGTGGGGGACTGGCGGGCGGCGTACAGCGATCTCCTGGCGCGCGTGGCCGCCGCGCTGGAGGGGATCGAGGACCTCGACCTGACCGCCGAGTGCATCACCCACCGCTTCACGCCGGGCAGCAAGGAGACGCTCGAGAACTGGTACCCCCGTACCCGCCTCGAGATGGACCCCGAGCAGCGGAAGACGAAGCGCGGGAAGTTCGGCGCGGTGAAGCACGTCTACCCGGACGACGTGATGGCCGCGTTGCGGGACCACGTCACGTCGGAGCTCGCCGCCCGCCTCCCCGCCGCCCGCGTCCTCTACTGGACGTAGGAGCGGACCTCAGAGCAGCAGCGCCAGCTGGCGGGACTGGGCGACGAGCACACCGCGCGCGTCCCAGACCTCGACGTCCTCGTCGTGCAGCCCGTGGGCGAGGTGGTTCGTCACCGTCCGGCACATCAGCGGCCCGGGAGCGGGGTGCTCGCGCAGGTGCACCGTGAGCTGCACCGTGCTCGACCCGTGCCCCAGCTCGAGCACCACCGGCGCCGCGCCGTCGACCACGAACGCCAGGTCGAGCAGCGTCGCGTCCGACCCGTCGGCGAAGGCGAACCAGAACTCGGCGTGCGCGTCGCCCGACGGCGCGCCCCGGACCCAGCCGGGCAGCTCGGGGACGCCGTAGCGCATCCGCTGCCCGACGGTCGCGGTGTCGGGCGCGTCCTCGCCCCCGAACGTCCGGCACGCCGCGAACGCCGGCAGCTCGGGCGGCGCGGTCCGGTCGACGGGCGCGGCGGGGGAGGCCGCGAGGTCGGCGAACGTCGCCTCGAGCCGCAGCACGTCCCGTTCGGCGCCGTCCGGGCCGGCCTGAACGAGCCGCGCGGTGCCGGTCGCGAGACGCCGACCGGCACGTTCGACGGTGGTCAGCACCCGCGCCGGGCCGGGCATCGTCGGGCGGAGGTACGACGCGGAGGCGACCACCGGGTCGGGCAGCGGGATCTCCGTCGCGAGCGCCCGCAGCGCCACGCTCAGCTGGTAGCCGCCGTTGAGCCGGCCGTCGAGCAGACCCCACCGGTCGGACAGCACGATCTCGTGCACCCCGTCGCCGACCCGCTCGGCGGTGCTGTCGAGCGCGAGCTCACCGATCACGACGGCGAGTAGACCACCTACGTCCCGCGACGGCCGCGCGGCAGCGCCCGCACGAGCGGCAGCACGCGGTGGGCCACGCGCTCGGTCAGCGCGATCTCCGTGCGGGTGCGCTCCACCCCGGGCGTGCCGATGATCCCCTGGACCACGTGCTCGAGGTGCGCGTTGGTCCGGGCGACCACGCGCGCCCAGAGGTCGCCGTCGCCGGTGATGCTGTGGGCCTCCACGACCTCGGGGATCGTCGCGAGGTGCTCGGCGACGGCGTCGAGGCGGCCCTGGGTGATGTGCAGGGTGACGAACGCGTGCACGTCGTAGCCCAGCGCCTCCGGGTCGACCTGCGGCTCGAACCCGACGATCACCCCGCGCTCCTGGAGCCGCAGGAAGCGGGCCTGCGCGGTGCCCCGGGCGATCCCGAGCGCCCGCGCGTGCTCGCGCAGCCCGACGCGCGGCCGTTCGAGGAGGGCGAGCAGGAGCGCCCGGTCGAGGTCGTCGAGGTCCACGGTCTCGTCCAATGGCCGAAGCGGATCAGTCGGAAGGCGTTCGGACTGAACCAATGGCCCAGTCAGAAAACACGACGATAGACCACTGGCGAGTAGGTCCCTACCTTCAGCGACACCGCCACGACGTGTGGCTCGGCTCTCGGGGCCCACCCGCACCCCGGGCGCCGGACCACCGGAGGAGGTCCACCATGACCGTCGACGTCCGCCCGCCCGCTCTCGACGTCCCGTCCGGGGGCTCCGGCGACTCCGGGGACCACGAGCCCCGCCGCCCGGTGACCCTGCGCGACCGCTACGCGATGACGCACGGCCGGATCCACCTCACCGGCGTGCAGGCGCTGGTCCGCCTGCCCCTCGACCAGCACCGCGCCGACCTCGCCGCGGGCCTGCGCACCGGCGGGTACGTCTCGGGCTACGAGGGCTCGCCGCTGGCCGGCTACGACCTCGAGCTCGGCCGCCACCGCGACCTGCTCGCCGAGCACGACGTGGTCTTCGCGCCGGGCCTCAACGAGGAGATCGCGCTGACCGCGGTCGAGGGCACCCAGCTGGCCGCGGCCACGGGTTCCCTGACGCGCGACGGGGTCGTCGGCTACTGGTACGGCAAGGCCCCCGGTCTCGACCGCGCGACCGACGCCCTGCGCCACGCGAACCTCACCGGCACCCACCCCCGGGGCGGCGCGGTGGCGTTCGTCGGCGACGACCCGGCGGCGAAGTCGTCGAGCGTGCCCTGCGCCTCCGAGGCCGCGCTCGCGGACATGGCGGTCCCGGTGCTCTACCCGGTCGACTCCCAGGACGTCCTCGACCTCGGCCGTCACGCCGTCGCGCTCTCGCGGGTGAGCGGGCTGTGGACCGCGCTGAAGATGGTCACCGCGGTCGCCGACGGCTCGGGCACCGTCGACGTCGACCCCGACCGCCTGCACCCGGTCGTCCCGGACACCACGATCGACGGGAAGCCCTGGCAGCACACGCCGTCGGCGACGCTGCTCCAGCCCGCCCTCGGCCCGATCGAGCGCGACCTCTACCGCGCCCGGCTGGTGCTCGCCCAGCGCTACGCCGCGGCGAATCGTCTCAACCGCATCGTCGGCGACGGTCCGGCGCGCCTCGGCGTCGTCGCCGCCGGCAAGAGCTGGCTCGACCTGCGCCAGGCGCTGGCCACGCTCGGGCTCGACGACGCGATGCTCGCGCGCCACGGCGTGCGCCTGCTGCGCGTCGGCATGCCCTGGCCGCTGGAGCCCGGCATCGTCGACGAGTTCGCCGAGGGCCTCGACGAGATCGTCGTCGTCGAGGAGAAGCGGGCGTTCCTCGAGACCCAGATCAAGGAGCTGCTCTACGGCCGCGCGGACGCTCCCCGGGTGTTCGGCAAGCGCGGACCCACCGGCGCCGCGATGTTCCCCGAGGCCGGCGACCTCGACCCCGACGTCGTCGCCCGCCGCCTCGGCGAGCGGCTGCTCGCGCACGGCGACGTCCCGAGCGTCCGGGCCTGGCGCGACGAGAAGGCCCGCCGCAGCCGCATCGACCTCTCGCTGACCCCCGTCGACGGGGCCAAGCGCGCGCCGTTCTACTGCTCGGGCTGCCCCCACAACACCTCGACCACCGCCATCCCCGACGGCTCGCTCGTCGGCGCCGGCATCGGCTGCCACACGATGGTGCTGCTGATGCCCGAGGAGCAGGTCGGCGAGGTCACCGGGCTGAGCCAGATGGGCGGCGAGGGCGCGCACTGGCTCGGGATGATGCCGTTCGTCGAGGCCGACCACTTCGTCCAGAACATGGGCGACGGCACCTTCCACCACTCCGGCTCGCTCGCGGTGCGCGCGGCCGTCGCCGCTGGCGCACACCTGACGTTCCGCCTGCTGCACAACGGCGCCGCGGCGATGACGGGCGGTCAGGACGCCGTCGGCGCGCTCTCGATGCCCGCGCTCACGCGGTCGCTCGCGGCCGAGGGCGTCACCCGGATCCTCGTCACCACCGAGGACCGGTCGCGCTACAAAGGCGTGAAGCTGGCCAAGGGCGTCGAGGTCTGGGACCGCTCGCGCTACTCCGACGCCCAGCGCGTCCTCGCCGAGACGCCGGGCGTGACGGTCCTGATCCACGACCAGGAGTGCGCCGCCCAGAAGCGCCGCAAGCGCAAGCGCGGCAAGCTCGCCGACCCGTCGACCCGCGTCATGATCAACGAGCGGGTCTGCGAGGGCTGCGGCGACTGCGGGCAGACGTCGAACTGTCTGTCGGTGACGCCGGTCGACACCGAGTTCGGCCGCAAGACCCGCATCCACCAGGCGTCGTGCAACAAGGACTACTCCTGCCTCGACGGCGACTGCCCGGCGTTCCTCACGGTCGAGCCCGGGACGACGAACGCCCCGCGCGGGCTCGAGCCGCTCGACGCCGACGCCGCGCCGAAGCCCCCGGCCGTCGTCGACGACGAGGCGTTCACGATCCGGCTCGCCGGCATCGGCGGCACGGGCGTCACCACGGTCTCCCAGGTCCTCGCGACCGCCGGTCTGGTCGCCGGGCGCCACGTGCGCGGCCTCGACCAGACCGGGCTGGCCCAGAAGGGCGGCGCGGTGATCTCGGACGTCAAGATCAGCCACGACGCCGCCGAGGTCGCCGGCCGCGCCGCCGAGGGCGAGTGCGACCTCTACCTCGGCGCCGACCTTCTCGTGGCCGCCGAGCCGTCGAACCTCGCCACCTGCGCGACGTGGCGCACGGTCGCCGCGATCTCGTCGGCGAAGGTCCCGACGGGCGCGATGGTCGTCGACCCCACGGTGACCTTCCCCGACCCCGACGCGGTGCTCGCCCGTATCGCCTCCAGGGTCCGCCGCGACGTCGGCGTCGTCGTGGACGCCCGCGCCCTGGCCGACGCGCTGTTCGGCGACGACCAGTTCGCGCTGACGATCCTGCTCGGCGCCGCGTTCCAGGCCGGTGCGCTGCCGCTGCCGGCGTCGGCGATCGAGGAGGCGTTCACCCTCAACGGCGCGGCCGTGGAGAAGAATCTCCAGGCCTTCCGCCGCGGTCGTCAGTCGGTGGCCGACCCCGAGGCGTTCGCCGCGGTCGTCGCGCTGGTCACCGGCACGGGCCCCGACACCGGGGTCCCCGGGCTGTCGGCGCGCGGTGCGGCCGAGGCCGCCGAGATCGTCGCGTCGATCGGGGCGCCGGCCGGGAGCGAGCTGGCGCGGCTGGTCGGCGTCCGGGTGCCGGAGCTGGTCGCCTACCAGGACGCGTCCTACGCGCGCTCGTACGCGGGCGTCGTCAGCGGGTGCGTGGACGCCGACCCGCGGCTGGCCGAGGCCATCGCGACCGGCCTGTACAAGCTGATGGCCTACAAGGACGAGTACGAGGTCGCGCGCCTGTCGCTCGACCCGGCGCTCGACGCCTCGGTGCGCGCGCAGTTCGGGGACGGCGCCAAGTACGCGTGGAAACTGCACCCGCCGGTCCTGCGGGCCGTGGGCATGCAGCGCAAGATCACGCTGGGCCGCTGGTTCCGTCCGGGCTACCGCACGCTGCGCGCGATGCGCCGCCTGCGCGGGACGCGTCTCGACCCGTTCGGCGTCGCCGAGGTGCGCCGCGTCGAGCGGGAGCTGGTGGCCGAGTACCGGGCGCTGGTGCCGTCGTTGCTGGCGATGGACGACGCCGGGCGCGCCGCCGAGATCGCCGCCCTGCCCGACATGGTGCGGGGCTACGAGGACATCAAGCTCGGCAACGTCGCCCGCTACCGCGCCCGGCTGGCCGAGCTGCTGGGCTGACCGGCCATGTGAGCGAACTTCGGGGCTATAGCCCCGAAGTTCGCTCACATGAAGGTGACCACCGGCTCCACCGTGACCGGGGTGGCGAGGCTGTTCGCGATGTAGCACTCCTGGTGCGCCAGCCCGACGAGCCGCTCCACCCGCGGGACGCTCGGGCCCGGCGCCACGGTGATCCGCGGTCGCAGCACGATCGCCGCGATCCGGTGCGGGCCCTCGTCGTGCGACATCGTCGCCTCGGCGTCGTCGCGGTAGCCGGTGACGTCGATGCGCGCCCGCGCGGCGATCGCGAGGAACGACAGCAGCTGGCACGACGACGCCGCGGCGAGCACCAGCTGCTCGGGGTCGAGGCAGCTCGCGTCCCCGCCCAGCGACGGGTCGTTCGAGAGCTCGAGCGTCGCCTCCGCGGGCGGTGCGGAGACGCGGTGCGCGCGCGAGAAGCCCTCGTACCCGGCGCCGGTGGACCCCGACCAGGTGGCGGTCGCGCGGTAGCGGTGGGTGCCGTCGGGGTCGGTGGTGAACGCCATCGTCAGGGCAGCTCGTAGTCGAGGGTGAGCAGCTCGTGGGCGATGATCCCCGTGCCCGTGAGCCCGGTCAGGCCGCCCGTGCCCGAGCCGGCGACGACGAACGCCCACTGCCGCATCTCCTGGCCGTCGCCCCCGGAGGCGCCGTGCTGGAGGACGAAGCTGCCAGCACGGCCCTCGAGCTCCCCGACGACCCGCTCCTGCGCGAGGTAGGCCGCGCCGCCCTCGCCCTGGGTGGTCAGGAGCTCGGCGATCGAGGTGCCGACGAGCGGCCCGGAGTAGACCTTGCGGACCAGGGTACGGCCGGTCGCCGGGCCCCGGCCCTCCGGCTCGGCGAGCGCGTCGCCCTCGGCGGGCTCCCAGGCGTCGATGGTGAACGGGCTCTCGAGGTGGGTCACGCCGCCATCCTCACGGGTGGAGGCTGACACCTGCCGTCAGGGTCGGGTCAGGGTCGGGTCAGGGTCGGGTCAGCTCGTCGGCGATCGCCCGCAGCCGTGCCCGCGCGAGCGTGTCGCGCGCCTGCCCGTCGGGCTCGGCCTCGCGCAGCCCGTTGAAGTACCGGCCGGTGACGCCCGCGAGCTCCGGGTCGACGGCGAGCCGTGCCGTGGCCTCCACACCCTCGGCGACGGTGCTGGTCGGCGACGGCACGATCTTGGTGGGCATGAACGTCGCCGGGTGCAGCGCGGTGGCGGTGACGACGGCCGGGTCGAGCTCGTCGGCGAGGTCGAACGCGTCGAGGATCTGCGCGAGCTTGCTCTGGCAGTAGGCCCGCCAGCCGGAGTAGTCGCGGCGCAGCATGAGGTCGTCGAAGTCGAGGGGCGTCTGGCCCGCCGAGGACACCATGACGATCCGCGCCGGCCCGCTGGGGCTCGCCGCGCCTGCCGCCTGCAGGGGCCCGAGCAGGCGCCGGGTGAGCAGGTGGCCGGCGAGGAAGTTCACCGCGAAGCGCAGCTCGTGGCCGTCGGCGCTCTCCTGGCGGGCATCACCGCCGGGGACGTCGGGACCGATGCCGGCGTTGTTGACGAGCACGTCGAGGCGGGGGTGGTCGGCGGCCACGCGGTCGGCGAGGTCACGGACCTGGGCGAGATCGGCGAGGTCGGCCCGATACCAGGACAGCGCCTCGTTGCCCGTGTCGCGCCGGATCTCGTCGAGGGCGGTCTTGCCCCGCTCGTCGTCACGGCCGTGCAGCAGGACGGTCAGGCCGCGACCCGCGAGGTCGTGCGCGAGGGCGCGGCCGAGGCCGTCGGTGGCCCCGGTGACGAGGACGGTGGACGGGTTGAGGGACGTCACGTCAGCCTCCGGTGCGGCACCGGCAGCGGGCTCCCACGGTGGTTCGTTCCCATGGGCGTCGAGTGCCCGCTGCCGGCGCGTGCGTCACGCGCTACTGGCGGTCGGTGCGCTGGCTCGGGTAGCGCGTCGCCGACTGCGGGCCGTAGTACTGCGGCTCCGGGAACGGCACGGTGCGGCCCGGGACGCTGGTCTGCTTGCGGACCTGGCGCACCGCGGAGTCGACCTGCTTCTGGTACCGGCCGCCGGTGCGGCTGTTGACGAACGCCGCGGCCTGGTCGGCGTAGCGGTTGACCTTCTCGGGGTTCTGCTTGGCGTAGCGCCGCGCGGCGGCGACGGCGGCGCCGAGCGCCGCAACCCTGCGCATCAGGGGCATCGGTTCCTCCTCGGGGGAACGGTCCTTCATCTCCGAGTGTGCCCGTTTCACGCGAGGACCGTCGTCGGCCCTCGTCCCGGGCGGTGCGGCGGCCACGGCCGCGCGTCGGTGGACGGGTCCCCGGTGCGCACGAACCGCAGCCAGGCCGCGCGCATCGTGGCGCCGATCGGCTCGACGTCGTCGTCCCAGTCGGCCCCGCGCAGCATCGGTGCGTCCCGCCAGGCGTGGCGGTTGCCGAACAGGAACGGCAGCTCGAGGCAGTGGCACGCACCGAGCCCGGACGCGGGCGCCCGCCACGCGAAGCGGTAGCTGAACGCCCGGGTGCCCGCCCCCACGGCCTCGTCGACGAGCTGCGAGGCCGGCGCCGCGAACACCCGCCGCGTGGCGACGGCCGAGACGAGGCCGACGAGGCTCCTCCCGACCGGCACTCCGCGCAGGTCCCGCAGGACGGGGCTGATCGCCATGAACGTCTCGGCCTCGTCCGCGGTGGTCCCGACGAGCAGGTCGTGCCCGGCCGCGGCGGTGTCGGCCCACGTGGTGGACGGCGCGAGGGGCGCGACGCCGTCGGTCGGCGCGAAGGCCGGGGAGGAGTTCATCCCGCCCGGCCCGGCCGCACGGATCATGGCGTGGCGCTGGGCCGCGAGCAGCGTGCCGACGTCCGCGGTGGCGGGGTCGGCACCGTCCAGCCCCTCGACGACGTGGCCCGCGACGCGGGCCGCCCGCCGCGGGGAGGACAGGCCCAGCCCGAGCTGCCCGCTCTGCAGGATCGCGCGCCGGAACAACGGACGCGCCGCGGGCACCGTGAGCAGGCACGCGATGGCGTGCGCGCCCGCGGACTGGCCCATCAGCGTGACCTGCCCGGGGTCGCCGCCGAAGGCCCCGATGTTGTCGCGCACCCAGCGCAGGGCCGCGAGCTGGTCCAGCAGGCCGAGGTTGCCCGCGGAGACGCCGGGCGCGGCGAGCCAGCCCAGCACCCCGAGCCGGTAGCCCACGCTGACCGTGACCACGTCGCCCTCGGCGACCAGCCGGGACGTGTCGTACCAGGACGTCGACGCCGAACCGATGACGTAGGCGCCGCCGTGCAGCCACACCAGCACCGGACGGGGGACCCCGTCGGTGAGCGCGGCCGCGGGCGTCCGCACGTCCACGCACAGGCAGTCCTCGTCCTGGACCGCGTCGTCGTCGGACGACGGTCCGGTCACCGCCGCGACCCGGGCGGGCAGCTGCGGGCAGATCGGGCCCGGGTCGACCGCGTCGCGCACGCCCTCCCACGGTCGCGCGGCGACGGGCGCGGCGAAGCGCTCGGCGGTGGCGTAGCGGACACCGCGGAACGCGACGACGTCGTCGTGTCCCCGGCGTCCCCGCAGGGAGCCCCGGGGGAGGTCGACGGTCGGCTGCGTGATCGTCACCCGAGGTGGTGCTCGGCGAGGTGCTCGCCCAGCAGGTCGAGGCCGAAGTCGTGTCCCGGGTCGCGCCACACCGAGTGGGCGTGGTTCACCCCGCGCTGGGTGTTGTCCCACTCCGCGAGCAGGCGGGGGCCCTGCAGGCGGTAGTAGTGCGGGTCGCCGCGCTGCACGCCGCCGGCCCACGCGAAGTGCACGGCGTCGAGGGCGTCACCGTCGAACCGTGCCCGCTCCCGCTCGACGAGCCCCGGCGGCATCCGCCCGACGTAGGTGTCGAGCAGGGCGCGCAGGATCGACTTCTGCCCGGCGCCGAGGTCGGCGCCCGCGATGCCGCGTGGCGCTCCGGTCAGCTCGGTCGCCGCGCGGTCGGCCTCGGTCACGCCGAGTTGGTCCTCCAGCCCGTCGTGCATCGACCAGAGGCGGTCCTCGAGCTCCTGGGGGAAGTGTCCGCGCCAGAGATCGGGCAGGGGGATGAGCCGGTCGCCGGGCCGGGGCTGCACACGGTTCGCGCCGATGATGTCCGCGGGCGCGGTCTCCGTGAGCACCGCCCGTGAGCGCTGGTCGGCGTCGAGGGCGTGCAGCAGCTCGCGGGCGGTGTCCTCCACACCACCGAGCGGGCGGAGCTCCCGGCCGCCGAGCAGCGGCGCGACCATCGGGTCGGCGCCGAGGAAGCACGGGCTGCCGGCCACGGCCTCGCCGTCGACCACGAGGTGGTGGACCGAGACGTGGTGGCCGCCGAAGCGCCACGACCAGGGCGCGTCGCCGGCGGGGTCGCCGAAGACCCGCAGGTAGTACAGGCCCGGGTCACGGCCGCGATCGCGCCCGAAGCCGGTGCTGAAGCCCTCGGTGCGGTCGAGGACGTTCTCCAGGCCCATGATCGTCGAGGCGGAGACGTAGCCGGCCTCGGACAGCCCGGTCGACAGCAGGCGCATGGCGGCCCGCTGCTGGTGGGGCCGCTGCTGGTGGACGGTGAGCCCGCCGTGGTCGGTCGGGGTGTAGTACCAGCGCACCCGCTCGGCGTCGGCGGCCTTCGAGCCCGGCCACGCCCACACGCCGGTCGCGCGCTGCTCGTCGTCGAGGGCGCCGATCCACGCGACGGCCGCCTCGGCCATGGCCGAGGCGACCGTGCGGGGTGTGGCGGGGGACGTCACTTGATGCGCTGCAGCTGGGTGATCACCAGCCCGTCGGCGCCGCCGACGAGGTACTCGTCGAGCTTGCCGGCGAACTCCACCAGATGGCTGTTGGCCAGGTGCGCCTCGAGGTGCCCGGGGCTCTGCCAGTTCTCGTAGAAGACGAACGTGGCCGGGTCGTCGACGGCGACGTGCAGGTCGTAGTTGACGACGCCGTCCTCGGCGAGCGTCGGCTCGACGAGCTGCTCGAGCTCGGCGCGCAGCTGCTGTTCCTTGCCCGGCAGGGCGGTCATCCTGGCGACGACCGTGAGCAGGTTGCGGTCGTTCTCGGTGGGGGTGGGGGTCGGCACGCGGGCCTCCAGAGGTAGACGGCGGCGTCGACAGCCCGGTACCCGCGTGTCGTGCCGATCACGCGTCGCGGCGCGGCGGGTCGTCCTCGTCGGTCCGCGACCCGGTGCCGTCCTCCTCGTCGGAGATCGAGTCCGGTGACCCCACCGCCACCTCGGCCTCCTCGCCGTCCTCCCCGTCGCCGCCGTGCCCGCTGTGCGCGGCGTCCGAGCGCGGCGGGGACGCCGGATCGGGCGGCCCCGACGGCGGGCCGGGGCGAGGGCTCGCCGACGGCGGGTCGGCGGGCGGCGCGGGCGCGTTGGTCAGCGTCCGCGAGGCGCGGATCGCCGAGCGTGCCCGGACCTGCTGGATGCCCACGAGCCCGACGCCGAGCAGCAGCGCGAGCACGCCGAAGATGACGATCGCGAACACCGTCGCGACCGCCCCGACGACGACGGCGAGCCCGCCCACGACCGCCCAGACGATGCCGATCGTGCGCATCGTCGCGATCGTCGGCGGCGGGTCCGGCGGCTCGGTCACGGCGTGGTGCCCGGTGTGCGGTCCGGGGTCACGTCCGGTAGCCCGCCTTCTCCGCCCGGTCCAGGGAGGCGCGGACCTCCTTCTCGGCGTCGGCGCGGCCGACCCAGGAGTGCCCCTCGACCTTCTTGTCCGGCTCGAGGGCCTTGTAGACCTCGAAGAAGTGCTGGATCTCCATGCGGTGGTACTCGTCGAGGTGGTGGATGTCGCGCAGGTGCTCGAGGCGCGGGTCGTCGCTCGGCACGCACAGCACCTTGTCGTCGCCGCCGGCCTCGTCGGTCATGCGGAACATCCCGATCGCCCGGCTGCGCACGAGGCACCCGGGGAACGTGGGCTGCTGGACGAGGACGAGGGCGTCGAGCGGGTCGTCGTCCTGGCCGAGGGTGTTCTCGATGTAGCCGTAGTCGGCCGGATAGCGCGTGGCCGTGAACAGGGTGCGGTCGAGCCGCAGGCGCCCTGTCTCGTGGTCCATCTCGTACTTGTTCCGGCTGCCCTGCGGCACTTCGACCAGCACGTCGAACTCCACGCTGCTCCTCCCGGTGAACACGGCGTGTGGGGGCGTCCAGTGTCGCCCTCCTCGGGAGGAGCGGCCACCCCGCCCCGTCCCGCGGTGGACGGCACGCGAGAAGGGGTACCCGATCCGCCCGGGGACCAGGAGGTGGCGCGGTGGGCGTGTCGCGGAGATTCGACGCCTTCCAGCGCCGGCACCGCGTGGCCGCGCTGCCGATCGCCGTGGTCTACAAGTTCGTCGACGACCAGGGCGCCTATCTGGCCGCGCTGCTGAGCTACTACGGGTTCCTGTCGCTGTTCCCGCTGCTGCTGCTCGGGGTCACCGTGCTCGGCTACGTGCTGCACGACGACCCGGCCGCGCAGCAGGCGGTGCTCTCCTCGGCGCTGCGCAACGTGCCGGTGATCGGCGACCAGCTCCGCGACAACGTCCACACCTTCAGCGGCAGCGCCACCGGCCTGGTGATCGGTCTGGTCGTGGCGGTGTACGGCGCGCTCGGCGTCACCCAGGCCGCCCAGCACGCGCTCGACGAGGTCTGGGCGGTGCCGCGCGCCGAGCGTCCGAGCATCTGGGCGGCGTACGCCCGGGGCGCGCTCGTCGTGCTCGCCGTGGGCGTCGGGATGGTGCTCACCGCGGGGCTCTCGACGCTGGCGACCGCGGCGGGGGAGACCACGGGCCTCGGCGGGCTCGGGCGCGGCGTGGCGACGGTGGCCGGCGTCGTCGTCAACATCGGCCTGTTCCTCATGGCCTACCACCTGCTGCCCGCACGCCGCAGCCGCGTGCGCGACCGGTGGATCGGCGCCGTGGTGGCCGGCGTGACCTGGCAGGTGCTCCTCACGGTCGGGACCTGGCTCGTCGGCACCCGGCTGCAGGGCGCCAGCGCGTCGTACGGGTTCTTCGGCATCGTGCTCGGGCTGCTGGCCTGGATCTACCTGGCGGCCTCGGTGTTCGTGCTCTGCGCCGAGCTCGACGCCGTCCTGGAGCGCCGGCTGCACCCCCGCAGCCTGTTCAGCATGTACCCCGACGACCGCGACACCACGGTCGCCGACCGGCGCGCCTACGCGTCGTACGCCGAGTCCGAACGGCAGAAGGACCACCAGACGGTGGACGTCACCTTCGGGGAGGAGCCGCGGGTGCCGGAGCCGCGGGCACCGGAGCGACCGCCGTCCGGAGCGCCCGCCGTCGCGCGACGCCCACCACCACGAGGACCACGACCTCCAGCAGCGGGGCCGGGAAGCCCAGCGCCGCGGTGAGCGCGACGTCGCCGATCGGGGCGAGCACCCCGGCGGCGACGAGGGACGTCCCGGCCCGCGGGAGCCTCGTGCGGCCCCGCGCCCGCTCCCGGCGCGCGACGGGCGTCCGCGACCAGGGCTTCGCCACCGACACCCAGGCCTGGAACGCCACCGCCGACGCCATCACCGCCGCGCCCGCCACCTGCTGCGCCGGCGCCGGGGTGCCGCCCGCGGCGAGTGCGTCGAGCACCGGCGACAGCAGCGCGATCCCGACCACCAGCTGCACGCTCGTGATCGCCGCCTTGACCGCCACCCACCAGTGGTGCAGCAGGCCCCACGACGTCGTCCAGGCGAGCACCAGCCCGGTCGTCGTCGACGCGTTGGCCGCGACGGCGAGCAGGTACACGTCGAGGTGACGGGCCATGCCCACCGCCGCAGCGGCCTGCGCGGGGTCGGTGCGCGAGAGCCCGAGCAGGATCGCCAGCGCGGCCGCCCCGCTCATCCAGGCCGTGGAGCTGACGACGTGCAGCCACACCAGGAGGTGGCGCCAGGATGACGCGGTCACACCGGTCAGCCTCGTGATCACCGGCGGGCGGGACATCGGGGGTGACCCCGGGGTGCGTCCCGGACGGGTGTACGTCGCACGACGTACGGCCTCGATCGGGTCGGGACGGGTGTGGAGGCACGGGTCGGGTGGTAGACGCACGAGTCGTGATCGTCGATCTCGCGGGATCGGGCGGTCCGACCGCGCTGCACTCCCGCGGCGCCCTCTCCTCCCTCCGCGCGAAGGAGCACGCGTGGCCGACGATCGTTACCGCCTTGGCGAGCGCCTCGGTGGCACGGCCAACCCCGTCCACCGCGCTCGCGACGTCCTGCTGGACCGCGAGGTGGTCGTCAAGTCCTTCCCGGGTGACGACGGGCACGAGCGCTGGGAGCGCGACGCCCTGCTGCGCGAGCGGCTCGGTGGCCGGGCGATGGAGGTGCTCGACGGCGCCCCCGACGGCGCCCACGGCCCCTTCGTGGTGATGCCGCTGGCGCGCGACGGCAGCCTCGACGCCGCCACGGAGGTCTGGGACCCGGGGTCTGCCGCGCTGCTCGTCGCGCGGCTCGCCGTCGGGCTCGGGCGACTGCACGGTCGCGGCGTCGCGCACGGTGGCGTCGCGCCCGACGCGGTCCTCCTCGACGCGGCCCTCGGCCCGCGCTGGACGGGGCAGGGCTCGCCGACCCCGGACGGGGCCTCGACGGAGGGCGACGTCGCCGACCTGGCGCGCGTGGCCGTCACGGCGGTCACCGGCCCGTTGCCGGTGGTGCCGGAGCCGTCGACCGAGGTCGTCGCGGCGGTCCGCGACCTCGTCGGCGAGGCGACCGACCCGATCGCGCGGGAGCGGCTGCGCTCGGCGCTGGCGGGGCACGCTCCCGGCTCTCCCGAGCAGGGCACGGGACCCGTCACCGTCACCGACGTCGTGCGCCCGGGTGCCGTTCCCGGGCGGCCCGGTCGCCCGCCCCGCCCCGGTCGCTCCCGGCGGGTCGTGATCGCCGCGTGCGTGGGTGCCGTGGTGCTGGGCAGCGCCTTCGGTGCCGGCGTCGGGGTCTCCGGTGGCCCGGCTCCCGCGGCGTCGGCCGCGGCGTCCGCCCGGGTTCCGGTGATCACCCCGGTGATCGACGCGCCCCGCGTGGCCGGCACGGGCCCCGTCGTCCCGGCGCCCGCCGACCCGACGGGCGACGGCGAGGAGCCGCCGCGGGCGTCCGCGGGCTCCGGCGGCGGGTCGTCGACGGGCGTCCGCGCCACGTCCGGCGTCCGCGACCGTGCCGAGCAGCGCCGCTCGAGCCGGTCGGAGCAGCGGGAGGAGCGCACCGAGGAGCGCACCGAGGAGCGCACCGAGGGAAGCGCCGAGGAGGAGAGCACCGAGGACGAGCGCACCGACGACCGCTCGGGGGACGGTGCGCGGGACCGCGCCGAGGAGCGCGGGAACGGCGACGACGACCGGGCCGAAGGCCGCTCGCAGGACCGTTCCGAGCGGTCGGACTCCGGCTCGGGGCTCGTCGGCGGTCTGGTCGACGGCCTGCTCTGACCCCCGGCGTCCCCGCTCGCGACACACGACGACACACCACGGCCCGCGTCCCCGGTGGGGGCGCGGGCCGTTGTCGTGGTGCCGCGGACGGCGGGAGGTCAGGCCTCCTTGATGGCCGACACGTCGAACTCGAGGCCGATCTTCTCGGACACGAGCACGCCGCCGGTCTCGAGCGCGGCGTTGAAGGTGATGCCCCACTCCTTGCGGTTGATCGTGGTGGCGCCCTCGAAGCCGGCGCGGACGTTGCCGAACGGGTCCTTGGCGAGGCCGGTGAACTCGAACGGGACGGTCACGGACTTGGTGACGTCGCGGATCGTCAGGTCACCGGTGATGTTGAAGGTCTCGCCGTCCTGCTCGACCGAGGTCGAGCGGAAGGTGATCTCCGGGTAGACGTTCACGGCGAGGAAGTCGTCGCCCTGGACGTGGCCGTCGCGCTGCTCCTGGCCGGTGTTCAGGCTGTTGGCGGCGATGATGATCTCGACGCCCGAGCGGGACGGGTCCTCGCCGATGGTGGCGTTGCCGCGGAACTCGCCGAACGTGCCGCGGACCTTGGTGACCATCGCGTGGCGGGCGGTGAAGCCGATGCGCGTGTGGGCGGGGTCGATCTGGTAGGAGCCCGCGAGCTCGAGGGTCGGCGCGGCGGTCTCGGTCATGACGTCCTCCGGATTGGGACTTGAAGCATCAACTTTCAACGCAGAGCCTAGCACCGTCGGTTGAGACGTCAACTATCGGCTCGAGGTGTGACAGGGGTCTCGCCGGGAGCGGGTGTCAGGCGAGGGCGCCGAGGTCCCCGTCGCCCACGACGACGGGGCCGTCCCACCGTGCGGTGAGCGCGCCCGCGAACGCCTGGGCGCCGACGCCGCGGACGTGCACGATCAGCCGGTCGCCCGCGAGCCCGGTGGCGCTGCGGGCGAAGCGGGCGACGGCCTCGGGCTCCCACGCCGACGGCACCAGCTCGACGGCGACACGCACCGTCGACGTCGCGAGCAGGACGGCCAGCGCCTGCGCGGTGGCGGGCCAGTGGTGGCGCGCCGGGGCGTCCTCGGCGTGGGCCGGGACGACGACGATCGCGACGCCCTCGGTCTCGGCGGCGCGGGCCCGGTCGAGCATCGCGTCGAGGTCGCGGGAGCCGCCCGCGGGGCGGACGAGTCCGTCCTCGACGCGGTCGAGGTGGACGACGCGGGGCGGGGCGAGGGTGGTCACGGTGTCGGGCTCCAGGGCAGGGGTCGCGTGCGGGCACTCGGGAGGAGCGCACGGGGACCCCGGGCGCTCAGGCCTGGCGACACCACTCGTCGTACGCGTCGGGGCGACGGCTCGGCCAGAACCGCTCGAGCGTCTCCCCGGTCATGCGCGCGAGTGTGCCCCCGGCCCGGGAGGTCGACAAGCGTTACCTTCGCCTCATGGCCGACCTGAAGCCCCGCAGCCGTGACGTCACCGACGGGATGGAGCGCGCCGCCGCCCGCGGCATGCTGCGCGCGGTCGGGATGCGCGACGACGACTTCGCCAAGCCGCAGATCGGCGTCGCGTCGTCGTGGAACGAGATCACCCCGTGCAACCTCTCGCTCGACCGCCTCGCGACGGCGGCCAAGGAGGGCGTGCACCACGCGGGCGGCTTCCCCATGGAGTTCGGCACGATCTCGGTGTCGGACGGAATCTCCATGGGTCACGTCGGCATGCACTACTCGCTGGTCAGCCGCGAGGTCATCGCCGACTCGGTGGAGACCGTGGTGTCCGCCGAGCGCCTCGACGGGACGATCACGCTGGCCGGCTGCGACAAGTCGCTGCCCGGGATGCTCATGGCCGCGGCGCGCCTCGACCTCGCCTCGGTGTTCCTCTACGCCGGGTCGATCATGCCGGGCACGGTCGACGGCAAGGAGGTGTCGATCATCGACGCCTTCGAGGCCGTCGGCGCCTGCGCGCGCGGGCTGATCAGCCGCGAGAAGGTCGACGAGATCGAGCGGGCGATCTGCCCCGGCGAGGGCGCCTGCGGTGGCATGTACACCGCCAACACCATGGCCTGCGCCGCCGAGGCGATGGGCATGTCGCTGCCCGGCTCGTCGTCGCCGCCCTCGGCCGACCGCCGCCGCGACGGGTTCGCGCGTGCCTCCGGCGACGCCGTCGTCGGCATGCTCGCCCGCGGCCACACCGCGCGCGACATCATGACCCGCGAGGCCTTCGAGAACGCGATCGCGATCGTCATGGCGTTCGGCGGGTCGACCAACGCCGTGCTGCACCTGCTCGCCATCGCGCGGGAGGCCGGCGTCCCGCTCGAGCTCGACGACTTCAACCGCATCGGCGACAAGGTGCCGCACCTCGCCGACGTCAAGCCGTTCGGCCGCTGGATGATGAACACCGTCGACCGTGTCGGCGGCGTCCCGGTGGTCATGAAGGCCCTGCTCGACGCCGGCCTGGTCCACGGCGACTGCCTCACCGTCACCGGGAGGACGGTCGCCGAGAACCTCGAGGAGCTGCGCCCCGAGGGCCTCGACGGCGAGATCCTGCGCCCGCTGTCGAACCCCATCCACCCCACCGGCGGCCTGACGATCCTGCGCGGCTCGCTCGCCCCCGACGGCGCGGTGGTCAAGTCGGCGGGCTTCGACACGGCGCAGTTCGAGGGCACCGCGCGCGTCTTCGACGGCGAGGCGGGCGCGATGGCGGCCGTCGAGGCGTCCGGCCCCGAGGGGCTGCAGCCCGGCGACGTCGTCGTCATCCGCAACGAGGGACCGCGGGGCGGCCCCGGCATGCGCGAGATGCTCGCCGTCACCGGGGCGATCAAGGGCGCCGGGCTCGGCAAGGACGTCCTGCTCCTCACCGACGGCCGCTTCTCCGGGGGCACGACGGGGCTCTGCGTCGGCCACGTCGCCCCGGAGGCCGACCACGGCGGGCCGATCGCGTTCGTCCGCGACGGCGACCGGATCCGGCTCGACCTCGCCGCCCGCACCCTCGACCTGCTGATCTCCGACGAGGAGCTCGCGACCCGGCGCGAGGGCTGGACCCCGCCGCCGGTCAAGCACCGCACCGGCGTGCTCGGGAAGTACGCCCGCCTCGTCGGCTCGGCGGCCGAGGGCGCCGTCGTGGGCTTTGACTGACCTGCTCCGCGCGGCCTTCCCCGACCTGACGCCCGCCGAGCTCTACGACCTGCTCGCCCTGCGGGTGCGCGTGTTCGTCGTCGAGCAGGACTGCGCCTTCCAGGAGCTCGACGGCCTCGACGCGGTCGCCGAGCACGTGTGGACGCGCGGCCCGTCCGGCGAGGTCGCCGCGTACCTGCGGGTGCTCGCCGAGGGGCCCGACACCCGGCTGGGCCGCATCGTCACCGCGCCCGAGCACCGCGGCACCGGGGCCGGGGCGGCGCTGATGCGCGCGGTGCTGTCCGGGATCGACGGGCCCGTCGTGCTCGGCGCCCAGGTGCAGGCGCAGGGGTTCTACGAGCGGCTCGGCTTCGTCGTCGACGGACCCGGCTACGACGAGGACGGGATCCCGCACGTGCCCATGCGGCGTCCCGGAGGTCCCGCGTCCCCGCCGGTTTCCGACCGAAGGGCACCTTCGGTCGGTGAGACGGGCGAGGGGCGCCCCTGATCAGCCGGACCCCCCAGGTCCTTCACAGCCGCCTCTCAGGAGCCGCGCGGATCGTGGACGGCGTGGAACTCCTGCTCATCCTGCTCGTCGTCGGCGGTCTGATCGCCCTCGTGGCCACGCGCGGGCGTGGCCGGGGCACCACCGCGCAGAACCAGCTCGGGGACGCCGAGGCCGAGGCCCGCCGGTGGTACGAGCGTCTCGGCGGCCAGGTGCTGAACCTGACCGGCTCCGACGACCCCTCGAAGCAGGCGCTCGCGGACGCCGCCGAGCGCTACACCGCCGCCGGCTCCCAGCTCGAGCAGGCCTCGAGCGCACCGCAGTACCGCCTCGTCACCGACACCGCGCTCGAGGGCCTCTACTACGTCCGCGCGGCGCGCACGGCCATGGGCATGGACCCCGGCCCGGAGCTGCCCGGCTCGGCCGAGCGCTCGCGCGCCGGGTCGCTGGACGCCGAGCAGTCCGTCGACGTCGAGGGCCGCAGCGTCACCGGCTCGCCGCAGCCGTCGGCGCAGAACAACCACTACTACCCGGGCGGCATGGTCGGCGGCCGCCCCGTGCCGGCCGGCTGGTACTCCGAGCCGTGGTGGAAGCCGATGCTCCTCGGTGGCGTCGGCGCCTTCGGCGGGATGATGGTCGCGAGCGCGCTGTTCTCCGGCTTCGGCGCCGCCGCGGTCGGGGGCGACGCGATGGCCGCCGACATGGGTGGCGGGTTCGACGGAGGGATGGACCCGGGGATGGACCCCGGCCTCGACGGCGGCGACCTCGGCGGCGGGTTCGACTTCGGCGACTGGTGAGCCGTCTCAGCGCAGGCCGGGGGCGTCCCACCAGGCGGCGCCCTCGGCCAGCTGCTCCGCGTCGGGCGGGACGAGCTCGGTCTCCAGGAGTGCGGTGAGGTAGGCCTCGATGCCCGGCGCGAGCACGCGGCGCTCGTCCTCGTCGGGGCCCGCGACGAGCACCTGACCGACGGTGCCGCCCGCCGGCGGGTCGAGGTCGACCATGAGGTGGTTGCCGCCGCCGTCCTCGGCCAGCGGCCACCAGGGGGCCCGGGTGTACACGCGGTGCACCGGGTCGTCGCCCCGAACCGTGATCATGTCGTCGAAGTCGTCGGCGGTGTAGGTCGCCCGGATGTCGGCCCACCCCTGCCAGGCGCGGCGCGCCCCGGCGAGCGACAGGAACTCGTAGCCGGGGAAGAGGTTGGTCCACAGACCCTGGACGTAGCGCGTCTCGAGCTGCCCGTCGGCGATGCGGTACAGGTCCGCGAGCTCGTCGGGGAACCCGCCGACGACCTCGCCGGCCGCGGCGATCACGTCCTCCCCGGCGGGCGGGCGCACCATCGCGCGGGCGCCCCAGCCCCGGGCGTCGAGCCGGTCGACCCAGCGCCACCACGTCTGCGCGAGCATCCCGTGTCCCCGTCCGTCGACGACCGCGTGCGGGACGACCTTGCCGGGCCCTCCCCGGACCGGGAGACGGACCCCACCCCGGCCGCGCGGCGGGCGACGATCGATCTCTGGGACACTGGGGACGAACGCGGCGCCGCACCGGCGCCCGTGGGTCGTCAGCTCACCGCGCAGGACGCGGTCCCCCTCCCCCAGTGACGGGACGGGTCGGCGCTCGCGGCCCGACAGTCCCCCCGTGGAGAGGTCCCGACATCCCGACGACGTCTGCTTCCCGTCCCTTCGCTGCGCTCGGCGTCCCGCCGGGCGTGGTGGACGCGCTCGCCGCGCGCGACATCACCGACCCGACCCCGATCCAGCAGGCCGCGATCCCGGACGCGATGTCCGGGCGCGACGTGCTCGGCCGGGGCCGCACCGGGAGCGGCAAGACCCTCGCCTTCGGCCTGCCCCTGCTCGCGCGCCTCGCCGGCGGCCGCACGATCTCCCGGCGTCCCCGCGGGCTGGTGCTGCTGCCGACGCGCGAGCTGGCGAGCCAGGTCCGTGACGCGCTCGCGCCGCTCGCCGAGGCCCTCGGCCTGCGCCAGACTGTGGTCTACGGCGGCGTCGGCCAGGGTCGCCAGGCCGACGCCCTGCGCAGCGGCGTCGACCTGCTCATCGCCTGCCCCGGCCGGCTCGAGGACCTCCTCGGCCAGGGGCTCGTCGACCTCGACCGCGTCGAGATCACCGTGCTCGACGAGGCCGACCACATGAGCGACCTCGGCTTCCTGCCCGCCGTGCGCCGCCTGCTGCGCCGCACGGCACCCGACGGTCAGCGGATGCTGTTCTCCGCGACGCTCGACGGCGAGGTCGACCGCGTGGTGCGGGAGTTCCTGCACCAGCCGGTGACCCACAGCGTCGACACCGCGCAGGAGCCGGTGCCGGACATGACCCACCACGTGTTCACGGTCGACCCCGCGCACCGCTCCGCCGTGGTCCAGGAGCTCGCGGCCGGACGCGACCGCAGCATGCTGTTCACGCGCACCAAGCACGCCGCCCGCAAGCTCTCCCGCCAGCTCACCGCGGCGGGGATCCCGGCGACGGAGCTGCACGGCAACCTGTCGCAGCCCGCCCGCGACCGGAACCTCGCGGGCTTCGCCGCGGGCGACGTCCGCGTGCTCGTGGCCACCGACATCGCCGCGCGCGGCATCCACGTCGACGACGTCGCGCTCGTCGTCCACGTCGACCCGCCCGCCGAGCACAAGGCGTACACCCACCGGTCCGGGCGCACGGCGCGGGCCGGGTCGGCCGGGGACGTCGTCACGCTGGTGCCGCCGGCCGAGCGCGCCGAGGTCGCGTCGATGACCCGCAAGGCGGGGATCAAGCCGCGGACGGCGAACGTCGGGCCCGGCGCGGACGAGATCCGCGCGCTCGTCGGCGAGCCCGCTCCCCGCGTCGACCCCGAGGACGGTCCCGAGTCCGCGGCCCGCAAGCCCCCGCCCCAGCCGGCCGGCGGTGGCGGCGGATCGCGGCGTGGCGGGCGCTCCGGCGGCGGCCGTGGTGCCGGGGGCAACGGTGGTAGTCGCGCCTCCGGTGGCTCCGGTGGTGCTCGTGGCTCCGGTGGTGGTCGTGGCTCCGGGGCCGGACGGGCGTCCGGTGAGGGCCGTGGGTCCGCGGGCAGCCGTGGCTCGGGCAGTGGCTCGGGCGGTGGCTCGGGCGGTGGCTCGGGCGGTGGCCGTCGGGGCCGAGGGGCCGGGCAGTCGGCGTCCTCGGCGTCGTCGTCCGGCGGTGGCCAGGGCTCGCACTCCGCCGCGGCACATTCCGCCCGGTCGAACGCCGGACGGGGCCGGGGACGCGGTCGCTGACCGACTTCTCACGGTGAGTAGCTGATTGCTGGGCCGAACGGGTGGCCCTGCTTGCTGTCTGCGGTCGCCGCGGACGACAGTCGCTCGAACGCACGGCCGTGCGTGATCGCGCTCGTCGCTCGCGGAGGTCGTCGTGGGGAACACCTGGGGAATCTCCGGGCCGGCCTTCCTCGGGATCTACGCGCTGCTCCTCGTGGCCTCGGCCCTCGTGGCGCCGGTGCTGGTGCGCCGGCTCGACTGGCGGGTCGCCCGGAGGGACGGCGAGGCGCCCGCCCCCGACGCCACGGTCGAGGACCTCGCGCTCCTCGCGGGCGGCCCGGCCCGGCTCGTGCAGGCCGCGATCGCCCGTCTCGTCGAGGGCGGGGTCCTGCGGGTCGGGCGCGACCGGCACCTGACCGTCACGGGCCGGGCGCCGATCGGTGAGCTGGACGAGGACGTCGTGGACGCGGTCGCGTCGACCCCGACCGGCGTCACCCCGATGGGCGTGACGATGCGGATGCGCGGGGCGGCCTCGATCCGGGACCTCCGGGAGGCGTCGCGCCGGCGCGGCCTCTTCCACGACCCGGCCGCCGTCGCGCGGTGCAGGACGGTCGCGTTCGTCGTCGTCGGCCTGGTCGTCGTCCTCGGACTGGCGCGGCTGGCGGCGGGCATCGCGCGCGGCGCCTCGATCGTCTTCCTCGTGATCCTGGTGCTGGTCGCGGTCGGCGTCGTCCTCACCGTGGCCGTGGTCCCGAAGGACCGCCCGACCCTGCGGGGGCGGGCCACCGTGGCGGCCGCGCGCGCGACGACGTACCGGCCGGTGTTCGCGTCGGACCGGGCGTGGGGCCCCGTCGCGGCCGGCGCCCTCGGTGTCGCGGGCCTGGTGGCGGTGGGCGGGTTCGCGATGTACCCCAACGACGAGCTGTCCGGGCTGCTCGCCGGGCCGTCGATGAGCGGGGGCGGCGGGTACGACGGCGGCGGCTCCGACGGGGGATCGTCGTGCGGCGGCAGTTCGTCGTGCGGTGGTGGTGGTGGCGGCGGCTGCGGCGGCGGAGGCGGCGGGTGCGGGGGATGAGCCCGGTGCTCCACGGCGGCCCGGAGGGCGTCGGCATCGGCTGGCGCCGCGAGATCGACCTGACCGTCGAGCGGATGGCCGGCGTCGACTTCGTCGAGGCCGTCGCCGAGGACCTCCACCCCCACGCGCTCCCGGAGTCCGTCGCCGTGCTGCGCGCCCGCGGCGTGCCGGTGGTGCCGCACGCGGTGTCGCTGTCGCTGGGCGGGGCCGAACCGCTGCGGCACGACCGCGTCGAGCATCTCGCGGCCGTCGCCGACGCCCTGGACGCGCCGGTCGCGAGCGACCACGTGGCGTTCGTCCGTGCCGGCGGGCTCGAGTCCGGGCACCTGCTGCCGGTGCCGCGGACGCGCGAGGCCCTCGGGGTGCTCATCGACAACGTCCGCGCCACCCAGGCGACGCTGGGTGTGCCGCTGGCGCTGGAGAACATCGCGCCGCTGCTGGCGTGGCCGGACGCCGAGCTGTCCGAGGGCGCGTTCCTCGCCGAGCTGTGCGCGCGGACCGGGGCGTGGCTGCTGCTCGACGTCGCCAACCTGCACGCGAGCGCGGTGAACCTCGGTCAGGACCCGGAGCGGGTGCTCGACGAGCTGCCCCTCGAGCGTGTCGTGTACGTGCACGCCGCGGGCGGTGTGGAGCGCGACGGCGTCTACCACGACACCCACGCCCACCCGCTCACCGCGCCGGTCCTCGACCTCCTCGACGCGCTCTGCGACCGGCACCGTCCGCCGGCCGTGCTGCTCGAGCGCGACGACCGCTACCCGCCCGACGACGAGCTCGCCGCGGAGCTCGCGGCCCTGCGGGCGGTGCACGCGCGGGTGCGGGCGTGACCCGCGAGGACCTCGCTCGGCGACAGGCGGAGCTGCTCGCCGCCCTCGTCGCGGAGGGTCCCGTCCCGGACGGCATCGACCCCGCGCGCGTGGGGCTCGAGGCGGAGGCGCTCCGCGCGAAGCGCCGTCGCGCGCTGGCGCGCCTGCTGCCGGCCGACGTGCACACGGCGCTCGGGGGCGACCTCACCCGCCACCTGGACGCGTGGATCACCGCCCATCCCCGGGCGACCGGGACGTCGATGCGCGACGACGCCGACGCCCTCGTCGCGGCCCTCCGCGCGCAGGGACTCCTCGGTCGCCCACGCCGTCGGGGTTGGTCAGCCTGGCGGCCACGCTGACACTCAACGTCAGTTTTTCCACCAGCTCGGTCATCACGGCGGGTCCGCCGCCCAGCAAGATCCGTATCTGAGGAGCGCGCGTTCCGCTCAGCGGAGCGGTCGCTCCGGAATCAGGGATCTCCACCCCCGGACACGACGACGCCCGCGGGACCAGGGAGGTCCCGCGGGCGTGGATCAGGCGCGTGTCAGGCGGCGGCGCTGCCGTCCGTCGACTCGCCCGCGTCGTCCGACTCGGTCGACCCGGGCGCGGCGACACCGTCGATGGCGATGCGTCGGGCGCCGGGCCGGGCGGCCTCGGCGTGGGCGCCCGCGACGCGCAGCGTCAGCACGCCGGCGTCGTAGGACGCGGAGACCGCGTCGGCGTCCACGTGCTGCGGCAGGGTGAAGCTCCGGCGGAACGAGCCGTGACGGCTCTGGCGGAAACCCTCGCCGGACTGCTCGTCGCGGCGCTCACCGCGCACGGTGAGGCGGTCGCCGTCGACCTCGACGCTGACGTCCTTCGCGACATCCACGCCGGGCAGCTCGAGGCGGACGACCGCGTCGTCGCCGTCGCGCACGACGTCGGTGGTCGGCGCGAACCAGGCCTGCGGGCGGCCGGGACCGGGGCGGCGGAACAGGGCGGGGGCGACGGCGAACGGGTCGACGAAGCGCGGGCCCCAGGGGATCAAGGTGCTCATGGTGGTTCCCTCTCGGTGGGAAGGCGGCCCGTCCTTGCGGGCCCTCGACTCACACAACATGAGTCCGTGCCGCTCAATTCCCGCACCGAGAGACTGCTCGAGCTGGTGGAAAAACTGACGTTGAGTGTCAGCGTGGCCGCCAGGCTGACAAACACCGGGCGAGCTTCCCCGACGGCGCCTACCGGGCGCGGCCGTCGCGGACGTCGGCGTAGCGCGCCCGGACCTGCTCGGAGACCGAGGCGTCGGTGACGTCGCGCGTGGTCTCGCGCGCCACGGTCCAGCCCGGCTCCTCGCCGTGCAGCGCCCAGGCGGCCTGGCGCGCCGCGCCGAGGGCCACGTACTCCTGCGGCGAGAGCACCTCGACGGGCAGGCCGAGGATGTCGGGCGCGAGCGCGGCGACGGCGCCGGAGCGCGAGCCGCCGCCGATCAGCAGCGCCCGGCGGGCGGGCACGCCCTGGTCGACGAGGGCGTCGACGGCGTCGGCGAGCCCGCACAGCATCCCCTCGACGGTGGCGCGCGCCAGGTTCTCGCGGGTGGCGTTGGTGGTGGTGAGCCCGACGTAGCGGCCCTGGGCGTCGGGGCGGTCGGGGGTCCGCTCGCCGTCGAGGTAGGGCAGGAGCACCAGGCCGTCCGCGCCCGGGGACGCCGCGCGGGCGAGCTCGTCGAAGCCCTCCGGGTCGACGCCCAGCAGGGTCGCGCCGGCCCCGAGCACCCGCGCCGCGTTGAGCGTGCAGACCAGCGGCAGGTAGCCCCCGCGCGCGTCGGCGAAGCCCGCGACCAGCCCCGAAGCGTCGGTGGAGGGCTGGTCGTGCCCGGTGAACACGGCGCCGGACGTGCCGATGGAGATGACGACCTCGCCCGCCGCCGGCCCGATGGCCAGTGCCGCGCCGGCGTTGTCGCCGGTGCCCGCCGAGACGGCGAGCCCGTCCGACGTCCGCCCCACGACCTCACCGGGGGAAGCCACCCGCGGCACCGAGAGACCGCGTCCGAACGCCATCTCGAGCAGGTCGGGGCGGTACTCGCCGGTGACCGTCGACCAGTAGCCGGTGCCCGAGGCGTCGCCGCGGTCGGTGGTGGGCTCGGCCGGGGCGCCGGCGAGGCGCCAGGTCAGCCAGTCGTGCGGCAGCATCACCGAGCGCGCCCGGGCGGCGTTCTCCGGCTCGTGCTGCGCGGTCCACCGCAGCTTCGTGGCCGTGATGCTCGCGACCGGGACGGTGCCGACGGCCTCGGCCCAGGCCTCCGCGCCACCGAGCTCGTCGATCAGCGCCCGGGCGTCGGGCGCCGAGCGGGTGTCGTTCCAGAGCAGGGCGTCGCGCACGGGCTGGCCCGCCTCGTCGAGCAGCACCATCCCGTGCTGCTGGCCCGCCACCCCGATCGCCGCGACGTCGTCGGTGCCGACCTCGCCGAGCGCGCCGGCCAACGCGTCCCACCAGGCCCGCGGGTCGACCTCCGTCCCGTCCGGGTGCGGACGCCGGGCCTCGCGGATGACGCTGCCGTCCGCGGGGTCGACGACGAGGACCTTGGTGGCCTGGGTCGAGGAGTCGACCCCGGCGACGTACGTCGCAGAACGCGCCATGCCCGCAGTATCCCCACGATGAGAAGGTCCGCATCGTGACCAGCGGGGGGTTCCGGGAACGATTCGTCGTCTGCGGCGAGGACATGCTGTCGCTGCGGATGGTGGAGGCCCTGGTGCGCCAGGGTCCGCGGGGGTCGACGGAGGTCGTCGTGCTCACCGCGCCCGGCGGGGCGGTCGTCGAGCGGCTGCGCGGGATCCGCGGGGTGGAGGTCGTCGAGGTCGCCGAGCCCGACGACGAGGCGTTCGCCGCGGCCGGGGTCGGGTCGGCCACGTCGGTGGCGCTGGTCCACCGCGACGACGTGGTCAACATCCACCGCGCCCTGCGGGTCCAGGAGCTCGCCCCCACCACACGGCTCGTCGTCCGCCTGCACGCCCCGGCGCTCTCCGGCCGCATCCGCATGCTGCTGCCGACCGCCACGGTCCTGTCGGTGTCCGCGACCGCGGCGCCCGCCTTCGTCACCGCCGCCGTCGGCACGACGACCCGCCAGTCGGTCGACCTGCCGGGCCACCCCATGGTCGTGGCCGACCGCTCCGGGGTGCGTCCCGACCGGATCGTCTCCGGCCTCGCCCACCGCCCCGACCGCGGCGCCCCGGTCCTGCTCCCCACCGACGACACCAGCGCCGACCTCGTGCTCGCCCGCGTCCCCGTGCACCGCGAGGGCCGGATCGTCGGGACACGTCGCGCCCTCTGGCGGCGGGTCCTGACGCGCTCCTGGCGGCGCGCCCGCGCGAGCATGACCCGCTCGCTGGCCCGCGCGACGCTCGCGCTGGTCGGGCTGCTCCTGCTCGGCACGGTCGGCTTCGCCACCCTCGCCGACCTCTCCTGGGGCGACGCGGTCTACCTCACCGTGCTCGACACCGCGGGCGCCGCCGACCCCGACACCCACACCACGGTCGTCGCGCGCGTCATCCAGGCGCTGGTGACCGTCGTCGGGATCGCGATCATCCCGCTGGTGACGGCGGTGGTCGTCGACGCCGCGGTCAGCGCCCGCTTCGCCGGGACGCCGCAACGCTCGCGCCCGCGCCGGGGCCACGTCGTCGTGGTCGGGCTCGGCAACGTCGGCGTGCGCGTCGTCGAGCAGCTCCACGAGCGCGGCGTGCCGGTGGTCGCCGTCGACGACGACGAGGGCGCGGGCGTGACGCAGGTCCGGCGGATGGGCGTGCCCGTGATCGTCGGCGACACCACCCGCCGCCAGACGCTCGCCGAGGCCTCCGTCGACAACTGCCGGGCGCTCGTCGCGGTGGGCCGCGACGACGTCGCCAACCTGGAGACCGGGCTGGTCGGACGGTCGTTGCGCTCGCGGCTGCGGGTGGTGCTGCGGCTGCGCGACGACGACCTCGCGAGCCGCGTCGAGCGCTCGCTCGAGGTGGCGGTCTCCCGCAGCGTCTCGTTCCTCGCCGCCCCGGCGTTCGCCGCCGCGATGCGTGACCACCAGGTGGTGGCCACGGTGCCCGTCGGTCGTTCGGTCCTCCTGCTCGCCGACGTCCCGGTGGGGCGCAGCGCCCTGCTCGTCGGGCTGCCGGCGACGACGGCCGAGATCGGCGGCGAGATCCGGGTGGTCGGGGTGTTCCGCGGCTCCGGGGACGACGCGGTGCTCGAGGCCCCGCCCCGCCCGGCGCGCAAGCTCAAGGTCGGCGACCGGCTCGTCGTCGCGGCCACCCGCAGCGGGCTCGTGGACGTCCACGCCCGGTGCGCGGCACGGAACGCCTCCTGACTGTCCTTCCGTTGAATCAAGCGATATCGTTCGAGGACCATCTTCCACGAGCGACGGGAGACAGCGATGAGCACGGACACGACCACCGAGGCCGTGAGCGCGACGCGGCGCATCGAGGCGCCGCGGGAGTCGGTCTTCGCGGTGCTGGCCGATCCCGCGAGCCACGCCGCCATCGACGGCACGGGATGGGTGCGCGAGGCGCTCGACGCCCAGCCGATCACCGAGGTCGGGCAGATCTTCGGGATGGGCATGTTCCACAGCAACCACCCCGACGGCGACTACCGCATGCACAACCGCGTCGAGGTCCTCGAGCCGCCGCGCACGATCGCCTGGCAGCCGGGCCAGTACGGTCCCGACGGCGAGATCGGCTACGGCGGCTGGTCCTGGCGCTACGACCTCGTCGAGGACGGTCCCGGAGCCACGCAGGTGACGCTGCGCTACGACTGGTCGGCCGTCCCGCCCTTCCTCCGCGAGCACATCGCGTTCCCGCCGTTCGGCGAGGAGCACCTGCGCCGGTCGCTGGACAACCTCGCCGCCCTGGTCTGAGCTAACCGCCCGGCGAGCAGCCGCACGAGTCCCGGATCCGCAGCTCCGGCACGATCCGCCGGGTGGTCGGCGGGGCGTCGGGATCGGCGATCCGCGCGAGCAGCAGGTGCACGGCCGTGGTCGCGATCTCGCCGAACGGCTGGGCGACGACGGTGAGGCGCGGCGAGAACAGATCCGCCCACGGGAAGTCGTCGAAGGCGGCGACGGCGACGTCGCCCGGCACCGCGAGGCCCGCCTCGCGCAGGGCCTTGAGCATGCCGATGGCCATGCTGTTGTTGCCGGCGACGATCGCGGTCGGCGGGTCGTCCAGGGCGAGCAGCTGCCGGACCGCCGCCTCCGCCGTCGCGGTCGCCGACGAGCCGCTGACCTCGAGCTCGGGATCGACGCGCAGGCCGCGGGCGACCAGGGCGTCGCGGTGCCCGTCGCGGCGCTCGACGGTGGTGGCGAGCCCGTCCAGCCCGGTGATCAGCGCGATCCGGGTGTGTCCGTGGTCGGCGAGGTGGCCGGTCAGGGCGGCGGTGGCCTCCCGGTTCTCGGTGCCGACCTGGTCGCGCTCGGGGTCGATGAGCCGGTCGAGCAGCACCGTCGGCACCTCGTGGCGGTCGAGGTAGGCCAGGGCCGCGTCCGGGTGCGCCGACGGGGCGAGCACCATCCCGTCGACGCGGTGGTTGTGCAGGCGGGTCACGACGGTGAGCTCGTAGTCCGGGTCCTCGTGCGGGTCGACCAGCAACAGCGTGTAGCCGGCGGCGGCCGCCGCGGTCTCGGCGGCGCTGAGCAGTTCCCCGAAGTACGGGTTGGAGATCGCGGAGAGGACCAGGCCCATCGTCGTGGTGCGCGCGGTGGCGAGGGAACGGGCGACGGTGTTCGGCGTGTAGTGGGTGGCGGCGACGGCCGACAGCACCAGTTCGCGGGTGCGGGCCCGCACGGGCCGGGTGCCGTTGAGGACGTGCGAGACCGTGGCCGTGGAGACGCCGGCCATGCGTGCGACGTCCGCCATCGTGGCCATGCTCCGGCTCCCGTCTGTCGACGTGTCCTCGTTCGCGCGTGGTTCCCGGGGAGTTTGTACCCCGACCGCCGTGGTCGGCGCCTCCCTCCGAAATCGTCGGGCGCAAGCGCTTGCACGTCACGGAGTGCAGCTTTACGGTCACCCCACCGCACGTGGCCCACATCACGGTCCTCGGGCGAGGATCGGTCGGAGGCGGCGGAGCGGGAGGCGCGATGCGCGGGGCGGCGCGACGGGCACGGGGCCGGCTTCCGGCCGCACTCGGGGCGGTGGTGGCCACTCTCGGTCTCCTCGCCGGGTGCTCCGGCGCCGGGGCGCTCGGGGCCCAGGAGGGCGTGGAGACGGTCACCGTCGCCATCGTCTCCAACCCGCAGATGGAGGACGCCATCTCGATGGCGCCCGAGTTCGAGGCCGAGCACCCCGGCATCCGGCTGCGCTTCGTCTCGCTGTCGGAGAACGAGGCCCGCGCGAAGATCACCGCGTCGGTGGCCACCGGCGGCGGCGAGTTCGACATCGTCATGATCTCGAACTACGAGACGCCGCAGTGGGCACAGAACGGCTGGCTGACCGACCTCGAGCCCTACATGGCGGCGACGCCGGGCTACGACCGCGCCGACTTCATCCCGACGGTGCGCGACTCGCTCTCGTACGAGGGCCGGATGTACTCGGTGCCGTTCTACGGCGAGTCGTCGTTCCTCATGTATCGCCGGGACCTCTTCGAGCAGGCCGGCATCCAGATGCCGGCGCAGCCCACGTGGCAGCAGATCGCGGAGTACGCCGCGCGGCTCGACCAGGGCCCGGGCAACCAGCGCGGCATCTGCCTGCGCGGCAAGCCCGGCTGGGGCGAGGTCATGGCCCCGCTCGACACCGTCATCAACACCTTCGGCGGCCGCTGGTACGACCCGCAGTGGAACGCGCAGCTCACCTCGCCCGAGGTGCGGGGCGCCGTGCAGTTCTACGTCGACCTCGTGCGGACCCACGGCCAGCCGGGCGCGTCGCAGTCCGGGTTCTCCGAGTGCGCCACGCAGTTCGGCCAGGGCCAGGTCGCCATGTGGTACGACGCGACGTCGGCCGCCGGCACCGTCGAGGACCCCGCGGAGTCGACGGTCGCCGGCCGCATCGGCTACGCGCCGGCCCCGATCGTCGCGACACCGTCCTCGGGCTGGCTCTACACCTGGTCGCTCGGCATCCCCCAGACCTCGCCCCGCAAGGACGCGGCCTGGCAGTTCATGTCCTGGATGACGAGCCGGGAGTACATCCAGCGGGCCGGCAACAACCCCGACGTCGGCTGGACCTCCATCCCGCCCGGGTCGCGGCAGTCGACCTACCAGGTCCCGCAGTACCAGCAGGTGGCGAGCGCCTACGCGCCGCTGATCCTCGACGGCCTGCAGCGGGCGAACCCGCAGCAGCCGACCGTGCAGCCCGTGCCGTACCAGGGCGTGCAGTTCGTCCGCATCCCGGAGTTCCAGGACCTCGGGACCCGGGTGAGCCAGCAGGTCAGCGCGGCGATCGCCGGTCAGATCACCGTCGACGAGGCGCTCGAGCAGTCGCAGAACTACGCGGAGACGGTGGGGGAGAGCTACCAGCGATGAGCGACACGAAGCGAAGCGAGAGCTGGAGCCGGCCATGACAGCAACCCTGGAAGAACGCCCCGCCGCGCGGGAGAACGCGGGCGGCACGCCGGCCATCGACAGGGCGGAGGGGTGGCGCCGGCGCGGGCCCCTGCTCCCCGCGCTGATCTTCACGATCATCGTCACCCAGATCCCGTTCATCCTGACGCTCTACTACTCGCTGCAGTCGTGGAACCTGGTCCGGCCGGGATCGCAGGAGTTCGTCTGGTTCTCGAACTACCTCGACGTCTTCACCGACAGCCAGTTCCGCACGGTCGCGCTCAACACCGTGGTCATGACGCTCGGCTCGGTGCTCATCGCGGTGGTGCTCGGCCTCCTGCTGGCGCTACTGCTCAACCGCCAGTTCGTCGGCCGCGGCGTCGTGCGCACGCTGCTCATCACGCCGTTCCTCATCACGCCGGTGGCCGCGGCGCTGCTGTGGAAGACGGTGCTGCTCGACCCGACCCTGGGCCTGATCAACTTCGTGCTGACGCCGTTCGGGGGGTCGGGCACCGAGTGGATCAGCAACTACCCGCTGGCCTCGGTGATGGCCGCGCTGATCTGGCAGTGGACGCCGTTCATGATGCTGCTGCTGCTCGCGGGCCTGCAGAGCATGCCGACCGACCAGCTGGAGGCGGCGCGGGTCGACGGCGCCAGCGCCTTCTCGACGTTCCGGGAGCTGACGCTGCCGCACCTGCGGAGGTTCATCGAGCTCGGCGTCGTGCTCGGCACGATCTACCTGGTCAACATCTTCGACCAGGTCTACATGATGACCCAGGGCGGACCGGGCGTGGCCAGCGCGAACCTGCCGTTCTACATCTACCAGCGCGCGTTCCTGGGCTTCGACATCGGCCAGTCGGCGGCGATGGGCGTGGTCGTGGTGATCCTGACCCTCATCGCGGCGAACTTCGCGCTGCGCCTGATCTTCCGGTCGTTCAGCGGTGAGCAGGAGGCAGCCTGATGGCCGTCACGACGAGCACGCCACCGGACACCCAGGCACCCGCGGCACCGCCCGAGCCCCGCCGCCGGAAGCGCAGCGCCGCCAACGTGTGGCTGGGTGTCGTCGCCTGGGTGGTGGGGATCGCGTTCTTCTTCCCGGTGTTCTGGATGGTGCTGACCTCCTTCAAGACGGAGGCCGACGCCTACACCACCACCCCTAAGATCATCTTCGAGCCGACGCTGGAGCAGTACGAGGGCGTCTTCTCGTCGGGCGTCGGGCCGTACCTGGTGAACTCGGTCATCGCGACGGTGTTCTCGACGCTGCTCGTGCTGCTGCTGGGGATCCCGGCGGCGTTCGCGGTGTCGCTGCGCCCGGTGAAGAAGACCCAGGACGTCCTGTTCTTCTTCATCTCGACCAAGATGCTGCCGGTCGTCGCGGTGATCGTGCCGATCTACGTCGTGGTCAACCAGATCGGCATGCTCGACAACATCTGGACCCTGGTCGTCCTCTACACGGGGATGAACCTGCCGATCGCGGTGTGGATGATGCGGTCGTTCTTCCTGGAGGTGCCGGGCGAGCTGCTCGAGCAGGCGAGCATCGACGGCGCCCCGCTGTGGCGCACGCTGCGCGAGATCGTGCTGCCGATCATCTCCCCGGGCATCTTCGCCACGGCGCTGATCTGCGTGATCTTCGCGTGGAACGAGTTCTTCTTCGCGGTCAACCTGACCGCGGCCAACGCCGGCACCGTGCCGGTCTTCCTGGTCGGGTTCATCACCTCGGAGGGCCTGTACTGGGCCCAGCTCTCCGCGGCGGCCACGATGGCCGCGCTGCCGGTGGTCATCGCCGGCTGGGTGGCGCAGAACAAGCTGGTGCAGGGCCTGTCGTTCGGTGCGGTCAAGTAGGCCCGGGACACGCAGCGAAGCGGAGCTGGACCTCAAACAAGGGGAGCAGAACAGTGGCCGAAGTGGTGTTCGACCAGGCCTCGCGCATCTACACCCCGGGCGCGAAGCCGGCCGTCGACAGCCTGGACCTGACGATCGCCGACGGCGACCTCGTCGTGCTCGTCGGGCCCTCGGGCTCGGGGAAGTCGACGGCGCTGCGGATGCTGGCCGGCCTCGAGCCGATCGACGCCGGCTCGGTGCGCATCGACGGGCGCGACGTCGTTGACGTGCCGTCGAAGGACCGCGACATCGCGATGGTGTTCCAGAACTACGCGCTCTACCCGTCGAAGACGGTCGCGGAGAACATGGCCTTCCCGCTGAAGATGCGCGGGATGGACAAGGAGGAGCGCGCCCAGCGGGTCCGCCAGGCCGCCGACATGCTCGGGCTCACCGAGTACCTCGACCGCAAGCCCAAGGCGCTCTCCGGCGGTCAGCGCCAGCGGGTCGCGATGGGCCGGGCGATCGTGCGCGAGCCCCAGGTGTTCCTCATGGACGAGCCGCTGTCGAACCTCGACGCGAAGATGCGCGTGCAGACCCGCGCGCAGATCGCGGAGATGCAGAACCGGCTCGAGGTGTCGACCGTCTACGTGACCCACGACCAGGTCGAGGCCATGACGATGGGCGACAAGGTCGCCGTGCTCGCCAACGGCCAGCTGCAGCAGTACGCGACGCCGCCGGAGCTCTACGACCGGCCGACCAACGCCTTCGTCGCCGGGTTCATCGGCTCGCCGGCGATGAACCTGCTCGACCTCCCGCGCTCGTCCAGCGGCGTCACACTCGGGGGCGTGGAGATCCCGCTGCCGCGGGAGATCGCGGACGCGGCCGGCTCGCGCGACAAGCTCACCATCGGCATCCGGCCCGAGGACTGGGTGCTCGAGAGCACCGACGCCGACGCCGGCACGGTGATCAAGGCGGTCGTCGACGTCGTCGAGGAGCTGGGCAGCGAGTCCTACCTCTACGCCCACCTCGCCGACGACACCTCGACCACGCTGGTCGTGCGCGGCCCGGGCCGGGTGCAGGTGCGCTTCGGCGACCCGATCGCGGTGCGCCCGAACTCCGACGCCCTGCACGTCTTCGACCCCGAGACGGGCAACCGGCTGCCCTGAGGCACGCGCGATGATCGGGACATGATCCGCAACGTGGTGGTGGGCCGTGTCCGCGAGGGCGTGCCGGCCGAGCAGGTGGAGGCCGCGATCCAGGCGCTGCGCGACCTGACGGTCGAGGGCGTCGAGTTCCGGCTCGTCGGGGGCCAGGACCGGGGTCTGCGCGAGGGCAACGCGCACTTCGCGCTGACCGCGGACTTCGTGTCCGAGGAGGCGTACCGGATCTACGATGCCGATCCGGAGCACAACCGCATCCGCCGCGAGCTCTTCGCCCCGATCGCCGCGTCGATCGACCGCATCCAGTTCGCCCTCCCGGACGGCGGCTGAACGTCGTACCGAGGTGTCAGCGGAGTGGCTCCGCAGACGATGAGTGTCCGTATCGCCACGCGCTCGCCCGGGAAATGGTTCGCCCGGGCTGCTCCGCGCGGGCTAGCGTCCGGACCATGATCCAGCAGCTCTACGGCTGACGAGCGCCCCTCTCGCGATCACCGCCGGCCCGGTGCCGTCGGTGATCACCGCTGCCCTCGTCCACCCCCGCTCCTGGAGTCCTCGATGGCCCACGTCCTCATGGTCGGCGTCGCCGCCCACGGCCACACCCACCCGCACCTGCCCGTGATCACCGCGCTCGTCGAGCGCGGCCACCGGGTCACCTACGCGATCCCGGCGACGTTCGCCGAGATGGTCGCGGCGACGGGCGCGACGCCGCTCGTCCACACCTCCGTCCTGCCCGACCAGAGCCGCGGCGAGCAGTGGCCGACCGACCCCGTCGACGGCACCGCGCTCTTCCTCGACGAGGCGATGCTGTCGCTGCCGCAGATCGAGGAGGCGCTGGGTGACGACGTCCCGGACGTCGCCCTGTACGACATCGGCGGCTACCCCGCGATCGTCCTGGCGCGGCGGTTCGGCATCCCGGCCGTGCAGCTCTCGCCGGCCATGGTCGCCTGGGACGGCTACGAGGAGGACCTCGTCGAGGCCCTGGCGTTCCGCACGGAGCCCGGGTACCAGGCCTACCTCGCGCGGTTCGCCGCGTGGCTGGCGGAGTTCGGGATCCACGAGGATCCGGAGCAGGTCGTCGGCCGTCCGCGGCGTTCGATCGTCGAGATCCCACGCGCGTTGCAGCCGTTCGCGGACAAGGTCGACCCGGACATCTACACGTTCGTCGGACCGGACCTCGACCGCCGGGCGGCGCAGGAGCAGTGGCCCGCGTCGGAGCGCCCGCTCGTCCTGGTGTCGTTCGGGTCGGCCTACCACGAGCACCCGGACCTGTTCCGCGCCTGCGCGGAGGCCTTCGCCCCGCTGGGCTGGGAGGTCGTGCTGGCGATCGGACCGCACGTCGACCTCGCGGACCTGGGCGAGCTGCCAGAGCACGTCACGGCGCACCGGTGGGTGCCGCAGCTGGGCGTGCTCGGCCGCGCGAGCGCGTTCGTCACCCACGCCGGGATGGGCGGGTGCGCCGAGGGGCTCTACCAGGGCGTGCCGATGATCGCGATCCCGCAGGCGGTCGACCAGTTCGGCAACGCCGGTCTGCTCGAGGAGATCGGCGTCGCGCGCACGATCGCCACCGAGGACGCGACGCCGGAGACGCTGCGGGAGGCCCTGCTCGCCCTGACGTCGTCGGACGACGTCGCCGCGCGGCTGGCGGAGCAGCGCGACGCGATCCGGCGTGCAGGCGGGGCGCGGGTGGCCGCCGATGTCGTGGAGGCCGAGCTGGCGTAGGCGTCGTCAGCGGAGTGGCTCCGCGGACGATGAGTGCCCGCGGAGCCGCTCTCACACCTGGACCACCGCGACGATGTTGCCGTCGGGGTCGCGGAACATGAACAGCGTCGGGGCGCCGGGCTCGTCCGACACGTCGTCGACGTCGACGCCGGCCTCCCGCAGGCGGGCGTGCTCGGCGCGCACGTCCGGGGTCTCGACGCCGATGCCGCCCCCGCCGGGCTGCCCGCCCATGGGCGGGTTGAGCGCGAGCCGCGCGGTCGAGCCCGGCGGCGCGACCTCGACCCAACGCGCGCCGCCGTCCTCACCGAACCGGGTGTCGCCGCGCAGCTCCCATCCGAGCTTGTCGGTGTAGAACGCGATGGCGGCGTCCTGGTCGGCGACGGTGAACATGGCGACGCCGAGGTTGGTGACGGTGGTGGCGGTGGGCGCGGTCATCGGGTGCTCCTTCGTCGGGACCCGACGTACGGTAGGGCGACTCCGCGGTCCTGAACAAGGACTACGTCGAGTGCTCGACCCGCCCCGGACCGTTCATGATCGGAGTGGCTCCACGGACACTCATCGTCCGCGGAGCCACTCCGCTGACACGGGGGTCAGGCGATGCCCTCCGGGGCCGCGCCGCCGATCTGGACGCCGTCGGCGGTGATCTTCTCGATCTCGGCGAGGTCGTCCGCCGACAGCGTCACGTCCACCGCGGCCAGCGAGCGCTCGATGTTGCGCTCCGAGCGCGCGCCGACGATGGCGACGTCGATGCCGTCCTGGGCGAGCACCCACGCGATGGCGAGCTGCGAGACCTCGACGCCCTTGTCGGCGGCGAAGGACTTCAGGCGCTCGACGACCTCGAGGTTCTGCCGGAACTTCTCGCCGGTGAACGCCGAGGACTGCGAGCGCCAGTCGTCGTCCTCGAAGGTCGAGTCGGTGGTCAGGGTGCCGGTGAGCAGCCCGGAGCCGAGCGGGCTGTAGACCAGCGTGCCGATGTCGTGGGACCGGACGTAGGGCAGGACGTCGTCCTCGATCCCGCGGCGGAAGAGGTGGTATGGCGGCTGCAGCGTCTCGACGGAGCGTCGGCGGTCGAACGCGGCCATCTGGTCGGCGTCGTAGTTCGACACCCCGACGTGGCGGATCTTGCCCTCGTCGACGAGCTCCTGGAGGTACCCGGCGGTGTCCTCGAACGGCGTGTCCGTGTCCGGCCAGTGCACCTGGTAGAGGTCGATGTGGTCGATCTTCATGGCCTTCAGCGACGACTCCACCCCGGAACGCAGCCACTCGCGGCCCGAGTCGCGGGGCTTGTCGCCGCCCGGGTTGATGCCGCCCTTGGTGGCGATCACGACGGAGTCGCGGTCGCGGTCGAGCTCGCCGCGCAGCGCGTTCGCGAGGACCTCCTCGGCCTCACCGAACCCGTAGGCCTGCGCGGTGTCGAAGAAGTTCACCCCGCGGTCGAGCGCCGACCGGATCGCACGCTGCGCCTGGTCGACGTCGTAGGAGCCCCACTCGCCCGAGACCTGCCAGGTCCCGAAGGCGATGCGCGACACCTGCAGTTCGGTCTTGCCCAGCCTCGTGGTCTCCATGCCGGTCGCGTACCCGGGGCCGCGGGCGCCGGAACGCGGCGCGGTCAGCCCGAGATGTAGGCCTCGAGCTGGTCGCGGTGCTCCTCGAGCTGGTCGATCCGGCTCTTGACGACGTCGCCGATGCTGACGATGCCCGCGAGCCGCTCGTCGTCGTCGACGACCGGGATGTGCCGGATGCGGCGTTCGGTCATGGTCCGGCTCAGGGTCTGGAGCTCGTCGCCCCCGCGGCAGGTGGCCACGACCGTCGTCATGATCTCCGAGATCGGGGCGGCGAGCAGGTCGGCCCCGCGGGAGTGGAGGTGGCGCACCACGTCACGCTCGGAGACGATCCCGGCGATCCGCTCGTCGGCAACGACGACGGCGGCGCCGACGTTGCGTTCGGCGAGCACCGCGAGCAGGTCCGAGATCGGGGCGTCGGGCCGGACGGTGAGCACCGCCGTCCCCTTCCGTGCGAGCAGGTCCGCGATGCGCATGGCCGGGCCCTTCGTCGGGTTCGGGACGTGACGAATATGACAGGCACGGTGCGGGTTCGACCAGACCCGGACGGTCACTGCCGCCCCACCAGTACCGCGGTCACCAGAAGGGGGACGGTCAGCGCGGCGAACAGCGTCGGGAGCGCGAACCACACCGAGCCCGTCCCGACGGCGGCGAGCACCCCGAGCGCGACGGCCTCCGAGCCGAGCCCGGCCATCGAGGTGACGGTGGCCCGCGCGTCGCCCGCCACGGCGTCCTGCACGCGGGTCTCGACGACGACCAGCAGCATCTGCAGCACACCCCACCCCGCGCCGACGAGCACGAAGCCTGGCCCGAGCGGCAGCAGCGCCCCGACCCCCACCGCGATCCCCGCGGCGCCCAGCAGCCCGCCGAGCACCGGCCCGCGGGCCCGCGCCACCCGGCCGGCGAGCGCCGCACAGACCGACTCGGCGACGCCGACCCCCGCGAGCACCAGGGCCGCCACCGCCGGCGTCGCCCCGTGCGCGGCGGCGAGCAGGGGCAGGTACTCGTCGAGCGCCATGAGGCCGGTGAGCAGGGCGGTGGTCACCACCGCACGGCGCAGGACGGCGGTCCGCGAGACCTCGCCGACCCCCTCGCGCAGCGTCGCCCACCAGTCGGCCAGGGCGCCCGACGTCGCGGCGCGCAGGCCCCGGCCGCGCGGTTCCTCGGGCAGCGTGAGAGCGAGGGCGGCACTCGCCAGCGACGCGCCCGCCCCGACCAGGCCCGGGAGCACGTAGCCGCCGACGGTCACGAGCGGCGCGGCGAGCGCGGTGGCGCCGAGCGTGGCGGCGAGGTAGCCCGCGCGGGCGCGGCCCATCAGCGTCGCGTACCGCTCGGTGGCCTCCCACCGGGCGAGCGCGTCGTAGGTCAGGGCCTCGAGCGTCCCGGACGACAGCGCGGTGCCGACCCCCCACAGCACGAACCCGAGCGCGAACACCGCCGTGCTGGGGACGAGCACCCACAGCGCGAAGGCGGCGGCCGAGAGCACGGCCGCGGCCGCGAGCATCCGGCGTCGCGAGCTCACGTCGGCCCAGGCGCCGGAGGGCACCTCGAGGACGAGCGTGGTCACCGACCACAGCGCGAACAGCGCCGAGATCGCCGCGTCGGACAGGCCGTGGTCGGCGAAGAGCAGCGCGTAGAGCGGGTAGAGCGGCACGAACTGGCCGAGCGCCTCGACGGCGACGACCCGGGCGCCGAACCCGCGGGGGACCCGCGACCTGCGCGGGGCCCGGTGTCAGCGTCGGCGGAAGAGGTTCTGCACGTGCTCAGCCTATGTGAGCGAACTTCGGGGGTATAGCACCGAAGTTCGCTCACATACGACACTCGGACCATGACCGAGCCCACCACCCCGTCCGGCGACAACACCTACGTCGAGCGGGCGTACCGCCTCGGCGGCCCGGACGACGCCCGCGCCCTCTACGACGAGTGGGCGAAGCACTACGACGCCGACCTCGCCGACGCGAGCCAGGGCTACGTCGCCCCGGCGCTGGCCGCCGAGACCCTCGTGCGCGTCGCCGGTCCCGACGTCACCGTCCTCGACGCCGGCTGCGGCACGGGTCTCGTCGGCGCCGCGCTCGCCGAGCGAGGGGTCCGCGTCATCGACGGCATGGACGTCTCGGAAGGCATGCTCGAGCAGGCCCGCGCCACCGGCGCCTACCGCTCGCTGCAGCCGGTCGACCTCACCCGCGCGCTGCCGACGGCGGCCGACGAGTACGACGCGGTGGTCTGCGTCGGCACGCTCACCCACGGTCACGTCGGCCCGGCGGTGCTCGCCGAGTTCGTGCGCGTCACCCGCCCCGAGGGCTGGGTCGTGGCGACCATCCTCGACGACATCTGGGAGTCCGGCGGCTATCGCGCCGAGGTCGACCGACTGGTCGGCCAGGGCGTGACGGAGCTCGTCTCGGCGGAGACCGCGCCCTACCGCAGCGGGGTCGGCGTCGAGGCGCGGATGCTGGTGCTCACCGTCCGCTGAGGGATAGAACGGGGGCATGAGCGACGACGCACCCGAGATCCTCTGGCGACCCGACGAGACCACGGTGCGGGACGCGCGGATCACGGCGTTCGCCGAGCGGGTCGCCTCCGAGCACGGCGTGACGGTCGACACGTACGACCAGCTCTGGGAGTGGTCGACGTCCGACCTGCCGGCCTTCTGGGGCACGGTCGTGGAGTTCCTCGGCGTGCGTTTCCACGACGCCCCGCGTGAGGTGCTGGGCGCCGAGACGATGCCGGGCGCGGAGTGGTTCCCGGGCGCGACGATCAACTACGCCGAGCACGCGCTGTGGCCGGCCGAGGGTGGCGCGGACGGCGACACGGCGATCGTCGCGGTGCGTGAGGACGGGCGCCGGGTCGCGCGCACCTACGGCGAGCTGCGGGCCGACGTCGCCCGCGCGCGGGCCGGGCTGGTGGCGCTCGGGGTGGGCCGGGGCGACCGGGTCGTCGCGCTGTCCCCGAACTGCGTCGAGACGCTCGTCGCGTTCCTCGCCGCCGCCTCGCTGGGCGCGACGTGGTCGTCGTGCTCGCCGGACTTCGGGCCGCGCGCCGTCGTCGACCGGTTCGCGCAGATCGAGCCGTCGGTCCTCGTCGTCGTCGACGGCTACCTCTACAACGGCAAGTCCTACGACATCCGCGCCACGGTGGCCGAGCTGCGCGGCCAGCTGCCGACGCTGCGCGCCACCGTCGGGATCGACTACCTCGTCGACGGCGCCTGGGCCGACCGGGTCGATGACGGGGACGACGTCGTCGGCTGGGCGGAGTTCACGCAGGACGGCGACGCCCCGCTCGCCGTCGACCCGGTGCCCTTCGAGCACCCGCTGTGGATCCTCTACTCCTCGGGCACCACCGGGCTGCCGAAGGGGATCGTGCACTCGCACGGCGGCATCGTCGTCGAGCACCTCAAGTCCCTCGCCCTCCAGCACGACCTCGGTCCCGGCGACCGGTTCACGTGGTTCACCACCACGGGCTGGATGATGTGGAACCTGCTCATCTCGGGGCTCCTGGTGGGGTCGACGGTCGTCGCCTACGACGGCAGCCCGGGCCACCCCGACCTCGACGTGCTGTGGAAGATGGCCGCCGACGAGGGCGTCACCGTGTTCGGGACGTCGGCGTCGTTCGTGCAGTCGTGCCTCAAGGCCGGGCTGCGACCGAAGGACGCCTTCGACCTCTCGGCGATCCGCGCGGTCGGGTCCACCGGCTCGCCGCTCTCGCCCGAGGGCTTCGACTGGATCCGCGACGCCGTCGGTGACGGGGTGCAGATCGCCTCGGTCTCCGGCGGCACCGACACCTGCGCCGCGTTCGTCGGCGTCGCACCGACCGTGCCCGTGTGGCGCGGCGAGATCTCCTGCCGCGCGCTCGGGTGCGCCGTCGAGGCGTTCGACCCGCAGGGCAACGCGGTGGTCGACGAGGTCGGCGAGCTCGTCATCACCCGGCCGATGCCGTCGATGCCGGTGATGCTGTGGAACGACCCCGACGGCAGCCGCATGACCGAGTCGTACTTCGAGGACTTCCCCGGCATCTGGCGTCACGGTGACTGGCTCCGGATCACCCCGCGCGGCTCGTGCGTCATCCGCGGCCGCAGCGACTCGACGCTCAACCGCGGCGGCGTGCGGATGGGCACCGCCGAGTTCTACGAGGTCGTCGAGTCGTTCGACGAGGTGCTCGACTCGCTCGTCATCGACACCTCGGGGCTGGAGGGCGCCCGGGACGGCGGGGAGCTGCTGTGCTTCCTCGTGCTCGCCGAGGGCGTGGGCTTCGACGACGTCGAGCCGCAGCTCAAGAAGGCCCTGCGCACCCAGCTCTCACCGCGTCACGTGCCCGACCGGTTCCTGCTCGTCGCCGACATCCCGCGCACGCTGAACGGGAAGAAGTCCGAGGTGCCGGTCAAGCGCATCCTCGCCGGCACCGCGCCGGAGAAGGCCGTCAGCAAGGACGCGCTGCGCAACCCCGAGGCCCTCGAGGACGTGGTGACGCGGGCCCAGGAGTAGGCGAGAGCGTCACGGTCGCGCCGAGCACGCGGCCGCGGTCGTCGCGCCGGGAGGACACCAGGACGTCGAAGAAGCGCGGGCGCGACGGCGCGTGGCAGGGCACCTCGACGCGCGCCGGGGCGGGGAGGTCCCCGCCGAGCGCCGTCCGGATCGCCGCGGCCACCGTCGCGCTGTGACCGTCGGTGGCTGCCGCCTCGTCGCACAGGGCCAGGTAGGACCGGCCGGCGCCGGCGCGGGCGGGATCGCCGCCGTTGGCGGTGCAGAAGTCCCGCCAGGCGTCGTCGACCCAGACGATGACGCCGTCGGTGTCCAGCAGCGCCGTCTCGACGGCCCCGCCGACGACCTCCGGCGCGGAACGGGCGGGCCGGAGGCCGTCGAGCACCATGCGGGCGGCCCGCCCGGGGATCACTGTCAGGTCGCGGTTCGTGATCATGGGTGGTCGACCGGCGGGGATCGGTGGTGGTGGGGTCCCGCCGGAAGGGGGCCCAATATGCGCGTGACCCTGGTGGACGACAAGCAGACGCCGCGAGGTGTGCGTTGTGCGAGCGTCGGGTTCGGCCGGCGTCCAGATCAGGCGTCCAGATCCGGTGTCCAGGTCAGGTGTCCAGGTCAGGCGGCGATCTCGGTCAGGTCGTCGGCGTCGGCCAGCGGCGCGCCGGTCTGCTCGCGGACCTCCTCGGCGGTGACGCCCGGCGCGAGCTCGCGCAGGACGAAGCCGCTCGGGGTCACGTCGACGACGGCGAGGTCGGTGATGACGCGGGAGACGACGCCGCGCCCGGTCAGGGGCAGCGAGCACGACTCGACGAGCTTGGCCGCGCCCTTCTTGGTCACGTGCTCCATGACGACCAGCACCCGGCGGGCGCCGTGCACGAGGTCCATCGCGCCGCCCATGCCCTTGACCATCGCGCCCGGCACCGCCCAGTTCGCGATGTCGCCGGTGACCGCGACCTGCATGGCGCCCAGCACGGCCGTGTCGACCTTGCCGCCGCGGATCATCCCGAACGACAGCGCGGAGTCGAAGAACGAGGCGCCCTCGCGGACGGTCACGGTCTCCTTGCCGGCGTTGATGAGGTCCGGGTCGACCTCGTCCTCGGTCGGGTAGGGGCCGACGCCGAGCAGCCCGTTCTCCGAGTGCAGCAGCACGTCGACGCCGTCGGGCAGGTGGTTCGGGATCAGCGTCGGGAGCCCGATGCCGAGGTTGACGTAGGAGCCGTTCGTGAGCTCGCGCGCGGCGCGGGCGGCCATCTGCTCGCGGGTGAGGCTCACGGGGTCTCCCTGACGGTGCGCTTCTCGATGTGCTTGTTCTGCACCTGCTCGGCGGTCAGCTCGACCACGCGGTGGACGAAGATGCCGGGCACGTGGACGTCGTCGGGGTCGATCTCGCCGGGCTCGACGAGCTCCTCGACCTCGGCGATCGTGGTGCGCCCGGCCATCGCCGCGAGCGGGTTGAAGTTGCGCGCCGAGCGGTGGAAGACGAGGTTGCCGTGCCGGTCGCCCTTGGCCGCGCGCACGAGCCCGAAGTCGCAGACCAGGGAGAGCTCGAGGACGAACGGGACCCGTTGGCCGTCCACGTCGAACTCGCGGACCTCCTTGGGTGGCGAGGTGATCGCGACCGAGCCGTCGGGGGCGTAGCGCCACGGCATCTCGCCGTCGGCGACCCAGGTACCGACGCCGGCGGGGGTGTAGAAGGCGGGGATGCCCGAGCCGGCCGCGCGCATCCGTTCGGCGAGGGTGCCCTGCGGGGTCAGCTCGACCTCGAGCTCGCCGGCCAGGTACTGGCGCCCGAACTCCTTGTTCTCGCCGATGTAGGAGGCGACGACGCGGGCGATACGGTGCTGCTCGAGCAGGATGCCCAGGCCCCAGCCGTCGGTGCCGCAGTTGTTCGACGCGACGTGCAGGTCGGTCGCGGTGCCGCGGGAGAGGGCGTCGATGAGCACGATCGGGACGCCGGACAGGCCGAACCCGCCGACCGCGAGCGAGGCCCCGTCGGTGATGTCGGCGACGGCCTCGTCGGCCGAGGCGACGGTCTTGTCGATCGTCACGATGCTCCCTTCGCGTGCTCGCGCAGCAGCGGCGTCACGACCTCGGGCCGCTGGAACGACGCCAGGTGCGCGGCGTCGGTGACGGACTCGAGGCGGGCACCGGGGATGCCGTCGGCGAGGATCTGCTGGTGCTCCGGCGGCGTGGCCGGGTCCTCGACGCCGCTGACGACGAGCGTCGGGACGGCGATGCCGCCGAGGTCGTCGACGACGTCCCACGCGGCGACCGCCTCGGCGCAGCCGGCGTAGCCCTCGGCCGGGGTGGCGGCGATCTGGTCGCGCATCCGCGCCACCGTGTCGGGCTGCGCGTCGGCGAAGTCGTCGGTGAACCAGCGCGCGACGACGCCGTCGGCGATGGCCGCCGTGCCCTCCGCGCGGACCTTCTGCGCCCGGTCGCGGAAGGTGTCGGCGTTGGGGAAGCGGGCCGCGGTGCACAGCATCGCCAGCGTCGAGGCGCGCTCGGGGGCGTGCAGGCCGATCCACTGCGCGATCGCCCCGCCGAGCGAGACGCCGGCGAAGGAGGCCCGTTCGATGCCGAGGTCGTCGAGGGTCTCGAGGACGTCGCGCGCGAGGTCCTCGACGTGGTACGGACCGTCGGGCACCGGGGAGCCGCCGTGCCCGCGGGTGTCGAGGGAGATCACCCGGAACTCGTCGGCGAGCTCGGCGCGCTGCGGCGCCCACATGTCGACGGTACTGCCCAGCGAGCACAGCAGCACCAGCGGCGGTCCGTCGGCGGGACCCTCGGCGACGTGATGGAGCTTCACGCCCTCACCGTGCCCGGCGTCGGGGGGCGGCGAACCGTGGGCTTCCGTTCATCAGGACTCGAGCTTCGACGGGTGCACGGTCAGCGCCGTCACCTCGACCTGCATGTACGGGAACAGCGGCAGGCTCGTCAGGAGCTGGTGGAGCTCGTCGCCCGACTCGACGTCGAAGCGGCTGACGTTCGCGTACTGCCCGACCACGCGCCAGAGCTCCGGCCACCTGCCGGAGGCCTGGATCTCGTGGGCGCGCGCCTTCTCTCGGGCGCGGAGGTCGTCGGCGACGTCCTGCGGCATGTCGTGGGGGAGGCGGACGTCCATGCGGACGAGGAACTGCACGGGGTGCTCCTGGTTCGAGGTGGGGGATTTCCTGACGTTGAGCGTCAGCGTGGCCGCCAGGCTGACAACTAGGTGTCGACGCGGTAGCGGGCGAGCTTGTCGGGGTCGATCGTGACACCGAGGCCGGGCTCCTGGCGGGCGGCGGCACGGCCGTCGACGATCGACGGGGGCTCGGTGAGGACGTCGTCGGTCATCAGCAGGAAGTTGGTGACCTCGACGGGGTGGCGGGCCAGCGAGCGCAGGCCGCAGGCGAGCGCCGTCGACGCGACGGTGCCGAGCATGCCGTCGATCTGGTTGCCGACCATGGTGCTGACGCCGAGGCCCTCGCACAGCCCGACGATCTTGGCGGAGTCGGTGAACCCCGTCCGCGCGACCTTGACGCTGATCGCCTGCGAGTCACCGTCGACCAGGGACCGGGCGACCCCGCCGAGGGTGATCGTGGACTCGTCGCCGACGATCGGGATCGGGCTCGACCGCACGATCCGGCGGCGCCCGAGCACGTCGTCGGCGGGGTTGGGCTCCTCGAGCATGGTGACGTGGAAGTCGGCCAGGCGGCGGGCGGCGACGACGGCGGTGTCGGCGTCCCACCCGCGGTTCGCGTCGGCGTAGAGCTCGACCGAGTCGCCGAGCTCGCGGCGCAGCTCGCGCACCGCGGCGAGGTCGTGCGCGAGATCCCGGCCGACCTTCACCTTGAACGCCTCGACGCCGTACCGGTCGTTCATCTCGAGGGCGTCGGCGACCATCTCCGACGGCGTGCCGAGCCCGATCATGTGGGCGACCGCGACGTCGTCGGCGGCGTGCCCGAGCAGCACGTGCACCGGCTGGCCGCAGGCCTGGCCGACGAGGTCCCACAGGGCGACGTCGACGGCGCCGCGGGCGGCGTTGTTGGCGACGGTGCGGGCGAGGTCGGCGCGGAGGCGCTCGCGCGCGAACGGGTCGGCGCCGACGAGGACCGGGGCGAACAGGTCCCGTACCGCGGCGACGATCGAGCTCGCGGTCTCGCCGTAGGTGTAGGGGCGCGGCGGGGCCTCGCCGTGCCCGACCAGCCCGTCGTCGGTGGTGATCCGGACGAGGACATGGTCGGCGGCGGTGGCCTGCCCGCTCGCGAAGGTGAACGGCCGTCGGAACGGGACGGCGAGGGGGATGGCCTCAATGGAGGTGATCTTCATGCGCGTCGGGTCTCCGGGTGATCGGGGCGGCACAGCACGGCGAGGGCGCGCGCCAGGGCCGGTTGCGGGTCGTCGCGCCGCCAGGCCAGGGCGACGTCGGTGGTCACGGGTTCCTGTTCGTCCAGCTCCACGTAGCGCACGCCCTCCACGGTCACGGCGAGCACCGATGACGGCAGCAGCGCCACGCCGACCCCGGCCGCGACGAGCGCCAGGACGATCGAGGTCTGGTCGGCGTCGTGGGTGCGACGCGGCGTGAACCCGGCGGCCCGGCACGCCCGCGCCGCCGCCTCGCCGACCACCGAGCCCGGCGCCGCGTAGACGACGAAGTCGTCGTCGGCGAGGTCGGCGAGATCGGCCAAGGGCGAAGGTCTCGAGGTGGCTGGCGCGAGCCGGTGGTCCGCCGGGACCGCCAGCACGAGCCGCTCGCGGGCGAGGACGTGCTGGGCGAGCCCCGCGTCGCCCACCGGCGGGCGCAGGACCGCGAGGTCGATGCGGTGGTCGGCGAGTGCGGTCTCGAGCGACGGGGTGAGCATCTCGGTGGTGAACGCCAGCGCCAGGCCGGGCAGGTCGGCGGTGAGGCGGCGGACGATCTCGGGGACGTGCCGGTAGGTCGCCAGCCCCGTCGCGCCGATGCGCAGCCGCCCGAGCGCTCCCGCCGCGACGCGGCCCACCTGGTCGCGGGCCGCGTCGAGCGAGGCGAGGATGCGCACGGCCTCGGGCAGCAGTGCCTCGCCGGCGGCGGTCAGGTCGACCCGCCGCGTGGTGCGCTCGAACAGGGGAGCGCCCAGCTGCGCCTCGAGCTGCCGGATCGCCTGGGACAGCGGCGACTGGGCGATGTGCAGCCGCTCGGCGGCCCGCCCGAAGTGCCGCGTCTCGGCGACCGCGACGAAGTAGCGCAGCTGGCGCGTCTCCACTCGTCCTCCATGGTCGAGCTCCGCTTCGCTCCGTCTCCCTAGTCGCCCGGCTCCAGCACGAAGTCGCGGTCGGAGCGCACCTCGTCACCGTGGCCGGTCGGCTGCGGGTCGAGGGTCAGCTCGGGCTTGTCGGCCGAGGCGACGTCGTTGCCGAGGTAGGGGTCGCCGGTGAAGAACAGCTGCGACGTCAGGGTGCGGTGCCCGGGGGCGGCGACGAGCAGGTGGATGTGCGCGGGGCGCCAGGGGCTCCAGCCGGCGGCCTGGGTCATCTGCCCGGTCGGGCCGTCGAGCGGGATCGTGTACGGCGCGGGCCTGCGGGTGTGGATCTCGAAGCGGCCCTCGTCGTCGCAGGCCACGACGCCGCGCAGGTTGCCGGCCGGCGGCTTCGCGGCGAAGCCGGAGTACCAGCCCTCGTCGTCGGTGTGCCAGATGTCGACGGTCGCCCCGCGCAGCGGCGTGCCGTCGGTCGAGGTGACCTGGCCGGCCAGGATCATCGGCGTGCCCGGCTCGTCGTCGCGCATCGGCAGCGTCGCGGGCGAGGTGAGCCGGGCCTGCCCGTCGAGCCAGAACGGGCCGAGGATCGTGCCGACCGAGCCCTGCTGGGTCTGCGCGGCGACCTTCTCGACCTCGAACTCCAGGTAGACGTCGAGGAACAGCGGCCACTCGCCGGTGTCGGAGACCGCGATCAGCCACTGCTTGAACGCGTCGAACTCCTCGTAGGTGACCCGGTGGTCCCGGATCGCGGCGCGGATGCCCTCCAGCGCGGCGCCGACGACGGCGGCCACGCGCTGCTGGTCGACCTGGCCGGCGCCCTGACCGCGCAGGTTGGAGAGCCCCGCGCGGGCGGACTCGGTGGCGTGCGAGCCGGCGGTGACGGCGTCGGAGACCGACTGGTCGTTGGTGGTGGTCATGCGGGAAGAGCTCCTCTGGCGGTGGTGGCGGCGTCGTGGTCGTGGACCCAGGCGTGGTCGGGCAGGTAGCCCGCGAAGCGCTTGTCGCGCTCGGCGATCCGCGGGTGGTCGTCGTCGAGGTGGAGCAGGGTCCCGGTGTCCCAGGCGCTGGCGGCGATCGCGCGAGTGCGGGCGCGGCGCTCGCGGGGGTAGGCCGCGAGCGCGGTGGCGGGATCGTGCGTGGTGATCAGCCGGGCGAGCGTCACGGCGTCCTCGATCGCCTGGTTTGCGCCCTGGCCGTGGTGGGGCAGCATCGCGTGGCAGGCGTCCCCGAGCAGGGCGAGCCGGCCGCGCGTCCAGCGCGTCAGCGGCTCCTGGGACAGCAGCGGCCAGCGGGGGCTCTGGGGGACGGCCGCGAGCATCTCCCGCACCGCCGGGTGCCAGCCCGCGAACCCGTCGAGCAGTTCGCCCGCCGGTGCCTCCCGCTGCGCGCCCTGCCAGGTGTCGGGCCCGCAAAGGACGGCCAGGAAGTTGACGGTGTCGTCGTCGCGGCCGAGCGCGTAGTGCAGCAGGTGCGCCCCGGGGCCGGCCCAGAACTGGATGGCGTGGGGGTCGGGCAGGCCCGGCAGCGCGTCGATCGGCACGAGGCCCCGGAACCCGCTGGTCCCGGTGTAGGTCGGGCCCGTCCCCGGCCCGGTGACGGCGTCGCGCAGGAGCGAGTGCACCCCGTCGGCACCGACCACGACGTCGCCGACGGCCTCGGTGCCGTCCGCGAGCAGGAGCGCGCCGCGGTCGGCGTCGACCCCCGTGACCGCCGTGCCGAGGTGCAGGTGCTGCGCCCCCGCGGCCTCGACGAACGCGGCGGCGAGCGTCTGCTGCAGGTCGACGCGGTGCACGCCCCAGTAGGGCGCGCCGTGGCGCTCGCGGTAGCTGTCGCCCCCCGGGTGGGCGGCGATCCGCGCCCCGGTGCGTCCGTCGCGGTAGATCAGCTCGGTGGGCTGCGTGGCGACGGCGTCGAGGGCCTCGCCGACCCCGAGGCGGTAGAGGTGCCGCGACCCGTTGGCCGACAGCGCGACGGCCGCCCCGACCTCGCGCAGCTCGTCGGCCCGCTCGTGGAGCTCGACGGTGACGCCGGCGCGGGCCAGCGCGATGCCGAGCGTGAGTCCTCCGATGCCGGCCCCGGCGACGACGACCCGCGTCACCTGCTGACCCGCAGGATCGCCTCGGTCAGCTCCGCGGGCCGGGTGAAGTTCGCCTCGTGGCTGCCCGGGGTCTCGACGATCGTCGGGTCGGCCAGCCGCGTCGCGAACCGGTCCCAGCCCCACTCGCCGGGCGGCAGGGCGATGTCGTCGGTGGTGCGGATGTAGGCCGTCGGGGTGTCGAGGGCGAGGAACGGCTTCTGGTTCGCCGCCTCGGTGAACGTCGCGAACGGCTGCGGGGCCATCTGGGCGTGCGTGATCTGCTGGACCTCCGGCGTGCCGTCCTGGATGAACGCCGACGACCACACCTCGAACGGCATGGTGATCGTGTCGTCGGTGCTCGCGGCGGCGAGGCCGGTGAAGAGCTCGCGGTAGGGCGGGGGCACGGCGTCCATCAGCGACTCGCCGTCCTCGGGGACGAACGCGCTCCAGAACACGGTGCGCTTGAGCTGGGGCGCGATGACGGGCGCCGCCCCGCAGGCGACGAACCCGCCCCAGCTGTGCGCGACGAGGGTGACGTCGCGCAGCTCCTCGGTCTCGACCAGACCCACGACCGCGTCGACGGCGTCGGTGAGCGTCACCCCGCGCGGGTCGTCGTCGATGCCGAGGCCGGGCAGCGTCGGCGCGAGGACGCGGTGGCCCTCGGCGCGCAGGCGCGTCGCCACGGGGCGCCAGCTCCAGCCGCCGTGCCATGCCCCGGTGATGAGGACGAACGTCTCCATCGTCGCTGCCTCCGCTCGACGTTGAACGTCTGGATGACCGTGTGGCCACGAGCGTGACACAAGCCATCCCGGACGAGAAAGCGCCGAATACAGAACGACTGAGACGTGACGGCTCTGGATCGTCGGCGTGATCAGACGACGGCGTGGGCGGGCTCATGTCGGCGCGGTCCGGTCGGGAGCAATACGGTTCCGGAGGTACGGCCGTCATCCCGGGAGGCACTGAATGAGCGAGGGCACCGACGCCTCGACGATGCGCCAGGTGCTGGGGCACTTCCCCAGCGGCGTCACCATCGTCACCGGCACGACCCCCGACGGACCGGCCGGCTTCACGTGTCAGTCCTTCTCCTCGCTCTCCCTCGACCCGCCGCTGGTGCTGATCCTGCCGGGACGCTCGTCGTCGAGCTGGCCGAAGATCGAGGCGACCGGGAAGTTCGTCGTCAACGTGCTCTCCGCCGAGCAGGAGGCGCTCTCGACGACGTTCGCAGTCTCGGGCGGCGACAAGTTCGCGGGCGTCGAGTGGACCACCTCGGGGCTGGGCTCCCCGATCCTCGGCGGGGCGACGGCGTGGATCGACTGCACGCTGCACGCCGTGCACGACGGCGGCGACCACCACATCGTCGTCGGCGCGGTGCACGACCTCGGCGCGCCCGGCAGCCCGCCGCTGCTCTTCCACCGGGGCGGGTACGCACGAACGTCGGTGCCGGAGTGAGCCAGGGGCCGCTGGCGGACCTCCGGGTGCTCGAGCTGGGCACGATCGTCGCCGGCCCCTTCGCCGGCCGGCTGCTCGCCGACTACGGCGCCGACGTCGTCAAGATCGAGCCGCCGGGCGGGCAGGACCCGATGCGCGACTGGGGGCAGGAGTCCTACCGGGGTCACCGGCTCTGGTGGACCGTGCACGCCCGCAACAAGCGCTGCATCACCCTCGACCTGCGCTCCGGGCGCGGGCAGGAGGTGTTCCTGCAGCTCGTCGAGGGCGCCGACATCGTCGTCGAGAACTTCCGCCCCGGCACGCTCGAGCGCTGGAACCTCGGGTGGGACCGCCTGTCGGCGGTGAACCCGCGCCTCGTGCTCGCGCGCGTGTCGGGCTACGGGCAGACCGGCCCCTACGCCGACAAGCCGGGCTACGCGTCGGTGGCCGAGGCGCTCTCGGGCCTGCGCTACATCAACGGCTACCCCGGCGAGGCCCCGCCGCGGCAGGCGATCTCGCTGGGCGACTCGCTGGCCGGGATGGTCGCGGTGCAGGGCGTGCTCGCCGCGCTGCACCACCGCTCGGTGACGGGGGTCGGCCAGGTCGTCGACGTCGCGCTGACCGAGGCGTGCCTCGCGGTGCTCGAGTCGATCATCCCGGAGTACGACAAGCTCGGCCGCGTGCGCCAGCCCGGCGGCACGAAGCTCGAGGGCATCGCGCCGTCGAACGTCTACCGCACCGCCGACGAGCTGTGGCTGGTCGTCGCGGCCAACCAGGACACGGTGTTCCGGCGGCTCTGCGCGGCGATGGGTCGCCCGGAGCTCGCCGACGACCCGCGCTACGCCGACCACTACGCCCGCGGCGAGAACCAGGACGAGCTCGACGGGATCGTCGGCGACTGGGTCGGCTCGCTCCCCGCGTCCGAGGTGCGCCGCGTGCTCGACGAGGCCGGCGTCATCTGCGGGCCGATCAACACCGCGGCCGAGGTCGTCGCCGACCCGCAGTTCCGGGCGCGGGGGATGCTGGCGCCGCACTTCGACGAGCGGTTCGGCGAGGACGTGCTGGGCCCGGGCGTCGTCCCGGTCTTCTCCGACACCCCGGGGGAGGTGCGCTGGGCCGGCCCGCCGGTGCCGGGGCACCACAACGCCGAGGTCTACGCGGAGTTGGGGCTCTCGGACGCGGACGTCACGGCGCTCGCCGACGCGAAGGTGATCTGAGCGGCCTGCGGCTGTGTCAGCCTGGCGGCCACGCTGACGTTGAACGTCAGGAAACCCACCACGATCTTGAGCGGATCGAGCTGGTGGCGATACTGACGTTGAACGTCAGGGAGGCCCCCACGCTGACACGGGGCTCAGCCCTCGGCGTCCTTCTTGATCGACGCGAGGTTCTTCTCGGCGCTGGAGCCCATGGCCCGCTGCAGGCCCCAGCGCGGCACGCCCTTGACGGTGACCTCCATCGTCGACGACATCTCGAGCCGCGTCCGGGCGCCCTCGTCGTGGGCGGTGTAGGCGATCGTGCTCTCGCGGATCAGCCGGGCGTCGACGCAGCTCAGCGTGATGGAGTTGTCGCCGTAGCTGACGTCGTAGGTCGCGTCGGTGGTGAACGTGAGGGCCCCGAGGGTGACGACGATGCGGGTCGGACGGCCCTGGTCGTCGTGGGACTTCACCTTCGCCGACTTCGCCTCGTTGGCCCACCGGTCGGTGTTCTCGAGGTCGGCGACCACCTCGAGCACCCGCGCGACGGGCGCGTCGATGGTCACGTCACGGATCACCGGGTCGCTCACCTTCTCCCGGTACCCCGTTCGTGGGGACGGGTATCCGACTGTCGTGGCCGACACGGACCGGGCGCTCGCCGACGCGATCGTCGCGCTGCTCGACGACCGCGCGGCGGGGAAGACGATCTGCCCGTCGGAGGCGGCGCGCCGCGTCGACCCGGACGCGTGGCGCGACCTCATGCCCGATGCCCGCCGCGTCGCCGGGCGGCTGGCCGGCGACGGCACGATCGAGGTGACCCAGCGCGGGGAGGTCGTCGACCCGGCGACCGCCCGTGGTCCGATCCGCCTGCGCTACCCGGCCGACGGGTCTCACGCGGACCGGTGAGGTGTCAGCGGAGTGGCTCCGCAGACGATGAGTGTCCGCAACTCCACTCCGTCGGGCCGATCCGGGACGCCTAGGCTCTCCGGGTGATGTTCCGCGTCCTCCGGCGCATCCTGCGCGCCCTCATCGCTCTCCCCCGTCCGCTCCGCCGGTTGCTGGCCGGTCCGACCGTGACGCGCGACGGACAGACCCTCGATCTCGACGTCCAGCTCGTCCTGCGCCTGCTCGGGATGCTCGCCGGCGGGGAGGAGCCGTCGCTCGTCGAGCAGCGCCGGGCCACCGATCGGGCGGCGGGGCTCGCCGAGTCCTTGACCCCGGGCGTGTCCACGCTCCCCGTGCGGCTCCCGGTGCCGGCCGGTCCGGGTCGCGACGAGCCCGGAATGCTCGCCGCCCGGCTCTACACGTCCGCCGAGGCCGTCGGGCGACCCGCGCCGCTGCTCGTCCACTTCCACGGCGGCGGGTTCGCGCTGGGCAGCATCACCTCGAGCGAGCCGCTGTGCCGGGTGCTCGCGTACCAGACCGGCGCGCGGGTGCTCTCGGTCGAGTACCGGCTCGCGCCCGAGAACCCGTTCCCGGCCGGCCTGGCCGACGCGGCGGCCGCGCTGCACCACGTCCTGACCCACCGCGAGGAGTTCCACGCCACGACCGTCGCGGCGGGCGGCGACTCGGCCGGCGCGAACCTCGCGCTGACCGCCGCCCACCAGCTCGCCCGCCACCGGGAGGAGACCGCGGCGTTCGTGCTGGCCATGTACCCGGTCACCGACGCCGGGCGGGCGCACGGTTCGCGCGAGCTGTTCGCCGAGGGCTTCGGCCTGCGCACCGTCGACATCGAGGTCTTCGAGCGCTACTACCTGCCCGACGGCATCGAACCGATCCGGCTCACGGGGCTGCTCGAGGTCGACGACCTGGCGATCATGCCGCCCTGCTACGTCTCGACGGCGGGCTTCGACCCGCTGCGCGACGAGGGCGAGGAGCTCGTCGCCGCGCTGCGGGCGGCCGGGGTCCCGGTCGCCGCCCGCCGCTTCCCGGGCCTCGTGCACGGCTACGCGGGGATGGCCGGCGTCGTCCCGGCCGCCCGCGACGCCGTCCTCGACGCCGCCTCGGCGCTCCGCGCCGGCCTGGCCCTGACGACCGACCGGGAGCGGGCCAGTATGTGAGCGAACTTCGGGGCCATAGCCCCGAAGTTCGCTCACGTAGGCCGGTCAGTGGTGCAGCATCCGCATCGCCGCGGCGGGGTAACGGTCGCCGCTGGCGACGCCGGACGGGGCGACCTTCTCGATCGCCTCGAGCTCCTCGGCGCTCAGCGTGACGTCGGCGGCACCCACGTTCTCCTCCAGGTAGGTGCGGCGCTTGGTGCCCGGGATCGGCGCGACGTCCGAACCCTGCGCCAGCACCCACGCCAGTGCCAGCTGGGTCGGCGTGACGCCCTTGCGCTCGGCGAGCGAGTTCACCTCGTCGAGCACCCGCAGGTTCGCCTCCAGCGCCTCGCCCTGGAACCGCGGCGAGTTGCGGCGCCAGTCGCCCTCGGGCAGGTCCTCGGTGCGCCGGATCGTGCCGGAGAGGAAGCCGCGCCCGATCGGGCTGTAGGGCACGAACCCGATCCCGAGCTCGCGGCACGTCGCCAGCACCCCGTTGTCCTCGACGTCGCGGGTGAACAGCGAGTACTCGGTCTGCACCGCGCTCATCGGCGCCGTCGCTTGGGCCCGGCGGATGGTCTCGGGCGCGGCCTCGGAGATGCCGAGGTAGCGGACCTTGCCGGCCGCCACGAGCTCGCCGAGCGCACCCCAGGTCTCCTCGATCGGGACGTCGGGGTCGACGCGGTGCTGGTAGTAGAGGTCCACGTGGTCGGTGCCGAGACGCTGCAGCGAGCCGTCGATCTGTCCGCGCAGGTAGCCGGGACGCCCGTTGACCCGCCCCGTGCCCGTGCCGTCGGGGCCGATCTCGTTGCCGAACTTGGTGGCGAGGACGACCTCGTCGCGCCGCCCGTGCAGCACCGAGCCGAGCAGCTCCTCGTTGGTGTGCGGGCCGTACATGTCGGCGGTGTCGAGGAACGTCACGCCGAGCTCGAGGGCGCGCTCGATGGTCGCGCGCGACTCGGTGTCGTCCTGACCGCCGTAGGCGAAGGTCATGCCCATGCAGCCCAGGCCGAGCGCGGACACGCGCAGGCCCTGGCCGCCGAGAGTGCGTTGCTCCATGGCGCGTGGCTGCCCGCGGCCGATGCGCCCTGAACGTGTGCGGTGACGCTGGCCCTTTGGAGGCGTCGGGGGTGGGACGGTGACCCCATGCGCCTGCTGCTGACGACGCTGGTGGCCGCCCTGCTCTGCCTGGTGGGCGGGGGGACGGCCCTGGCCGACCCCGGCCTGGTGATCGGCGACGGGGCACCCGCCGCACCCGGGACGTCCCTGCGCGCGCAGATGGGCTGCGAGGAGGCCGGGACGACCCCGGTCACCGGCCCCGGCGTCACGGGCGGGGCGTGGGAGCGCGACGCCGACGGGCACCAGCCCTGGGCGGTGTTCTCCGCGGTGACGGTCGCCGCCGACGCCGCCCCGGGGCCGGTCACGGTGACGGCGACCTGCGGCGGACGTCCGATGGAAGCGACGCTGACCGTCGCCGCGCCCGACACCGGGGACACCACCTGGCGCGTCGTCGGCGGCGCCGCGATCCTGCTCGTGATCGTCGCGGCGATGGTCCTGCTGCAGCGTCGGCGCAAGCAGGCGGCCGGTCGCTAGAGACCCGCGAGGAACTCCTCCGCCGCGGCGTCCACGCGCGCCCGGTCGCCGGTGGCGAGCAGGTCGAGCAGCAGCCCGCGCAGGGTGGCGACGACGACCGTCGCCCGCCGGGTGGCGACGGCCGCGTCGACGTCCGGGCCCTGGGCCTCGCGCAGGATCGCGATCCAGTCGGCGCCGAGCTGCTCGAGGAAGCCGGTGTAGGTCTCCGGGGACTGCACGGCCCGCCCGTAGACGGCGAAGAACAGCCTGAACGTCGGCCGGCGGTGGTCGTCGGAGCTCCAGGCCCAGAAGGCCCGCGCGGTGGTGGCGAGGTCGGCGCCCTCGCCCGCCAGCTCGCGGCTCGCCGCGACCAGGCGCTCGCGCAGCCGCCCGAGGATGGCCTCGAGCATCTGCTCCTTGGTGCCGAAGTGGTGCACGAGCGTCGTCGTCGAGACCCCCAGCGCGGCGGCGACCGACCGCCACGACAGCTCGGAGAACACGTGCTCGACGGCGTGGTCGACGGCGGCGTCGAGCAGCGCTGCGCGGTGCTCGTGGTCCACCGGTCGTCCGGCCATGGGCTCCAGCTTGACTTCCTATAACGATCGTTCTAGTAATGGGGTCCATGAGCGCACCCGTCGTGTCGGTGAGCCCCGTGGTGCTGGGGGAGCGCGAGCTCCGGGTCTCCGCCCCGACGACAGGGTCGGATCTGCCGGTGCTCCTGTTCTCCCACGGCTTCGGGTCGTCGTCGCGGGCCTACGGTCCACTCGTCGACTGGTGGGCCGCGCACGGCTTCGTCGTCGTCGCGCCGACCCACCTCGACTCCCGCACGCTCGGCCTGGCCGACGACGACCCGCGGCGGCGGTCGTTCTGGCGCCACCGGGTCGACGACATGCGGCGCGTCCTCGACCACCTCGACGTCGTCGAGGCCGCCGTCCCCGGGCTGGCGGGCCGGGTCGACCACGACCGGGTCGTCGCCGCCGGGCACTCGTTCGGCGGGCAGACGACCGGCGTGCTGCTGGGGTTGCGGGTGGACGGCGAGGACCTCGCCGACCCGCGCGTGACGGCCGGTGTCCTGCTCGCGACGGCCGGGCGGGGCGGCGACGCCCTCCGGCCCGGGGTGATCGAGATGTTCCCCTGGCTCGCCCCCGACTTCTCCGCGATGAAGGCGCCGGCGCTCGTCGTCATGGGCGACGCCGACAGCAGCGCGTTGAGCACCCGCGGACCGGACTGGTCGGCCGACCCCTACCTCCTGAGCCCGCCGGGCAAGAGCCTGCTCACCTTGGTGGGCGGCGAGCACTCGCTGGGCGGGATCCCGGGGTACGAGGCGGCGGAGACGACGGACGAGGACCCGGCGCGGGTGGCCGCGCTGCAACGGTTGACGACGGCCTACCTGCGCACGGCGCTCGACGCGGACGATCCGGCCTGGCTCGAGGCCGCGACGGCGCTCCCGGCGTCGGTGGGGCGGGTCGAGTCGCGCTGAGGCGGGTCAGCCGCACTCGTCCTCGGGGATGTAGCCCTGCTCGCAGCCCCACTGCGTCTGGATCTCGCCGGAGCTCGGAGCGCGGCCGGCGGACGTGCCGGGGTCGAGGTAGCCCTGGTACTCGTCGCACGACGCGTCGAACCGGCCCGCGGTGACCGCGCGCTGCCCACAGCCGGAGGAGCTCCCGCGGGTGCTCGTGGCACGGGGGCGGTAGGCGTCGTGAGACGCCCGGGTCCGGGACGTGGTGGGTGTCGGGTGCGCGGTGACCGGGGCCGCGGCGGCGAGCGGGGCCGGAGCGACCGGGGCGACGACCGCGACGGCGGGCTCGGCGGCGACGGACGCGGCCGGTGCCACGGACGTCAGCACCACGGTCGCCGCGGCCATCACGCCGACGATCGTGCTGCCCAGCGCGTACCGCACGGCGTTGCGTCCCCCCGACTGCGTCATGCACCGCGCATCGCAGCGGATCGGCCCGGTCGTTAGCGCCACGACCTGGCGCGGCCCTCGCACCACTCGAACGAGCTACCGCCAAGATCGTGGGGGCGTTCCTGACGTTGAGCGTCAGCGTGGCCGCCAGGCTGACTCACCCCGTGCGTCGCCGCGCTCGGCGTGTCGCGCGAGCGAGGATGCAGCGATTCTGGCGTCAGACGCCAGCAAAGCCGCATCGCTCGTATCGGGCTCACGCCAGCGCGCGACCCACCTGGCGCCCGGAGAACAGGCACCCGCCGAGGAACGTCCCCTCCAGCGAGCGGTAGCCGTGCACCCCGCCGCCCCCGAAGCCCGCGGCCTCGCCGGCCGCGTACAGGCCGGGCAGGGGGGAGCCGCCGTGCTGCAGCACCCGCCCGTCGAGGTCGGTCCAGAGCCCGCCGAGCGTCTTGCGCGTGAGGACGTGCAGCTTCACGCCGACCAGCGGGCCGGCCGCGGGGTCGAGGATGCGGTGCGGCGGGGCGACGCGGACCAGGCGGTCGCCCAGGTACGCGCGCGCCGAGCGGAGGGCGGCGAGCTGGCCGTCCTTGCCGTAGGGGTTCGCGAGCTCGGCGTCGCGGGCCAGGACCTCGCGCTCGATGGTCGCGACGTCGAGCAGCGGTTCGGGGGTGAGGGCGTTCATCTTCCCGACGAGCTCGCCGAGCGAGCCGGCCGTCACGAAGTCCTCGCCCGCACGCTGGAACGCGGCCACCGGCTCGGTCGGCCCCGGGCGGGCGCGCTGGAGGGTCAGCCGGATGTCGCGGCCGGTGAAGTCCGGGTTCTGCTCGGAGCCCGAGAGCGCGAACTCCTTCTCGATGATGCGCTGGTTGAGCACGAACCACGTGTGGTCGTGGCCGGTGCGTCCGATGTGCTCGAGCGTGGCGAGGGTATCGAACCCGGGCCACAGCGGCGCCGGCAGGCGCCGGCCCTCGGCGTCGAACCACAGCGACGACGGGCCGGGCAGGATGCGGATGCCGTGCAGCGGCCAGACCGGGGAGTGGTTGACGATCCCCTCGGTGTAGTGCCACATCCGGTCGCGGTTGACCACGCGCCCGCCGGCGGCCTCGCTGATCCCGATCATCCGCCCGTCGACGTGGGCGGGCACCCCGGAGATCATGGTCCGCGGCGGGGGGCCGAGACGGTCCGGCCACGCGGCCCGGACGGCGTCGTGGTCGCCGCCGATGCCGCCCGAGGTGACGACGACGCTGCCGGCCGCGAGCGTGAAGGACCCGACGGCCTCCCGGGAGCTCGACTCGCCCCGGGCGACCTCGGAGGGCCGGAGCAGCGTGCCGGAGACGCCCGTGACGGCGCCGGCGGTCGTCTCGAGGGCGTCGACGCGGTGGCGGCAGCGGATGGTCACGCGCCCGTCGGCGACCGCGGCGTGGACCCGGCGCAGGAACGGCTCGAGGATGCCGGGGCCGGTGCCCCAGACGATGTGGAACCGGGGCACGGAGTTGCCGTGCCCCGTGGCCGACGCCCCGCCCCGCTCGGCCCAGCCGACGACGGGGAAGAAGCGCACGCCCATGCCGTGCAGCCAGGCCCGCTTCTCGCCGGCGGCCCACTCGACGTAGGCGCGGGCCCACTCGCGGCCCCAGCGGTCCTCGTCGGCGCGGTCGAAGCCGGCGCTGGAGGTCCAGTCGGACCAGGCGAGGTCGAAGGAGTCGCGCACCCGCAGACGGCGCTGCTCGGGGCTGTCGACGAGGAACAGCCCGCCGAACGACCACCACGCCTGCCCGCCGAGGGAGGCCTCCGGCTCCTGGTCGAGCAGGATCACGCGGCGGCCCGCGTCGGCGAGCTCGGCGGTGGCGACGAGACCGGCGAGGCCGGCTCCCACCACGATGACGTCGGCGTCGGGCATACCGGGCATCGTGGCAGGGCGTCGATCGCGCGGGCGGATTTCCTGACGTTGAACGTCAGTGCTCGGCCTTCGGCGCGGCAGCTCCCGCTCCGCTCCGTGCCGCGTGTGGCCGCCAGGCTGACACAGCCCGGCGAGCGACTACTGCAGGCCGAGCTTCTCCGAGCAGGTCGGCCAGGCGTTCCAGCCCTGCTCGTCCTGGACCTTCTTGGCCACGCGGATCTGCTCCTCGCGGCTGGCCTCGTCGGGCGAGGAGGCGTACCGCTCGCCGCCGAACTCGCTCCAGGTCGAGTCGGTGAACTGCAGGCCGCCCTTGAAGCCGTTGCCGGTGTCCGCCTCCCAGTTCTGGGTGCTCTCGCACATCGCGAGGCGGTCCCAGGTCGCGTTCGACTCGGGCGAGACCGACGGTGCGGCCATGGCGGTGCCGGTGATCGCGAGCGGGCCGGTGACGGCAGCCGCGGCGACGACGCCCGCCTTGAGCAGCGGGCGGGACGAGGCGGACGGCAGGTGGTGGCGACCAGACATCGGGGCTCCGGTTCGTCTCGGGGTGTCGGCCCTGGGGTCGACCCGGGTGGGTGGTCGGGCCCGGATCGGGCCCTACGCGCCGCCCGGGGTGGTGCTCGGGGAGCGGAACGACGCGACCGGGACCGTAACCGAACCGAGACCTTCCGTGACAAGACGTGACGGGCCCTCGGCCGGACGTCGCGGTGAGTGGTCGAGATGTCGCGTTCGGCGGCGAACGGAGTAGCGGCGACCGGTTCGGGCTGCTCCGTTCGGTGCGACCACGTCGCGAGAGGTCGAGCCGAGCGGTGCATGGACCGAGGGAGGACGGCGGACGCCGCCGGGCGGGGAGGTCAGGCGGGCACGAAACCCACGGCCGCCCGGTGCCCGCAGCAGGGCTCGTCGAGGGGGCCCCGGTGGCGGCGGGCCTCGGGGCGCCACTGCGCGGCGTAGACGAGGCCCGGGTCGACCAGCTCGATGCCGTCGACCAGCTCGGCGAGCTCGGCCGCCGAGCGTGGGGTGGCGCGGCCGTTCGGGTAGGCGCGGGTCGGCCCGCAGATCGCGTCGATGTCGATGCGCGGGTCGTCGCCGGTCAGGTGGGAGACGGCGAGCGCGCTGCCGGGCACGACGCGCGCGACGAACTCGTCGACGACCCCGCCGGGGTCGTGGTCGGGCGAGACGTGCTGGAGCACCGAGAACATCAGCACGCCGACCGGCCGCGAGAAGTCGAGCACGTCGGTGACCGCGGGCGCCGCGAGGACCTTGTCGGGGTAGCGCATGTCGGCCTGGGTGACCGACACCCCCGACGCCGACGCGCCGATCAGCAGCTCGCCGTGGGCGACCGCGACCGGGTCGATGTCGACGTAGGCCACCCGCGCGTCGGGGACGACGCGGCGGGCGACCTCGTGGGTGTTGCCCATCGTCGGGATGCCCGAGCCGAGGTCGAGGAACTGGTCGATGCCCGCGTACGCCAGGTACGTGACGGCCCGGCGCAGGAACGACCGGTTCTCGCGCACGATCGACACGACGAGCGGCTCGGCGCGGGCGAGGTCGCGGCCCATCATGCGGTCGACGGCGCCGTGGGACGTCCCGCCGAGCAGGAAGTCGTAGACGCGCGCGGAGCTCGGGAGGTCGAAGTTGGCGGCGTTGGGCGGACCGAGCGGCCAGGGGTAGGAGGAGTCGTCGACCACGGTGCTCCTCCCCTCCGTTCGCCCTGCGCCCATCGATTTCGCCTGGTGACCCGCGAACTCGCTTCGTGTCGTGCTCGCTGTCCAGTAGCCGACAGCACTACCGAGCTGTCAACACGAGGGATTCCCCCGACACGCGCAGCACAAGTCCCCTCATCCACCGTCCGTGATCGACATGCCGGGGACTCGGGGCGCGACACGCCGGTGGAGCGCCATCGGCCGGACACGATCTGACGGTGGGTGATCTATCAACGGATCTCCGGGAACGACCCGAACGCAGTGTTGGGTCGGTGTTAGGACGAGGGACACGTCCTTGTCGGCCGACGGGGCCCCTAGGGCGGCCACCGTGCGGCTGTGCGCGTCGCCGTCGTGACCGAGTCGTTCCTGCCCGCCGTCAACGGCGTCACCAACTCCGTGCTCCAGGTCGTCGCCCACCTGCAGCGCCGCGGCCACACCGCCATGGTCATCGCGCCGGGCGCGGGGCCCGACGTGGTGCCGGGTGCCCCGCACGTCCCGGTGGTCCGGGTCCCGGCCGTCGACGTGCCCGGCGTCGACTCGCTGCCGGTCGGGGTCCCGACGCCCGCGGTCCGCGCGGCGCTCGAGGAGTTCCGGCCCGACGTCGTGCACCTCGCGTCGCCGTTCGTCCTCGGGGCGCGGGCCCTCACCGTCGCCCGGCGCCTGCGCGTGCCGTCGGTGGCCGTCTACCAGACCGACGTCGCCGGCTTCGCCTCCTCGTACGGCGTCGGCCTCACCGCCCGGGCCGCGTGGCGCTGGATCCGGCGGTTGCACGGCGGTGCGACGCGCACGCTCGCGCCCTCACGGTGGGCGGTGGACGCGCTGGAGTCCCACGGCGTGCCCCGCGTCTACCGCTGGGGCCGCGGGGTCGACACCGCGCGCTTCGACCCGGAGCGCCGCGACGACGCGCTGCGCGCGGAGCTCGCCCCGGACGGCGAGATGCTCGTCGGCTACGTGGGCCGGCTGGCCCCGGAGAAGCAGGTGGAGCGGCTCGCGGCCCTGGAGGGCCTGCCCGGTGTGCGCGTCGTCGTGGTCGGGGACGGCCCGTCGCGCGGGCGGCTCGGGGAGCTGCTGCCCTCGGCGCGCTTCCTGGGCTTCCGGGGCGGCACGGAGCTCGCCCGGGCCTACGCCTCCTTCGACGCGTTCGTGCACACCGGGCCCCACGAGACCTTCTGCCAGGCGGTGCAGGAGGCCCAGGCCTCGGGGCTGCCGGTGATCGCGCCCGATGCCGGCGGCGTGGCCGACCTCGTCGACGTGGGGCGCACCGGCTGGCTCTACGACCCGGCCTCGCCGACCGCGGGCGCGGAGATCGTCGGCCGGGTGGCCGCGTGGCGCGACGACCCGGAGTCGCGGCGGGACTTCGGTGCCGCCGGGCGCCGCCGCGTCGCCGGACGCACCTGGCCCTCGGTCTGCGAGGAGCTCCTCGGCCACTACGCCGCCGTGATCGCCGGCGACGGGACCGCCGAGGGCAGGTCCGTCGCGACCCCCGCCGCCTGAGCCGCGTCGAGCGTGTGGCGTGACGGACGTCCAGTGTCTGCGGTGGCCCACCGCTGACACCGGACGTCCGTGATGCCACACGCTCGCGGTGGGTCCCCGGGCAGGACGTACCCCCGGGGAGCGGCAGGTCACGGTCCCGCGCGCCGAGTTCACCCGGACCACACTCGACCGTCACGCCGGGGTGGGCCCCCGGGCGATCTCGGCCCGTAGACACCGCCCCATGGCCACATCCCAGGTGCTGGCGCGGTCCGCCGGACCCGCCTCCGAGAGCCAGGACGAGCGCGACGCGGCGACCGCCGTGCCGCCCACCGGCCCCGCGCCGGTCGCTGTCGACGGGGCCGGGGCGGCGGACGCCGCCGCGGTCGCCGCCGGCCGCTACAGCCTGCTCCTCACCCGCGAGCCCGCCCACGTCACGGCCGCCCAGCGGCTGCGGCACCAGGTGTTCGCCGGCGAGCAGGGCGCCCGGCCCGCCGCGGACGACGAGATCGCGCTCGCGGCCGCCGCGGAGGGTCGCGACGCCGACGCGTTCGACGCCCACTGCGACCACCTCGTGGTGCGCGAGGACGCGACGGGCGAGATCGTCGGCACCTACCGGATGCTCACCCCCGAGGGCGCCCGGGAGGCGGGCGGCCTCTACGCCGACACCGAGTTCGACCTCTCCGGCCTCGACGGGATGCGCGACGACATCGTCGAGGTGGGGCGCTCCTGCGTGCACCCCGACCACCGCCACGGCGTCGTGCTCTCCCTGGTCTGGGCCGGGATCCTGCGCTACATGATGCTCACCGGGCGCCGGTGGGTCGTCGGGTGCGCGAGCGTCCCGCTGGGTGCCGACGGGACGATGCCCGGCGGCGTCTGGTCGCTCGTGGCCTCGAAGCACCTCGCCCCGGCCGTGCGGCGGGTCCGCCCGTGGCGCGAGGCCCCGATCGGCGCCCACGACCCCGAGGCGCCGGGCGCGAAGAAGGCGGCCCGGGCCGGCCTGCCGCCGCTGCTGTGGGGCTACCTGCGCCTCGGCGCCGAGATCGGCGGCGTCCCGGCCCTCGACCCGGACTTCGGCGTCGCCGACCTGTTCATCCTGCTCGACCACACCGCCATCGACCCGCGCTGGCGCCGCTACCTCGCCGGGGAGCAGGCGTGACCGGCGTGGTGAACCACTGGGCGCCGACGTCGCCGTGCGACCCGGGCTGCCTGCCCGTCGCCGGGCCCGCGACCGGGCGGGCCCGCGTCGTGCGGGCGGTCCGGCTGACGGTCCGGGGCACGGCCCTCGCCGTCGTGGTCCTCGCGGGTCTCCTCGCGGCGCTCGTGGTGCCGCTGCTCGGAGCGGCGGCGATGGCCTGGGTGCAGCGGCTCTGGGCGGCCGCGGTGCTCTCGGCCTGCGGTGTCCGCGTGCGCCACACCGGGCCCGCCGCGCCGCCCGGGGCGCTCGTCGTCGCCAACCACGTGTCCTGGCTCGACGTGTTCGCCCTGCACGCCGTCGCGCCCGTGCGGATGCTCGCCAAGACCGAGGTCCGGCAGTGGCCGCTGCTGGGGCTCATGGCCGCGCGGGCGGGCACGGTGTTCCTCGATCGCGACCGGTTGCGCGCCCTGCCCGACGCGGTCGCCACGCTCGCCGCGGCGCTGCGGGCCGGCACCCCGATCGGGGTGTTCGCCGAGGGCACCACGCGCTGCGGCCGCGACCTCGGCACCTTCCGGCCCGCCGCGTTCCAGGCCGCGTCCGACGCCGGTGCCCCCGTCGTGCCGGTGGCGCTGCGCTACCGCCGCCGCGGCGACCGTCCCGGTGACGCCCCGCTCGACGCCACCGCCGCGTTCGTCGGCGACGACACCCTGGCGTCGTCGCTGCTGCGCGTGCTCGCCGCGCGGGGGGTCGACGTCGACGTCACCGCCGGCCCGGTCATCGACACCACCGACACCACCGCGGTGCCCGCCGGCCCCGCCCGGGCGAGCGCGCGCCGCGCCCTGGCCCGGGAGTGCGCGCGGACGATCGCGACCGCCCTCCCACCCGACCTCGGAGGACATCCCGCCGCCGTGCGCCCCGTCACCGCGCTCCCGATCGCCCCGGACCTCGAGCATGTCGCCTGAGCGGGACGGGCCCGCGGACGCCTCGTTCGCCGACCGGGCCGTCTTCGCCGCCCAGTTCGTCCGCGCCCCCGTCGCGACGGCCTCGGTGTGGCCGAGCAGCACGGCGCTCGCCTGCGGGATGGCCGACGCCGCGCTGCGCACGGCGCCCCCGGACCCGGTGGTGGTCGAGCTCGGCTCGGGCAGCGGGGCGTTCACCGGGCTGCTCGCGCACCGCCTCGCCGGCCGTGGCCGCCAGCTCGCGGTCGAGATCAACCCCGTGCTCGCCCACCGCCTCGCCGAGCGCTTCGCGACCGTCGAGGTGGTGCCGGCCGACGTCGCCGAGCTCGACGCCCTGCTCGCGCTGCGAGGCATCCAGGGGGCGGACGTGGTGGTCAGCGGGCTGGGCTGGTCGGCGACACGTCCGGGGCGCGAGGACTCGCTGCTCCCGGCGGTCGTGCGGGCCCTGGCCGACGACGGCGTGTTCGTGCAGTTCGCCTACCGCTGGACGGCGTGGGCCGCGCCCGCCCGGGCGCTGCGCGAGGAGCTCGGGGAGTGCTTCGCCGAGGTGGAGACCTCTCCGGTCGTCTGGCGCAACCTGCCCCCGGCCGTCGTGTACCGGGCCGCGTCGCCCCGTCGCTGACCGCGACGGGACGACGCCACGGCCGCGGGCCGCGTCGCCTGGGGCGCGCGTGGGTGAACGCCGTCGCCCGGATGTCACCGCGGGCGCCGACGTCGACGACGGACCGGTGATCCGCCCAGGTCAGGGGCAGGGCACCCATCCGGAGGGTGTACGGTCCCGCAACCATCGGCCCGGGCGTCCGGATCGCGGCACCGTCGCGGCGTGGCGTGCGGCGTCGACCGACCGTCCGTGTGACCGTCAGTTGCGACCGGTCCGACCGACGTCGTGGTTCCACCGCGACGACCGCACCACAGAGAGGGGAGACACCGCGATGGCCCTCCCGACGTTGACCCCCGAGCAGCGCGAGGCCGCCCAGGCCAAGTCCCGCGAGGCCCGGCAGGCCCGCTCCGCGCTCCTGGCCGGCATCAAGAGCGGCGAGGAGTCGATCCCCGCCGTCCTCGACCGCGGCAAGAGCGACCCGATCGCCGGCAAGACCAAGGTCTCCCAGCTCGTCCGGGCGCTGCCCGGCTACGGGCCGGCCAAGGCCTCGGCCGTGCTCGAGCAGGCCGGCATCCCCGAGGACCGGCGCGTCGCCGGCCTCGGCTCGCGCCAGCGCGAGGCACTGGTGAGCGCCCTCGGCTGAGGCCGATCACCCGCACGACACGACGGGCGGTCGGTGGTCCGGACATCCGGACCACCGACCGCCCCGTCGTCTGTGTGCCTCTGTGGTTGCCTCTGAGCGCCTCGGGGGGCGCTAGTAGCCGCCGCTGTCGGCGGAGGTGTCGGCCCGGTGCCGGCCGCCCTGGCGCTCGCCCTGATCGGCGGCCGGCAGCTGTGCGGCCGCGGCGGCGCTCTCCGCCGCGTTCGCGACGTCGGCGGCCCCCGGGGCGCGGAACTCGCCCGTCGTCGGGGTCGGGTCGGCGGTGAGGACGGCGTTGCCGCCCACCACCGCGACGCCGCCCCCGGCGAGCGCGCCGATCAGGGCCAGGGCCCCGGCGGTGCGGGTGGGCAGCGGGACCCGGCGGTCACGACGCCCCACGGCCGGAGCCGCGTGCGGGGGCGTCGGCGGGGCGAGGGCGCTGGGGACCGCGGCCGGGTAGGCCGGGCGCGGCGTGCCGCCCGTCGTCGGGTCGGCCGCCGGCACCGCGCCGGAGACAGGGGTGGAGCCGGTGCGCGGGAGGCGCGTCTCGCCGGTGTGCGCGCCGCCCGCCGGGCGGCCGGCCGGGCCGGCGCTCGCCGCCGCCAGGGCGATCGCCGCGAGGTCGAGCGCGGCGGTGTCCGCATCGAGGCCCCGCGAGGAGCGCGTGCCCCGGGCGCTGCGGGCCCGCGGGAGGGGCCCGGAGGGGTGCGCCTCGGTGAGGCCCTGGCGGGGCAGGGCCGGCGCGGGGACCGCCGTCGGGTCGGCAGCGCGGCGGCCGCCGGTCAGGACCGCGGTGGCGGTGCGGGAGGTGGGTGCCTCGGGGGCAGGCGCCGCCGCTCGGGCGGGCGCCGCACGGTGTCGGGACATGCGGGGTCTCCGTCGCGCCGCCGATCGACCTGGCCGAGGGGGAGCGAACCAGGTGCCGCGCGACCGGTGGGGAGTCCGGTGCGACGGCGTTCGGCCTGTCACCGCTGGGGTCGGGGGCCGCGTCCGCCGGACAGGCCCGGGCGGGACGGACGCGGGTCCGGCACCAGCTGCCACGGGTGTCCGGACCCGCACGAGAGTAGGTCGCCGGGGAAGACCCCGTCACCGGCCGGAGTGCTCCGGGAACGCTGGGTGTGCGGTCCGTTGCGGCTGCTCAGGCCCCGGACGCGCGGTCACGCCGACGCGGCGGTCCGGTCTCGGCCGTGTCACGGAGTGATGCACATCACACCCAAGTGCGGCTGTTCGGCCCACCGACCCTGCCGCGGAGTGCGCAGATCGGTTGCGCCGAGCGAGGGTTGGGCTACGGAGCGGCTCGACAGCACCCGGACGAAAGGGTTCCATCGGGACCCGTCCCCCGACCACGCGGCTCCCCAGGGGCGGCGCGTCCCCGGCGCCCCGCCCGTCCCGCCGCACCGACACGGCGGTCCCGCCCGGGCCGCGGAGAGGCGTCGATGAGCGACCGGGTCACCCCCCAGCCCGATCAGCCCGACCCCCACCCCGACGGTCCCGGTTCCGCCGGCGAGCGCGCCCTGCAGGACGCCCTCGGGACGTCCGCGCGGGCCGCACGCTTCTACGACGACCAGATGTGCGACCGCCTCGTGCCGTCGATGCAGGACTTCCTGGGCCGGATGTCGATGGCGTTCGTGGCGACCTCCGACGCCCACGGCGAGTGCGACTCGACCTTCCGGGCCGGGCCACCGGGCTTCGTCCGGGTGCTGGACGACCGGCACGTGGCGTGGCCGGAGTACCGCGGCAACGGCGTCATGGCGAGCCTCGGGAACATCAGCGAGAACCCGCACGTCGGGCTGATGATGATCGACTTCACCGACGAGCTCATCGGGCTGCACGTCAACGGTTCGGCGCGCATCGTCGAGGACGACGCGCTGCGCGCCGAGCACCCCGACCTCCCGGAGGAGGCGGTGCCGGGGCGGCGGGCCGATCTGTGGGTGGAGGTCACCGTCGAGGAGGCCTACATCCACTGCCGCAAGCACATCCCGCGGATGGTCCCCGTCGACCGCACCCAGTCCTGGGGCACCGACGACGTCAAGCGCAAGGGCGGCGACCACTTCGGCGTGGCCGGCGCCCGGCGCGCCGAGGCGCGTGAGCGGGCCGACACCGCCGTGGGCGACCCCCGCACAGCGGAGCACGCCGGGGCAGGGGCATCCTCCGGGGAGTGATCTCCGACCGGCACGCGTGGACCAGACCCGAGCTCGAGACCGTCGTCCCGGGCGTCCACCGCCTGCCGCTGCCGCTGCCGAACGACTCGCTGCGCGCGGTCAACGTGTACGCGCTGGCCCCCGACGGTGACGCCGGCGAACTGACCCTGATCGACGGCGGCTGGTCGATCGACGAGTCGCGCGACGTCCTGGCGCGCCTGCTCACGGGGATCGGCGCGGAGCCGGGCGACATCCGGCGCTTCCTGGTCACCCACGTGCACCGCGACCACTACAGCCAGGCCGTCGCGCTGCGCCGTGCCCACGGCGCGCGGGTGGCCCTCGGCGCGGGCGAGGCCGACTCCCTCGAGACGGTGCGCGGGCGCGACACCGGCCTCGACGCGCAGATGGTCGGCCTCCGGCGCGCGGGCGCCCCCGGGCTCGCCACCGAGATCCACTCCTGGGTGGCCGCCGCGGAGGCGCCGCCGGCCGACGACTTCACCGACCCCGACGAGTGGCTCGCCGACGGCCAGGAGCTCCGCGCGGGCGGGCGCTCGCTGGTTGCCCGCGAGACGCCGGGACACACGCGCGGGCACCTCGTGTTCGTCGACGAGACCACCGCCGACGGGCCGATGCTCTACGCCGGCGACCACGTCCTGCCCCACATCACGCCCTCGATCGGCTTCGAGCCCGCGGCGCGGCCCGGCGCGCTGATCCGCTACCTCTCGTCGCTCGCCGCCCTGCGGGCCGAGCCCGACCGCCTGCTGCTGCCCGCGCACGGACCCGTCGCGCCGAGCGTCCACGAGCGCGTCGACGAGCTGGTCGCCCACCACGACAAGCGCCTCGACGAGATCGCCGCGGCGGTCGAGAAGGGCCTGCCGACCGCGGCCGAGATCGCCGGCGCCCTGCGCTGGACCCGCCGCGAGCACCGCCTCGAGGACATGGAGACCTTCAATCGCATGCTCGCGGTGCTCGAGACCGACGCCCACCTGGAGGTCCTCGCCGGGCAGGGCCGGGTGGTGCGCACGTCCGGGGACGACGACGTGTTCCACAACGTCCCCGCCTGACCCCGCCCCGGCTAGACCCGCCCCGTCACCACCCGGCCACCTCCCCGACGCGCGCCGGACACCGACCGACGGCTCCGGTGCGGCTTCCCAGCGCCGGGCAGCGCCTCGGTGGCGGCGCGCGGTCGGGGGACAGCGCTACCGTGGAGGGTCGTCCCGGCACACCGGCGCCGGACCGCCCGCTGGAGAAGGCCTGCGTGACCCGTACGTCCCCGTCTGCCGCCGACACCGCGCGCGCCCCTGATGACGATCCCGTGGTGGCCGAACAGCCCTACGTCTCGATGCTCTACGGCAAGCTCGACGAGCGCCGGGCCGAGACGGCGGCGCTGCTCGCCCGCGTCCTGCGTGACGAGACCACCGGCACCCCGCAGGCGGTCTCCGAGCGCGACGCCGCCGCGCAGATGTACTCCGAGCAGCTCGCCACGCTGTCGGCCGTGGAGCAGGGCCTGTGCTTCGGGCGCCTCGACCTCGACCCGGACCGCCCGCCGCCCCCGCCCGTCGACGGTGACCCAGACGCCATCGAGGGCCTCGACCAGGACGTCCTCTACGTCGGGCGCCTGGGCCTGCTCGACGACCAGCACGACTACGAGCCCCTCCTCGTCGACTGGCGGGCGCCCGCGGCCCGGCCGTACTACACGGCGACCGCGGCCTCGCCCGACGGCGTGCGCCGCCGGCGCCACATCCGCTCGCGCAGCCGGCGCGTCACCGCCGTCGACGACGAGATCCTCGACCTCGACGAAGCAGCAGCGGCCGCCGCGGCCCGGGGAACCCAGCGCACCGGGCTGACCGGCGAGGCCGTGCTGCTGGCGGCCCTCTCGGCGGGCCGCACCGGGCGGATGGGCGACATCGTCGCGACCATCCAGGGCGAGCAGGACCGCGTCATCCGCTCCAGCGCCAACGGCGTCGTCGTGGTCGAGGGCGGACCGGGCACCGGCAAGACCGCCGTGGCCCTGCACCGCGCGGCCTACCTGCTCTACACCCACCGCCGGCAGCTGGCCCGCCGCGGCGTGCTCGTCGTCGGGCCGAACCCGACGTTCCTGCGCTACATCGAGCAGGTCCTGCCCTCGCTCGGCGAGACGAGCGTGCTGCTCTCGACCGTCGGCGAGCTCTACCCGGGTCTCGCCGCGCACCGCGCCGAGGCGCCGGCCGCCGCCGCGCTCAAGGGCCACCTCGAGATGGGCAAGATGCTCGCGACGGCCGTGCGCGACCGCCAGGAGCTGCCCCACCGCCCGATCCGGCTCGTCGTCGACGGCGAGCCCGTCGTGGTGGACCGCGACGTCGTCGCCCAGGCCCGTACCCGTGCCCGGCGCACCCGGCGGCCCCACAACGACGCGAAGCGCACGTTCGTGCGCGAGGTCGTCGACCAGCTCGCCCGCCGCGAGGTCGACCGGGTGAGCCGCGACGTCGACGGGTCGACCACCCTGCTCGACCGCGCCGACCTCGCCGACGTCCGCGCCGGGCTGCGCGCCGACCCCGACCTGCGCGCCGTGCTCGACGAGCTGTGGCCGACGCTGACCCCGCCGCAGCTGCTCGCCGACCTGTGGACCGACCAGCGGCGGCTGCGGGCGGCCACGCGCGGCTGGTCCGACGCCGACCGCGACCTGCTGGCCCGCTCCGGCGGGGTGCCCGACGACCTGCTCGACGGCGCCTGGTGGAGCCCCGCCGACGCCGTGCTGCTCGACGAGGTCGCCGAGCTGCTCGGCGAGGACGACACGGCGGCCCGGGAGGCCGAGGAGCGCAAGCGCGAGGCCGACGAGGCCTACGCCGCCGGGGTGCTCGAGATCCTCGCGATGGAGGAGGACTGGGACCCCGAGCTCCTGCGCCCCACCGACGTCGTCGACGCGAGCGTCCTCGCCGACCGGACCCGGGAGGCGACCTACGCGTCGGCCGCCGAGCGGGCCGCCGACGACCGCACCTGGACCTTCGGGCACGTCATCGTCGACGAGGCCCAGGAGCTCTCCCCGATGGCGTGGCGGGTGCTCATGCGCCGCTGCCCCAGCCGCTCGATGACGCTGGTCGGCGACGTCGCGCAGACCGGGGCGCGGGGTGGGGCGTCGTCGTGGGCCGAGGTGCTCTCGCCGTACGTGAAGGCGCGCTGGCGCCGCGAGGTGCTCACGGTCAACTACCGCACCCCGGCGGAGATCATGGCGGTGGCCGCCGACGTGCTCGCCGCGATCGACCCGGGGGCCACGCCGCCCGAGTCGGTCCGCGAGGCGGGCGAGTCGCCGCGGGCGGTGGCGACCGACGAGCGCGGGCTGGTGGAGGCCGCCGTCGAGCAGGCCCGCCGGGCGCGGGCGGCGGTCGTCGACGTCGAGGGCGCCGGCCGCGTGGCCGTGCTCGCCCCGGGGTCGCGGGTCGACGCGCTGGCCGCGGCGCTCGGGGTGGCGGCGGGGCCGACCGGGGCTGCCGATGCGCCGGGCGACCCGGCGGTGGACCTCGCCTCCGAGGTCGTCGTGTGCGAGGTCGCCGACGCCAAGGGCCTCGAGTTCGACGCCGTCGTCGTCGCCGATCCGCAGGGCGTGGTGGACGTCTCACCGCGCGGGCTCAACGATCTCTACGTCGCCCTCACCCGCGCCACACGTGCGCTGGTCGTGGTCCATCCCGGCGCCCTGCCGGGGGTCCTGGGCCGCCTGCAGCCTTCCTGAGGTCCGCCTGAGATCGTCCCCGATCGGGTAACGCCCGCCCGCCCGGCGGCGAACACCCCGACACGGGCCGGGCGAGGTCGGGCGACGTGGTGTGCCCGCAGGCGCGCCGTGCGCTCCGCGGGCAACCCGCCGTTCGGGCGACGCATCGCCCGGGACGTCACGCAGACGAGGGACCCCGTCATACGGGATGATCGGGCCGACCGCGCACCGGGAGGAGGGCGGGCAGTGAGCACCGACATCGGTCCGCCCGCGATGGTGGGCGGGCGCTACACGGTCGGCGACCTCATCGGGCGCGGCGGCGCCGCGGACGTCTTCCGGGCCCGCGACGAGCTGCTCGGCCGCGACGTGGCGATCAAGATGTTCAACGCGGCGGGCTCCGTCGCGGCCCCCGACGCCGCCCCCGGCGACCCGGCCGACCCCGCCGAGAAGATCGGCGACATCGAGGAGGGCCAGGAGGCCCGCCACCGCCGCGAGGTGCTCACCCTCGCCGGCCTGTCGCACCCCGGGCTCGTCACCGTCTACGACGTCGGCGACGAGGACGGCCGCGCCTACTTCGTCATGCAGCTCATCGAGGGCGACACGCTCGCCCAGCGGGTGCGCGCGGGCCCGCTGCCGGTCGTCGACGTCGTCGCCCTCGGGGCCGCGCTCGCCGACGCGCTGGCCTACGTGCACCGCCGCGGCGTCGTGCACCGCGACGTCAAGCCCGGCAACGTCCTGCTCGACGCGGAGGGCCGGGCGCACCTCTCGGACTTCGGCATCGCCGCGGTCCACGACGCCGCGCCCGTCACGGCGGCCGGCATGGTCATCGGCACCGCGTCCTACCTCAGCCCCGAGCAGGTGCGCGGCGAGCCGATCGACGGCGGCGTCGACATCTACGCGCTCGGTCTCGTGCTCATCGAGTGCCTCACCGGGCGCCGCGAGTACCCGGGCAACGCGCTCGAGGCGGCGGTCGCCCGCCTGCACCGCAGGCCCGTGGTGCCCACCGGCCTGTCGCCGGGCCTCGAGGGGCTGCTGACGGCGATGACCGCCGACGACGCGGTCGACCGGCCGACCGCGGAGGAGGTCGTCGCCGGCCTGCGCGGGGTCTCCCGCGAGGTCGGGATGGACGCCGAGACCGTGCTGTCGCCGGTGCTCATGACCGCACCGACGAGCGTCGTCGCCGGGTCCGGGGCGTTCGCGGCGGGCCCTCCGGTGGCCCCCACCCTCGATCCCACGGGCGCCTCGCCGCTCGCCCGGCCGACGCCGCGCCGTCGCCGCCGCCTGGCCGCCGCCGTGGCCGCCGCGGCCGCGGTGCTCCTCATCGCAGGGTCGGCGGTGGCGTACGCGGTGCTCTCCGAGGAGCAGCCGCTGCCGCCCACGCCGTCGGCGACCCTGGCGCCGCCCCCGCCGCCGCTGCCGGTCGCCCCGCAGGTCACCACCACCGAGGAGACCGAGGTGGCCACCGCCCCGCGGACGCGGCGCACCACCACCACGCCCCGGCGGACGACCACCACCACGACCACGACGACCACCACGACGACGGTGCGTCCGCCGGTCGTGGTGCCGCCGCCGGTGGTCGAGGACCCCGACGAGGACGACACCACGACGAGCTCGGCCCCGGCGCAGGTGCCGGCGCCGGGGGCGCGTGTCCAGTAGGGCGTCCAGTAGGGCTCAGCCGCCGCCGGGCAGCGGGTTCAGCGCCGCGGCCACCGACAGCACCGGCCCGGCGGGCAGCAGGCCGACCACGGCGTCGGGAGCGGGCGGGAACGCCTCGCCCAGGCCGAGCGCGGCCGCGGTCTCCGGGTCGGGCACCGCCGACGCGAGACCGGAGCCCGAGATGACCGTCGGGCTGCCGGGGGCGTCGTCCCGCCCGGTCGGCACCGCCCGCACCACGACCCCCGCGCCGGGCAGCACGACCGCGTCGACACGGTCGCCCGAGCCGTCGGCCTGGGCGAGCGTGGTGGGCGGTGCCGGGCCGCTCGGGGGCTGCGTGCCGACGGTCAGCGCCACCGGCCCGCCGCCCTGGGCGCCGGCGCAGGTGGTGGGCGCCTCGTCCATCGGCACCGCGCGGGGCACCGGATCGGGGTAGGCGCCCACCGCGATCCCGCGGGCGGTGGCGAGCGGGCGCAGCTGGCCGGGGGAGACGATCGGGACCGGGGCCCCGGCCCGCGCCGGGTCCGGGTCGTCGAGGCGGACGAGGCGGGCCACGACCTCCGGGACCTCCTGCACGCCCTCGCGCTGCACGACGTACCAGCGGTCCGGCGTCCCCGGGCCGACGAGGCGCACGACACCGCCGACCGGCTCGCCGGCCAGCAGCCCGGCCGGCGGGACCTCGCCGCGCCCGGCGATCACGGGCGCGACGATCGAGGGCCCCTCGGTGAGGGTGTTGAGCAGGCTCGTGCTCACCGGGCGGGGGATCTGGCCCTCGAGGTCGAAGGCGATCACCACCGCCGGGTCCCGCAGGTCCAGCCGCGACCGGATGCCGTCGTGGACGAGCCACGTGCCGTCGAACCGGTCGCGCAGCAGCAGCCCGCGGCCGGGATCGAGCGGCCGGGCGGGGGCCGACGGGCCGGCGAGCACGGTGGTCCACACCCGCGGCTGCTCCCACGGGCGCGCGGCCCCGGGCCGGGGGCTGCCGGTGTCGCACACCGACCACACGGGCGGGACGGGTGCGCCCGCCGGGGGCAGCGGCGGGGCGTCCGGGATGCCGACCCCGCGCTCGCGGGGCGCGGTGGCGAGGTCGGCGTCGGCGACCTCGACGGGTGCGGGGTCACCGGCCGTCCCGCCGGCCGCCGCGAGGGCGGCCAGCACGAGGCGTGCGGACGCGAGGTTGGGCACCGGCACCAGCCGGTCGGGCTCGTGGACGACGACGTAGAGCGCCCCGGAGCCCTCGGCCACGACGACGCCGGCGCTGCGCCAGTCGGCGGGGCGGTCGAGCAGGCCCCACACGGCGGCGACGCCGAGGGCCAGCGCGGCGATCAGCGCGCCCGCGACCGTGGCCCGGTGCTGCGCGCGCAACGGGTCGCCCGCGGGCACGGCCTGGCGCCGGACGAGCGCCGACTGCAGGCGACGCAGCCCGAAGCGGTAGGCGTGGACCTGGTCGGAGGTCGTCGTCGGCGGAGGCATCTCGCTGCGGATCGTGGCACGTCCGTGTGCAGCGAACGTGCCGTTCGCTGCTTCTAGCGCAGCGAACGCCACGTTCGCTGCCTCGGGAGGCGAGGCTCAGGCGGGGGCGGAGGCGGTCGCTGAAGCGGGGAGGCGCGAGGGGCGCGGGGAGATGCGCAGGGTGATCGTCGCGTGCACGACCTCCTGCCCGCGGGCGTCGGTGATCGTCACGTCCGCGTCGACGTCCTCGCCCTCGTCGCCGAACGTCGGGGCCTGCGGGAAGGTTGCCACGGCGAGCAGGTCGGTGTCCGCCTTCGCGAGGTACCGCACGGTCATCCCGCGCGGGATCCAGCGGTGCGACGCCGGGGTGGTGGCCTCGGCGAGCACCCCCATCGCGTACTCGGCGAGGTTGCACGACGCGATGGCGTGCACGGTGCCGAGGTGGTTGTGGACGAGCCACCAGTTGCGCAGCGACACCTCGGCCCGCCCCGGCGCGAGGTCGCGGATCATCGGCGCCGCGGTGAGGAAGTAGGGGGCGCGCAGCCACACGGCCGCGCTGACCAGCAGGCGGCCCGGCCACGAGCCGGAGAGGCGGTGCCACGCGCCCAGCACGCTCGGAGTGCTCACGGCCGCGCAGGTTACCGGGCGGTAGTAGGTCGCGGCGACCGTGCGGACACCAACGATCATCCACTCAGGGGTGACGTTGCGGATTGACGAATGGTCATTCGGGGAACTCCTGTGTCGCGCCGCGTCCAGCGCTCCTGCCCGGAGGACCCGATGACCGCTCGTCCCGAACGGCCCACCCCGTCCGCCCCCGCACCGTCGGACCTCCCCGACCGGATCGCCGCGGTGCTCGGCGACCTGGTCCTCCCGGCGCACCGCTGGCAGGTGCTCACCACGGCCGAGATGTACGGGGTCGACACCGTGACGCGCACCCTGCTCGAGCGCCTCCCGGAGCGTCGGTACCACTCGCTCGGCGAGGTCGTGGCCGTCCTCGCCGCCGTGCTCGCCGGCCGCCCCGTCGCCGCGGTCGGCCAGGCCGGCCCGCCGCGCACCCCGCGGACGGCTCCGCGACGCGGCCCCGTCGTCGCCCGCCCGGTCCGGCCCGTCGCGCCGTCCGCGGCGCAGCGCCGCCCGGTGCGACCCGTGGCCTGACGGGAGTCCCGGCGTGGTCATCCGTCGAGCCCGACGAGCCCGGCGGCGAAGGCGAGGAGCCCGGCCTGGGTGCGGTTGTCGCAGTCGAGCCGCTCCATCAGCCGCGACACGTAGCCCTTCACCGTCGCCTCCGACAGGTGCAGGCGGGCCCCGATCGCGGCGTTCGACAGCCCTTCCCCGAGCGCGGTGAGCACCTCGGTCTCGCGGTCGGCGAGGTCGCGGATGCGGGCGCGGGCGGTCTCGCGCGTGCGGTCCTCGCGGCTCGACGCCACCGCCAGCCGCCGAGCGGCTTCCGGCGAGAGCACCGTGTGCCCGTCGGCGGCGACCGCGACGAGGCGGCGCAGGTCGTCGGGCGGTGTGGACTTCAGCAGGAACCCCTGGGCGCCGGACGCGAGCGCCTGCAGCACGTAGGCGTCGACGTCGAAGGTGGTCAGCACGACCACGGCGGGCCGGTCGTCGAGCGCGGCGATGTGCCCGAGCGCGGTGAGCCCGTCGACGCCGGGCATGCGGATGTCGAGCAGCACGACGTCCGGGCGGTGGCGCACCACCTGCTCGAGCGCCTCGGCGCCGTCGTGGGCCGCGCCGACGACGGTGATCTCCCCGGTGCCGAGGATCGTGGTCAGGTGCGTGCACACCATGGGCTCGTCGTCGACGACCAGCACCCGGATCATGCTGCGCCCCCCGTCGGCACGTCGTCGGGCAGGTGCGCGCCCACCCGGAACCCGCCGTCGCGGGTCGGGCCGGCGGTGAAGGTGCCCCCGACCAGCCCCACCCGGCGGCGCAGACCGTCGAGGCCCACCCCGCCGCCGGTGGTGTCGGGGTCCGCCGGAGCGTCCGGCGGCCCGTTGGTCACCGTGGCGCACACGCGCCCGTCGGTGTGGCGGACCTCCACGCGCACCGCGGCCCCGGGGGCGTGCTTGCGGGCGTTGGTGAGGGACTCCTGGACGACGCGGTGCAGGGTCCGGCGCACGGTCGGCGCCGGACCGGACGGATCCCCGGTGACCTCGAGGTCGACCTCGACCCCCACCCGGCGGGACTCGTCGACGAGGCCCGCGAGCTCGTCGGCCGGCACGTCCGCGGCCACCGATCCGGGCGTGCGGCCGGCGCGCAGCACGCCGACGAGGTCGCGCATCTCGGCCAGGGCTTGGACGCCGGCCTCGCGCAGCTCCTCGGCGGCCGCGCGCACCGCCGGGTCCTCGGTGCGGACCCCGAGGGCGCCGGCCTGCAGGACCATGAGGTTGATCCGGTGGGTGACGACGTCGTGCATCTCGCCCGCGAGCCGGACGCGCTCGTCGGCCCGGGCCTGCTCGGCGAGCAGCTCCTGCTCGCGCTCGGCGCGGTCGGCACGCTCGACGGCCCCGGCGATCGCCTCGCGGCGGGTGCCGACGTAGAGCCCGGCCAGCGTGACCAGCGACGCGACGAACAGCAGGAACGCGTGGTCGTTGACGCGGAAGCCGACCCAGCCGCGGTCGCCGACGAACGACGTCGCGACCACCAGCGGGGCGAGCAGCCACAGGCTCCAGCGCCGCCGGGCGTAGGCGCCCGCGGAGTACAGCGCGATGTAGCCGAACCAGGACCCGGGGAACGGCAGCGCGAGCAGCGCGACGACCACCGTCACCACCACCGGCGCCCGTCGGCGGAACACCAGCACGACCGTGGAGAGCGCCACGCCGGCCAGCAGCGCCGGGCGGCCGAGGTCGAGCAGGGTGCCGGTCTGGCGGGGGAAGAACAGCACGATGCCGGCCATGAACGCGCCGGCGAGCGCGGCGACGGCGACGTCGAACGCCCACCGTCGACGGCTCATGACCAGCACGGTAGTGGCGATCACCCGGCGCCGGATCACCGACGGAGCGGGGCGACCTGCCACCAGGTCAGGCACCGCCACGCCCACTCGGCGGGGCCGTAGCGGAAGCGCCGGAGCCACCAGCTGCTCCACACCGCCTGGACCAGCAGGATGCCGACGGTCAGGCCGGCGATCGCCGCGCCGTCGTCGAGCGAGTCGATGCCGAGCGCCGGGCCGAGGGTCACGAACAGCACGGTCGCGGTGAGGTAGTTGGTCAGCGCCATCCGGCCCATCGGGGCGAGCACCCGCCCGATCACCGCGCCCACCGGCGTGCGCAGCACCAGCAGCAGCGCCGCGGCGTAGGCGATCACCGTCGCCAGCGCGGCCAGTGGCGGCAGGAGGCTCTGGAACCCGCCGAGGCCGCCGCCGAGGACGTTCACCCGGGGCGGCTCCCACCCGGCGGTGAGCGCGACGGCCCAGGCGAGCGCGAGCGTGCCGGTCACGGCGAGCACGGCGGCGGTGCGTCCGGGGTACCGCCCGAGCGCGGCGGGCAGGCCGAGCCGGGCCAGGGCGAAGCCGACCGCGAGGAGCGCCACCGTGAGCCCGTAGCCCATCTGGACCTGCGGGGCGACGAGGAGCAGGACGAGCGCCACGACGAGGCACGCCCGGGGCGGCAGGAAGCTCATCGGCAGCAGGATCACGAGCCCGACCAGCGCGTACGGCACCAGCGCCTCGCCCGGCTGCAGGAACTGGTGCGCGATCCCGATCAGCAGCAGGACCCCGAGCCGGCGGGCCAGCACGACCCGGGGCCGGGTGGTCCGCGTCGCGGCGCGGTCGAGGAAGAGGCCGAACCCGAGGCCGAAGAGGAGCGCGAACAGGGAGAGGAAGCGCTCGTAGAAGACGAGCTCGACCGGCAGCGGGAGCATGCGGGCACGACCGGACAGGGGCACGAGCTGCTGGACGATGTTGACGACGAGGATGCCGCAGAGGGCGAAGCCCCGGAGGACGTCGAGCTCGCCGATCCGGCGGCCCGGGGTGGAGACGTCGGTGTCCGGAGCCGTGATCGGCGCGTTCATGGTGATCGACGTTAGGTGGTCGCCCGGCCCGGCCGGCAGCGCCGGACGTCGCGCGCGCGACCGACGAAAGTCGTGTGTCAGTCCTGCTCGTCGAGGTCGAAGGCGTCGTCGCCGACCCAGACGCGCAGGCCGTCACCGTCGTCGGTGATCGCGCCCTCCTCCTCCTCGGACAGCTCACGGGCGGCGCCGAGCGAGCGCTCGTCGTACGCCACCCGGCCGTCGCCGAGATCGCGCGGCCGGTACTCGGAGGCGAGGACGGCGGTCCGGCTGCGCGTCGCGAGGAACGCGGCGTTCTCCGGTCCGACCTCGGCGACCCACCGTTGCGCGCGCACGCGTGACGGTCTACTCGGTTCCGCCCCGGGGAGCAACGGAAACCGGTGGACCTCGACCCCGGTGCAGCACCTAGCGTCGCGGGTGCCCGTCGTCGGAGGAGGTCGAGTCCCATGCGTGCCCTGCGCCCGTTGCGCCGGTCCGCCTACCGGCGCCTGGCCGCGGCGCTCGCGCTCTCGGTGCTCGCCGAGGGGCTGTGGACGCTGGCCGTGGTGTGGCAGGTCGTCGAGCTCGGCGGCGGGCCCGCCGGGCTCTCCGTGGTGTCGGGCGCGCTCGCGCTGGGCGTGATCGTCACCGCGCTGCTCGGTGGCGTGCTCGCCGACCGGGTGCCGCAGAAGCGCATCCTCGTCGGCGTCATGGCGACGCTCGCGGTGTCGATCGGGCTCGTCGCCGGCCTCTCGGCGCTCGGCGCGCTGTCGGTGCCGCTGCTCGCGGTGGTCGCGGCGGCGATCGGCCTGTCGATGGGGCTGTTCTTCCCGGCGTACTCGGCGCTCGTGCCGGCCATGGTCGACGCCGACGAGCTGCTGGCGGTCAACGGGCTCGAGGGCGTCGTGCGCCCGGTGCTGCTGCTGGGCGCGGGCCCGGCGCTCGCGGGCCTGCTCGTGGCCGCGTACTCGCCGGCGGCGGCGCTCGCGGCCACCGCGGTCGTGTGCGTGGCCGGGCTCCTCGCGGCGTTGTCGCTGCCCCGTCGTGCGCTGCGTCGTGACCTCGACGCCGAGGACGCGGGCGGCAAGGGCGTGGGTGCGGTGGTGCGCGACCTCGTCGAGGGCTTCCGCTACATGGTCGCCACGCGGTGGCTGCTCGTGACCCTGGTGTTCGCGTCGCTGATGGTCCTCGTGGTGCTCGGGCCGCTCGAGGTGCTCGTCCCGTTCGCGATCATCGAGCGCGCGGGCGGCGGGCCCGGCGGGCACTCGCTCGTGCTACTCGCCCACGGGGCCGGCGGGGCGATCGCGTCGATCCTCGTCGCCTCGCTGCGCCTGCCGCGGCGCTACCTGACGACCATGATCGTCATGTGGTCGGCGGGCTGCGTGCCCATGGTCGTCTTCGGGCTGGTGTCGACGCTCTGGCCGATGATCGTCGCCGGGTTCGTCGTCGGCGCCCTGTTCAGCGCCCCCCAGGTGATCTGGGGGACGCTGCTGCAGCGCCGCGTCCCGCCGGCCCTGCTCGGGCGCGTGACGAGCCTCGACTTCTTCGTCTCGCTCGCCTTCATGCCGGTGTCGATGACCCTCGCCGGGCCGGTGAGCGAGGTCGCGGGCCTCACGCCGGTGTTCCTCGCGGCCGGGCTCGCGCCGCTGGTGGTGGGGGCGCTCGCGCTGGTGCTGGGCCGGCTGGGTCCCGACGAGATCGCCCACCCCCTCGACGTCGCGACGCCGGACGACGAGGTGCGCGACGGGCGTCAGGCGGCCTGAGCGCCGCGCGTTACTGGCTGGTATCTCTCGCTGAGCGAGAGATGCCAGCCAGTAGTCCCCGGGGAGGGGTCAGCTCGCGGGGGCCGTGAGGTCGTAGACCGTCGTACCGCCGACCGTCGTGGCCGTGTAGTGCGCCGCGACCCACTCGCTGATCTCGCTTCCGACGCTGTCCCCGCCGCCCCCGGGGCCGCCGCCCTGGCCGCCCTGGCCGCTCGCGACGAACCAACCGATGTCGCCGGCGGCGACATAGGCCTGGAACTGGGCGAGGCTCGGGGCGGCGTCCGACCCGGTGAACCCGCCGATCGCCATCACGGCGGTGCCGCTGGAGAGCTCGAGACCCGAGGCGCCCTGCGCGGAGACGGTGGCCGCCGACCAGCGTGTGCCCGCCGAGGTGAGCAGGGCCGTGAGCTCGGCGGAGGTGCTCGCCTCGCCGGGACCGGGGCCCTGACCCCCGCCCTGACCTCCGCCCTGACCTCCGCCGGGCGGGGTCTGCCCGGCCGGCATCTGCCCGGCCCCAGGAGGACCACCCTGCCCGCCGCCCCTCTCCGAGCCGCTCGACGGTCCGGCGCTGACGACCGACCCCTGGTGCGCGGTGGCCGCGGTCTGCACCGCATAGGCGGTGGCGCCACCGGCGCCGGCCAGCAGGGCGGCGAGCAGCACCACCGGCAGCGCCCGCCGGCCGGCGTCGCGACCGATCCGGCGCCACGTCGCCGCGGGGAGGACCAGCGCGACGGCCGCCACGATCCCGGCGATCGCCACGACCCACCGCAGCCACGGCAGGAACTCCGGCGTGCGGCGCAGCAGGACGACGCCCCAGCCGGCGGTCAGGGCGACGGTGAGGCCCAGCGTCAGGTCGGCGGCGAGGTGCCCGCGGCGTCGCCACACCTCGCGACCGCCGACGACCAGCGTGCCGGCGAGACCGGGCGCCAGGGCGACGGCGTAGTAGGCGTGGATGGTGCCGCTCATGAAGCTGAACACCAGCCCGGTCACGAGCAGCCAGCCGCCCCACAGCACGAGCGCGCCACGGGTGCGGTCGGTGCGCGGGGCGCGGCGTGTCAGCCACAGCCCGGCGACCAGCGCGACCAGCGCGGCGGGGAGCAGCCAGCTGATCTGACCGCCGAAGGCGCTGTTGAACATCCGCGTGATGCCGGTGGAGCCGCCGAAGCCGGTGCCGCCGCCCCCACCCCCGCCGCCCCCGTTGCCCTCGCCGCCGAGGAGGCGGCCGAGCCCGTTGTAGCCGAGGACGAGGTCGAGCAGCGTGTTGTCGGTCGAGCCGCCGATGTAGGGGCGCGAGTCGGTGGGCCACAGGTCGACGAGCAGCACGTACCAGCCCACCGACGCGACGAGCGCCGCCGCGCCCGCCCCGAGCTGGACGAGGCGCCGGCGCAGCGGGGCCGCCGAGGCGAGCAGGAGCACCGCGGCCAGGGCGGGCAGCACGAGGAACGCCTGCATCATCTTCGTGAGGAACCCGAGGCCGATCAGGGCGCCTGCGGCCACGGTCCACCAGGTCCCGGCGCGGGAGGCGGCGGCCTCGACGGCCCGCACGGTCGCGTACGCGGCCGCCACCAGGCACAGCACGAGCAGCGCGTCGGGGTTGTCGAAGCGGAACATCAGCACCGCCACCGGCGTCAGGGCGAGCGTCGCCCCGGCGAGCAGGCCCGCGCCCGGCCCGGACCAGCGCCGCACCGTCAGGTGGAGCAGCCCGACCGCCGCGACGCCCATCAGCGCCTGGGGCGCGAGCAGCGACCAGCTCGAGAACCCGAAGAGACGGCCGGACAGCCCCATGACCCACAGGGACGCCGGGGGCTTGTCGACGGTGATGAAGTTCGACGAGTCCATCGACCCGAACAGCCAGGCCTTCCACGACTGCGTCCCGGCCTGGACGGCCGCGGCGTAGTAGGTGTTGGCCCAGCCCGACGCGCCGAGGTTCCACAGGTAGAGCACGGCGGTGCCGACGAGCAGCGCGAGCAGGGACGGACGCACCCAGCGCGGGTCGCCCGCGCGTCCCGCCAGGAGCGCGGACACGGGGCGGGGTGCGCGGGGTCGCGGGAGGACTGGGGTGGGCACCCGGAGCTCGGTCGTCAGACCGTCGTGGACCGTCATGCCCCCGACCCTGCGGCCGCATCGTGTCCGTCCCGTGGGGCGAGATTGTGCACCGGCTGTGAACGACCCCGGCGGGCTCACGGAGATCGCACGCCCGACGACACCGGGCGTCGAGGCAAGGCCCGCCGGGCCCCGGATGGGTAACGATCACTGAGATGCCCTGCACGAGGAGGTGACGGGGCGCCGAGAACCGGGAACGCTAGGACCGTGATCCGCCCCCTGCGCTCGCGGCGCGTGCGCCTGCTCGCACGACTCGCCGTGAGCGTGCTATCGGTGGGCGTCCTCGCGCTCTCGGCGGTGGGCTGGACACAGCTGCGGGCACTGGATCGATCCACGCCCGCCGCCGCGGTGATCGACGGTCCCGAGCCCCCCGCGACCGGCGAGCAGAACATCCTGCTGGTGGGCCTCGACAACCGCACCGACGCCCAGGGCAACCCGCTGCCGGAGGACGTCCTGGCGGCCCTCAACGCCGGTGACGGCGAGTCCGGCGGCGGGACGGCGGACTCGCTGACGGTCGTGCACGTCCCCGCCGGGGGCGGACGGGCCACGGCGATCTCCGTGCCCCGCGACGCCTACGTGGACCTGGGGTCGGGGCTCGGGCGCCACAAGATCAATTCGGCGTGGTCCCGCGCGGCGGCCGACGCCACCGAGGCCATGACCGGCTCCGGGCCCACCGGCTCCACCAGCCTCTTCGCCGCCGAGTCGCCCGGCCCGCCCTCGCCCGGCGACCCCGCCGTCGTGCGCGCCGCCGGGGCGGCCGGGGCGCGCGCCACGATCGGCGCGGTCCAGCAGCTCACCGGGCTGCCGATCTCGCACTTCGCCGCGGTCAACCTCGCCGGGTTCGCCGACCTCAGCAGCGCGATCGGCGGGGTGCCGGTGTGCCTGCGGGCGCCGGTGCAGGACTCCTACTCCGGGCTCGCGCTCCCCGCCGGCCCGCAGGAGGTCAGCGGCCCGCAGGCGCTCGCGTTCGTGCGCCAGCGCCACGGACTCCCGAACGGCGACCTCGACCGGATCGCCCGCCAGCAGGTGTTCCTCGCGGGCGCGACCGAGACGCTGCTGTCGGCCAACACGCTGACCGACCCGTTCGCCGTCGCCCGCATCACCGAGGCCGTGTCGCGGTCGGTGACGCTCGACGCCGGCTGGGACGTGCTCGGCTTCGCCCGCCAGATGCAGGGCCTCTCGGCCGGCGCGGTCACCTTCCGCACCGTCCCGACCGGCTCCACCGAGCTCAGCACCCCGTACGACGGCACCGCGGTCCAGGTCGACCCGCGCGACGTGCGCTCGTTCGTCGCGACGGCCATCGCGGCCGACGCCGGCAACCCCGCCGCCGTCGCCGCCCTGGCTCCGCCGCCTCCGGCCGGCGCCACCGACGCGTCGGTCAGCGCCGGGCTCGACCGGCTCGACGCGTCCTCGTCGACCCAGGACGAGGACGACGCGAGCTCGACAGACGACGAGGAGGAGTACTCCTCGGACGGCGAGCAGACGGAGGCCGCGGCCGCGGCGCCCGTGTCGCCGACCCCGCCGATCACCGCCGCGGCCCCGGGCTGCGTGAACTGACATGTGAGCGAACTTCGGTGCTACAGCACCGAAGTTCGCTCACATACCGGTCAGCCCGAGCGCTCGGAGCCCAGGGTGACGGGCACCTGGCGGGGCTCGCCTCCCGGCGTGGTGACGGTCAGGGTCACCGACGCCCCGGGCTGCTGGGAGCGGATCGCGGCGACGAGGCTGTCGGCGTCCTGGATCGGGCGGTCGCCGACGCGGGTGACGACGTCGCCCTGGTTCAGGCCGGCGCTCGCGGCGGGTCCGCCGGGCGTGATCTGGCCGAGCACCGCACCGTCGGCGCCCTGCGTGACGCCCACCCCGAGCACGGCGCGCGTGGCGTAGCCCTGGGTCACCAGCTCGTTGCCGATGCGCGCGGCCTGGTCGATCGGGATCGCGAAGCCGAGGCCGATCGAGCCGGACTGGGCCTGCTCGCCGCCCGAGGACTGGCCGCCGAGCGAGGCGATCGCCGAGGTGATGCCGACGACCCGGCCCTGCATGTCGACGAGCGCGCCACCGGAGTTGCCGGGGTTGATCGCCGCGTCGGTCTGGATCGCGTCGAGGACCGTGGCCTGGCCGCTCTGGGCGCCGCCGCTCGCCACGGGGCGCTGCAGGGCGCTGACGATGCCGGTGGTCACCGTGCCGGACAGGCCCAGCGGCGACCCGACGGCGACGACGTCCTGGCCGACCTGCAGCTGCGAGGAGCTGCCGATCGTCGCGGGCGTCAGCCCGGAGACGCCCTGCGCGCGGACGACGGCGAGGTCGGCGCCCGGGTCGGTGCCGACGACCTGCACGGGGGCGCGATTGCCGTTCTGGAAGACCGCCGTGAGTCCCTGGGACTGGCCCGGGGTCACCCCGGACCCACCCTCGGGCGCCTGCTCGAGCCCGCCGAGCGGTGACTGCTGCTGCGCGGCCTGCCCGGCCTCGAGCACGTGGGCGTTGGTGAGGATGAGCCCGTCGGTGGAGATGATCACACCGGAGCCCTCGCCCGACGGGCCCTCGAGCTGCACGACGCTCGGCAGGACGGTGTTCGCGACCTGCTCGACCGACCCGGCCGGCGCCGCCGCGGCGGGCGCGCCCCCGGAGCCCGGGGCCGAGGAGAGCACCGACGTGCCGCCCCCGTTCGACGACGCGGCCTCGTAGCCGACCGCCCCGCCGACGCCGCCGGCGACGAGGACGGCGGCCAGTGCACCGGCGACCAGGGCGACCGGACGGCGCCGTCGCGGCGGGCCGGGCGGCGGCGCCGCGTGGCCGGGCCCGGTGGGAGGCGCGGGCGGGGTGGGTGGCGGACCGCCGGGGACGTCGCGGCGGGTCCACGGGTCGTGCGGGCCGCCGGCCGGGAGGCCCGAGCCGTACGGCGCGGTCGGGTAGCCGCCGGGACGCTCCCCGGCGGGACCGGCGGGCAGCGTGCCCGTGCCGGAGCCACCCGCGGGACGCGCCGTCGGGTCCGCGGCGTGGGAGGGGGAGGTGGGGCTGTTGTCGCTCACGGGGTCAGGGTCCGTCCGCCCCCTGTGCCGACGCTGGTGTGATTCTGCGTGCTTGCTGAGAGTCCGCCCTCAGTTGTGCCCGGAAACGGGCAAAGGGCTCAGCGCACGACGCGGCACCAGTGCTCCGTCTCGCCCGGGAGGCGCTCGAGACGGACCTGCTGCCCGCCCGGCCGCCGGAAGATCGGCGTGCCGGCGCCGAGCAGCACCGGCGCGAAGAACATCAGCACCTCGTCGAGCAGTCCCGCGTCGAGGCACTGGCCCGCGACGTCCGCGCCGAGGACGTTGACGTCGTGGTCGCCGGCCAGGGTGCGGGCCCGGTCGACCGCCGTGGCCAGGTCGGTGGCGAACTCGACCCCGGCGGGCGCGTCGTCCGGGGGCCGGTGGGTCAGGACGACGACGGGCCCGTCGTACTCCCCGCCGAACGCGCCCTCGCTGTCGGTGCCGCGGTTCGGGTCGTCGCCGCCGTAGGTGACGTTCCCGGCGAGGATCGCGCCGGTCCGGGCGAGCAGCCGGTCGGCGGTCGGGTTCGCCCCGCCGAGGTGCTCGGTCAGCCACGACATGTCGCCGCCGGGCCCGGCGATGAAGCCGTCGAGCGACGCGGTCGCGGCGTAGATGAGCTTCGCCATCGGGGGAGCCTCCCGGAGATCGGTCAGTGCAGGGCGAGCAGGGCGTCGACGAGCTCGTCCCAGCTCTCGCGAGGCGGCAGTTGGTGCCCCATCGCCGGGAGCTCGAGCAGCCGGGCGCCGGGGATCGCCGCGGCCAGGGCGCGGCCGTGGGCGGGCGGGAAGAGCGGGTCCGCGCCGCCGTGCACCACGAGCGTCGGCAGGCCGGCGAGGGCACCGAGGTCGGTCGGTCCACCCGCGTCGGACCCGAGGAGGAAGTGGTTGCCGGCGGCCGCGACGTCGCGGCTGCGCGCGGCGACCCGGGTGGCGATCGCCCGCACCCGCGCCTCGTCGAACGCCCCCGGTCCGGCGAAGGGACGCTCGCCCTCGACGAGGGCCTCGACCGGGTCGGTCGGCTCCGGACCGCTCTGCTCGCCGGCGAACAGCGCGGCGATCGCCGGGGTCGGGCCGGGCAGGTCGCCCGCGGCGGGGTCGATCGGGCTGGTGGCGATGAGCGTCAGGGCGGTGACGCGCGCGCGACGGGACAGCGCGAGCTCCTGGGCGATCCCGCCGCCCATCGACAGTCCGACGACGTGGGCGCGGTCGACGCCGAGGGCGTCGAGGACCGCGGCGGCATCGGTGAGCAGCTCCCGGCTCGTGTACCCGGGCGCTCCCGCGGGCCAGGTCGTGGAGGCCCCGGTGTCGCGGTGGTCGTAGCGGATCACCCGCAGGCCGCGGTCGACGAGGCGGGCGCACAGGTCGTCGTCCCACCAGTCCATCGACCAGCCGCCGCCCGCGACGAGCAGCAGTGCCGGGGCGCCGGGCTCGCCGAGGGCCTCGACACAGAGCTGCACGTCGTCGTCCACGTCGACCAGCACGGCGCACCTCCACCCGGTTGCGTTTCGCCACCGGGAGCGAAGCGGACGTCCGTAGTGGTTGTCAAGTGCAATCAGTAGGACCCGCGCACAGCTCGCACACAGGTTCCGTCCAGGCCCGGGACAGTCCCGCGGACGAGCGTGCCCGATCATGGCGTCCCCGATCCTCGCCGCGCTGCGCTCCCCCCTGCGCCCGTCCGCCCCCGCCGCCCCGGTCTCGACGGCCCGCCTGCGGGCCCGCGCCGGCCACGACCCGGGATGGGCCCGCTGGTGCCTGCTCGCGCTGCTCGCCGGCACCGCGGTGCTCTACCTCTGGGATCTCGGGGCGTCGGGCTGGGCGAACGCCTACTACTCGGCGGCCGCGCAGGCGGGGGCGACGAGCTGGCGCGCGTGGTTCTTCGGCGCCTCCGACGCGCCCGGCCTGATCATGATCGACAAGCCGCCGGTCTCGGTGTGGGTCATGGGCCTCTCGGCGCGGCTGTTCGGCGTGAACGCGTGGGCGATCCTCGTCCCGCAGGCGCTCATGGGCGTCGCGTCGGTGGGGCTGCTGCACGCGACGGTGCGTCGCTGGGCAGGCTCGGCGGCCGGCCTGCTCGCCGGCCTCGTGCTCGCCCTGACGCCGGTGGCGACATTGATGTTCCGGTTCGACAACCCGGACGCGCTGCTCGTGCTCCTGCTGGTCGCGGCGGCGTGGGCGCTGGCCCGGGCCGTCGACGCCCCGACGCCGCGGGGTGCCTGGCGGTGGCTGGCGCTCGCCGCCGCGCTCGTCGGGACCGGGTTCCTGACCAAGTCCCTGCAGGCCTTCCTCGTGCTCCCCGCCTTCGCGGCCGTGTGGCTGCTCGCCGGACCGGGCCGGCTCCGGGGGCGGCTCCGGGCGCTGGTGCCGACGACGGCGGTGCTCGCCGTCGCCTCGGGGTGGTGGGTCGCCGTCGTGGAGCTGTGGCCCGCGGCGTCGCGGCCGTACGTCGGCGGGTCGCAGACGAACTCCGCGCTCGAGCTGGTCCTCGGCTACAACGGGCTCGGCCGCCTCACCGGGGACGAGACGGGGAGCGTCGGCCCTGGTGGTGGCGGTGGTGGAGGCGGGGGCCGGTCGAGCGGCTCGGTGCTGCAGCTGGTGACCGGCGAGATGGCGAGCCAGGTGAGCTGGCTCCTGCCCGCCGCGCTGCTGCTGCTCGTCGCGCTGCTCGTGCTCACCGCGCGGGCACCGCGGACCGACCGCACCCGCGCCGCCGCGCTCCTGTGGGGCGGCACCCTGCTCGTCACCGCGGCGGTGTTCACGCTCTCGCGCGGGATCATCCACAGCTACTACGCCGTCGCGCTCGCTCCGCCGATCGCCGCGCTCGTCGGCGTCGGCGCGGTGACGCTGGTCCGGCGCCGCGCCCACGTCCTGCTGGCGGGGGTCGTCGCCGTCTCGGCGGTGTGGTCGTGGGTGCTGCTGCGGGAGACGCCGACGTTCGTGCCGTGGCTGCGGGCGGTCGTCCTGGTGGCCGGGCTGGTCGTCGCGGCCGGTCTGCTCGTGCGTCCGTCGCGACGGCTCCTCGTCGGGGTGCTGCTCGCCGCGGCGGTGGCCGTCGGCGTCGCCGGGCCGGCCGCGTCGTCGATCGTGACGGCGGCGACCACGCACGAGGGCGCGCTGCCGACCGCGGGGCCGGAGAGCGGGCGCGGGCCGGGCGGTGGTCCAGGTGGTGGTCCGGGTGGAGCTCCCGGGGGTGGTCCGGGTCGCGGCGCGGGCGGCCCGGGCTCCCCGGACGGGCGGGGCGGCCCGCCCGGCGCCGCCCGGGACGGGGGCGGTCCCGGGGGCGGCATGATGACGTTGCTGCAGGCCAGCAGGCCGTCGGCGGAGCTGACGGCGCTGCTGCGCGACGGCGCGGCGGGGCACACGTGGGTGGCCGCGGCGGTCGGCTCCAATGCGGCGGCGGGCTACCAGCTCGCGTCGGGAGCGCCGGTGATGGCGCTCGGCGGGTTCAACGGCACCGACCCGGCGCCCACCCTCGCGCAGTTCCAGGCCCTCGTCGCCGCCGGCGCCGTGCACTTCTTCGTGGGCGACGAGGACTCGGCGTCGATCTCGACGACCGACAGCGGCGGCAGTGACGACGCCGCCCGGATCGCCGCGTGGGTGGCGGCGACCTACGCGCCCACGACCGTCGGCGGCACCACCGTCTACGACCTCACCGTGCCGGCCGCCGCCTCGTGAGCAGGCACAGCCGGGACACAGGTCCGGCACACGACCCGTCCACGCTCGGCTCCGACGCTGCGATCATGACCGCAGCGACCCCGCTCCGCGCCCCCGCCCTCACGCACCTCGAGGCGACGGGCAGCGTCGTGCTCGACGTCGTCGTCCCCGTGTTCGACGAGGAGCGTGACCTCGGCCCGTGCGTCCGGCGGCTGCACCGCCACCTCACCGAGGACTTCCCCTACGCGTTCCGGATCACGGTCGCGGACAACGCCAGCACGGACGCCACGCTGGCCGTCGCCGAGGCGCTGGCCGACGAGTACGCCGAGGTCACCGTCGTGCACCTCGACGAGAAGGGCCGGGGGCGCGCCCTGCGCACGGTGTGGTCGGCGTCGGACGCGCCGGTGCTCGCCTACACCGACGTCGACCTCTCGACCGACCTGAACGCCCTGCTCCCGCTCGTCGCCCCGCTGATCTCCGGGCACTCCGACCTCGCGATCGGTTCCCGGCTCGCGCCGACCTCGCGCGTGGTGCGCGGGGTGAAGCGCGAGGTGATCTCGCGCTGCTACAACGTGCTGCTGCGCGGGACGCTGCGGGCGCGGTTCTCCGACGCGCAGTGCGGGTTCAAGGCGATCCGTGCCGACGTCGCGCGGCGGCTGCTGCCGCTGGTCGAGGACACCGGGTGGTTCTTCGACACCGAGCTCCTGGTGCTCGCGGAGCGCTCGGGGCTGCGCATCCACGAGGTGCCCGTCGACTGGGTCGACGACCCCGACTCCCGGGTGGACGTGGTGTCGACGGCGGTCGCCGATCTCAAGGGCGTGGCCCGCGTCGGGCACGCGCTGGCGACCGGCGCGCTGCCGGTGGCCCGGCTGCGGGAGGAGTTCGGTCGTGAGCCTCTCGAGGAGCCCTCACCCGACGACATGGCCGGCGTGACCCCCGGTCTCACGGGCCAGATGGTGCGCTTCGCCGCGATCGGCGTGATCTCGACGCTCGCGTTCCTGCTGCTCTACACGCTCTTCCGCGGCGTGCTCGGGCCGCAGCCGTCGAACCTGCTGGCCCTCGTGATCACCGCGGTCGCCAACACGGCCGCGAACCGCCGCCTGACCTTCGGCATCCGGGGGCGCCGCCACGCCGGCCGCAGCCAGGTCGAGGGCCTCGCGGTGTTCGGCCTCGGGCTGGGGCTGACGTCCGGGTCGCTCGCCCTGCTCGGCGTGCTCGCCCCGGCGGCGGGCCACGGGGTGGAGCTCGCGGTGCTGATCGCCGCGAACCTCCTCGCCACCCTCCTGCGCTTCGTCGCCTACCGCGCCTGGGTCTTCCACCCGCGCCGCCAGCGTGCATGAGCGTGTCCCGGGGCGTTGTCAGCGTGGCGGCCACGCTGACGTTGAACGTCAGGAAATCCCCCACGATCACGAACCCGGAGCACCGATGACCACCGCGACCGCCCCCGACGTCGCCGCCCCGGCCCCGCCGCCCGCCCCGACCGGGGACCCGCGCTGGGTCCGCCCGGCGCTGCTCGGCCTGCTCGCCGCCACCGCCGTCACGTACCTGTGGAACCTCGGTGCCTCGGGCTGGGCGAACGCGTTCTACGCCGCGGCGGTGCAGGCCGGCACGCAGTCGCCGAAGGCCTGGCTGTTCGGCGCGCTCGACGCGCCGGGCCTGATCACCGTCGACAAGCCGCCGGCCTCGCTGTGGGTCATGGTGCTGTCCGGCCGGATCTTCGGGTTCTCGAGCTGGTCGATGCTCGCGCCCCAGGCGCTCATGGGGGTCGCGTCGGTCGGCCTGCTGTTCCTCACGGTGCGGCGCTGGTCGGGCCCGCGCACGGCCCTCGCGGCCGGGGCGCTGCTCGCCGCGACACCGGTGGCGGTGCTGATGTTCCGGTTCGACAATCCGGATGCGCTGCTCGTGCTGACCATGGTCGCCGCGACGTACACGACCACCCGCGCCGTCGACGCCGCCGGCTGGCGCGCGGGGACGTGGTGGCTGGTCGGGACGGGCGCGCTGGTCGGGCTGGGTTTCCTGACGAAGCAGTTGCAGGTGCTGCTCGTCGTGCCGGCGCTCGCCCTCGCGGTCCTCGTCGTCGCGCCGTCGCGGCTCCGTCGCCGGATCGGTGACCTCCTCGCCGGCGGCGCGGCGATGGTCGTCTCGGCGGGGTGGTACGTCGCGCTCGTCGAGCTGTGGCCGGCGTCGTCGCGGCCGTACATCGGTGGGTCCACGACCAACTCGCTGCTCGAGCTCGCGCTGGGCTACAACGGGCTGGGCCGCATCCTGGGCACCGAGGGCGGCGGGCCCGGGGGACGTGGCGGACCGGGCGGGGCGCCGGGGGGTGCGATGCCCGGCGGCATGCCGGCCGGCGGTCCGCCCGGCGCGGGCGGGCCCGGCGGGGGCGGCGGCTTCGGAGGCTCCCCGGGGGTTGAACGCCTGTTCACGGCCGAGTTCTCGGGCCAGGCGTCGTGGCTGCTCCCGGCGGCTCTGGTCCTGCTCGTCGCGGCGCTCTGGGCGCTGCGCCACGCCCCGCGGACCGATCGCACCCGCGGCCTGCTGGTCCTCGGCGGGACCTGGACGCTCGTGCACGCCGCGGTCTTCAGTGCCATGAGCGGCATCATCCACCCGTACTACGCGGTCGCCCTGGCGCCGGGCGTCGCGCTGACGACGGCCGTCGGCGCGTCGGTGCTGTGGCGCCGCCGGGAGACGCTCACCCCGCGGATCGTGCTCGCGGTCGTCGTCGCCGGCACCGCGGCGTGGAGCGCGGTGATCCTCACCCAGCACGGGTGGCTGCTGTGGGCGCGCTGGGTGCTGCTCGTCGCCGGGGTGCTCGGCACGCTCGCCGTGCTGCTGCCGCCGGCGCGGTGGGGACGCGCGGGGACGGTCGGCGTCGTCGCGGCGCTGGTCGCCGTGCTCGGCGGCTCGACGGCGTTCGCGGCGCAGACCGCGGCGACCCCGCACCAGGGCTCGATCGTCAGCGCCGGCCCGGAGGGTGGGATGCCCGGCGGACGCCGGGACGGCGATGACCGTGCACGCGCCGGCGGCCCGGAAGGTGAGGCGCCGTCACCGCAGCTCGTGGCCCTGCTCCAGGGCGCCGGCACGCGCTGGGCGGCGGCCACGACCGGCGCGCAGAGCGCCGCGTCCCTCCAGCTCGCGAGCGGTGCGCCGGTGATGGCCATGGGCGGCTTCATGGGCAGCGACCCGGCCCCGACGCTCACGGAGTTCCAGGCCGCGGTCGCGTCCGGGCAGGTCCGGTACTACGTCGAGGGCAACGGGCCCGGCGGCGCTGGTGGCCCGGGTGGCGGACCCGGTGGCGGACCCGGTGGCGGACCCGGCGCCGACGATCCCGGCCGGGCGGGCGGTCCGGGCGCCCGGGGGACGACCGGTGAGATCCGTACCTGGATCCAGGCGAACTTCACGCCGATCGACGTCGCGGGGCGCACCGTGTACGACCTGGACGTCCCGCGGACCTGATCGCCTCCTGACGACCGGCCCGGCCGGTGCGCGCGGGGGTCGCGCGGACCCTCCCCCCGGGTTCGCGCGGCCCCCGCCTCACGCGGGCGCCATCACGCCGGGCGGTAGGCCTCCGCGAGGTGGCCGTAGACGACGATGTTGTCCTCGTAGCTGCGGGTGCGCTCGTTGAACACGCCGCCGCAGGTGACCAGCCGGATCTCGCCGTCGGTGGTCGGTCCGTAGACGGCCTCGGTGGGGAAGGCGTCCTTCGCGACCTGGTCGACGCGGTCGACGGCGAAGACGGCGGTGGTGCCGTCGTCGCGGTGCACCTCGACGGTCGCGCCGGGCGCGATCTGCCCGAGCCGGGCGAACGCCCCCTCCTGACCGCGGAAGTTGACGTGCGCCGCGAGGACGGCCGGTCCGACCTCGCCCGGGCTCGCGCTGCGCTGGTACCAGCCCACCGTCCCGGCGCTGCGGGGCACGTCGAGGGAGTTGTCGTCGCGCAGGTCGAGGCTCGTGGTGTCCTCGGTCGCGAGCCCGATCGACGGGGCCTCGATGCCGCTGATCCGCGCGGCGGGCAGGGGGACGGGCACGGCGACCCGCTCCGCCGGCGGGAGCGACCGGGAGCGCGGCCCCTCGTCGCCACCGTCGCTGTTCACCAGCGCGACGAGCAGGCCGACGGCGAGCACGGCGAGGACGAGGGCGGTCACGCGGCCGGTCACCCGGTCGAGGATGCCCCCACGCCGTGCCGGCTCCGCGGGCGGTGCCTCGGGAACGGCCACGTCAGGCGTTCTCCCGCCGCGCCGCGACCAGCTGGCCCCCGCGCACGACACCCGCGCCGGCGCCGATCCCGGCGATGGCCAGGAAGATCACCTGGCCGACCGTGGGGCCGTCGTCCGAGCCGTCGCCCGCGGCGACGCCGCCGGTCGGGTAGCCCCGGTAGTCCCCGCCCCCGACGCCGCGGTCGCAGGCCCGCCCGTCGTTGTCGCCGTCGAGGTTGTTCGGGTCGGAGGGGTCGCCGATGAGCACCGCCTGCGCGTCGGCGGTGTCGGCGAAGTCGCCGCAGTCGAGGTCGTACACCGACACCACGGGCGGCACGTACGCGTAGTACGTGCTCCCGGGCCCGTAGACCACCGGCGGGAGCGTCACGGTCTCCGTCTCGGTGGTCACGCTCGTGTGCGGTGTCGACGTCGGGGAGGTCGGGGACGACGGGGACGACGACCCGCTGCCCGGCGAGACCGGGGGCACCGTCGGCAGGTTGCTGGTGCCCCGCTCGATGAAGCCGGTCAGCGTGTCCACCAACCCGCTGATGACGCCCCCGAGCCCCCCGCCCGACCCGGAGTCGCCGTCGTCGGCCGCGGCGACCCCCGCCGTGCCGATCATCCCCGCGGCCACCAGCCCGACCAGCGCACCCGCAGCGCGCCGACGCCTGTTCCCCATGTCCCGACCCGATCCGTGCTCGCCCGATGTGTCCGGGTCGGTCGACCGGCGACTCCCCCGATCGCCCTAACGTCGCACGTCCTCTTTGGGTACGCGCAGGTCGCGGTGCACGACTGCCCGACGACACACCGTGATGACGGGTCGCCCGACCCGCTTCCCGGTGCCGACACGCCTGCGGGCGGCGTCGTCGGTGGTCAGGGGGCCCGGTGGGCGCATCCACCGATCGGGTGGTTCTCCGCCGCCCGGGCATGGGATCCCCGAGAGCCGGTAACGGGTGTGACTCTCCGTGCGACTCGACGTGCGAATGGCCGAACGAACTCGGCTGTGAGCGCACGAAGGGGAGTACCGATGAGGGGTCGACGGAGCAGCCGCAGCGCCGCGGTCGTGCTGGCCGGCTGCGTGGGTCTGGCGGTGATGGCTCCGGGACTCGCCCTCGCGGACCCGTCCGACGACGCGACGGCGGCGTCCGCCTGCGAAGCGCAGGGCGCCGGCTACCGCCTGGTCGGCGGCGTGTGCGAGGCACCGGCGTCCAGGTCCGACGCCGACTCCTCGGCCGCCACGGACGCCGACTCCTCCGGCCCCACGACCTCCACGGCGCCGCCCGCCGGCAGCCTCCTCCCGGGCGTCACCACCTCGGAGACCGGACAGCAGGACACCGGCGAGACCCCGACCGGCGTGACGCAGACCGGCGTGACGCAGACCGGCGACACGCCGACCGGGCCGCAGGCCCGCCTCACCGACGGCGCCACCGCCGACACCGCGACGACCGGCACCACCGGCGACGCCACGGCCCCGACGCCGACGGCCCTCGCGGCCGGCGGTGAGCAGCTCGTCACCGACCTCGCCGGCATCACGCTGCCCGGCGGCATCACGCTGCCCGACGACTTCGTGCCCGGCGCGGGCAGCCTCACCGACCTGCTCGGCGACCTCGAGATCCCGACCACGGTGCCCGAGGGCGGCTTCACCAACCCGCAGCAGGCCTGCGCCTACCTGGCCGGCGGGCTCGCGTTCGAGGGCACCCCGGCCCAGCTCGAGCAGCTGGGTACCGCGCTCTCGCAGTTCTGCGGCGCGCTGCCGACGAGCTTCACGGGCATCGACCTCGACGACCTCGTCGACGACCTCGGCGAGCTCGTCCGCCACTGCCCCGAGCCCGACCAGCACACGCTCAACATCACCAACGTCTACGTGACGAACGAGTGGTGGGGCGCCTACTGGCACCACCGCTACGACGTCGACTGCCCCGAGCTGACCTACGACGAGGCCAACGCGATCCTCGACGCCGACTCCTCGGACCCGTTCCGGCTCGACCGTGACGACGACGGCGTGGCCTGCGAGGACAACGCCCACGGTGACGACGTCGACTACGTCAGCTACCCCGAGGGCGGCGTCGCCACGGGCGACGGCAGCACCGGGTCCGGCGCGTCGGCCGTCGAGGTCGCGCTGGCCGCGGGCGCGCTGAGCGGGCTCGGCGTCACCGGCCTGGTCCTGGTCCGTCGCTTCGCGCGGCAGGGCTGATCACCATGGCCGTCACCAGCGAGCACACCACCGGGAAGTCCGGCACCAGCGCGACCACCCGCGCGACCATCGGGATCGTCGTCGTCCTCGTCCTGCTCGGGATGGCGGCCTACCTGTCGGGCGACAACTCGCAGCGCACCGGCCCGGCGAGCGTCGCCCTGCCGGCGTCCCGCACCGCCGTCGCCCTCCCGCTCGGCGAGGCGGAGACCGCGAACCTGCGGATCCCGTCGATCGGGGTCGACACCCGCCAGCTTGCCGAGCTGGGGCAGACCGAGGACCGGCGCCTCGAGGTCCCGAAGGACGCCACGACCGTCGGTCACTACCGCGGCGGTGCGGCGCCCGGCGAGGACGGCCCGGCCGTCTACGCCTCGCACGTCAACTATCACGGCGTCGACGGGGGCTTCGCCCGTCTCGCCGACGTGGTCGCGGGCGACCAGGTGCTCGTCGAGCGCACCGACGGCGTGACCGTCGTCTACGCGGTCGACCGGGTCGACGAGGTGCCGAAGACGGCCTTCCCGACCGCCTCGGTCTACGGGCCGACGGCCGACCCGCAGCTGCGGCTGATCACCTGCGGCGGCGACTTCGACAGTGACGTGCGCAGCTACTCCGACAACATCGTGGTCTACGGCCACGCCGTGGAGGCCTACCGCGCGTAGGCCACCGACGGCACCCGATGACGGCCGGGCCCCGCACCCCGCGGGGCCCGGCCGTCGTCGTCCCCGGACGCGTTCTCAGGCGGCACACAGCAGCCCGTCAGGCGGACCACACCACCCGCACGGAGCGTGGGACCCATGCTCCCGATCGCTGCCGCACCCACGGTGCCCCTGCTCGATGCGCCGCCCCGGTCGGCCGCACCCCGGGGACGGGCCGCCGCGGTGCTCGCGATCGTCCTCGGGATCGCGACGGTGGTCGGCTCCTACGTCCTCGCCGTGCTCGACCCGACCGGGCGCGCGCTCGACGACGCCGTGATGGAGACGGCCACCGGTGTCGGCCTGCGCAGCGAGGGGCTCGACGTGCTGGAGCTCGTCGGGGTGCCGACGGTCGCGGTGGCCGTGATCGTGCTGGCCGGTGTCGCGCTCCTGCGCGGACGGGGCGACCGGGCGGTCGGGGTGGTGGCGGTGGTGCTCGGCGCGCAGCTCGTCACCCAGGCGCTCAAGGCGGGGCTCGTGCGGCCCGACTCGCTCGAGGGCAACTCCCTGCCGAGCGGGCACGTCACGCTGGTGGCGTCGCTCGGGCTGGCGCTGGTGCTCGTGGTGCCCCGCGCGCTGCGCCCCCTCGCCGGGCTCGCCGCGGTGGCCGTCACGGGGATCGCCGGCGTGGCCACGATGGTCGCGGGCTGGCACCGGCCCAGCGACGTCCTCGCCGCCGTCGGCGTCGTGGCCGCGACGGGCGGCGTCGTCACCCTCGCGGGGGCGCTGCTCCGGGCGCGACCGCGTCCACGATCTGCATGACCGAGTCCCACCGGGTCGCCACCCGCACGAACCCGTGGCGCACGAGGGCGTCGGCGAGCTCGCCCCGCCCGAACAGCCGCGCCTGACCGCCGCGGGCCAGCACCTCGGTGAGCACCCGGAAGGGACCGCGCCCGTGCGCCGGGACCGTCACGGCGAGCCGGCCGCCGGGCCGCAGGACCCGCCGGATCTGGGCCAGCGCGGTGTCGAGGTCCGGCACGAGCTGCAGGCACAGCGAGCAGCAGACCGCGTCGAGGCACGCGTCGTGCAGCGGCAGCGCCATCGCGTCCGCGCGGACGAACACGGTGTTCGCCGCGGGCACGGCCCGGGCGGCGCGGGTGAGCATCGCGGGGGAGAGGTCGGCGCCGACGACCAGCCCGTCCGTCCCGGCGGCGTCGGCGAGGTGGCGGGTCAGCGTGCCCGGCCCGCAGGCGAGGTCGAGCACCGTCTCGCCGCCGACGAGGTCGAGGCGCCGGGCCACGCCGTAGAAGTCGCGGACGAGCCCGCCGTAGGTGAGGTCCGGGACGGAGTCGCGGACGCGGTCGCCCGCGCCGATCAGGCGGTCGTAGAAGCCGGCGCCGCCCCGGGACTCCCACAGGTCCTGGATGCGGCCGCGCGAGCCCGGGCGGCCCTCGACGAGGTCGACGAACGGGCCGGCCGCGGCCCCGCCGACAGCGTCGGGCAGCGGGACGTCGAGCAGCGGTGCCAGGCGGTCGATCGCGCTCACGCGCCGCCCCGCACCGCGTCCCGCAGCGCGTCGAACTCGGCGACCACGGCGTCGGCGAGGTCGTGCAGGTCCGGCAGCAGCTCGGCGCAGGCCAGGAGGCCGATGTCGAGCTGGTCGACGTAGCTCTGCACCGTGATGTTGAGACCGACGGGGTCGGCGATCGCCGAGACCGGGATGTAGTGGGTCATCGTGGCGGCGCCCAGGTACAGCGGCTCCCGGGGGCCGGGCACGTTGGAGACGACGGTGTTGAACGGCGTCGGCGCCACCGAGCCCCAGCGGGTCAGGGCGCGGCTCACGGCGGTCACCGTGGCCGGCACCCCGAGCCCGGCCGCCTCGGGCGTCAACTGGCCGGGCAACGCGGCGAAGACCTGCTTCGCGACGCCCAGCGCGTCGTGGGCGGCGCGCAGGCGCGCGAGCGGGTCGTCGAGATCGGTGGGGAGCGCGGCCACGGTCGCCGAGACCCGGTTGGTCCACTGCTCGTCCTCGTCACCCTCGCGCAGCGACACCGGGATCATCGCCGTCAGCGGCTGGTCGGGCAGCTCGCCGCGCTCGAGCAGCCAGCGCCGCAGCCCGCCGCCGCACAGCGCCACGACGACGTCGTTGATCGTCGCTCCGGACTCCTTGCCGAGCGCCTTGACCTCCGCCAGCGGCAGCGCGCGGTGGGCGAAGCGCCGGTAGCGGCTGACGGGGGCGTTGAAGGGAGTGGGCGGGGCGACGAGCGGGGGCAGGCGGGGCAGGTCCTGGTCGGGATCGCGCTCGCGCCCGACGTTGAGCACCGAGCCCAGCGGGCCCCGCAGGCTCCCGCGCACGCGGTCGGCGAGGTCGATCACCGTGGGGCTCCGGCTCGCCCGGGCCATGCTCTGACCCGCCCGGGCCGCGAGCAGCAGCCCGCGGGCCGGGCGGCGCGCACCGTTCGCGGCCGCCCGGGCCAGGACCCCCGCCGTCGTCGGCGGCGCCTCGGAGGTCCACTCGCCGGCGTGGCTGGGCGCCTCGGCGTCGGGGACGTCGTCGAGCATGAGCTCGAGCAGATCCACGCCCGCGGCACCGTCGACGGCGCTGTGGTGGATCATCGTCAGGATCGCGAACCGGTCGGCTCCGCCGTCCTCGGCCGGGGCGAGACCCTCGATGACGTGCGAGACCCACAACGGGTGCTCGCGGTCCATCGGCGCCGCGACCAGGCGGGCCACCAGCTCGTCGAGCTGGTCGTCGGTGCCGGGCGGCGGTACGGCGCTGTGGCGGACGTGGAAGTCGAGGTCGAAGTCCGGGTCGGCGATCCAGTAGGGGTGGTCGAGCCCGAACGGCACCTCGACCAGCCGACGTCGGAAGGGCTCGAGCTGGTGGATGCGGTCGGCGAGCTGGCGGCGCCAGGCCGGGTAGGGCTCGAAGTCGGCGTCCGGGCGGTCGAGGATCAGCAGCTGGCTGACGTGCAGGAACTGGTGGTCGTCCTCCAGGTCCAGGAACGCCGAGTCCAGACCGGAGAGCTGCTTCACGGCGGGTGACCTCCTCGTCGGTCGTGTCGGGGGTCAGTCTGTGGGCGCGAGGTCGGCTCGGCCAACCGACCCGGTCGACCCGGTCGTACCCGCTCGTACCCGCGACCGCCCGGGTTCACCTCATCGATGTACTCAAGCCCGGTTGGCCCGTGTCCGTAACCTCCGGCCGTCACGGCCGTTGAGCGTTCCGGAGGAGTGCTCACTCGATCGGTGGTGCATTCCGTCGCCGGATGAACGGACGGAGAGCCAGACATGGGTAGGCACCAGATGAGCGCGTCGGGTTCGGCGCGTGCCCGGGTCGCGCTCGGCGCGCTCCCGCTGGTCGCCACCGTCGGCGCCATCGGGATCGGCTCCGTGGTGATGAGCCCCGTGAGCTCCGAGACGCCCCTGGAGCCGCCCGCCGGCGCCGGTGCCGGCACCGGTGCGCCGCTGGCCTCGCTGCCCCTCGGGCCCGGCGTGGCGCCGGCTCCCGTCCAGGTGCTCGACCTCGCGGCGACCGGTGGAGCGGTCACGGCCGACCCGGGCGCGCCCGGCAGCACGATCGGCTCGGTCCGTCCCGGCGGGGCCGGCGGCGACGACGCCCCGGCCCGCCGTGCCGCCCGCGCGGGGATCGCTGACGACGGGCCCGGCCGTACCGGCACGGCCCGCGCCGGTGGCGGCGGTCAGGGGAACGGCGGGGGCGCCGCGGCGGCCGGCGGTGGTGGCGGCGGCTCCGCGACCGGTGGCGGGAACGGCGGTGGCGCCGAGGCCGGTGGCAACGGCGGCTCCGGCTCGGGGGGTTCGGGCTCCGGGGGTTCCGGGGGTTCCGGGGGTTCGGGCTCGGGTGGCTCCGGAGGGTCGGGCGGCTCGAACGGCGGCCTGCTCGGTGGCGTCGGCGGTGCCGTGGGCGGGGTCGTCAACGGGCTGGGCACGACCGTCTCGAACACCGCGTCGGTGCTGTCGTTCGGGGAGTCGTCCCCGTCCGTCCTCTCCTTCGACTGACAGCCGACTGACTCCCGACTGACTCCCGACTGACTCCGTCGTCACATCGACCATCAATATAGTTAGGTGATACAACGGTCGGGTGACCGCATCGACCGGCGCGCGCCTGACCACCGCCGCAGCGCTGGACGCGTTCGCGGCCTGGGCCATCCGCTCGACGGCCGACCGTGAGCTCAGTCTGACGACGGCCTCGACGCTCGCCACCCTCGACCGCGGCGGACCGCAGCGCCTCTCCGACCTCGCCGTCCGCGAGGGCGTGACGCAGCCGAGCATGACCGCGCTGGTCACGCGCCTCGAGCGCGACGGCCTCGCCACCCGCGGGGACGACCCGACCGACCGGCGCGCCGTGATCGTCACGCTGACCGACGCGGGCCGCGAGGTGCTCGTGAGCCGCCGCACCCGGCGGGCCACGCGGCTGGCCGCCCTGCTCGACCGGCTCGGCGACGAGGACCGGGCCGTCGTCGAGGCCGCCGCCGGCGCGCTGTCCCGACTGACCCTGACCGACCCCTCCCGAGGAGAGTCGTGAGTACCGCAACCGCCAGCCCGTTCCGGCAGCCGAAGGCCGTCTGGGCGGTGGCCTTCGCCTGCGTCATCAGCTTCATGGGCATCGGCCTGGTCGACCCGATCCTGCCCGCGCTGGCCACCCAGCTGCAGGCGACGCCGGCCCAGGTCTCGTTGCTGTTCACCAGCTACCTGCTGATCACCGCGGTCATGATGCTCGTGACGGGATGGGTCTCCAGCCGCATCGGTGCCAAGGCCACGCTGCTCACCGGCCTGACGATCATCGTGGTGTTCGCCGCGCTGGCCGGGGCGTCCGGGTCGATCGGCGAGATCGTCGGCTTCCGGGCCGGCTGGGGGCTGGGCAACGCGCTGTTCATCGCGACCTCGCTGGCCGTGATCGTCGCGTCCGCCAGCGGCGGCTTCGCGGGTGCGATCATCCTCTACGAGACCGCGCTCGGCGTCGGCATCGCGCTCGGGCCGCTGGTCGGCGGCCTGCTCGGGTCGGTGAGCTGGCGGGCCCCGTTCTTCGGTGTCGCCGTGCTGATGGCGATCGCGCTGATCGCGACGCTCGTGCTGCTCGACAAGACGCCGAAGCCCGCGAAGAAGATCGGCCTGCTGGACCCGATCAAGGCGCTGCGCCACCGCAGCCTCGCGACGATCGCGGTCACCGCCTTCGCCTACAACTGGGGCGTCTAGACCTTTGCCCATTCGAGGGTCGTGTCTGTGCAGCTCAGATGGGGTACAGTCGGAGTCGCGCTGAGGTCGGTCGCCATTTAGCCGACAGAAACGGTTGTCGGCACGCTGACGGTTAGCGAACGGCAACGATCGTCAGGGGGCCTCGTGGGACGACCGAAGACCGAGATCGGCGAGTGGGGGAAGATCACCGTCGACCGCGAGGGCGAGAAGTTCGTGGCCCGCGCGCGGGTGCGTAACCTGCGCGGCCGGCTTCAGACCGTCGAGCGCAGCGCCGAGACGTCCGACCTTGCCCGCTCGCGCCTCAAGGAGGCGATGCGCGCCGAGGCTCGGAAGGTCGAGGACGCCGAGATCACGCGCGACACACCGTTCCGGGTGCTCGCCGCCGCCTACCTCGACACTGTCCGCCGCAGCACGCTCACTGCCACCACCTACGACCGGTACACCCACAACATCAACAGCGTGCTCCTGCCCGAGATCGGTGAGCTGCCGCTGCGCTCCCTGACCACGCGCCGACTCCAGGTGCTCTTCAACAGCCTCGCCGACGCGGGCCGCTCGCCGGCCGGGCTCGCGAACCTCCGGGCCCCGCTCTCCGGCGCGTTGAAGCTTGCGGTGCTCGAAGAGGTGTTCACCGCCAACCCCATGGCGGGCGTCCAGCTCACCAGGAAGACCTCCGCCTACTCGGCGGACGCGCTCGACCGCGACGACATCGGCAAGTTGCTCGCTGCGGTGGAGAAGGACCAGCGGATCGGGAAGCTCGAGCTCTACGACATCGTCGTGCTCATGCTCGGCACCGGATGCCGCATCAGCGAGATCCTCGGGCTCACCTGGAGCGACGTCACCCTCGGCGAGGACTGGCGGGAGTGCGCGCTGCTGATCCGGCACAACGCGGTGCGAGTGAAGGGCGTCGGCATGACCCGCCAGGACGGGAAGACCCGAGCTGCCCGCCGGGACATCCTCATGACGCCGATGGTGCGCGAGGTGATGCGGCGCCGCGCCGCCATCCCCGGCAACCACGCCGCGCTCCCCGTCTTCCCGGTGCGCGGCCACGGCCGGCCGAGGGCATCCTCCGGTGTCGTGCGACTCCTGCGCCCGCACTACGAGGACATACCGACGCTGCGGGACACGAAGCAGCCGACGCACATCTTCCGCAAGACGGCGGCGACGATCATGCTCGACCAGGGTCTGTCGCCCCGAGAGGTCGCCGACCAGCTCGGCCACGCGTCGGTGTCGATGGTCCTCGACGTCTACGGCCAGCGCCGCCAGCGCTCGGAGCGCGCGATGAACGCCCTCGACTTCACCCGCGGCGAGCGTCCGCAGCTCACCAGCTAGCCGGCGACGGCGACCGCCAGGGCGAGCGCAGGGCACGGGACTCGCCACGGCAGCCACCGACGCCGGCACGCCGCGCACCCGTGCTCCGGGTGCCGGCGGAGCAGGACCCGCCACTGTTCGCTCAGGTCGTGGGGTCCCACCGAGCCGCCGCAGGGGGAACGCGACGGCCCGGTGGGGGATGGTGGGCCCGCTGCTGCATCAGCGGGCACCGGACCGGCCCCCCTCGGTGGGGCCGGGGTGTGTGGGCGCGCTCCAGGCGCGCAGCTCGGCGAGGACGAGCGCGCAGTGCGCGATGTGCTCGACCAGCTCGGCGGCCGTCAGGGAAGCGGTGGCGTCGTCGACGGCCAGCAGTGCGCGGGGCGCCTGCGGGGCCTGCCCGGCGCGGGTGAGCACGTCGGCCCGCGCGGCGGTGACCGTGACGACGGTGTCGTGCTCGTCGGCGGGCACCAGCACCTGCGGTGTCCCGACGTGCAGGACGTCGGTCAGTCCGTGGACGCACCGGGACCGGTCGCACCGTCGGGGGTGCTCCACGGTCGCCGTCATGCCGACGACGCTATGCGCAAGCTATGCGCAGACGCAAGACCCATCTATGCTCCGTCTATGGACGTGCTGGGCGCCCTCGCGCACACTGGACCTCCGCGCGATACCGAGGGGGACCTGCGATGCGTCTGCGACAGCTCGCGAAGGACAAGGACTCGGGCACGATCGGCTGCCCGTCCGTGCACGTCGACGAGGAAACCGGCGACCTCGTCGTTCAGGGTCACGGCATCTCGATGGAGCACCTGCCGACGCCGTTGCCCGGCGAGCAGGCCGTCCGGATCGACCCGGCCATCGTGCGCGCCGCGATGCAGGCTCTGGACTGATGGCCGCGCTGGCCGAGCTGGCGTCGGCTATCTCGGACGCACGGCAGTCAGTGTTCCGGGCCGAGTACCTGCAGGACTACCCGGACGACCCGCAGTGGTGGGCCTACCAGCAGGGCCACGACTGGACGGCCAACGAGGACCTCGCCGCGTGGTGCGCCCTGGTCCGGGCGAACGTCGAGCGCGGCGTGACCATGCAGCGGGTGCACGTCGTCACGACGCCGTGGACGCCATACGTCCGCTTCGAAATCGAGCAGCACTACCCGTTCAACCTTGCGGCCGGCGAGGAGGTCCGTCTGCTCACGGTGCTCATGCAGAGCGCCCGGAAGGACTTCTGGTTGGTCGACGACGAGCGCGGGTGGCTCCTGGACTACGCCGACGACGGGACGATGACCGTCATCGAGGCCTCCGAGCGCACGTTGCCGATCCTGCGCGACTGGCGGGACGCCGCGCTCGGGATGTCGACGACGCTGGCGATGCCCGCCTGAGCGCGCTCCCGGTGCCGCGGTGAGCCCGCGGCAGGTCCGGTACCCCGACCTCGGTGCCGCGCTCGCGCATGCCCGCGCGGCGTCGAAGCTGTCCGGGCCCCAGCTCGCCGAGCGGCTCGGGTGGCCGTCGCAGTCGAAGGTGTCGCTGCTGGAAAGCGGCAAGCAGCGCCCCTCGGTCGAGGACGTCCGAGCGTGGGCGGAGGCGACCAGCGCGGACGTCGACGAGCTGCTGGACGCTCGCGAGCGCGCCCTGACGCGCCACCTCGACATCCGCGAGGCCGCGCGCACGCCGGGCGGCGTGGAGGCCCTGCAGGGCAGCCTTGCCGACCTCGAGGCGGGCTCGACGACCCTGGCCGAGTACCAGCCCACCTTGATCCCGGGCCCGGTGCAGACGGCCGACTACACCCGCGCGTGGCTCGGCCAGCCGGGCCGGGTGGAGCTGGGCGGCGCAGTGGACGTCGAGACGATCGTGGAGAGCCGCCGTGAGCGTCAGCGGGCGCTCCGCGAGCGCGGCACGAAGGTGACGATCGCCGTCGAGCCGGCCGCCCTCACTGCCGTGTACGACGCCCGGGACGTGCAGCTGGCGCAGCTGCACACGCTCTCGACCGCCGCTCTCGGCGGGATGGTGGAGCTGATCGTGTCCCGTCGCCCGCTCGCGATGATCGGTGGCTTCGAGTTGCTCGACGACGCCGTGATGGTCGAGAACGTCACCGGCGCTCGGATCATGGCTGACCCCGAGGTGGTCGCTCAGTTCGCTGCCGCCCTCGACCGTCTGCGGCGCACCGGCACCACCGGCCGCGCCGCTGTTCGTGCGGTCGAGGAGGCCGCTCGGTCGCTGTAGAGCGACCATCCGCCGCAGGTCAAGGCCCTGTGCGTAGTACACGCACACGTGCACATGTAGGTTCTCCTGCACGTCGAGTGCGAGGGGGACGCCATGGCGCAGGGGACCCGTGGGGCCGCAGCGCGCCACCTCGTCGACCTCGCCAGCCCTGGCCTGATCGAAGAGCAGCGCCGCCGGGCGCTCGAGGCGCCGACGGTCGCGATGCGCCGCGACGACCTCACCACAGTCCCGCTCGACGTGGTCCCCGCGCAGCCGGCGCCCGCGACGGCGACCGCGCCGAGCGACGCGTTCTTCCTCGCCCTCGGCATCGCCACGCTCCTCGCCACGGTCCCGTGGGCCCTGGCGTTCGGCGGCGCCCTGGGCTGGTGGTGACCGGCCCGTGGCCTCGAACCTCTCCCGCCGGCCGCCCTACCGGCACCGCGACGACCGCGACCCACGGCTCTACGACCTGAGCCCGCGCCCCACGTGCCGTCTGGCGCCGTACGGCTGGACGAAGGCCGGGCAGCTGGCGCACCGCCAGCGGACCCTGCGCGCGCTGTCCGCGCTGGCGTTCGTGGCGGGCATGACCTACGGCCGCGCGGAGGCGGAGGCCGACGCGGAATCCCAGGCGCGGGAGCGGGACCTGCGTCGAGGCCTTGCCGAGCGGATGGCCGCCCTGCACTCCGAGCTTCTCGCCGATCCGCGCACCGCGGCGGCGCCCACCGACGCGTTCCCCCGCCAGGAGGCCGGATGAGCCTCCTCGTACCCGAGGTCGGCCACCGGTACGGCCGGTGGTGGGCGTTCCTGCCCGCCCACGACCGCTCGTGGCGGGTGTGGGTGCCGGTCGATTCGGAGGCCGACGGGCGCGACGTCGTCGAGCAGTGGCGCGCGTTCCGCGCGTCGTGGGACGGCTCTCTGGCCGCCGACTGCTCGTCCTGTGCCGTCTCCGAGCTCACCTGCCTGCTGGGCCGCCGCCCCGACGGCGACCCGTGCTGTTCCGGCTGCAACCACCACCACGAGGAGTGCCCGTGATCGACACTGATCGGCCCACCGAGATCGACGCGCAGGTGCCGCCGGAGCCCACCGACCTGCTCATCTTCACCGACCGTGACGGCGACCTCTGGCAGCGCCTCGACTCCGTGCTCGTCGGTGAGCGCTGGCGGTGCATCAAGGACAAGGTGCCGCAGCTGCTCGGGGCGAGCCCACTGGCCTCGTGGCGCTGGGTGATGTTCAACGTTGCCCCGATCCGGCCGGTGCAGTGGGCCGACGCGACGTCGGAGGTGTCGGCGTGATCGGGACCCCGATCTTCGACGAGCTGATGGCGTTCGGCGCCCTCGCCCAGGCCCTGCCCGGCGAGGAGCCGTACGAGGTCCCCGCGGAGGGTGACGAGGTGTGCGACCGGTGCCGCTGCTCGATGACCTCCTACGTGCGGGTGGAGCACCCGGAGCACCCCGGCCAGCACGACCTGGTGTGCCCGGGGTGCGTGCGCGAGGAGGTGACGGCGTGAGCGCTCCGAGCGTCGAGCGCGACGAATCCCGCTGGTCCAGCCGGTACTACCGGCACGACTGCCCGGCCTTCCCTGACGTCAAGGTCACGATGAAGCTCGACGGCCCGGACGATCGGCGGGACCCCGACGGGACCACCGAGTGCTTCATCAGCGAGCACGGGCTCCACGGGTGGCTGCGAATCTCGCCCGCCGAGTGGGAGCGGCTGACGGCTGACGACGAGCCCGACGACGAGGACGACTGGTGAGCCCGGACCCGGTGCTCGTCGCGGGCCTGCGGGAGTACCTCACTGACCTGGGACTGGAGGGCCCCGCCGTCGACGAAGTGGTCGGCGGGGCGATCGCAGCCGGGGAGCTGGACTCGTGAGCGCGAGCTCCGGCCCGACGCCGGTGTTCACCGTCGGCAACATCATCGCCGCGCTGTTCGGCGCCGCCGTCGGCACGGCGCTCGGAGTGCTCGGCAACGGCTGGACCGTGCTCGTGCTCGTCGGGTGCTTTTGGGTGCCGACGTTCGCGACCGCGCTGGTCATCGACGCGGTGCGGGCGACCCGGGCGACGAGAGCGAGCGGCAGCGTTCAAGCGACCCGGGAGGACATCCGATGACGGACCCGCTCAACCCGACGTCGATCCCGGCGGTGCTGGCGAGGCGACGCCATGCCGAGCTGGTGAAGGCCGCGCGAGCCGCCCGGCGGTGGCCATGACGTCCTACTGCGACGCCCCCGCACCCGACGGGGACCCCTGCTCCCGGCCCTGCCCCGACGCCCACACCGTCTGCGGCGGCTGCCTCACCCGGCTCACCACCGAGCTCGCCGCCGTCGGCCTGTGGGAGGAAGAGCTGGCCACCACCCGCTACCGGCAGGACACCACCCGTCGTCAAGGCCCGGCGGTCGCCGGCGCGGGGGAGACCGGGCTGCCGTACAACGACCGGCCCACCGACGCCGCCAACGAGGCCGCCACGGTGATGCAGCAGTGGACGGTCGTGCTCCTCGAGGCCGACCGCGCCGACGGGCTCGACCTCGCCGGCCCGGAGCACGTCGACGGCGGCCCGATCCTCGCGCCGTACGCGGAGTGGCTCTCGAAGCGCGCCGACCAGCTCGCCGGACATCCGGACGGCGGGATGGCGGTCGGCGACCTCCGCCGCACCGTCGGCCGTCTCCGCGCCTCGGTGGACCTGCACCCCGACCTGCTGTACGCGGGCCCGTGCGACTCGTGCACCGAGCACCTCTACGCCCACCCGGCCGCCCCGGTCGTCACGTGCCGGGGGTCGAACGGCCGGGAGGGCTGCGGCGCCCGCTACGACCTCGGGCAACGCCGGGCGTGGCTGGTCGACCAGCTCCGCGACCAGCACGCCACCCTCACCAGGATCGCCGGGTGCATGACCCGGCTCTACGGGGAGACGGTCACCGTGGAGCGGATGCTGAACTGGACGCGCCGGGAGCAGCGCAACGTGCCCGGGTCCCGGCTCCGCCCGGTCGGCGAGGACAGCTCCGGGCGGTCGCTGTACCGCATCGGGGACGTCGTGGACCGCCTGGAGGCGTCCGCGGCGCAGCAGCTCGCGAAGCGGCAGGCGAGAGCGTCGTGACGGAGCCCTGGGTCCTGCTCGCCCTCTCGCTGCTCAACCTTGCGTGCGCGCCAGCCTGCGCCGTGGTGGGCATCCTCGGCCTGCGCACGCTCCGACGCCTTCGCGCTCAGGAGGAGGCTGCCCACGAGGTCGAGTGCCCGTCGTGCGGCGCCACCATCCGAGCGCGGATGGCCGACGCGTGACGATCGACGAGGCTCGTCTGCCGCCGACCATCGGCGTGCTCCTGCTCGCCCTCGTGTGCCCGACCGCGTGGTGGCAGTGGTCCCTGCTCCTGCTCGCCTGCAGCTGGGTCGCCCTCGGCGCGCCCAAGCCGGACCGCGAGTGACCCCCGTTCGCCTCGGCACCTACGTGGTCCGCGGCTGGGCCGGCGGCGTCTCCGCCACCCTCGCGTACCTCTCCGCCGTCCTCGACCGCTGGTGGACCGTCACCGGCTGGATCGTCGTCACCCTCGCCCTCGCAGTGTGGGTCCTCGCTACCGCCTGGACCGACCTCCGAGCCCGCCACGTTGCGCGATCGCGACCGGACCGTTAGGTTCCCCACCGTCAGAGTGGGAGTCCTGCCGGTGCACACCGAGCCGACTCGCTGACCATCCCCCGGACGCTGGCCCCGCCGCACGGCGACGACAGCCCGATGAGCGAGGTGCCATGTGCCTCGTGCCCTCGACCCCGAGCTGCGCGCGGCCATCCTCGCCAGCATCCAGGCCATCGCCGACGGGCAAGCACCGGAGCGCTCAGCGGCAGCGGTAGCGCGCGAGCACGACGTCTCCCGGCCCAGCGTCACGAAGATCGCGGCGGCCCACGACCTGTCGCACGTGTGGAACCGGGAGCACACCGCACGCGCGTCACGCGCCAAGCAGCAGGACAACCGAGCTCTGCGGGCAGAGCTGTCGCGCCAGATGCTCGAGGACGCCTCGCGACTCCGTCAGCGCCTCTGGGTGCCGTCGACGACCGTCACGGCGACCGGAGCGAAGGTCGTCACGGAGATTCCGACTGCGGCGGACGCGAAGCACCTGCTCGCGTATCAGTCGCTGGTGAAGTCCTCTGCCGACATCGACGCGCGCGACGCCGCCGACGACCAGCACGCCGCGGTGGACGCCTGGCTGGCCTCGCTGCTCTCCCCGGGCGCCTGACCGGTGCAGATCACCGAGCTGTCCCCGCAGGCCAAGCTGGCCTGCCACTACTGCACCGCCCGGCTCAACATCTTCGACGGCTCGGTCCGCTCGTCGAAGACGATCAGCTCGCTGCTGGCGTGGCTGCGGTTCGTCCGCGAAGGCCCCGCCGGGCCGCTGCTGATGTTCGGCCGCACCGAGCGCACCCTGCGCAGGAACATCATCGACCCGCTGGTCGAGATGCTCGGCGTGCGGCGCTGCAAGCTGGTCGCCGGAGTCGGGGAGCTGTGGCTGCTCGGCCGCAAGGTGTACCTGGTCGGCGCCAACGACGAGCTCGCCCAGGAGAAGATCCGGGGCCTGACGCTCGCCGGCGCCTACGGCGACGAGCTCTCGACGCTGCCCGAGTCGTTCCTCTCGATGCTGATCACCCGGTTGTCCGTGCCTGGCGCCCAGTTCTTCGGGACCTCAAATCCCGACGGGCCGCGGCACTGGCTGAAGCTGCGATTCCTCGACCGCGCCCGCCTCGTCCTGCGCCACGGCCGCGTCGTGCAGGACCGCACCGGCGAAGCCGACGTCATCGACCTGCACCGCTTCCGGTTCGGGCTCGACGACAACCCGGCGCTCACCGCCGAGTACATCGCCAACCTCAAGGCCGAGCTCACCGGGCTGTGGCGTCGCCGGCTCATCGACGGCGAGTGGTCGATCGCCTCCGGGGTCGTCTACGACATGTGGGACGACGAGCGCCACGTCGTCGACGAGCTCCCCGAGCTGACTGCGACCCTGGCTGTCGGGGTCGACTACGGCGCGACCAACCCGACGCACGCGCTCGCGCTGGCCCTGTCGGCCGACGGCCGCCTCGTCGTCACCCGCGAGTACCGCCACGACCCGCAGCGAGCGGCGCGCGCGCTCACCCTCGCCGAGGTGTCGGCCGAGCTGCGGACCTGGATCGGCGGCGAGTACGACGAGTGGGGCCGGCCCTCGCTCGACATCCCGTCCATGATCCCCGTCGACCCGTCGGCGAAGGCGCTGCGCGTCCAGCTCGCCCACGACCGCGTCGGGCGGGTGGTGGAGGCGGACAACTCGGTGCTCGACGGCATCCGCACCGTCGCCTCCCTGCTCGCCACCGACCGGCTCGTGGTCCACTCCTCGTGTCGCGGGCTGCTCGACGAGCTCCCGCAGTACGCGTGGGACGACAAGGCCGCCGAGAAGGGCGAAGACCGGCCGGTCAAGGTCAACGACCACGGCGCGGACGCCCTGCGGTACGCCGTGCAGACCTCGCAGGCGCTGTGGCGCCGCCACCTCCGGATGCCCGCCGTGGGCGACGCCGCCGCCTGATCTCACCGAGCGTGAGCGAAACCCGGTCTCCCGCCGGTGGCGAGTTATACCGAGAGTGAGATCAGCCGGTGGTCGACCACGAGAAGCGCGCCGCGCGGGCCCGAGTGAAGGCCGCGAAGGCCGAGACGAAGTCCGCCCGCCGACGCCGCCGAGCCGTGCAGGCCGACGATCGAGCCGATCAGAGCGTGGACGTGGCCGCTGCCGCCGGAACCCTGCCCGTCTACCTACGCGTCGGGGACACCGAGGAAGCCCACCTCGGCGACCTCGACCTCGACGTCGTGCCCACCGACGACCCGACCAAGGTGCGCGTCCACATCGACGTTCGCACCGCGCTCCCGGCGTTCCTGCGCGCGGTCGCCGACGAGATCGAGAACCCGACCGAGGACGACGACAGCGAGGGCTGACGATGCCCGGCGCCGGTGAGTCCGAGGTCGCCGACCTCGCCGCCGCGGTCCGCGACACCTACCGGGCCGCCGAAGACTCCCTGCTCGACGTCGTCGCCGAAGAAGCCCGCCGCACCTGGCAGCGCAACCTGAAGCCCGACCGGCGCCGCCGCAGCGAGGTCGTCGACCAGGCCCAGGCCGCCGCCCGAGTCGGGGCGCACGCCGCCCGGATCGCGAAGCGACTGGAGGCGCAGGCCCCCGCCGTCGCCGACGAGGTCACCCGCGTGGCAGCCGAGCGCGGCGAGCGGGCCGCGCGCCGCGAGCTCGACACCCTGCTGGGCCGCCAGAGCCGCCGTGACCGCGGCAGCGCGCCCGGCCGGTCCCCGGAGCTGGTGCGAGCCTCCCGCGGCCTCGTCGACGCGCTCAGCCCCGCGCACAGCAGCATCCTGCGCACCACCCGCGACGCCTACCGCGACGCCGTCGCCGACACCCTCGGCCCCTACTCGTCGGGCGCGATCGGCCGTGAAGAGATGGCCCGCCGGGCGATGGCCACCCTCGGGGACCAGGGGGTCACCGAGTTCCGGGACCGCGCCGGCCGCCGGTGGGAGCTCGCCTCGTACGTCGAGCAGGCCACGAGGGCCGCGTCGGCGCGGGTGATGGTGGACTCGCTGGTGGACCGTTCGGCGGCGTCCGGCACGCGGCTGTTCTACGTCCCGGACGTCCAGGGCGAGTGCGCGCTGTGCCGCCCATGGGAGGGTGAGATCCTCTCGGCGGACGGCTCGCTCGTCGGCGAGGTCGAGGTCGAGAACGTGCTCACCAGCGAGCCGATGACCATCGAGGTGAAGGCCTCGCTCGCCGAGGCCCGCGCTGCCGGGTTCCTGCACCCGTCGTGCCGTCACGGAGTTTCACCGTTCGTGCCGGGCGCCTCGAGACCGCCGACGAACACCGCCGACCCGCAGGGCGAGCGGGACCGGGAGCGGCTCCGGGCGCTCGAGCGGCACGTCCGGCACTGGAAGCGCCGCGAGGCCGCCGCGTTCGACCAGGTCGGCCGCGCGCAGGCGAAGGCGAAGGTCCGGGACTGGCAGGCCGCCATCCGCGATCACACGAAGAGCACCGGCCTGATCCGACAGCCGAAACGTGAACGCGTAGGGCCGGGCGTCGTCCGCTGAGGAGGTCGGCCATGCCGCGCAGCTCCACCCGCTCCGCCCGCGCTCGAGGGCGCGGGCGTGGCCGTCGCACCTCCCGCGGCTCGATGCCGGCGCAGCTGCGCCGCTCCTACGTGTCCGGGAAGGTCGCCGCCCGCATCGGGTGGGGCTCGTCGGGCGACTTCCGCCGCTGCACCGCCCAGGCCGCGAAGCACGGCGTGCCGGCGCGGATGCGCAAGGGGATGTGCGCCCGTCTCCACCGCGCGGCAACTGGGAAGTGGCCGGGACGGAACCGCGGACACTGACCCACGGCACGACCGACGACGCCCTCACGACGCTGCACAGGGGGCGAGCGTGCCCCTGCCCGACGCGTCCGTCCCGTGGCCGCCGCGCGACTTCGAGCCCTACCGCAACAAGGTCGCGATCTGGGACGCCTGGTGGACCGGCGACCCCGAACTCCTCGCCGCCGCCTACGGAGGCTCCCCGGGTACGCCGCAGGCGGCGTTCTCGCCGCTCCAGTACGCCGGCGGCGTCGGCGGCCGGCTCGCCCGCTTCTGGTGGGGCCGCCCGCCGTCGCAGGGCGAGCCGCAGGCGAAGGCCCACGTGCCGCTCGCCTCCGACATCGCCCGCGCGAGCGCCGACCTGCTGTTCTCGGAGCCGCTTGAGGCCACCGCCGACGCGCAGGCCACCACCGACTACCTCGACGTGGTCCTCGGCGACGGCATGCAGGCCAAGCTCCTCGAGGCCGCGGAGATCGCCGCCGGGCTCGGCGGGGTCTACCTGCGGCCCGCCTACAACCAGCTCGTGGCGAACGCGGCGTGGATCGAGGCGATCAGCCCCGACCACGTCATCCCCGAGTGGATCAGCGGGCACCTGCGCGCCGGGACGTTGTGGCGGGTGCTGGAGCGCACCAGCGACCGCACGGTGGTCCGCCACCTTGAGCGCCACGAGCCCGGCTGGACGGTGCACGGGCTCTACGTCGGCTCCGACTCGGAGCTCGGCCGGCCGGTGCCGCTCACCGAGCACGAGGAGACCGCGCACCTGGCGGACTTCGTGAACGCCGACGGGGCGGTCGAGACGGGCTACCCGGGGCTGGCGCTGCGCTACGTCCCGAACATGCGCCCGTCGAAGCCGTTCCGGCGGGACCCGCTGCTCGCGCCGCTCGGACAGTCCGACCTCGCCGACATCGAGGGCCTGCTCGACCAGCTCGACGAGGTCCACTCCTCGTGGATGCGGGACATCCGCCTCGCCAAGGGCCGGATCATCGTGCCGGAGAACTACCTGGAGGTCCTCGGGCCAGGAAAGGGCGCCCGGTTCGACCCGGACCGCGAGGCGTACTCGGCGCTTCCCGGGTTCCTGGACGCGAACCCCGGCGAGCACAACATGATCACGGTGCAGCAGTTCGCGATCCGTGTCGGCGAGCACGAGGCCACCGAGCGCAACATCATCACGCAGGCGCTGCGGACCGCGGGCTACAGCGCGCAGACGTTCGGGGACGGCGTCGACGCCACGACCATGGCGACGGCCACAGAGGTGGTCGCCCGGGAACGGCGCAGCTTCATCACCCGCAACCGGAAGATCCAGTACTGGCGTCCGGAGCTGGTGGCGCTGCTCGAGGCGTACCTCGCCATCGACGCGTACGCCTACGGGCGCCCGCCGCTCGACCCGACCGGCCTCGCCGTCGAGTTCGCCGACTCGGTGTCCGAGGACCAGATCACGGTGGCGCAGACGGTGCAGACCCTCCGCGCCGCCGGCGCCATGTCGGTGGAGACCGCGATCCGCGAGGTGCACCCGGACTGGACCGACGTGCAGGTCGCCGAGGAGCGCGAACGCATCCTCGACGACGAGCGCCGCGTCGCGCCCGCCGACCTGGCCCGCACCATCGGCAACCTCGGCGACGACGACGAGGACCCCGACGACGAGCCCGACGGGCCGCCGGACGTCGAGGACGAGCGGTCGGGGAGCTGACGGGCGGGAGGTGCTCGTGCGCGGCACCACCGGCAGCGGCGCTCGGCAGGCTTCGTGGGCGTGGCTGGTCGGCCGCGTCGACGAACTCGCCAGCGAGCTCAAGGCTGCCCGCCAGCTCATCAGCGCGGCCACGCCAGAGGCGGTAGCCGACCTTGCCGAGCGTGTCGACGCGCTCGAGGCCCGCACGACCCGGCAGGTGGCCGCCGTCGCGACGCTGCCCGCCCTCGTGGTCGGCACCCCGCGCGATGTCGACGCCCCGTGGGACACCGCGCTCACCGCGGCCCCCACCACGGCGCGGATCACGGCGGTCGAGGGCACCTCGCTGGCGCTGACCGTTGCGATCAAGGCCGTCGCGGCCACGAAGGTGACGCTCACCGTCTCCACCCCCGGAGTGCTCGGCGCCAGCGTCGCCAAGGTGCGCGTCCTCGCGCTCACCACCTCCTGACACTCGCCCGCCCGCGAACGCGCGCGAGCGAGGCACACAGGGCCCGCACGGGCCGCCCACCATCCCGCACGGGAGCACGCATGGCCGACAACGACGACCCGCCCGCCGACGACCCGAGCGGCGGCGGCAACCAGGACCCGCCGAAGGACACCTCGCCCGCCGACCCGCCGCACGGCGGGGACGACAAGGGCGGCGACCCGACGGACTGGAAGTCGGAGTCCCGCAAGCACGAGAAGCGCGCCAAGGACTCGAAGACGGCGCTCGACAAGGCCCAGGCCGACCTCCAGGCCGCCCGGGACCGCGAGAAGGCGATCCTGAAGGCCGCCGGCCTCGCCGAGGACGACGACCCCGCCGAGGCAGCGAAGAAGAACGCCGCCGAACGGGACACCGCCGTCACCGAGCGAGACGAGGCCCGCGCGGCGCTGAAGCTCGCCGAGCGCAGCTTCGCCGCCCTCGAGCACGCCCGCGACGCCGGCGCCGACGCCGCCCTCATCCGCGACTCGAAGGCGTTCGACACCTTCCTCGCCGGCCTGGACGACGACGTGACCGACGCCGACCTCGGCAAGGCGATGGGCAGGTTCGTCAAGGACAACCCGCGCTTCAAGACCGCCGCGGCGCCGCCGCCCACGTCGGACCCCACCAACGGCGGGGAGCCGCGCATCGCCGACCGGGACGTCACCCCCGGCATGGGCCGTCTCCGGGCGGCCTTCAAGTAGACCCCCGAGCCATCAGGCGGGGCCCCGAAACACAGAAAGGAGCCCCCCGTGGCTCTGACCCTTTCCGAGTCCGCGGTCCTGTCGCAGACCACCCTCGCCCGCGGCGTCCAGGAGACGTTCGTGCAGGAGTCGGTGGTCCTCGACCGGCTGCCGCTGATGACGATCCAGGGCAACTCGTTCACCTACACCAAGGAGTCGACGCTGCCCGGCGTCGCGTTCCGCGGCGTGAACGAGGCCTACACCGAGAGCACGGGCACCTTCGTGCAGGCCAGCGAGTCGCTGGTCATCCTCGGTGGCGACGCCGACGTGGACCGCTTCATCGTGCAGACGCGCGGCAACCTCAACGACCAGCGCGCCCTCCAGACCCGCGCGAAGATCAAGTCTGCGTCGTACAAGTTCCAGAACGAGTTCATCAACGGCGATATCACCGTCGACACGAAGGGCTTCGACGGGCTGAAGAAGCGCCTCGCGGGCGGCCAGGTCATCGACGCGGCCACCAACGGGCTCGGCCCGGTCGCCGGCGGGCACGACTTCTTCGACAAGCTCGACGAGCTGTTCGGCGCTGTCCAGGGCGGCCCGGACGTCGCCTACGCCAACTCCGCGATCATCGCGAAGATCCTGTCGGCGGGTCGTCGTCTCGGCGGCGCGGACATCGTCAACGCCGACGCCGGCGGGAAGCGCGCTGTCACCTGGAACGGCGTGCCGATCCTCGACCTCGGCACCACCGCGGCCGGCACGGCGATCATCCCGCGCACCGAGACGCAGGGCACCGCCTCCGGCGTCGCGTCCTCGATCTACGCGGTGAAGTTCGGGCAGGACGAGGCCGACCAGGCCGTCACCGGCCTCACCAACGGCGGCGTCCAGGCCTACGACCTCGGCGAGGTCTCCGACAAGCCGGTCTACCGCACCCGGCTGGAGTTCTACTGCGGCCTGGCCACCTTCGGCGGAAAGGCCGCGGCGCGCCTGCGCGGCGTCCTCAACGCCTGACCGGTCCCGTCCGACCCCGCAGAGACCCCAGGAGGACCCCATGGCGACGACCGCCGCCGAGAACAGCCCGAAGCGCGCCAAGCGCGACCGGACCCCGACCACCCTCGACTCCCACATCGACCGCCCGTCGGTCGTGGAGCCGGGCGACGCGCCGTACGACACCACCGACCCGCTCGAGCGGGCCACGTCGGTGTCCCCGGACAAGGCCGCCGCCGCGGCGGCCGGGCACGGCACCGTCAACGCGGTAATCCCGCTGCCGGAGCCCGACCGCCTCGAGGAGCCGGCGCGCGAGGCGCGCACGGAGACCTACGACGCGATCGGCCCGGACGGCAAGAAGGTCACCGTGACCCGCAACCTCGAGACCGGCGAGTCCAGCCGCCGCTGAGCCTCGCCCTGATCGTCCCCGTCCCGTCCCGCCAGCGCGTCCCGTTCGTGGTGGGCGGGACGTCGGGGCGGGCGGGGACACCCTCGACCGCCTGGGGAGGCGTCGTGCCGCTGTACGCGCATCCGTCGGGGGAGCGGCAGCTCGTGGACCGCGGGTCGCCCGCGGAGGTCGCGCTGATCGCGAGCGGCTCGGGCTGGGTGCTGGTGACCGATCCGGCCGAGCAGCCGCCACCGGAGCCGGAGCCCGAGCTGGCCCCGGCAGAGCCCGGCCCGGAGGGCACTCCCGAGCCGCCCGCTGACCCGCCCGCGAAGCCGACGAAGAGACCGCGCGCACCGCGGCGGAAGGACTGAGCGATGGTCGCGGTCACCCACTCCGTCGTCGACACCATCGGGAACCAGCCCGCAGTGATCGAGGCGATCCGGGTCCGGCTCGTGTCGGGCGCGACGTCGCCGGTGGTGTACCGGGCCACCGACGGCGCGCAGGTGCGCGTCGACGAGCGCCAGGTCCTCGCCACCAACGCGAACAGCTGGTCGGTGGACCTGATCCGCCAGTCCGAGCTCCGACCGCTCGGGTCGCGCTACGAAGTCGACCAGTTCCTGGTGATCCCCGGGTTCGACGAGCGCCAGGTGTCGACGCTGGCGTTCACCGTGCCGGACGGGGCGGGCCCGTTCCGGCTGGTCGACTGCCTCGTTTCCGGCAGCGTCGGGACGCCGATCGTGGCGTCGCTGAACCCGCGGAAGTCCTACGACCCCGCGATCCAGTACAACCGCCTCGACGTGGTCGCCTACCAGTCGAAGTCCTACGTCGCGCTCGGCACCTCGACGGGCCAGACCCCGCCGGTCAGCGGCGCGAACGACTACTGGCAGCTCCTCGGCGCGGTGGAGGCCCAGAACGGCACCTCCCCGGACGCGTCGACAGGCACGAAGGGTGTGCAGCGCATCCGCGCGGGCACCGCCGACGCGCCGCTCTACCCGTGGGAGTACGTCACCGGTGCTCCGGTGGGTGGGGACCTGCCGGAGGCCACCACGACGGCGCGGACCTCCGCGCTGGGGACGCCCGCGAACCTCCTCGGGAAGATCAACCGGTACGACACGTCCGGCGCGGCGATCTCCCAGACCCTCCCCGCCGCCACCGTCGGCGCGGTCGCCGCGTTCGGCTGGGACGCCGCCGACCAGAACCAGACCCGCAAGCTGACCCTTGCCGCCGCGTCCGGCGAGTTCATCGGCACCGGCTCGGTCGCAAGCTTCGACGTGCCGTTCCTCGGTGAGCTGATCGTCCTGCACTGCACCACCGCCGGACGGTGGCGCATCTCCGGCGGCTACATCCGCCAGACCAGCCTGGACCGCCGGTACGCGCGCCGGGCCCTGTTCCACGACGACTTCGCCGGAAAGGCCGACGGGGCGCTCCCGTCGACGTCGGACTCCGGCCACGAGTGGTACGCCTACCCGGCCAACGGCACCTCGTTCTTCGCGCCGATCATCTCCAGCGGCGCCATGACCCTCAACCCGTCGGGTGCGCCCGGCACGTGGGCGTCGTACTCGAACGTCGACTTCACCGAGACGATCACCCGGCTCGGAGCCGAGTTCGAGACCGGGCCCTTCACGACCCCCAACGGGTCGCTCGGGATCATCCTGTGGGGCGAGCACTTCGTCGGCGGCGGCGCCGGCACCACTACCCCCTGCCACTTCGGGATCACCCCGAACGGCTGGACGTGGTATACGAAGGCCCCGGGCCTCAACGGCGGCGCGCTGACGAAGACCGCGGAGGGGAACCTGTCGGTGCCGCTGGTCGCGGGCACCCGCTACCGGGTCGACATCCTGCTCGACCGGGTCACCTCGCAGGCGTTCCTGTTCCTGCCCGACGGCACGATCGTCACGGTCACCGACCCGGCGATCGCCGCGGTCGAGGGCAAGGTGGTCTGCTACGAGCCGTTCGGGAACGCCGCCGCGACGGACCCGAAGTTCCGGGTACGGCGGGTGTGGGCGGACGGCGCCCCGGCTGCGCAGGCCCCGCCGCAGGACGGCACGGACCTGATGCGGCTGGTCGACCTGTACGCCGCGATCCAGCGTCTCGGCGGCCCCAACATCCAGGTGTTCACCTCTTCCGGCACGTGGACGAAGCCGGCCGGGCGCACGATGGTCGAGGTGATCGCCTCGGGCGGCGGGCAGGGCGGCGCCTCCGGGCGCCGCGGCGCCGCCGGGACGGTGCGCGGTGGCGGCGCGGGCGGGCCTGGTGGTGGCCGTTCGCTGGGCCGCTACCGGGCGTCGGACCTGCCGTCCACGGTGAACGTCACCGTCGGCGCGGGTGGCGCCGGGGCGGCGGCCGTGACGACGGACGACACGGACGGCGCGTCGGGCAGCCTCGGTGGGGTCTCCACGTTCGGCGCGTACCTCACTGCGCGGGCGGCGACGGTCTCGGCCGGTGGCGGCACCACGGCGGGCGGCACGGCCGCGAACGGCGGCACCGGCACCTTCCAGGGCGGCGTGTCCGGGGTCGGCGGCTCCACTGCGGCGGCAGTGGTAGCCGCGGTGTCCACGTCGGGCAGCGGTGGCGGTGGTGGCGGTGGTGGCGTCTCGGCGGCGAACGCCGGGAACGCCGGCGCGACCGGCTACGGCCCGGCGGACGGGTCGGTGACGTCCTACGCGGGCGGCGCCGGCACCGGCGCGAACGGCACTGCGGCGGCGACGCAGCCCGCGGGCGTCGGCGGCCCCGGCGGCGGCGGTGGCGGCGGGAACGCGTCGGGTGCCGGCGGCACCGGCGGCGCGGGCGGCTTCCCCGGCGGCGGCGGTGGCGGTGGTGGGGCGTCGGTGAACGGCTCCGCCTCGGGCGCTGGTGGCGCGGGGGCGGCTGGTGTGGTCCTGGTGATCTCGACGTGAGCGGAGACGCGTGATGGCAGCCGACCGGTACGTGGCGGTCCCGGAGCAGCCCGGGGGCGACCGGCTGATCGTGATGGGCCCGCTGCTGTGGGACCCGGAGCAGGCGCCGGAGTTCGACCTGGGCGAGGGCCTGCGGCTGGTGCCCGAGGAGGCGGCGCTCGCCGACGGCTGGGCCTACCCGCTCCCGCCCGAGCCGGAGCCCGAACCGGAACCGGAACCGGAACCGGAGGGCTCCCCGGAGTCCGAGGTCAACAGCACCGCCGACGACGAGACCGACGAGCCGGAGCCCGACCCGGAGCCGTCCCCGGAGGACGCGGCGCTGGCCGAGGCCGGAGCCGACCCGACATCCACCGACCGGAAGCGCTGATCGGAGCCCGGCATGCCGACGATGACGCACAGCGTCGTGGACCCGATCGGCAACCAGCCGGCCGAGGTCGAGGCGATCCGGGTCCGTCTGGTGTCCGGGGCCGCCTCGCCGATCGTGTACCGGACGTCGGACGGTGCGCAGGTCCGCTACGACGAGTGGCTGACCCTCGCGGCCGGGGCGTCGTCGTGGTCGGTGTCGCTGATCGACCAGGCGTCGCTGCGCCCGCTGGGCTCGTACTACGAGGTGGAGCAGCGGCTGGTCATCCCGGGCACGTCGGAGCGGCAGGTCTCCACGCTGGCGTTCACGGTCCCCTCTGGTGCGGGCCCGTTCCGGGTGGTGGACACGCTCCTGGCGTCCCCGGCCGGAGCGACACCGCAGCCCGCGTCGGGGCTGGTTGACCGGCAGGTGTTCACGGCCTCCGGAACCTGGACGAAGCCCGCCGGGGCGAAGGTCGTGCAGGTGGAGTGCGTCGCGGGGGGCGCTGGCGGAGGCTCCGGCGCGCGGCACGCCTCCGGTACCTCGTCTTCGGGCGGCGCAGGCGGCGGGTCCGGCGCGTACAGCTCGATCGTGCTCGCCGCCGCGTCCCTCGGGGCCACGGAACCTGTCACGGTTGGCGCAAGCGGCGCAGGCGGAGCGGCAGTGACCGTGAACTCGACTGCCGGCAACGCGGGCTCCGCAGGCGGCGCGTCGCAGTTCGGTAGCCCGCCCAAGGTGCGCGCGAACACGCCCGCGTCGATGGCCGCAGGCGGTCAGCTCAGTGCCAGCTCGACGGGTGGTACCGCTGGGCGGGGCTCCGTCATGGGAGGCGGGTCCGGGGGCGCCGGGAACAACGGCGGCACGGGCGCGCCGGGCAACGGCCACGCCTCGTCAGCAGGGGCACCCGGTGGCGGCGGGGGAGGCATCTCGACGGGGGCTGCTGCGTTCTCGGGCGGCGCCGGTGGTCAGTGCCTGTTCACGGGCGACACGGCGAGCGTTGCCGGAACGGGCGGCGGCGGCCCAGGTTCGTCCGGCTCGGCAGTTGTTGACGCCGCAGCGGGGGGCGGAGGAGGCAGTGGCGGTGGCTCGTCGGTCACTGGCGCCGGTGGCGCGGGAGGAAACGCAGGCACCTACGGCTCCGGTGGCGGCGGCGGCGGCTCTGCCCTGAACGGCTTCGCGTCGGGCGCCGGGGGCGCTGGCTCGCCCGGCATCGTCGTGATCACGTCTTGGTGAGGAGGCGGCGGTGGCGGTCTTCGACATCGGCGACACCGCCACCCTGACCGCACCCGAGGACGCCTCGGACACGGGCGCCGTGGTGGCGGTGATCGCCCCGAACGGGCAGCCGGTCACGCCGTCGCCGACCGTGACCCGCGCCCACGCCGACGGCGTGTGGTCCGCGCCGCTGGCGCTGACCCGTGCGGGGCTCTACACGGCCCGCTGGACGGTCTCCGGGCCGCCGGGGCCGCAGGTGCACCGCCAGACCGTCTCCGTGGCTCCTGAGCCCTCGGGCGGGCCCGTCTCGCCCAGCACAGGGGAGCCCTACGCGACCCGAGGCTACGTCGACGACGCGATCGACGCCGTCGAGCTGCTGTCCGGACCTCAGGGACCTCCCGGTACTCCGGGCGCCGCGTCCACGGTCCCGGGACCGCAGGGCCCGCCCGGAACGGCGGGAGCCGCAGGTACGCCCGGGGCGAAGGGCGACAAGGGCGACACCGGGAACACGGGAGCGGCTGGCACCAACGGCACCAACGGCACGAACGGAGCGCCCGGGGCCGCGGGTGCTGCCGGGAGCGACGGGAAGACCGTGCGCTCCGGCACGGGCGCCCCCTCGGCGGGGCTCGGCGTCGACGGTGACTTCTACGTCCGCGACCCCGGCACCGCCAGCGTCGCGATCTACGGGCCGAAAACGGGCGGAGCGTGGGGCTCCCCGACGTCGCTCGTCGGGCCGCAGGGCAACCCCGGGGCCAACGGCACGAACGGTGCCGACGGAGCACCCGGAGCGCCCGGTGCCGATGGAGCGCCCGGGACTCCCGCGATGACGCCCAACATCCAGGTGTTCACCAGTTCGGGGACCTGGACGAAGCCGAGCGGCGCGACCGTGATTCAGGTGGCAGCGATGGGCGGCGGCAGCGGGGGAGGCTCGGGCCGTCGTGGCGCCGCCGGAACGGCCCGATGGGGCGGCGGAGGCGGCTCAGGTGGCTTACGGGCGCAGGCCACCCTGGACGCCAGCCTCCTGAACGCCACCGAGCAGGTCACCGTCGGGGGCGGTGGCACCGGTGGTGCCGCGCGCACGACCGACGACACTGATGGTGCCGCGGGCGGTGGCGGCGGGATCACGTCTTTCGGGGCCTACTCGCGAGCACGGATTACTGCAGGGTCGGGCGCCAACTCGGGCGCCGGAGGAACCGCGACTTCGGGCGCGGGTGCCGCGGGCTGGCAGGCCAGCGGCGGTAACTCCTCGGTGTCGGCCAACGCCGGAGGCGGTGCTCAGAACGTGAACGGCCTCTGTGGAGGCGGTGGAGGTGGTGGAGGTGGCATCTCCACCGGCAACGTCGCCTACGCGGGCGGCGGCGGCGGGGCAGGAATCGGCGCTATCGATCCGACCGTGACGGTGTCTACGGTCGCCGACGCTGGAGTCGGCAGCGCCATGCCCGGTACGGGTGGCCCCGGCGGCAGCGCCTCCGCGAGCGCGGCTGGTACCGACGGCTCTCGCGGCGGTCGGTACGGCGGCGGTGGAGGTGGTGGGTCCGCCTCGGTGAATGGCCAGCCCTCCGGTGCTGGAGGAGCGGGCGGCCCCGGCATCGTGGTCGTGACCTCCTGGTGATCACGCAGTGAGGAGCAGACCGTGACCGTCTGGGCCACCACCGAGTACCTCGCCACCTACCTCGGCGAAGCCGTCCCCGACGACGCCGGACGCCTCCTCGCCCGCGCCTCCCGCGTCGTCGACGGGCTGATCACGCACGCCGTGTACGACACCGACGACGACGGCCAGCCCACCAGCCTGCTCGTCCGTGGTGCCCTCGCCGACGCCACCTGCGCCCAGGTCCAGACCTGGATCGACGCCGGACAGGCCACCTACGAGGGCGACGACGACGCCGGGTCGGAAGCCGAGCTCGCCCAGCTCCGCGCCGCCGGGGCCACGTCGGTCTCCTTCGGGGCGCTGTCCATCGGCCTGTCCTCCCGGTCGAGCGCCACGGCCAGCACCGCCGTCACCTCGGGGGAGGACTGGTCGACGGCCTCCGACGAGACGATCGCCGTGCTCCGCCGCGCCGGGCTCCGGCCCGCCCGCATCAGTCTCAGGTGAGGAGCCTCTACAGGGGCGGTCTGCGAACGATCCTGCGACAGAGAGGTCGGAGGCGGTTCGCTTCCTGAGCGTGCTCCTCCGCCTCAACAGTCCACAGGCTGGCCGAAAGCGGCATCTCGTTGGCGGAGGCGAACGCTGCGTTCTCGCGGCAACGAGCCTCCGCGCGCTCCTGCTCGCGGAGGGCGGCCCACCGCTCCCGGTTGGCCCTGACCTCCGCCTTCGTCAACACCGCCACATCGGCCAGCGTAGGGGGCGCGGTGAGCCTCGCCAGCCTCGTCTACCGCAAGACCGTCACCGTCCACCCCTACGAGGGCGAGGGTGCCGGCGGCCCCGTCTACGGCACGCCGTTCGACCTCGCCTGCTGGTACGAGCCCAAGCGCGCCGACAGCACCGACAAGGACTCCGAGACCACCGCCGGGCCGATCCTCGCGCCGCTCGCCGCTGCGGACACCGTCCCCGTCGGCTCGCTCGTCGACGTCGACGACACGCAGACGTGGGTGAAGTCCGTGGCCCGGTTCGACTCCGCCGGGCTCGTCACCGCCCTCGACCACGTCGAGATCACCGTCGCCTGAGGCGTCCCGCCCACCGCCCGACCGCGAGGAGGTGGGCGGCGTGGCGCTGCGCATCCGCATGGCCAAGGCCCGCCTCGACAACGGCGCCCGCGACGGCGCCGAGACCGCCGCGGAGTACTTGCTCGGCATCACCCAGCAGCGCGTCCCGCTGGAGACCGGCGACCTTCAGAGAACGGGAAGAGTCGAATCCGGGGCGCGTGGGGGAAAAAAGACCCACACATTCAACGTCATTTATGGCGGAATGGGTCTAAGGGATTATGCGCAAAGGCAGCACGAAGAACTATTGTGGGTCCATTCGCCTGGAAGAACGTGCAAATATGTTGAGGGACCGCTTAACGAAGAATCGTCGACCATTAAAGCAATAATGGCGGCAGCAATTCGAAAGCACCTCAAGTGAGCGTCCCCGTCCGCTGGCTCCAGCCGTTCGCCGCGCTCCTCGCCGCGCAGGGCTTCGGCACCTGGCAGGCCACCGGCGCGTACCCCGGCAACGCCGTCTGGCCGATCTTCCTCGAAGCCGTCCCGTCGAAGCCCGGCCGCCTGATCACCGTCACCGGCTACGGCGGCATCAGCCCGCCGCACGACCTCGAGCCCCGCGTCCAGCTCCGCATCCGCGGCGACACCGACCCGCGCACCAGCCGCGGCAAGGCCGAGGACGTCTTCGACTACCTCCACTACCTCACCGGCGGAGTCCAGCTCCCGGGCGGCCCGTGGCTCGTCTGCGCGCCCTCGGTGAACGGCGAGGTCGCCCCCCTCGGCGGCCCCGACGAGAACGGCCGCTTCACCCACATCACCAACCACGCACTCACCGTCTCTAGGGAGCCCTGAGCATGCCCGCGACCCAGATCGACGCCCGGGGCTGGATCTTCCAGGTCGAGTCCTCCACCCCCAACACGTGGTTGGGGATCGGCGGCGTCACCGAGTTCTCCATCGACCGCTCGGAGAACGAGGAGGAGTTCGACACGACCACCTTCGACTCGGGCGGCTGGTACGAGTCGGAGGCCGCCCAGCGCGGCGCGATCTGCGAGCTCACCTACCGGGAGAAGCGCGACGCCGGGGTCCTCGACAGCGGGCAGGCCCGCATGTACGCGGTCGCGAAGCTCGTCGGGCCGGACTCGCTGGTCCGGTTCCGGTTCCGGCACACCACGCAGACCGGTGCGTCGGCGTGGGAGGTGTGGTCCGCGTGGTGCGGGCTCGGGGAGGCCTCCGGCGAGGTCAACGACAAGACCGAGTCCGAGGCCACCTGGCACCTCTCGGGCGCCCCGACCTACATGGCCCTGGTCTGAGCCCGTGACGACCCCCCAGCAGCCACCACACGCCCAGGACGAGGCCCTCCCGCCCAACGGCACAGCTCCGGCGCCGGTGGTCGACGCCGGGCCCGTGATGGAGGACTTCGACGCGTTCTGGGCGCAGTACCAGACCACCAAGCCGCAGGTCCGCATCCTCGGCGAGGTCGTCCCCATCCCGCACGACATGCCGCTGTGGGTGGAGCAGCTCTCCGAGCGCGGCCGTCAGAACACCGTCGCCGACCTCCACAAGATGGTGGACGCGCTGTACGGGGCGAACACCCTGCAGCGCTGGATCGACCGCGGCGCCGGCCTCAAGCAGCTCAAGGTCATCATCGCGTGGACGACCCTGCGAGTGCAGGGTCGCCAGGTCACGTTCGCCGATGCGATGACGAAGGCTGACGAGCTGGAGGCTGCCGAGGCTGCCCGCGAGGAAGCCGCGAAGGCGAACCCGCAGCTCGGCGCCGCCGCCGCGGCCGCCGTGCCCGGCACCCCTGACGGCGACTACGCCGCGGCGGTGGCGGAGGCGGGAAAAGCCCTCTCCGCAAGTACTGGGGCGCCATCGTCGCCGACCTCCGACGCGAGTACGGCATCACCCCCGCCGAGCTGGCCGGAATGGGCCGCCGCGAGTTCTGGTGGTACCTCGACCACCTCTCCGGCGACGCCGTCTTCCGTCAGCTCCTCGAACGGGCACCTCGGGTCCTGACCTCCCCGGACGCCATCCAGGCCATCAGCCCCCGCCCGGCCGAACGCGAGCCCGCCACCTGACCGCGTGACCGGGGGTGGCCGGTGGACGTCGGGGAGCTCGTCGCGCACCTCAAGGTCGAAGGCAGCGACGTCGACCGCGAGCTCGACGAGCTCGACAATCGCAAGGTTGAGCCCGAGGTCGACCTCGACACGAAGCGGGCGCTGCTCAAGCGTGAGGAGCTCCTGCGCAAGCTGGAGGCCCTCGAGCGGGAGAAGACGAACCCGCAGGTCGACCTCGATATCCGCGAGGCCGAGGCCAACGCCCGCAAGATCGAGGCCGACCTCACCGAGCTCCGCAAGCTCGACGCGTCCCCCGAGGTAGACCTCAAGATCGCGAAGGCGGAGGCGGCGCTCGGGCGCGTCACCCGCCAGCTCGAGGACCTCGGACGGCAGAAGGCCGAGCCGACGGTCGACGTCGACATCGCCAAGGTGATGGCCGAGCTCACCGCCGTCGAGCAGCGCCTCGACGCGGTCGACGACAAGAAGGCCGAGCCGACGGTCTCCGTCTCCACCGGCCTGGTTGACGCCCGCCTGGCCGAGATGGTCGGACGACTCGCGCAGCTGGACGCGCAGAAGGTCGAGCCCGACGTAGGCCTCGACATCCTCGAGGCCGAGGCGAAGCGCACCGCGTTGCTCGCGCAGCTCGAGCGCCTCGACCACATGGAGGTCACCCCCGAGGTCCGGCTCGACGTCGACAAGACGCTGCGGGACCTCGAGCGGGTCGAGGCGAAGCTGCGCTCGCTGCACAGCCGCAACAGCGGAGGCGGGGCGGGCGGCGCGCTCGGCGGGCTGGCCGGCATGTTCGGGAACCTGCTGTCGGTCGGTGGCCGGGTGCCCGGGGTGCTCGGCTCGATCGCCTCCGGTCTCGGTGGGCTGATCTCCACCTCGACGCAGGGCGCCAACGCCGTGACCGGCGTGGTCGGTGGCCTGTCGAAGATGGGCAAGGTCGGCGCCGGCGCGGCGCTGGCCGTGGTCGCGATCGTCGCGGCCCTCGTCGACGCCTACGCCGCGCTGGTCGGGTTCGGAGCGAAGGCCTCCGCTGTCGCCGCTGTCGCCGGGGCGGTGACCTACGCCGTCGGCGCCGTCGGCGCCGCGGTGTCGGCGCTGCCGGCGCTGCTGTTCGGCGCTGCCGCGGCCGGGGCGGCGGTGGCGCTCGGGTTCGACGGGATCAAGAAGGCCGCGCAGGTCGCGAAGCCCGCCCTCGAGGACCTCAAGCGGGCCGTGTCGGGCGTGTTCGAGCGCGAGCTGACCCCGATGTTCCGCGACATCGCGCGGATGCTGCCGCAGCTGCGCGTGGGGTTCGAGGGCGTCGCCAAGTCGATCTCCGGGCTGATGAAGGACCTGGCCGGGATCTTCACCTCGACCCAAGGTATCCAGCAGCTGCAGACCGTGCTCGCGAACACGTCGGTCCTGATCGACGGGATGCGGCCGGGCCTGAAGAACCTGGTCTCGTCGCTGCTGCAGGCGGCCACGGTCCGGGGCGCGTTCCGGGAGCTCGGGGCGATCGTCGGGGTGGTCGGGGACCGGCTGGCGGAGCTGTTCCGCCGGTTCTCCCAGGGCGGCGAGTCGTCGCTGATGGTGCGCTCGCTGGGGGCGCTGCGCGGCGTACTGAACGCCGCGGCGGGCGCGTTCAACGAGCTGATCGTCGGCGCGACCGAGTTCTTCACCGCGGCCTCGCCCGGCGTCGAGGACGCGTTCGGGTCGCTGCAGCGCGTCCTCGGCAAGATCGACTGGGAGTCGCTGGGCCGCTCGTTCGGCACCTTCGCCCGCGCCATCGGCCGCTTCTTCGAGAACATCCCGCAGTCGGTCTGGGACAACTTCGCCAAGGCCCTCGAAGACGTCGCGACCGCCTTCTCCGACCTGGTCAACGACCCGGCCGCAATGGCGTTCTTCACCGGCCTGATCAACATGATCCCGACGTGCATCCGCATGTTCGCCGACTTCCTCGGCGTCGTGAAGGACGTCGCCGGCTGGCTGCGCGACCTGTGGGAGTCCATGACCCACATGGGCCGCGGCCGCCAGCTCGGCGCCATCGGCGGGTTCGAGATGCCCGGCCTGCCCACCGGCGGCGGCGGAGGGGACGTCCCCGGCCCCGACATCACCCCGTGGGAGACGTGGCGCGACCAGCTGCGCACGCTGCTCGACGAGGCCATCGCGATGGTCACCGAGAAGACGACAGCGCTGGTCGCTTCGTTCACCGCCGGTCTGCTGGGGCTCGGCGCCGCCGCCACGCAGGGGTGGCTTCCGGTGCAGCAGGCCACGACGCTGGCGCTGCAGCAGATGGTCACCGCGGTCACCACGACGTGGGCGATCACCATCCCGCAGGCCGTCGCCACCGGTATGCAGCTGGTCAACGTCGCGCTGCAGCTCGGCTGGCAGCAGGCCCTGATGACCACCCAGACGATGCTCACCCAGCTGGCGATGCTGGTGACGCAGTCCCTCGGGATCGGGCTCGCGCAGGCCGCCACCCTCGGGATGGGCCTCGTCGTCGTCGCCCTCCAGCTCGGGTGGCAGCAGGCGCTCCTCGCGACCCAGCAGGGGCTCCTGTTGCTCCAGCAGGCCGCGCAGCTGGGGCTCGCTCAGCTCGCCGTGATCGTCACCACCCAGATGGCCGTCGTGGTCGCCGCCGTCCGGCTCGGGATGCAGCAGATGACCATGGCCGTGGCCATGGGGATGGCCGTCGTCCAGCAGACCTTCCAGGCCACGTGGGCGCAGTGCACCGCGATCGTCCGGGCCGCGATGGCAGCCATCGCGGGCGCCGTGTCGGCCGGGATGGGGCAGGTGCAGGCCGCCGTGGCCGCCGGGATGGCCGGGGCCCGCGCGTCCGTCCAGTCCGGGATGGCATCGATGCGAGCCGCCGTCACCGCCGGGATGGCAGCCATGGTCGCCGCCGTCCGGGCCGGGTTCGCCCAGTTCGTCGCCGCCGTGCGCGGCGGGGTGACTCAGGTGCTGGGGCTCGTCCGCTCCCTGCCGGGCCAGATCATCGGCGCCCTCGGCAACGTGGGCTCGCTGCTGGTCAACGCGGGCCGGGCGATCATGAACGGGCTGCTCAACGGCTTGAAGGCCGGCATGAACGCCGTCATGGACTTCATGTCTGGGGTGGCCCGCCGGATCGCGGCGATCAAGGGTCCCCTGCCCTACGACCGCCGTGTCCTGGTCCCCAACGGCGAGGCCCTGATGCGGGGCCTCCAGTCCGGGCTGACCGGCGGGCTCGCGGGCGTGCTGCGCGACGTCGCGACCTACGCCTCCCAGCTCGCCGCCGGCGGCGGCTCCGCGTTCCGCATGGCCGGCCGGAGCCTCGCCCAGCAACTGCAGGACGGGCTCGCCGCAGGCACTCGCAACCTCGCCGTGAACAGCAGCGGGGTCGGACTGGACCAGTTCCTCGCGGGGGTCGCCGCGACCGGGCAGCGCCGGCAGCTGGCCACCCTGTACCGCAGCGCCGAGCAGCGCGCCGCGGCTGCCGCGCAGAGGCCGTTCGACGAGGAACGGCTCGCCCACGCGATCGGCCACCGGTTCGGTGTCGAGCTGGAGAGGCTGCCGATCGTGTCCTCGCGGGACATCGCGACCGCGACTCGGCGCGTGCAGGTCCAGGACGTCCGCCGCCGGGGCGGGCTCGTCGCGGGAGGCCTGCCCCGATGAGCTACCTCGACCGGTTCCTGCTCGGACCGCTCGGCGCCATGACCGAGCTGCCCGGCATCCCCGCCCGCAAGGGCGTCAAGGTCGACCACGAGCGCATCGGCGGCACCGACCGCGGGCTGCGCGGGGGCCTGTCCGAGGACGTGTGGGCCACGAAGCGGTCGTGGGTGTTCGGGTGGGACCTGGCGCACGCCCGGCAGGCTCAGCGGCTGGTCGGGCGGTGGCGTTCCCCGTACCGGGCGTCGGCGCTGCGTCTGCTGGACCCGATGGTCCCCAACCTGCTCTCGCCGGACGTCGCGGTGTGCGGGTCGATGTCGCGTACCCCCGCCGGGCTCGGCGACCCCACCTCCACTCCGTGGGCCTACATCACCGCCGGTACGACGGCCTTCGACATCATCGGGCTCGGGCAGCCCGCCGACACCGAGCTGGTCGGGCTCGTCGACTCCTGCGCCCACTGGACGGTCCCCGGGGTCGGGGTCCTGTACTCCGAGATCGCCGAGTGGGGCCGGATGCCGCTGCTCGGGCGCCGCACCGTGTTCTCCGCCTACGTCCGCGGGTCGGGGTCGGTGCTGGCCTCGGTCTACGGGGAGACGCCTGGCGCCACCTACGCGGGCTCCTCGACGACGCTCACCAGCTCGTGGCAGCGCATCCAGGCGATCGCGCCCGCTGCGGCGGCGTCGGTCTCGTTCCGGGTCGGGCTCGTGTCCGGATCGGGCGGCGCCGACGTGCAGACCATCGGCTGGCAGGCCGAACACCTCCCCGCCGGGAACGCCACCGACTGGTCCCCCGGCGGCGGCGCGGCCGAGGTGCTGCTCACCGAGTTCGGCGAGGGCTACCGCGTGCTGGGCCGCCGCGCGCTCGAGCTGACCGTCGGGGAGGTCTGAGGGTGCAGCTGCCCGATGACACCGACCTGGCTGCGGCGGTCGACGCCCGTTCCCGCGTCCCGATCGCGCGGCTGCGCGCCGACTGGTCCGCGAACGGTCTCTACCTCAACCCAGAGTCCGACCTCACCCAGTTCGTGCAGTCCGTCGAGGTGGAGCGCGCGCTCGCCACCGACCTGCCGCCGGAGGTGTCGCTGGTCGACGGGCAGTCGATCGCGAAGCTGACCGCCACCCTCAAGGGTCGCCGCCGGCTCTCGTCGGGCGGCTACGCGGAGCTGGACATCGCGCAGACCCTGTCGCCGCTGCGCACCGACTCCCCGCTGTACGGGGTGCCGCTGGTCGGGCGTCCGGACGTCAACCTCGAGCTCGGCCTGCGCACTGCGGCCGGGCCCCGGCTCATCTCGCAGTTCGTGGGGCCGGTCAACACGGTGGACCCGCGGCCGGACGGCACGGTGGAGCTGGAGGCGCTGGACGCCGCCGACCGGATGCGGACCGACATCACCCTGCCGGCGTTCATCCAGTACCCCGACCGCACGGCGACCTACGGCAACATCTTCGACGTCAACACCCAGTGGGTCGTCGACTTCATCCTGCGCCGCAACGGCATCTACGCGTCCCCGCCGCCGCGGCCGGGCGGCATCTTGTCGGTGACTGGGCACGGCGGTGCTGTCGCCGAGGTGGGTCATACCCGTCCACCGTTCGGGGACATGACCCGCGCCTCCGGTGGGCTGGCGTTCGGAGGCGGAACGGGCGCTCTCTGGACACCGGGTGTGTTCGGCCTGCTCGCGAACGACGGCTCGTGGTGCGGGAAGTACGACACCACCGGTGGCTACGCGGGCGGCGTCCGGGGCGGTTACGTCCAGCACTACGCCACGGCCGCCATCCCGCTCGAACTCGGAGTGGGACTCCAGGGATGGGTGTACTGCGGCACCAGTGCGACCCACGACGTCCCGGGCGGGCTCACCGAGAGCCAGACCCGCGAGGTGTTCTCGCTGTTCCCGTACTCCTTCCCGGACGGGTACGCGGCGGTCAACCGCAAGCGCATCTCGCTGGTGTGCAGACCGTCCGGCGGACTCGGCATCCGAGTGTGCGACGGCGCCCGCAACGACCTCTACTCGCTGCCCGTGTCGGGGGCTGCTGCCTGGCGCTACGTCGGCGTCCACGTCGTGTGGCGCGGGGACGGCAAGGTCGACATCGTCCACCGGGTCGACGGAGCGACCGTCGTGCGCACCTCTAGCGTCACCTACGACTTCTCCACCGACCAGCTGCTCCTGGCTAACGCGCAGATCAACACCTGGTGCTCGCTGCCCTGGCAGGACTTCCAGGTGTGGCGCGCCGCGTCACCGCCGTCGACGTCCTTGGCTGAGGAGTGGCCTGGCGAGACGTGGACCCCGCAGGCCGAGATCGGCAAGGGCCGCAACCACCTCACCTACCTGCCCGACGTCGTCGGCGCAGACTCCGTCGAGCTCCTCGACGAGGTCATCGGCGCCGAGTTCGGCACCAGCGGCAACCGCATGACCGACGGCCAGTTCTTCTTCCGGCCCCGCGCCTCGCTGACCGCCTCCACCGCGGTGAAGACGGTGACGGCGGACGTGTCGCTGCTGGATCTGTCGATGCCGACTCGCGTCGACTCGGTCCGCAACATCATCAGCGTCCGCGCGCAGGCCGGGTACACGCAGTACGAGCAGGAAGTCCTCTACGACTCGCAGGACCCCTGGGAGTTCCTCGTCCCCGCCTACACGATCGGCCTGTTCGAGATCCCGATCACCGCGCACACCGTGCCCTACCTGGGATTCCTCACCGCGCAGACCCCGGAGAACTACTCCGAAGCGGCCTCGCGCGGCGACATGAACATCTACTGCCCCCTGCGCACCGACAACAACCTGATCAACACCGGGGTCGGCGCCCAGCTCGAGCACATCGCCCCGCGCATGGCCCGCCTCCGGATCCGCAACGACTCCGGGGTCGCCGCCCGCCTCGCCGCCTACAGCCCCACGGCAGGCGAGCCCAACATCCCCGCCCTCAAGGTCGGGTGCCTGCGCATCGAGAAGCGCCCCGAAGTCCAGCAGGTCCACACCGCGCCGGACTCCATCGCGAAGTACGGGTCCCGGACCCTGCCGCTGGCGCTCACCGAGTGGCGCCAGCGCCTCGACACCCTCGCCCCCGTTGCCGTGCAGCTGCGCAACGAGCTGGACAAGCCGGTCCCGCCGCTCACCAACATCCCGATCAAGGGTGACCCGCGCCTCGAGCTGTTCGACGCGGTGCGCCTGCTCGACCCACAGGGCATCGCCCCGTCGGTCACCGGCCGGGTCGTGAAGATCAGGCGCCGCGCCACGAAGACCGGGCTGCGCGACGTGATCGACCTGCGCCCGTTCCCGTCCACCTGGCCCGTGTAACCCGACGCGCGCCCCGCCCTGCACCTGCCCCGAGCGCGTGAGCAGAGGAGGGCCCGGCGGTGCTTCCGCGTCCGGTGGCGGTGGCGATCGTCATCGCCCTCACCCTGCTGGAGGGCGTGAACATCATCGGCCAGGTCTTCCTCGGCACCGGCGACACCGCCATCCACGTCATGTACCCCGCGGTGCTCGGCGCCCTCGGGCTCACCACGAAGCGCGCCGAGCCTGACACGGCAGCGCCCGAGCCTGCCGAACCGTCGGAGCCGGACACCGACCCGCTCGAGGCTCGCACCAGCCGCCACCGCCGCGACGGAAGGCAGGGACCCCGGTGACCGCCGGACGGCGCGCAGCGCCCCGCACCCGCCCACGCTGGCGCTCCTGGGCCCGCTCCTGGGCCCCGCGCATCGGCTCGGCGCTGCTCGTGATCGCCATCGGCCTCGGCACCTACCTCGCCTGGGACCGCGTCCAACACCAGGACTGCCTCAACATCGCCTACCAGCGCTCCCTAGACGAACGCGGACGCGCCATCGACGACCTCGTCGGCGCCATCGCCACCGCCAACCGGCGCCTCCTCGAGCCCGACGGCCGCACCCAGCGCGAATCCCGCCTCGAGCTCGAGGCGGACCTGCGCCGCGTCCAGCAGACCCGCGACGCCGCCCGGGAACAGACCCGCCGCGAGCAGGGGAGCGAATGTGGCTGACCAGCCGACCCGCACCCGCCGCTTCGGGCGCCACCTCGACGGCCTGATCCGCTCCTGGCCCGCCCGCGTCGCGCTCGCCCTCGTCGTCGCCGCAGCGATCGCGCTCGGCGTCGGGGGCCTGCTGGTCGCGCAGGACCAGGCCGAGACCACCTCCGACCCGGTCGCGGCGCTGTGCGCGGGCGGGCTCGCCGGTGAGGTGGAACGCATCCGACCGGGCGCGTGCGGCACCGCGTTCGAGGTCGTGGAGCGCGGCGCCGGCGTCATCACCGTGGCCGGCCCGTCCGGCCCGTCCGGGTTGCGCGGGGTCGCCGGCACCCCGGGGGCCACCGGACCGGCCGGTGAGCCGGGCCCCGAGGGCCCCGCTGGCTCTGTCGGCGTCCCAGGAGCGCCCGGAGCGCCCGGGCAGCCCGGGGCCGACGGACTCACCCTCGCCGGCCCACAGGGCCTCACAGGGGCACAGGGGGCCACCGGGGCGCGCGGCGTGGAGGGCGCGCCCGGGCTGTCGGTGCAGGGCGAGCAGGGGGAGGCGGGACCCGCGGGAGCCACCGGCCCCGCCGGACCGCCCGGACCCGCCGGCGAGCCCGGCGAGGCCGGAGCGCCGGGACCCCCCGGACCCACCTGCCCCGACGGCACCACCCTGCAGCCGGTCACCTACCTGTCCGGCGAGCAGGGCCTCGGCTGCGTGCAGAGCTGAGCGGAGCATGCGGTGGACGAGACCCCGATCTTCGCCCAGCTCGCCGCCGAGCACCTCTGGCCGGCCACCGGCCGCCACCACTGGCGCACACCGACCACCGAGGAGACACCCGTGGCTGACGCTGCTGCGATCCTGCGCGCGGGCGGGATCGTCGCCGACCCCGGCGACGTCATCGCCGCCGCGCAGGCCTCCGGGCTACCCCTGCCCGCCATGGCCCCGAAGCTCAAGCGCGAGTCCTACGGCGGCCGTAACGTCATCGGCAACGACCGCGTCGAGGCCGGCGGCGCCTACAGCAAGGGCGGCGACGCCGGGAACCGGGCTGTCACCGAGGCCTACCTCCGCTGGCGCGGCCCGGCCGGCAAGCACCGGAACCGCCAGCAGGGCTGGGGGCCGTCGCAGCTCACCTGGGCCGAGTTCCAGGACCAGGCCGAGCGCGAGGGCGGACTGCACGTGCCCCGGGTCAACATGATCGTGGGTGCCCGCGAGCTCGCCCGATGCTTCCGCGCGGGCGGCTCGTGGCGGGAGGCCGGCGCGCTCTACAACGGCGGCCGGTCGTACGCGAAGAGCATCGACGCGGCGAAGGAGTACGGCCGCTGGCTGGAGGCCGCCGTCGACGACTGGGAGCGCCGCCTCTCCGGCGTCGTCGTCCCGCCAGGCCAGAGCGGAGGCGGGAGCGGTCGACGCACCCTGCGCGAGGGCGACAGCGGCCCCGACGTCGCCGAGCTCCAGCGCGTCCTCGCCGCCTGGTACCCCGACCTCCGTCTCGTCGCGGACGGCCAATTCGGCCCCGCCACCAAGCGCAGCGTCGAGCACCTGCAGCGCAATGCCCGCCTCACGGTCGACGGCGTCGCCGGACCGCAGGTCTTCCGCACACTCAACCTCACCTGATCGGAGACCCCATGCGCATCGGACGCGAGATCGCCCAGCTCGCACAGTGCGTCGGCGCCCCGCTGCTGCTCATCCTGTCCAGCCTCGGCCTGCACCTCACCGAAGGCCAGCAGGGCGCCCTGAACGCGGCGATCGTCGCCGTGGCCGGCTTCATCACCGCCGCCGGGCTGTCGCAGGAGAAGGCAGCGGCGGCGGTCGCCGGCGTCGCGCAGGCGCTGATCGCCGTGGCGCTCGCGTTCGGCTGGCAGCTCGCCCCGGACGTCCAGGGCGCCGTGATGACGCTCGTGACCGTCGGCGTCGGGCTCTGGCTGCGCACTCAGGTGGTCGCGAAGGTCGGCCCCGAGACCCCCCGACCCGTCACCTGATGTGCGCGACGTCCTCGGCGGGCTCGTCCTGTTCTTCGGGTCCTGGCTGGTCGTGAGCTGCCTGCTCGCCCTCGCGTTCGGCTGGATCCTGCGCCGGTTCCCGCCCCGCTGACTCGCGCTCACCCCCCGACGGAGCGCGACGCGAACGCCCCCGTCCTGTGGCCTTCGGGCCGCGGGGCGGGGGCGCTTCGTCGTGTCCAGGGTCAGCGGCGGGTCCAGGTGCAGTCGCCCACGAACTGGACCCGCCCGTCGCTCGGACGCACCGTCACGAACGCGGGGCCCGTGTTCGTCGACTCCGGCCACCCGATGCCGTTGCCGTTCTCGTCCTGGCGGATCGCCGCGCAGTACTGGAAGAGGTCGTCCTCCGACGCCCCATCGGTGCGGTAGGTGCCCGGTGCGATGTCCTCGCCGACGAGGTACGTGCCGTCATCGAAGGGCCCGTTGACCGACGGCATGGCCGAGGTGGTCGGAGCGGCCGGGGAAGCGGGAGCCGAGTAGGACGGCGCCGTGTACGAGTACGGCTGGTCGGAGGTGAACGAGCTGCTCGGCGGGGACGCGGCGGCAAGCCCGAACACCCAGATCGTGCAGATCAGCAGCCCGAGCCCGCCGAGGGCCACACCGGCAACCGCCATGCCCCGCCCGCCGAGCCGGCCGGCACGGACCAGGCCGATGATCGAGAGGACGAGCCCAGCCGGGGCGACGATCCAGGCCACCATCCCGAGCAGCGGGATGATCGAGAGCACCGCGCCGACGAGAGCCACGACGAAGCCCGTTGTCGCCATGCTGTTGGAGCGCTGGAGTGGCCCCGTCGGCGGGAAGTACGGCTGGTGCGGCGGCGGCGCGTACGGGTACGTCACGGTGGTCCCCCCGGGTCGGGCGGAACCTCTGTGGCCCGCTCTGGCCGGAGTCTCGCGAACCGGACACGCAGCGTTACACGGGTCGCTCCGGGGCCAGCTGGCGGTGCCACTCCTCCCCGGGCGCGTAGGTGCGCATCCGCGTCGACGACCGACCCTCGCTCGTGCACGGCCCGCGCAGCCCGTCGCGCCACCACGGGTCGGGACAGCCGGGCCGCTCGCAGTGTAAGCTACGGGTCCGTGGGCAACGATCGTTGGATCGACGAGACGACCGAGCTGTGGCTACCAATCGCTGGCTACGAAGGCGACTATGAGATCAGCGATCAGGGTCGCGTCCGCCGCGTAGCCAAGGTCTATGTCGACGGTATGGGGCGCACTCAGGTCCGACATGGGCGTCTGCTGCGTACTCGCGACCCCGGCGGGAGCTATGCCCGCGTGAATCTGGGGATGCCACAGCGCACCCGCTTGGTCCACCGGCTTGTTTGCGAGGCCTTCCACGGCGCACCGCCTGACTCCGGGACCGTTGTTCGTCACCTCGACGGCGACCCGACGAACAACCAGGCGAGCAACGTGCGCTGGGGTACCGCACTAGAGAACGCTGACGACACTCGATTGCATGGTCGCCACTCGCCTGGACGATCGGTCCGATGTCGACGAGGCCATCTGCTCCGGCCGCCCAACCTGAGGGACTACGAGTTCCAACGCGGCCGACGTCGATGCCTCTCCTGTCGACGCGCGATGCGCGACGGAACCCCGATCGAGCAAGACGTTGGATTCAAGGACCGGGCTGATGCGCTCTACGCACAGATCATGGCCGCGGAGTCCGAGAGGTAGAGTCCGCAGGCCGCACCCGCAGGTCGTCGAGTTCGTCGCCGACGAACACCCGGGGGTACGGGTCGCCGCCGTCGGTGGGGAACACCAGCGCCCGCTCCCGGTTCGCGGCATCGACCCTGCCCACGCGCCAGCGGTCGCACTCCCACCAGCACACCTCGCGGAAAGGGTGCACCGCGTGGTGCGGCGGCACCGCGGTGTCCGGCTTCGGGTTCGCCGGCTGGTGCAGCGTGCCGCCCGCGTGCGGGTGCGCCGAGGTCACTCCAGCTCCGGGTCGGTGAGCCCGTTCTCGGCCATCTTCCTGATCACCGTCGGCGGGTCCGGCTCGTAAGCCCGCTCCACGGCGAGCACCCCGCGCAACCAGTCCTCGAGCGCGGGCAGCATCGCCTCGTCGACGGCAGCCGCGAGGTCCTTCACCGGCGTCCTCCTGTCCCGCGCGCGCTCCGCCCGTCGGGTCCCTATGTCTCGGCGACGCGGCTGAGGAAGCCCTGGAGCGCGTCGATCCGCTGCTGCTTGGCGATAAGCTCGGCAACGGCCGGTTCGGCCACCCAGCGGTCGCTGGCGTCCTTGATGGCCCGTTCTATCTCGTCGACGGTCTCCAGCAGGCTGTCCCGCTCGAGGAGCCGAAACCGGATCACGGGTTCGCCCGTGACCTCGGACATGGCACCGGGGTGTACCCAGCCGATGTCGCGGTGCGGATGGTCCTTCCGGGCGGCTTCGAAGAGCGTCGCCCAGGCGCGGTCGGGCAGGGTCGTCAGCGGGAGCTCGACGACCATGACCTCCTGCTCGGTGACGAGCGGTCGAGGCCGACCGGTCCGCTTCGGGATCGGCACTGTTCTGCCCGCCGCGCTCTCGTACGTCACTCCGTCGCCCCCCTCGCGCCTTGCCTCTCGTTCGCTCCGAAGGGTAGGTCGGCAGGGGGGCACGGACACGAGCCGACCCATCATGCGACGTCGGACGCTCTGGCGGTGCGCTGCAGTGCTCTGAGCGCGGGACTGGGACGCATGTGCCTGAAACAGGTTGACTAGTGAGATGAGCACTGTGCGTGCACATGTAGACAAAGTGTCCCGCTTGCAGGACGCTGAGCGGGTGGCCGACATCGAGGATCGAGTCGAACGGGCCCTCGCCGAGGTGAGCGAACCGCCTGACCTGTCCGGGCTCGGCGTCGATGCCCTCTGGGCTGGCGCTCAGGCTGCGAGGGCCGTGGAGGTGCAGAGCGCCGTGCAGTCCGGGATGTGGCTGGCGGCGCTGTGGCAGCTCCACGGGGTGTCTCTGCGGACGCTTGCCCGCCGGGTTGGCCTCGGCCACGAGTCGGTCCGGCGACGGATCGGCTGGTTCACCGACGGAGACATCGAGCGGCGGGGACGTCGCCGGACGACGGGGGAGCAGGGATGAGCGAGACGCCAGAGCGGGCCGATGTGCCGTCGGACGAGCGGCCGATGCTGGAGCTGACCTACGAGGTCAAGGGGACCTACCGCCTGAAGCTGGACCCCGCGAAGTGGGCCGAGGACTTCGGCGACTGGTTCGAGCTCTATGGCGAGGACGGCGAGCTGCCAACTCCGCAGCAGATCCACGAGGCGATCGTCGGGGTGCGACACCTTCCCGAGATGTTTCGCGACCACCTGATCCAGGAGTCCGCGGACGACGTCCACTGCATCGACGCCGACATGGACGACTACGACCTGCGGGTCAAGTGGGTGGCTCGCTGATGCCTGCCATCGCCACCACCGACCCGGGCCAGCAGCCCGCGCCGCTGCGACCCGCCGACGAGCACGACCAGCTCGTCACCGTCCTCGCCTACCGCATCCACAGCGCGGGCGCGTCGTGGGCAGCCGCCCACCAGGCGGCCGTGGAGATCGCCGAGCACGTCGGGCAGGTCATCCGGGAAGTGCGAGCCGAGAGGAGCGGGGAATGATGAATGTCGCCGAGGACTACCGCCGTCGCCAGTACGACCCAGAGGACATCTCGCCGCAACAGACCGAGCTGGCCACCAGCCTGCGGGTTCCGTTTGTGACGAACGAGTACCACCGCTGGAACTACGTCTGCTCCGTCGTCGTGGTCGAGCCCAACAAGTGGTCGCCCTGGGCGGGCCTGCTGCCCACCGACGACGAGGCTCGCATGATCGCCTCGTTCATTGACGAGTACCGCGAGCACTGGTACCGCGACACCTTCAAGGCCGTGATGGCCGAGTTCGCGCCGTACGACATCGACGGCGGCGCGAATCTCGCAATCCTGCGCAAGCGGCCCGAGGATGGCGGCTGGCAGTACCGCAAGCGGACCTGGGAGTCCGGGCCGCACTGGTGGCCCGACCGCGAGTCAGAGCCCTTGACCCTGGCGGCCGTGCTCGACCGCGTCCACACCATCGCGGGCGACCCCATGAGGCACTGGCAGGAGTGGAAGTCCGCTCACTCCGAGGTGTTCAGCGACGCGACTGAGGGGACGGGCCAGTGATGCCCGGGGGTGGCCGCGATGCCCGCGACCTCCCCGCGCCGACATCGACCAGCGGCGGCTGGGCCACCTGGCGCGGCGACGGCTGGACGGTGCTCGCCAACTGCGGCGGCATCACCGTCCACGCCCCCGCGAACCTCACCGCCGCCGGGGCCCGTGACCTCGCCGACGCGCTGGAGGCCGCCGCGCAGGCGCCCGGGCAGTCCCTGCGGGTCGTGCCCGAGCCGCGAGGAGGGACGGCGTGAGCCCCCGCGGCGTCCCCAGCTACGCCACCGAGGGCAACGGCCGGATCGTCGGCGTGCTCCTGGAGGCCGGACTGCTCGCCGAGGGCGGCCGGGAGTCCCTCCGGATCGCCGACCGCCTCCGGTCCGTCGTCGCCTCCGAGACCGACCCGGAACACCAGGCCGACGACGTCGCCGAGCAGCTCGACGCCGAAGGCCTCGCCGTGGCCGGGCAGCCGGAGACCCTCGACGCCGCGCGCCGGATCGTGGAGATCGTCCGGGAGGGGTCGTGATGCGCCTCCTGCGCCGTCTGCGCCGCTCGCCGGACCTGCTCCCCGAGTCGCCCGCCGACTACGGCTGGGGGTCGCTGGCCGAGCGCCGCGAGGCGGTGGAGCGGGTGCGGGTGGCGCAGGACGAGGTGCGTGAGCGGATCGCGCTGCGACGGCTGCACGACGAGCTGGCGGCACTGGCACCGCAGCGGCGGCGTCCCGGGACGACCCGGGACGACCCGGCCCCGTCCCACCCCTGTCCCACTCCCGACCCGAGGGAACGGGACACCGTCGACTGGTCCGACCGGCCGGACGAAGCGCTGGTCAGGGACCTCGTGGCCGCCGAGGGCACGGTGCCGGGTATCGGTGCGATCCGGAAGCGGTACGGCATCGGCGAGACGAAGGCCAGGCGGGTGCAGGACGCCGCCCGGTCGTCCCGGGACGGGCCGGGACACAGCTAGGACAAGAGCGCCCCGGAGCGAGGGATGCAGCCCTCGCCCCGGGACTTCAACCGAACGACCCGAGGAGTCGAACGGAAGCATGAGAACCGTAGGGCAGCTCGCTCGCGCGAACGAGGTGCTGCCGACTCAAGTCCCGATGTCGACCGTCGTGATCCTGCTTTCTCTGGTCGTCCTCGGTGGGCTCGCCGTCCTCGTTCGGCTCCGCGGCGCCCCAGCGCTCGCCGTGGTGGCCGCCGCTGTGTGTGGGGCGATCCTGTACGGGGCGATCACGAGCACCGCCCCCGGTGAGACGTCTGCGCCGACGTCGGGCGTCGTGTCGACGGTGGATCGGCGATGAGTCCCAGTAGGACGAAGCGGCCCCCGACTCGGCCGGCGAAGCCCAGCGGTGCGCAGGGACAGACGTGGGCAGAGCGTCGTGCGACCGCCGCGCGGGCCCGGGCGGACCGGCTCGAGCAGAGGAATCGGGCCGCGGTGGAACGGCAGGTGCGCCGTCAGCGGATGGTCCGCGACGTGCAGGTGGTCGTCTCGGTGATCGCCGCCGTGGCGCGGGTGTCGTGGCGGGCTGGCCAGGCCGGGTGGTCTCTGACCCGGAAGTCGTGGGCCACGACCCGACGCCGGGTGCTGGTGCCGTCGTGGCGGTTCCTGTCTCGTCGTGTCCTCGCCCCGGGTCGAGCTCGGTGGGGTGAGTGGCGTGACGACGTCGCCGCGTTCGGGTTCGGCGCCCGACCGCGGGACTGCGACCACTGCGATGAGCGCCTGCCGCGGTGGGAGTGGGTGCCGCACCACCAGAACGCGCACGGCCGGGATGTGCCGGAACCGCAGTCGCGGAGCCCGTTCCGGAACCGCGGCGCGCAGACGTCGTCGCACGGATGGGCGGCGTTCGCGACCCCACGACCCCGGCCCGCAGGGCAGGCGCCCGGGTTCGAGTGGGTCACCGAAGATCCCATGTCGATAGCCCGCGGATGGCTTACCGGGCTCCGGGACACCTGGCGTGACCGTCGCCGCAACCGCGAGGCCCAGAGGTGGCTGATCCACTGCCAGTGCGGGTGGGACGGCACCGCCGCCCAGTTCGACGGGCACCTCACCCGCTGCCGCTGGACGCCCGACGAGACCCCCGACACCGACCAGGACGGCCCCACAGCGGTGGAGCCGATCCGAGTGACATCCACACCGCTCACCACCGGAGGAACCATGTCCCGACCAGTCGTCCCGTCCCAGTCCGGCACCTCAGCGGTCGCCGGATCGGACGTCGTCGCGAACGGCGGCGAAGCGCTGCAGGTGCACGACCTGCCCTCCCTGCTCGACGCAGGCGCCCAGCACGCCCAGGGCGAGGCGTACGTGCTCGCGGCAGCGTGGGAGCGGTCGAAGAACGCCGACGGGGCCGACACCCGCATCTCCGAGGCGCTGTTTCGGGCGATGCAGGCGATGATGGCCGCGGTCCAGTGCTTGCAGCGGGCCGCGCAGCACTCCACCTACCTCGCGTCGATCACTCCGGACTACCGGGGCAACGGGGACTCGGGGGCGTCGGTGGTCGCGATCCAGTCGCAGCTCAACACCGGCTCCGCCTACGCCCTCGGGGTCGGCTCAAGCGTGGTGGTGTCGGCCCAGCGGCTGCAGATTCACGACGTGCCGCCGCTGCTCGAGGCCGCCACCCTGCACATCCGAGGGGAGTCCGAGGCGCTGTTGCGGGCGACGGACACGATGCGGAACGCGGAGGGCATCGACAACAACATCTCGCGGGAGCTCGCGCTCGCCACGACCTACGTGCTGTCCGCCGAGCACGCGTTACAGGAGGGCAAGCAGGCCGCCGAGGAAATCGCGGCGGTGGCCCCGAACTTCCGTGACGGCGGCCAGGCCGCGCTGGGTGGTCGTCGGTGAGCCCCACCCAGCCGGTGGCCCCGCGGCCGGCGCACGAGGTCATCGCCGGGTGGTCGGAGACGCTGCGCACCACCCGGCACGTGACGCTGCCGCCGCTGGTCGCAGTGGGTCTCGGGGTCGTCGGGACGCTGGCGCACCTGTACGTGGTGGCGGCGGCGGTGTTCACGGCGCTGTGGGTGTGGGGGGTGTGGGTGTCGGCATGCTCGATCCCGGACCTGCCGCAGCGCTCCGCGGTCCCGAAGCCGTTGGAGTCGTCGTCGCAGTGGGAGCGGGTGTGGCTGTCCGGCCGCCGGAACGTGGAGCGGGTGTTCGCGATCGGCGCGCTCGTGTCGGCGGGGGGGTGGTCGGCGGCGGTGTCGTGGTTCGGGCCCACCGTGTGGCTCGCCGTGGTCGGGCTGGTGCTGCTCGCCCCTCTGTGGGCGGCGTGGTTCCAGCATCGCCGCGTGCGGCTGTCGGTGGAGGTGGAGCTCGATGTGTCCGCGTGGGGCGACGGCGCGGAGGTCGGGCTGCCGGGTACCGCGGCCCGGGCGCTCGCCGCCGGCGCGGGATGGTTCTCCCTCAAGGTGTCGCCGAAGCGCGGCGAGGATCGGCGCCTGCACACCCACGACATGTACCGGGCCTCGATCCCGCGGATCGCGGCCTTGTTCGGTGTTCGCGCACGCGACGTCACGATGAAGGAGTCCGAGCGGGAGGCGGAGGTGACGTTCGTGGTCCGCACCGTGGCTCGGGAGACCGTCGCCCCGCCCCTCGACCTCACGATGGACCGCATCGCCGGCCCGAAGCGGCTCGGGACCACCGACGACGGCGAGGTCGTGAACACCGCCCTGTACCTCGACGGCCGGGAAGGGAAGGGCGCGGGCGGGCAGCACCGCGTGTCGATCGGGGTCACCGGGTCGGGGAAGTCGTCGGAGGCCAACGTCGACTGCGCGATCTCTGCGCGCGCCGTCGACGACATGCTGATCGTCTGGGACTTCTCGTACGGTGCCGCCGAGCTCCGCGCCTGGGCGGACTGCACGGTGTGGTTCTGCTACACCCCGGAGCAGGCGATGGACTCGCTGCGGTGGGTGATCGCCCTGTGCGAGCACCGCGGCGCGAACATGCGGAGCCGGTTCCACAAGCCGTCGAAGAAGCGGCCCGGGTTCACGATCGTCGCCGACGAGCTCGCGTCCATGTTCGCCCCGCAGCTCCTCGACCAGACTGCGAGCCTCATCGACGCGGCGAACGCCGAGCACGAGGTTCAGCAGCGGGTCGCGCTGTGGACGTCGGGGCTGCGGCTGTTCCGGAAGTACGCCGGGAAGGTCCGCGGCACCACCCAGTACGGCGTGGACGCGTCCCTGGGCGGGGAGACCGCGAAGCAGCAGCTCACGATGTTCCGGACGGTGTTCCGGTGCGCCCGCGATCAGGACGCCGCCCAGATCGTGCCACTCGCGCTGGCGCGGACGTCGACGTTTCCGATGGACAAGCCCGGCACCGCGCATCACATCGGTCCGACGACGGAGTCCGGTGGTCAGCGGCTCCGGGTCGACTACCTCGACGACGCCACGATCGCGACGATGGTGGAGGCGTGGAAGGACCACCAGCCGTCCCCCGAGGCGTTGACTGATCACCCGTTGTGGGTGAACCGGAACCGGCGACCTCCGGAGCGAGAAGGGGAGTCCCTCGACGACGCCACCGACACCGACGGGGACGACGACGAGGAGGGGGGGCGGCCGGCGCTCGAGGACCCCGCGGGCGGGCCTGCAACGGTCGAGGGCAGCGCTGCGGCCCGCGAGCTCCCCGCCGTCCCCCCGGCGCCGGAGACCGTCCCGGAGCCGGAGACGGTGCGGGAGCCAGCGCGGCGGCGGATGACCACCAATGATCAGACCCTCATGGCGGTGTGGGGCACCCTCGCCACTCAGGGGTGGGTGGCGTCGTCGGCGATCGCGTCGGTGCACGGCTACTCGCCGCGATGGGCGTCGAAGGTGCTGGGGCAGCTCGAGCGTGAGGGGAAGGCGCAGCGGGACGGGAACGGCAAGGCCACCCGTTGGAAGGCGATCCCGAAGGAAGACTGGCCGTCGGATCGCGTCCCGGTCGGTTCGGGAACGGGGGCACGATGAGGAACGCTGCAGGTCGCGAGCGTGTTCGCGGATTCCTGCATCGGCTCGTAGTTCTGGTGGCGCCGTGCGCGGGTTCCGCGTATCGCGCCCGGGCACGCGCGCGCGTGCACGCCCGGGTGCGTCGGGGCGCGGATCGCGTCGACGGTTCCGGAACTAGCGTCCGCACGGCGCGTCTCGCCTTCATGGCCGCGGTCGCGAGCGTGGCGCTGGGGGCGTGTGCCGGCCCGGTCCCGACCGCGCTCGCCGGCGTGACGGGGGAGCAGGTGGTGGTAACGCGGGTCGTCGACGGTGACACGGTGCGGGTAACGCAGGACGGCCGCGAGGTGGCTGTGCGACTGCTCGGGATCGACTCCTGCGAGCGCGGTACCCGTGGCGGCGGTGAGGCCACAGGCGAGGCGCGGCGTCTCCTGCCGTCCGGAACGCACGTGGAGCTCAGACAGGAGCCGGACGTGGACCTGGACCGGTACGACCGCCCGCTGCGCTACCTGCGCATGCCGGACGGGCGGGACTTCGGGCTCGTGATGGTGGCCGCTCGCCACACGGGTGTGTACCGCGACGGCGGGGACGCCTCCGCGCAGTACGTCGCCGAGCTGCGGGTTGCTGACGTGGACGGCCGCGACTGCGGCTGACTCCGGGCACACGACGGCCCCGCTCACCTCACGGGTGGGCGGGGCCTTTGTCGTCGTAGACTGGCTATTGCGGTCTCGGGAGATCGGAGTCGGTGCTGCCACCGTCAGCCGTTCAATCGGAGTCCCCTCCCGGACTGCCCGCCTTCGGCCCCCGGAGGCGCGTCACCGGTGCCGAAGGCCAGGGGCCGAGGAGGTACCCGCCGGCTGCCGCGTCACGGGGGGCCGTAGTGCGTTGTCAGACCGGCGGGAGCACGACCCGCGCGGGCGGTGCGGCGGGCGCCTCCGGGTCGGTGACCGTGACGCCGTCGACGAGGACGCCGGTGGTGAGCCACGCCCGGGCGCGGTCCTCGCTGATGCCGGCGGCCAGGAGACGGTCCAGAACGGTGAGGGAGTCGGTCACGGTCCGGACCGTAGGCGCATCGTCAGATGCGGCGCTGGTGCCACGCCCGCACCATCCGGGCGACCCGATGCGGGTCCAGGGATCCGTTGCACAGCGGGCCGTCGACGTACTGGCAGCACCAGATTGAGCCGTGGCAACGCCGCCGCGCTGGCCAGCGCCAGACCTTCACAGTCCGCCGCCCTTCCGCTTGCGCCGACCGCCGGAGCGGACGCGACGCGGGATGCTATGCCCGATGTGCCAGGCACGCTTCCCTGTGCCGTCCCGGCAGGTTTTGCACTGGTAGGGCCGAAGTTGGGTGGTCCCGGTGCGCCGAGCCAAGGACCGCGCCGCTGCTGCCGCCTGCCCCTCGAAGGCGTACCAGACCTTCGTGCAGGCCGTCATGCGACCCTCGTCCGGTCGCCGTCGTCGTCGAGCAGGTACCACCCGCCATCGGGATAGAGCACGCTCCACTGCCGGAAGTCCTCGCCCTGCGGCACCGACAGCCCGGATGCGGCGGCGTGGGTGTTCTTGTAGCGGTGCGCGAACCCGTGGCACCCGTAGGCGTTCCCAGGCCCGCAGATCGTGATCGCGTTGGCGACGTGGTCGAGCAGCCGTGACCCGCCCATGCCTTTGTTCGATCGGTGGTGGCAGTCGAGCGGCCCGGGGGAGCCGCACCCGACGCAGCGCCAGCCGTCGCGCTCCAGCGCGATCGGGCGGACCTGCGCCCACGTGAGGACGTCGGGATCGAGCCCTGAGCGCCGCTGCGCGCCGTTCCCGCCCTCCCGAGGGTGGGAGGTGCGGCGGATCGGCTCCGTGCGGCTCAGGCCCGTCTCGCTGCGCAGCGGTGTCACCCGGGACAGGTCGCCGCCACCGGTGAGGGGGGAATGGCGCTGGAGGGGGCCTGAGCGACGGAGGGTCATGCGCCAGCATTCGCCGTGCGCACGGCGGCCCGCATGAGCGCGGCCATGAAGGAGCGGGACACCGGCTCGGCCTCACGCTTCGGGGCCTGCCTGACCGTCCGCGCGCGCGTCGGTGCGACGACCAAGAGCCCCCAGTCCACGGGCAGCTCGTCCGTCTTCACGATCGACGCGTCCGGCACCACGACCCACCATCGGTCGCAGAATCGGCCGACCGCCTCGGCCTTGCCGAGATCCTTGAGCTCCCGCAGCCAGTCGGAGCGGGACACCTTCACCTCGTGGCCATGCAGCTCCCATCGCCCGGATCGCCAGGTGTCCATGACCACGGCGTCGGCGGTGCGCATGGCGTCGAAGCCAGCTGCGCTCCGAACGTGAGTGGCGAACACGTACCGCGGTCCGTTGCCAGGACTCACCGCTGTGTAGCGGCGGCGCAGCCACGCGAGCACGTCGGCCTCGGTAGGCGCGCTCATCGCGTCCACGCCCCCAGCCGTTCCAGGTGCTCCCGGGCGATCTCGGCGGCGTCCTGACGCCGCTCCTCGTCGTCCAGGCCCTCCGGGGACCGCAGGGCCACCGGGATCGGGTCCTGGGTCGGGGCGCCGTCACCGACCACCGTGCCCTGCAACCACATTCCGCGCGCGTGCACCCAGTGAAGCTCGATGCGGATGTCGGGCGGGCGGACCGCCGAGAAGCGCCAGCCGGTGTCGAGGTCGTCGAAGCGGACGGTCATGACGCTTCCGCTCGCCACTCGGCCGCCCACTGGAAGTCGACGTTCGCGATCCGGGCGCACTCCTGGTCCTCGTCCCGATCGCCGACCATCAGCGCCATGTACGGCGGGTACATCTCGTCGCGGTGGCGCTCGGTGAGCGCCAGTCCGGCCTCGATCAGCAGACCCGGCGCGGGCTTACGGCACCAGCAGCGCGCCATCTCGGGGTGCTGCGCCGCCGGGTGGTGCGAGCACCACGCGATCTTGTCGAACAGGCCGCCGGTCAGCTCGTGGGTGCGCAGCATCGCGGCCTGGACCTGCTCTGGGGTGACGTGGCCGAGCGCGATGCCGCCCTGGTTCGAGACGCCCACGATGCGGCCCCCGCCGCGCTTCCACGCCTTCATCAGCTTGATCACGCCGGGGAACAGCTCGACGTCCTCCGGGCCGTTCACGAACCGGCCCAGCTCGTCCACGCTCTTGCGGACGGTGCCGTCGAGGTCGAGCCACAGAACGGGGATGGCCGTCGCACGGGTCATGGCGTACTCCACGTCTTCGTCACGATGTCGCCGCTGCTCTGCCAGCGAACCCAGTACATGCCGCGCTCCAGGGCGTGTGCGACGTAGTTGTCGTGTCGGCGCAGCTCGCAGCGTCCGAAGTAGCCGTCGGGGCCCGCGTTGCGGGCGTGCAGGCGCGCGCGGCACTTCCGGCCGACCAGGAGGTCCAGTGGCCCGGCGATGCGCTCAGTGAGGCCGAGGTGGGATTCGCCCCAGCCTCCTTGACAGGTGCCGCAACAGAACCGCGTAGGTCCCTGACACTCGTCGTCCGGCGTGCCGCAGTCGCCGCAGGGCCCGGGCTCCTGGGGTGCCCATCGTCGTCGGCTCACGTCGGCCTCCCCTGCTCGTCGACCAGTCCGAGCATCGCCAGCGCCTCCATCAAGTCGTTGACGGTCCCGCCTGTGCGGGGCACCGCCTCGGCGACGAACAGCCGAGCCCTCGCCCGCTGCTCCTCGGTCGTGGCCGGGAACCCGAACTCGGCCCGCAGGCCGTCCTCGTAGCCCCACTGCAGGGCGCGGCCCGTCACGGCGTCTCCACCACCAGCGCGGGCCGGCGGGCGCTCTTGCATGCCTGGCAGCGGATGTAGTGCTTCTTCGTCGTCGGTCCGCCGCACGCGTCGCACTGGCCCTGCGCCCCGACTTTCCGCTGATCGCGCTGGGCCGCGATCCGGCACGGCGCTGAGCAGTAGGTTCTCTGGTTGGCCCGATGCAGCGACTGAGGCTTCCGGTAACTACCTCCGCATCGGACGCAGACCAAAGCGACCGTTGTGTGTCGGCGATAGCAGGCCCGCGTGCAGAACCGCTTGGGCTCGCCTCTCTGCTGTCGTCCTCGGAAGGGCTCGCCGCACCCCTCGCAGGTCCGGGTGGCAGCCAGGCGACGCGCCTCGGTGCGACACGTCGGCGAGCAGTACCGGCGTTTCCGCTCCCACGAGGCGTAGGAGCGGTACTCGGACCCGCAGCCCTCGCACACCATCCGGATGTAGTCGGGGAGATCGCCAGTCAGGTACAGCTCAACCACCGTTCGGGGCTGATCCGAGCCGTGCACGGTTCGGCCACTGACCTCGGTGACTTGGCTGTCGTCAGCCCACACGACTCCGTTCAAGGCATCGGCCACGAGCTTGATCAGGTTGTCGGTGTCGCGCCGCTGCCGCTTCTCGACGTAGAAGGTGCAGGCCAATCCGAACCCACTGCGATCGTCCGCCACGATCGCCTTCCCGCGCGCCGCTCGGTAGCGCCAGGCGATGACCTGCTCGGCCTCTGCGGCAGCCGTGGGCGTGTAGGCGCGCACCTTCGGCCCCTGGCCGTTGTATCGCGCCCGCGACTTCGGCATCGGCTCGCCGGGCACCTCGAACCGGAAGTAGCCCTCAATCTCGTCGGTCTCCCGTCGGAGACGGCCCTCGAACGTCGTCACGACGACCTCCTCGCCAGCACCCGCAGGCCCCGGGCCTCGCCCAGCGGCGGCAGCTCCACCCAGCCCGCAGCCGCCAGCCGGGCCACGTGGTGACGGACCGTCGACTTCGCCAGGCCGACGGAGTCCGCGATCTGCTGGTACGACGGCGGTCGGCCGTCCCGGACCTTGATCAGGTGCGCGAGCGCGTCGAACACGCGGCGCTGCTCCGGGGTGATGTCACGGGGCATCGTGGATCACCTGCCACGCACGGCTCAGGGCGTCCACGGGCCCGTCCAGCACCGCCGAGGCCAGGCCGGTGACGACGAGGGCGGCCAGGGAGGGACGGCGGGGCGTCATGCGGCCACCCCCGCCGTCTGATCGATCAGCAGGCGCCGCAGCACTGCAGCAGCGAGCGGCGGGGGAATCGCGTTGCCAACCTGCTGGTACTGCTGCGTCTTCGTGCCCTGCCAGGGGTAGTCGGACCTGAACCCCTGCAGCACGGCCGCTTCCTGGACCGTGACCCGCACCGATTCGCGGGTGAACTGCGCCTCTCCGCCCGCTCGGTCGCGATGACCGGGATGACCGGGATGACCGATGCGAGGATCGGCACAGACGGTGGTCGCAGGGCGGGTGTGGACCCACGCTGCGGTGCCCTTGCCCGTGATAGTCGCCGACGGCTCCGACGGCTCCCTAGGCACCAAGCCCGCGCTCTCGCCCGACGTCTGGCCAGCCGTGTACATCACCCACGACATGCGCGTCCCGGTGCCGCCGTCCCCGCACGTCACCGTGAAAGCGGGCGCGTCCATCGGGCGCGACTCCCGGTCGCCGTGCCGCTCGGCCAACCCTCGGCCGCGGTCCCTCTTGAGTGCGGCGCCGTCCCAGCCGAGCGCCTCGGCCATGGACACCCACCGCGGTAGCGACCCGAACAGGCTGTCGTCGTCCCGTTCGCTGTGCGTCGCCTCCGGCGCGCGAGCGGCCTGACCGTCGCGTCGGGCGATGAGGATGGCCCGCCGGCGGGTCTGCGGCACCCCGTAGTCGGCGCTGTTGAGGACGCCGCACCACACCGAGTAGCCCAAGCCGCGTAGGACATGCGCGAGGTGCTGCCAGAGGGGTAGCACCTCCGGGACCTGCTCGAGCGCGATCCACCGCGGCCGGAGTGCGAGCGCCCACCGAAGCGGCTGCAGCGACAGCGCCGACATCGTGCCCTGAGCGCTCGCCCACTCCTCGGCGGACTCGGGCTTCGGGGCGTGCGGGAACAGGATCGCCTCGGCCTTCTCGGCGATTCCTGCGGGCACTTCGCCGTCGCCGCGCGCCATCCGCGTCATGGCCTCGCACAGCAGCGCGATCAGCTTGCGGCCCGCACCGGAGCCCGCGCTGGAGAACGTGGGGCACGGCGGGCTCTCCACCAGCCCGTCCACGGGCCCTTCTCCGATGAGGTCGACGGGGACGGCGGCGATGTCCGCGCGGACCCTGATGTGCCCTGCGGCTTCGGCGGTACGGCACGCGGCCTCGGCAAGCTCGATCCCGACCAGGGGTCCGTCATAGCCCGCCTTGCGGATCGCCTCATCCCATCCGCCAGCACCCGCGAATCCGTCGATGATCATGCCGCCACGCTCGCGGCGTCGGTGCGGCGGACCGCCATCACGGTGTGCCTGTAGGCGGGCAGCGGCGTGCCGTCAGGCTGGCACGGGCGCAGCAGCACCGCCTTCGCCGCCGACGGAAGGTCCAGGCGGACATGCTCCGAGCCCGCCCCGTCGATCGCCTCCCGCAGGTACTGGGCGTTGAGGCGCTGGACGACCTCCTCGCCGTCGTGCGCGGCGACGTCGGCGACGTGCTCGGCCTGCCCGTCGTCCCCGCCCGCGGTGATCTCGACGCCGTCGGCGGTGAACCGCAGGTCGAGCGTCCCGGCGTCGGGCAGCATCACCGAGGCGCGCGTCATCGCGGCGCGGAGGTCGGCGACGGCCACCGTGCTTGAGGCGACGAACGAGTGGCCCTTCTTGTCGGGGGTCATGTCGAGGTTGCGCCAGCGCGGGTAGGACTCGGCCAGCAGCCGCGTCGACAGGGTGCGCTCCGCGGTCCGGACGCCGAACGTGCCGGCGCTGGCCAGCAGCTCGACCTCGCCGGACGTGCCCGCCACGGCGCCGGCCGCGAGCCGGACGGCGGGGGCGGGCACCAGGACCTGCTCGAGGCCGGGTGCGGGCGTCCAGTCGACCTCGGCGACCGCGAGGCGCCAGCGGTCGGTGGCAACCAGCGTGAGCGGCCCGTCGGCCACACCTTCGATGGCGACACCGCCGAGGGCCTTGATGGTGCCCTGGTGGTCGTTCGGCACATCGAGCACGCGCTCGGTCGCCGCAACGAACGCCGCAGCGTCCACCCGCCCCACCGCGTCGACGTCCACCGGCATCGCCGGGTAGTCGTCGATCGCCAGCGTCGGCATGTCCCACCGCGAGCGGCCGGCGACGATCGCGCAGCGGCCGTCGCTGCCGACCTCGAGCACGATCGGCGTCTCGCCCGACCCCAGCGTCTTCGCCACCGCGGCGAGCAGCCGCCCGGACACGAGCACCCGGCCGGGCTCGTCGACGGTGAGCACGCCATCGGCGAGCCGCGCGACCCCGGCGGTGTCGTAGTCGAACGCCGAGAGGCTGACCTCGTCGCGGTCGACGTCGCTGGTGGCCTCGATCAGCACGCCGCCCAGCACGGGCACCGTCGGGCGTCCCGGCACGATGCGGGCGACCCACCCGGCGGCCGAGGACAGCGCGCCGGCGGTGACGGTGGCCTTCACCGGGTCACCGCCTGCGCCTCGGCGGGCTTCTCGTCGGCGGCCGGGTCGACCAGCCGGCGAGAGAACGGCGGGAGGGCGAACGCGTGGCGGTCCACGTGGCCCTCGCGGTCCACGACGACGTAGCCCGGCCGGTCGGGCCATTCGATCGTTACGGCGTCGGCCGCGTCGCTGACGTGCACGGTGGGGCTCATGCCGGGGTCTCCTCGGTGGTGAGGTCGAACAGGGGCTCGGGCTGGTCGGCCGGGTTCTCGCGCTGCTCGGCGGCGGCCGCGAGGTTGCGCAGCGCCTGGCGGTAGTAGCTGGGCTTGAGCTCGATCCCGACGGCCTGACGGCCCATCAGGACGGCCTCGTGGACCTCGGAGCCCACGCCCATGAACGGGGTGAGGACGCGCTCGCCGGGGTTGGAGAACAGCTCGAGGCCGCGGTCGATGACGTCTAGCTGGAGCGGGTGGACGTGCTTCTCGTCCTCGTCGTCGCGGGCCTCGCGGAACGGCAGCACCCGGTCGAGGCGGACGTCGTCCCAGAACGCGGAGGCGTACTGACGCCACACCCAGTGCGAGAAGCGGTTCTCGGTCTGCTTGCCGGTCCACCCTCGGTAGCGCAGGACCTCGGCCGGCGGCGTGCGCTCGCCGGCGTACTCGAGCAGGCCCACCGGGTGCTCGATCGGCACCGGGTTCTCGCCCTTGCGGCGGAACCCGAGCAGGTAGTCGGCGTTGGCGACCGAGCAGCGCGAGGAGTCCTCGACGATGGTGCGGTGGGCTAGGCCCTTGGCCATGGTCCGGTTGCGGACCGTCAGGGGCTCTTTCCACACGTGGTAGCGCGCGGCGTAGGTGAAGCCGTGCTGCTCGTGCAGGCGGATGATGTCGCCGGGGAAATCGGTGAGGCTGTCGCCGCGGCCGGTGTTGCTGTTGGGGATGTCGGTGCAGTGCACCAGCGTCCACCGGCCGGGCATGGTGATCCGGGCCAGCTGGGCGACGACGAAGCCGTAGTGCTCGAGGAACTCGGGGTAGCTGCGCGCGTTCGACAGGTCGCGCTCGCTGCTCGTGTAGTGGAACAACCCGGCGAACGGCGGGGAGTACAGCGAGCAGTGGATCGAGCCGTCCGGGTAGGACGGCAGGACCTCGAGGCAGTCGCCGTTGTAGACCGCGTGCCGGTCGGTGATCTCCTGGTTCAAGACGCCCACGGGGGCACCTCCACGGCGTTGGGGTGCTCCTCGGAGCGGCGGATGGTGAGCGCGTCGCGCATGTGCGCGGTGAGCGCGTCGAACATGCGGTCGGCCTGACCGGCCTTCCGCTCGAGGCTGTCGAGCGAGGCGCGGCCGCCCTCGGTGACGATCCGGTGGACGGTCACCGGGTCCTGCTGTCCGTAGCGCTGGAAGCGGTGGACCAGCTGGTAGTACTGCTCCCACGAGTGCGACGGGAACACGGTCGTGTCGTGGCAGTGCTGCCAGTTCAAACCCCAGGCCCCGACGCTGGACTTGGTGACCAGGCAGCGGATGTCACCGCGACCGAACGCTGCGAGCTTCTCCTCCTTGGCGTCGATCGGGTCCGAGCCGGACACCTCGACCGCGCCGTCGATCAGCCGCGTGAGCAGGCGGCCCTCGTCGTTGAGCTGGCACCACGCCACGGCCACGTCGGCGTCGGCCAGGACCTGGGCGGCGAACTCGCAGCGCTCGGTGATGGTGCGGCGCGACTCCTCGCGCTGCTCGTGCAGACCCTGGGCGGGGACGTCGAAGAGCGCACCCTCGCGCGTCTCAGTGGCCTCGATGACGTGGGTGCGCTCGTTGAGCGGCGGTAGCTCGTACCCGTCGTCGGAGAACCCGAGGTCGGACGGCCGCCGGACGGCGCGCGCCCACGAGGCGACCCAACGCCAGAACGCGTCCTCGGCGTGGCCCTTGAGCCGGTAGGCCTGCCGCTCCATCGCGGCCGGCGCCCCGTGGGTGCGCCGCCATCCGACCCGATGGGTGGAGGTGTGCATCGCGTTGGTGAAGAACCGGGCGAGCATGTCCATGAAGCCGAGGTGACCGAGAGCCTCGCTCGAGGTGCCGAGCTCGGTGTAGTCGTTCGGGGCGGCCGTCGCGGTGTCCAGCAGGCGGTACTGGTGGGTACGGAGGAACTCGGTGACGAGCGCGCGCCGCTTGCCGTCGAAGGCCTTGAGCGCGCTGGACTCGTCGCACACGACTCCGCCGAACCGGTGGGTGTCGAAGTGCTCGAGGCGCTCGTAGTTCGTGATGGTGATGCCGGCGGGCACCGACCCGTCACGCGAGGTCCCGGCGTCGTGCCCGAACTTCCCGGCCTCGTGCTCGAGCTGGAAGGACACCGCGAGCGGCGTCAGGACGAGCACCGGCTTGCCGGTGTGCCGCAGCACGTTCTCCGCCCACGCGAGCGCCATGGGGCTCTTCCCGAGCCCGCAGTCGGCGAACAGCGCCGCGCGTCCCTGGCGGACGGCCCACTGGACGAGGTCGCGCTGGAAGTCGAAGAGGTGGTCGGGCATCGCGGTCGGCTCGAACCCGCCTGCCGCGTCGAGCTGGCGGCGTGCAGCCAGGAATGCCGAGAACGACGGCCCAGCGGCCACGCTCGCGGCCGAACCCGGGTCTCCGAGGGTGGAGACACCCGCGAGGGAGTCCACGGCGGTCACGACGCCACCGCGCACGCCGGGTCCCCGCACAGGCACCGGTGGATCCGCACCTTCGGGTGCGACGCCGGGGTGACGAACGCGGGCGGCAGCACGCACCGCCCGCCGCGGCGCTTCACGACCCGCGTGGACGGGTCCCAGCGCCCGGCCCGCCCGCACATCGAGCAGTCGACGTCGAGGGCCGGGCTGATGGTGGTGGGCATGGCGCCCCTCTCCGTTCTCGGGTCGCCCATGCGGGCGGCCCACGTGGACGATGCTACTACATGTGCGTGCACAACGCACAGGGCGAGCGACGGCTAGTCGGCGAGGTGGTGCGACGGCACCGGGAGCAGCTCCACCCCGGCGTCGCGGAGGCGGACGTCGTGGGCGGCCTGGTGGCGCAGCGGCTGTCCGGTCAGCAGGTTCCGGCACGGCTCGCCGGCCTGGGCGCCGCAGCGCCACGCGCGGTCGTCGCCGTCGCGCTGGGCGCGCTTACGGGCGGCGCGAGGACGCAGCTGCTCGGGCAGCACGTACGCACACGGGTGGCGCTCGGCTTCGACTCGGGCCATGTCGAGCTCGCGGTCGGTCACGCGAAGTCCTCGGCGAGGGCCGAGCCGTAGACGTTCACGGCTCGGACGATGAGGTTCGCGGCGGCGTAGGTGGGCGCCTCGCAGGTGCAGTGGCCCTCGGCGCACACGACCATCACCCTGGGCGGCTTGCCTTCGGCCACTCGCCACGGGAGTGGGTAGTGGTGCTCGGGAGTCGGACGCAGCACGGCGGCGTCGGCCGCCTTCTCGTCGTAGGTCGCGTACTCCATCGCTGGGTCTCCTGTTCTCCGCGCGCACGCGGGTGGTGGTCAACCTGCTCGGGTCGAGTTGCAAGGGGAGGAGGCCGTCAGGCCGCGGGAGATATCGAGGGCAAGGCGCGGAGCGCCGCGGCAGCGGCTGGTTCAACTTCAGGTGGTTCCCCTTCAGGTACTTCTCGCCCGTTCTGCGGGGTCATGGGTCACCCCTCAGAGCGGGGCACCCGTCACCCGTTTCTAGGGGTGACCCCTCAGACCGGGTCATGTCCCCTGACCTGCAGAGATCTCCCCGTGGCGCACCGGGCCGGAGTAGCCCTCGGGAGGGCTCTCGTGCACGGTGTAGATGTTCCGACGCCCCGTCGGAGTCCGGACCACCGTGACCTCGACGGCGCCCAGCTCCGTCAGCTCTCGAATGGCCTGACCCACCGTGTCGGCCTTCTTCGTGCGCGCGAGTGCGGCGAGGGTTCGCTGCGACGGCCACGCCCGCTCGTCCCCACGGGCCCGGTTGCAGTGCATCCGCAGCAGCCAGTAGACGCGCGTTGCGAGGTGCGAGACCTCGGAGAGCGCGACCCAGTCGCCGACGGTCGAGTACGGGAACCGCCGCCCCGTCTCGACCATTGTCGGATCGCTCGGGTCGAACCGCTCGGGCATCGGTGTCATGCGCTGCTCCGTGGTGCTCACGGGTCCGGCGTGGTGCGGGGGAGCGCGCCGCCGGGCCCTCGGGGTGTGGGTCAGGCGGCGCCGACCTCGCGGTCGGCGATCGGGTCGAGGTACTGCGCGCGACGACGCGGGGAGGCCATCGCCATGGCGGTCGGGCCCTGGTCGTTCCACCGCGGGTCGACCGGCGGTGGGGAGTAGCGGCGCGCCTCCCAGAGGTAGCGCTCGTAGTCGGAGCGAGCCTCGCGGGTGTGGTCGTCGGGCTGGCCCGGGACGGCGTCCGGCCAGCTCACGCCGACCGCCGAGCCGCTGCGGCTTCCATGCGCCTGCGGGTGGCGAGCACGTGGTTGCCAGCGGTGACCCGCTCCACGACGTCGCTGAGCGTGGCCCGCCCCTGCTCGATGTCCTCGCCGAGCCGGGCCCGCTGGTTGCGGCTGGTCCCGCCCCAGTACCCGTACTTCTCCGGCGCGGTCAGCGCCCACGTCAGGCACGCGTCCTGGCGGGGGCAGCGCCCGCAGAGCGCCCGGGCGGCGTTGACCTTCGCCATGTCCCCGAGCTCGGGGAAGAACGCGTCCGGGTCGGTGGTGGCGCACGTCTCGGTGCCGTCGATCCAGGGCAGCGCCCACGGGCGTTCGACACGCCGCCCACGCTCGTGCGGATCGTCGGGGTTGACGGTGCCGAATAGCATGGAGTTCTGCATCTGATGTCCTTGCCGGGAAGTCGATGTGGTCGGAAGGGCCGGACCGTGGGCAAGCGGTTCGGCCCTTCGTCTGTCTGGCGGAGGCTACTGCGTCTCTGTGCGTGCACAACGCACAGGCCCTGAGCGGCGGGCTCGGTCGCCGAATGGTCGGTCAGCCGGTCGCGGTGCCGGCGAGGCGCCGGATGGCGTCGAGGGCCTGCAGGCGCGCCGTCTCCGGCATCCCGGCCACCGGCAGCCCGCCGCGGATCGCGGAGGCCAGATGCGCGGCGTCGTGGTCGTCGGCCCGCAGCGTCACCGTCCCGATCGACGGGTCGTGCTGCGGGTGGCACGGCCGCGGGTCCGGGGGTAGCGACGGCATGCCGACGAGCACCACGCCGGGCACAGTGACCAGGCCCCGGCACAGGCCCTCTCGGACGGCGCTGGCCCGGTTCGTCACCCCCAGCTTGCGCAGGACCCGCACGAGGTGGCTCTTGACGGTGTCCTCGGACAGGTAGAGCCGCTTGCCGATCTCGCCGTTGGTCAGGCCGTCGACGACGCCGACGAGGACCTCGAGCTCCCGGTCGGTGAGCTCGCGGGTGGTGATGGTGGCGGTCATGCGTTGGCTCCGACCGCGGCGAGGGCCTGGTCCGAGTCCTGACGGGGCCCGTGGCCGTGCTTCGCCCAGTAGCCGCCGACGTAGGCGCAGAGGTCGTCGAGGGTCAGCTTCTCGCCCTCGCCGATACCCATCGCCTCGCGGTCGTCGGCCGGGACGTGGGACGTGGCGTCAAGCTCGCCGTCACCGTGCTCGGCGACCTTCCCCACGACCCACTCGACCTTCTTCTCGGTGTCCGCCGAGAGGAGACGTCGAGTGGCCTCGGCGACCGCCTCGGCGACGTCCCGCGCGGGCTCGCTCGGCTGCGAGCGGTTCGCCGTGTGCCCGTTCGTGTGCCCGTTCGATCCGCCGCCGGTCTGGCCTCCGTTGCCCCGGCTGGTGTGCCCGCACTGCGCGGCGGCGCCGTCGTCGTCCTCGCCGCCCGGGGCGATGCCGGTCACCGAACAGAGCGCGTACCGGCGGGCGTACGTGATGTGCGAGCCCACCTGCTGGGGCGGCGTCCGGGTCGGGTCGGGCAGCGGGTAAGCGCCGATGTCCTCCTCGCCGCTGGCGTGCCGCAGGCGGTACTCCAGCACGAAGCTCCCGGCCTCGTTGACAGTCGGCTTCGTTGACCACGACAGGCCGAAGCGGCCCAGCATCGGCAGCGCGATCGCCGAGATGTCCGCCAGGTCGGCGTAGTCGTACCTGTAGCCCTGCTTGCCGTCCTTGCCGGGGATGACCCCGACGTTGTCCTTCTCGACGCGCGGGAGCGCCTCCTGGAAGGCGGCGAGCGCTGCGGCGAGAGTGTCCGGCTTGCTCGTGCTGGCGGCCATCACGCCACCTGGCCGGCGTCGACGCTGGCGGCGGGCAGCGCGCGGAGCGGGTCCACCGTCCCGGCCGCCACGAGCTCGCGATAGCGGTCGAGGCTGTCGCGCTCGTGGCGAACCATGGCGTGGCCGCGCTTCATCCGGACCGCGACCTCGGGGATCGGCTCGCCGCTGTCGGCGGCCAGCTTGAGGGCCTCGGCGCGGGCCCAGTCGGCGGCGGTGCGCCGGGGCGGGGTGAGCAGCTCGGGGGCGTGCTCGGCGAGCACCGCCACCGCCGTGCCGATCGTCTCCGGGCGCACGGTGCGGGTCCAGTCGATGGCCTCGGGGTGCTCGTGGGCGATGTAGTCGAGCAGGGCCTCCTCGTCGTCGACCTCCGCTACGGCCTGCGGGTCGGTGATCGAGACGGTCCCGAGCTTCGCGTTGGTGCGTGGGTCGCGGATGGTCATCCGGTCGCCCTGCGTGAGGTAGTCGGTGGCGATGCGGTCGCGGGCCTCGGTCTCGGCGGTCTTCGCGGCCTTCGCGTAGGCCGAGACGGCGTCGACGACGAGCAGGGCGTCGGCGAGAGGAACGGGCGTGTCGGGCATGGTGGTCTCCTGGTCGGGGCGCGGGTCAGTAGGTGGGGCGGATCGGCCGGCAGCCCTGGCCGCCGCAGAGCGGGCAGTTGTGCGGGCAGACGTCGTCGTAGCCGCCGCCGTGGCCCTCCCAGAGGTGGCGGAGGGTGCGCTGGCCGGGGGTCTCGTCGTCCCCGGGGCGCCAGGGGATGTCGGCGGCGCTCACGACTCGCCGCCAGGGAGGTCGAGCACGCGAGCGGGGAGCGCAGGGACCGTCTCTGCGCCGTCACAGCGCCAGCCGCCACACGAGCCGCCCAGAACGAACCGCTCGCACAGGTCGCGCACGTCGTCGCGCACGACTGCCCCCACCGGCAGCGCGCCGAGCTGCTGTTGGCTCGTGACCTCGTCCCCGACCGACAGGGAGGCGGGCGGGACGGGGGCGCACGTAGTGCGTTCCATCGTCAACGTCAGGAGGAACGGCGACCGGAGCGCGTTCAGTGGCTCGCCGCAGCACGCTGTGTCATGCACCCAGTCCCCCGCCTCGCTCACAGCTAGGCGGTGCGTTACGGCCTCCGGGCTTGGGCTGGTGGCGTCCGAGAGGGCGACCTTCACCCCGCGAACGGCGGCACGAAGCTGCTCTCGCACCTGTCCGCCGTCGCTGACGACGCACCCGCTGCGCAGCTCCCCGTCGGGGATCACGCGTGTGGCCGCGAGCGCGGCGAGGACGAGGGTCCCGTAGGCGTCTCTCCTCCCGGCCTCGCCCTCGGCCGGCGGGGCGGCGGGGGCGTCGAAGCGCCCGCGGTCACCGAACGAGCCACGCGTCCACATCGGTCGGGCGTGCGGCGGCACTGTCGCCATACGCTCCTGAGCACGACGGAACTCGTCGGTGATCCACTGTCCCGGCTTCTCGTCCTCCGAACCGTCCTCCTCGCCCGCGACCTCGACCGCAGGTCCCGCACAGCGATGGGCGTCGAGGGCGAGGGCAGCTCGCGCGACACGAGTGGCGATCGAGAGGGTGATCACAGCCTCGCCGCCCTCTATCTGATCGGTGACGTACCTCAGGTCCTCGCGCAGCCCGGCGAGGTCTCCGGGTCCCGTGGCCTCGCCCCCGGCGGTCGCGCGGGCGTGATCGCGGTACCCGATCGCGGCCTCGATGTCGTCGTGTAGTCCGGCGCGGATACGCGACGACGCGGGACCTTCGATGCGGTCGACGATCCAGGTGGCGAGGTCGTCGGGAGACAGCTCTGCGGCCTCACGCGGGGTCGACTTGGTCACGACGCCACCGCAGTCTCTCGCGCCAGCGCGGACACCAGCGCCGCGGCGACGGCACGGTCAGCGTCGGTCCCGGACAGCAGCAGGTGCGCCGCAGCCGGGTCGGTCAGCCCCACCTGGTGCAGCTCCCACAGCGCCCGGGCGTGCCGGACCTCGTCGGCGAGGAAGCGCTGCGGGGTCAGCGACTCCCGGGCCCCGATCGGTGTCTGCGCCTCGGTGAGGTAGCCCAGCCGCCACCACGTCAGTGCCGTGGCGGGGGTGATCCCGGCGTCGCGGGCGAGGTCGTGGATCGTCCACGCGGGGACGTCGACGGCGACCGGCTGCGAGCCCTCAGCGCGCCGCTCGTCGGCCGCGGTGACCTCGTCGGCGAGGCACGCCGCCCCGACCACGGTCTCCGTCCACTGCCCGGACAGGGCGTCGACCCACCCGACGGTCGCAACCGGGTGGCAGCGCTCGGTGGCGCAGGCGCCGCAGACGGCGTCGAGCAGCTGCGGGGACGGCGCCTGGTGGAACACGTCGACGCCGTGGGGGAGCGGGGGCAGGGCGCTCACGACGACGCCCCGGCCGTGCTCGCGCCGGCCTGCTGGCCGCGCGGGTCCCCGGGCGGGTACTGCCGGTTCCCGTCCAGGAACGCCTGGAACCGCTCGGTGGGCACGAGCCGGGTCGGCCGGTTGCCCTCGGCGGACAGCGTCGGCAGCCTCGACGGGTCGCCGAACGCCCAGTCGTTGATGAGGCGCTGCACGCCCGAGCGCGCCACGCCGAGCAGCTCGGCCATATCGGTGACCGACAAGGCTGCCTGGTGTTTCCAGTTCATCCCGCTCCCCTCAGGGCTGTGTGAGTGCGCGCACCGCGCGGGTAACGATCGGGCCTGCCGTCTCGTCGAGAGTGCGCTGTGCGTGCACAACACACTAGCGCACACCGGGGCCAAAGGAAACCAAAGAGGGCCACGCAGGGCGGGTGTCGGTGTGTTGACACCGCCGTCCGGGCGGTACGTTGTGTGCGCGCCGGTGCACAGCACGGACGTGTGGGGGGCCTTGTGGACGACTCGCGAGTGAGTGAGGGTGGCACCCTGTGACCAGCGGCGAGACGGTGCGCGACATCGTCGAAGAGCGCCAGCGCGTGCTGGGCGAGCTCGCCGCTGACCAGCTGGGCAGGCCCCCCCAGCCGATGCCCGTGGTCGAAATATCGAGGCGGATCAAGGAGCGCGGCGGCTCGGTCGCCCACACCACCATCCTGCGCTGGATGTCCGGGCACGCCGGCCGCGCCAAGGGTCCCCAGCTGTGGGCGTTCGCCTCCGCCACCGCCGCCCACGACCAGACCGCAGACCAGATCTACGCGAGGATCCGTGCGGCTATGGGCGCACCCGGAGGCGGGGAACGCCGAGCACTACCCGAAGACGTCCTCGACGGCCTCACCCGCGAGGACTGGCTGATGGTGGAGCAGCTCGCCCGCCACCTGGCCCGCCGCAACGTCACCCCCGACGACATCGCCGAACGCGACGAGACCCCTGGCGGCGGACAGCAGTAGCTCGGGCAGTCGGTCAGACGCCGCCGTTCAGCCGGCGCAGTCGCTGCGACATCGCGTGCAGCGCGTGCGCGACGCCGTCGAGCTCGTCGGCGCTCCAGTCGACCGACTCCAGGCCCAGGCCGATCCGAGCCCGCGCTTCGCCCGCCACCCGCGCCCCGGTCACCGAGTCGATCTGGTCGATTTGCTCGAGCGACCACGTGAAGGTGGGCGTGTGCACGCCGTCGTCGTGGTGCGGGGTGAGCTGGTCAGGAATCTCCCGATGCCAGACCTCGGTGAGCCCGACCTCGCACAGGTCGGGGGAGCAGTCCAGCGGGTGCTCGACGGGCGCGGCTCGGTAGTCGGGTGGTCGGCCGGTCACGTGGTGACAGGGCTCCTCTCCGGCGGGGCGCAGTGCAGGGTCTACGCGGTCCGCGAAGCGGGGGCCCGGTGGCTGGGCGGGGGAAGCGCTCGGCGTCGGGCTCGGGTGGCTGGTCAACGAACGAACGGGTGGCTCCGGTGCGGCGACAGGGTCACGCTCACGCAGCGGCGTCACTCGTTCCGCTGAGTAGCCCCTAGGACCCTACGCATACGGACCGGTAGCTCACTACCGCATCCGTCGTATCCGACTAGGACTGCGCCGAGCGGACAGATCAGACGGAGGTCGCAGTGCGAGCTCGTAGGGGTGCAGGCGCGAGCCCCGGGGCGTCACCAGGACGGCGAGGTGGGCCGGGCGGGTTCGGGGCTCGGCGTCGCGGCTCCGGTTGTACGGCGGCGCGTACCAGTCGATCAGCGCGGTCTCCTGGATCAGCGCCAGCGTGCGCAGGCTGAACCACTTCACGACCACGGCCGCCGCGTCGGGCGCGAACGGCGAGCCGAGGTGCTCGACGAGCCGCTGGTCGGGCACCGCGCTGACACCGACGTAGAGCGGCGAGGCCGCGGCGTCGAGGAAGAGGTACAGCGCCGTCCATCTCAGGTCCGAGCGCCAGGCACCCTCGTCCGCTTCAGCGATGCCGAGCGGGAGCAGCGGCTCGTCGGAGGTCGAGTCGATGACGAGGATCGGCGGTCGGTCGACCCCGTCGCAGGCAGACGCTCCACGCTGGGCGGCGATCCACACGACGAGCGCTTCGGTGGAGGTCACGAGCTGGCGTCGGACGTGGCCGCTCGAGCAAGCTTCGCGCCGGCCAGGGTCGGCTCGAACACCTCGGACATGACCGACTTCGGCACGAGGATGGCTCGACCGGCGTTGCGGTAGGGCAGCTCACCGGAAGCGATCATCGTCCGGATGCGCCGGACGCTGAGGCCGGTGGCCTCCGCGACCTCAGCGGTCGTTAACAGCGCCGGGTACTTCTCGAGGTCGAGCATCGCGACGACTCCCTCTGTCGATGTCTGTGCGTCTGTGCGATACCTGCGCACAGCACCGAACCACGGGCGACACCTACTCGACAAGAGCGAGCGCGCACGAAGCGCGCGAGGCGCGATTCACTAGGGAACGAGCGCGCAGGCACGTGGGGCGAAACGCACGTCGGGGTGCGGTTGTGCGCGAGAGTGCATGGGCCGCGCACAACTGGGGCTTCTTCACGCTGCTCGCGTACTCGCCGTACTCCATGGGCGGGCTGGACGAGCTGCAGCTCGGCGGGGTCTTCACCGCGTGGGGTGTCCTCGTCGCGATCTTCGCGGTGTTCGTGGCCCCGGCGCTCGAGCGGCGCTTCGGCACCGTGCGGGTGCTGTACTTCGTGCTCGGGCTGCTCGCCGTCGACCTCGCGGTGATCGCGTTCTGGAACGACAGCCCCGGCGTCGTCATCGGCGCCGTGATCGTCGCGGGCGCGATGATCGGGCTCAACAACACCCTGGTCACCCAGGCCGTCATGTCCGTCGCGCCGGTGGAGCGGCCGGTCGCGTCGGCGTCGTACAGCTTCGTGCGCTTCCTCGGCGGCGGGCTCGCCCCGTGGGTCGCCGGGCTCCTCGCCGAGGCGTTCCTGCCGGACACGCCGTTCTGGGTCGGCGCGGGCGTCGTCGCCGTCGGCATCCTGATCCTCGCGACCGCCCACCGGCTGCTGCGCCGCGTGGAGACCGGGGAGGTGGCGGTCTCCGAGGAGCCGTCCGGAGAGCCGTCCGGGGAGCCGTCCGACGAGCCGCCGTCGCGCCCCGTCCTGGTGGCGGTCGACGGGGCGACCCACGCTCCGGCGGTCGCGGCGGCCGGCGGCCGGCTCGCGACGCTGCTGGACGCCCCGCTCGTGGTCGTGCACGTGCCAGAGAGCGCGGTGGTCGACGCCGCGGCCGCCTCGGACGCCGACGGCGGGCCGGGCCTCGAGGCGTCGGTCGCGGCGGCGCGCGAGGCCGTCGGCGGTGCCGTGTCGGTCGAGACGCTCGCGCCGGCCGGGAGTCACGACGTCGGCGGCGAGCTCGTCGCGGTGGTCCGGCGCCACCACGCCCGCGCCGTCGTCGTCGGCCCGCCGCGGGGCGGGGCGCTCGCGGCCCTGGCCGCGCCGAGCGCCGACCGCACCCTCTGGACCGACGGGCCCTGCCCGGTCGTCGTGGTGCCCGACGGCGCCGAGCTCGGTGATCGACGTGGCGATACGGACACTGGACGTCAGCGGCGCCACGCCGCTGACACGGCCGGACCGTCGGTGCGGGGGATCGTGCGCGACGGGGAGGGGCGGCCGCGCCGGGCCGTCGTCACCCTCATCGACCCCGACGGCCACCAGCTCGGGCGCGCCGAGGCGGGGGCCGACGGGGACTACCGGCTCGAGCTGGGCGCGACACGGGGCGGGACCGGCCTCCTGCTCGCCCGGGGCCGCGACGACGTCCACGGGCACGCCGAGCCCACCGTCGTCCCGGTCGCCCTCGACGGCGAGGTCGTGCACGACGTCGTGCTGAGCGCGACCGCCGCCGCGGTGCCCGCCGGGCGCTGACCCCGGACACACGAACGGGCCCGGTCCACCGTGCGGTGGACCGGGCCCGTCGTCGTGGCGACCTCAGATCTGGATCGGCACGTTCGACAGGTCGGGCAGCGAGCCGAGGATGTCGCCCAGCGGCGGCAGCTCGGGCAGCGCCGGTGCGTCCGGCACGGGCAGCTCGACGCCGTTGAGGGTGTTGCCCTGGCCGTTGCCCTCACCGACGGTGCTGCAGCGCTCGACGCCGTAGTCGCCGTGCTCCGAGTCGAGGTTGCAGTCGCCGCCGGACGACTCGTGGGCGGAGGCGAGCGGCGCGGCGGACACGAGGACGGCGGAGACGCCGACCGTGACGAGGCCCAGCTTCTTCAGCACGAGGTACTCCAGAGATGTCGGGGGATGAGTGACGCAGTGCCGCCGGGAACGCGAGGAGCGCGGCACGACGCCTCGAACGGCCCAACGAGCTTGTGGTGTTCTTGTGATCCGGTGCGGGCCGATCGCCCCCGATCGGGCGATCTACCTGCGAAAACACGTCGGCCCGGCCACCGATCGGATGGCCGGGCCGAGGTGGGTGGAGCTGTGGCTCAGAGCGCCAGGTCCTGCCCGGCGAGCGCCGCGGCCGGGTTGTCGGCGGCGTCCGTGCCGGCACCCTCACCGGCACCGTCGCCGGCGTCGGAGGCCGTGACGGCCTCCTCGTCCTCGTCGTCGTCGCCCAGCAGGCTGACCGAGAGGGTGTTGCCGCTGAGGTTGTCGTTGAGGATGTCGCTGCAGACGATGTTGCCGATGTTGGAGCCGACCGGCGCCTGCGCCAGCGCGCCGGCGGCGGCGTCGCCACCGATGCCGCCGTTGGCGACGGCGTTGCCGCCGTTGATGTTGCAGTCGTCGCCGCCGTGCTTCTTCTTGCCGTGGTGGTCACCGTGGCTGTGCTTGTGGTCGCTGTCGTGCGGGGCCTCGCCGGCCGACGCGAGCGGCGCCGCCGCGAGCAGACCTGCCGTGATGCCCACGGTGACCATGCCGACCTTCTTGAACACGCGCTTCTCCCAGAGGGTGAGTCAGTACTGCTGTGTGTCGGTGCGAGGCGGCCGCATCGGGGACGGTTCGGCCGCCGGGAGCGGGCCACCGCGTGGCGGCCCGCTCCCAGCCCGTCGTGCCGGTTCCCCGGTCACGACGAGGGGTCTCAGGAGACCTCGGGCTCCGGCGTCGCCGTGCCGGGGAGGCCCAGGTCGGGGATCTCGATGGGCAGGTCGAGGCCGTCGCCGATCGAGACGTCGACCGCGTTGCCGCTGAGGTTGTCGTTCAGCACCTGGCTGCAGACGAGGTTGAGCGCGTTCGCGCCCACCGGGGCCTGCGCGAGGGCGTCGGCGAGGGCGTCGCCCTCGACGCCGCCGTTGGCCTCGGCGTTGCCGCCGTTGATGTTGCAGGAGCCGGAGCTCTTGTGCTCGTGGCCGTGGCCACCCTCGGTGGCGGAGGCGAACGGTGCGGCGACCATGAGCCCGGCGGCCACGCCGACGGTCACGACACCCAGCTTCTTGATCACATGAACTCCTCGAAGAACCTTGTCGGGGGAGCGGGACCACCGGATGGGTCCGCCCGCTGCGGCGGGCACGGACTGCGGACGGTGTGTCCCCGAGCGGCCACCGCCCCGGGCTTGATCGGCCCTGGGGGTGACGTCGCAGGTCTCAACGAGGCGGTCACGGGCCGGTTACGCAGAGAATTCAAACGGCCGGATTTGGTGACACTGAGTGCTCACAGAGCCGGTCGTGGCCGCCGATTCCGTGCCCCGAACGGGGCGCTTCTCCGCCCCGGACGGCCCAGTGGGTGCTCCGGGCGTCGACGAGGGTGCCGATCATGACCCTCGAACGGGGGGCGCGATGTAGCGACGGCCACGCTCGCGGCGGGTGACGTCCGCCCGGACGCGCGTTGGGCCGGACGTGCGCGACGATGTCCGGCGTTCCGGGCCAGGAGAGGACGCGACATGGGGCAGGCGCTGCGGGAGCTCGTCGACGACGTGCTCGACCTCGAGCGCATCGAGCGCGACATCTTCCGAGGTCGCAGCCCTCGGGAGTCGCTGCTGCGGGTCTTCGGCGGCCAGGTGGCCGGGCAGGCGATGGTCGCGGCCGGGCGCACCGTCGACGAGGACCGCGACGTGCACTCCCTCCACGGGTACTTCCTGCGCCCCGGCGACCCGTTCGCCCCGATCGTGTACGAGGTGGACCGCACCCGCGACGGGCGTTCCTTCACCACGCGCCGCGTCACGGCGGTCCAGCACGGCGAGACGATCTTCACGATGTCCGCGTCGTTCCAACGGGACGAGCAGGGCGTCGAGCACCAGGCGCCGATGCCCGCGACGCCCGGCCCCGACGGGCTGCAGCGCCGCGACATGGCCCCGGTCCCGGGCGACCGGCCCGCGTACACGACGACGGGGCGGCGGCTGACGTGGCCGCTGGACGTCCGCTACGTCGACCACTCGCCCTGGGACGAGACCGAGGACCGCGACCCCAGCAACCGCGTGTGGGTCCGGGCCGACGGCGAGCTGCCCGACCCCTCGTCGGCCGCCGGACGGCTGCTGCACGTCTGCGTCCTCACCTACGCCAGCGACCTCACGCTGCTCGAGGCGGCGGTGTTCCCGCACGTCGTCGGCGGCGCGGCGTCCGGCGAGGTCAGCCTCGCGAGCCTCGACCACGCCGTCTGGTTCCACCGCCCGTTCCGTGCCGACGAGTGGCTGCTCTACGTCCAGGAGTCGCCGAGCGCCGGCGGCGGGCGGGGCCTCGCGAGCGGGCGCTTCTACACGCGCGACGGCGTGCTCGTCGCCAGCGTCGTGCAGGAGGGGCTCATCCGCCGCAGCCGGGGATGAGGCCGTGCTCGAGGTACGGGCCGGCGCCGGCGGCGGTGCTGCCCACGCGTCGGGCCAGCGGCGGGGGCAGGTGCTCGGCGAGGTCGCCGGTCGCCACCCAGGCCCAGCGGTCGAGCTCCTCGGCCTGCAGGACGATGCGGTGCTCGTCGTCGCCGAGCGTGCCGCCGTCGAAGAGGAAGAGGAGCTTGTCCCAGCCGTCGCCGTGGGTCCAGTCGACCGACAGCAGCGGCCCCGTGGCGCGGTCGAGCCCGAGCTCCTCGGCGATCTCGCGGCGGCACGCGACGGCCGGCGACTCGCCGGTCTCGACCATCCCGCCCGGGACGTCCCAGCCGGGCTTGTAGACGGGGTGCACGAGCAGCACCCGCCCCGCACCGTCGCGGAACACCGCCCCGGCGGCGACGAGCGGGCGGGCGAGGTCCGGCGGCAGCTCCACGCCCCCCGACCCTAGGGGTGATCAGGCCACGGGGACGGGGGTGCGGTCGCGGGTCTCCTCGGCGGCCTCGCTCACCTCGGCCGCGTCGGCCGCGCGCCCGAAGAACTCGAAGTCGGTCGGGTCGAAGCGCCGGGTCTCCCACCAGTACCGGACCGTGAAGCCCGGCCAGATCGTCCGGTTGACCCCCGCCGAGTCGAGGTACCAGCTCGTGCACCCGCCGCGCGTCCAGATCCCCTTCTCGAGGCGGCGCTGCACGGCGGCGTTGGAGCGCTGCTGCACCTCGGCGCGCACGTCGAGCCCGCCCATCCCGGTGGCGTGCACCGCCGAGATCGCCTGCGCGACGTAGCGCGCCTGGCATTCGATCATGAAGACGACGGAGTTGTGCGCGAGGCCGGTGTTGGGTCCGAGGAGGAAGAACAGGTTGGGGAAGTCGGTGACCGTGATCCCCAGGTGCGTCGCCATCCCCCCGGCGGCCCAGACCTCGCGCAGCGTCCGCCCGCCGCGTCCGGTGATCTCGAGGCCGTCGAAGGCGTCCGTGACGTGGAAGCCGGTGCCGTAGATGATCACGTCGACGTCCCGCTCGGTGCCGTCGCCGTCGACGATCGACGAGCCCCGCACCTCGCGCACCCCACCCGTGATCACGTCGACGTCGGGGCGGGCGAGCGCGGGGTAGTAGTCGTTGGAGACGAGGACCCGCTTGCAGCCGATCGAGTAGTCGGGCGTCAGCTTGGCGACGAGCTCGGGGTCGTCGATCGACGCCTTGATGTGCTGGGTCGCGAGCCACTCGACGGGCCGCAGCAGCGCCGGGTTGGTCTGGAAGCCGACCGCCCGCGACTCGAGCGTGGCGTACATGGCCGCCCGGTACGCGCGGTGCGCCCGCGGGTGCCGGACGAAGAAGGTGCGCCGCCACGACGACAGCGGGTGGTCGCCCTTGGGCAGCACCCACGCCGGGGAGCGCTGGTAGAGCTGCACCTCCGCGGCGACCCCGGCGATCTGCGGCACGAACTGGATCGCGCTCGCCCCCGTGCCGATCACCGCGACCTTCTTGCCGCGCAGATCGACGTCGTGGTCCCAGCGCGCCGAGTGGAACGACTCACCGGCGAACGACGCGGCGCCGGGCAGGTCGGGCGTCTTCGGCAGGTGCAGCGCACCGAGTGCGGAGACGAGGAACCGCGCGGTCCAGTCGCGCCCGCCGCGGGTGTGGACGGTCCACGTCCGGCGCTCCTCGTCCCACGTCGCGCCGGTCATCTCCTGGCCGAAGCGGACGTGCCCGCGCAGGTCGTGGTCGTCGGCGACGCCCTCGAGGTAGGCGCGGATCTCGGGCTGCGGCGAGTACGACCGCGACCAGTCCGGGTTGGGGTCGGTCGAGAGCGAGTACATGTGCGACGGGATGTCGCACGCGCAGCCCGGGTAGGTGTTGTCGCGCCAGGTGCCGCCGAGCGCCTCGGCCTTCTCCAGCAGCACGACGTCGGTGATCCCCGCGCGGCGCAGCGCGAGCAGCTGCCCGAGCCCGGAGAAGCCGCTGCCGACGACGACCACCTCGTGCACGCGGTCAGACCCCGACACGGGCGCCCTCCTCCATCGTGATGACGTCCGTGACGGCCGCGGGCACGGCGAGCAGGCCCGCGACGTGGGCGGCGACCTCGTCGGCCCGCTCCAGATTGATCATGTGGCCGGCCCCGGGCAGCAGCACGAGGCGCGCGTCGGGCAGGGCCGACGCGATCGCCCGGGCGTGGCGCTGCGGGCAGAGGCGGTCGTGGTCGCCGACGAGGACGACGGTCGGCGTCCCCTCCAGGGCGGTCAGGGCACCGCGACGGCGGTGCTCGCCGATCGAGAGGCGGAACGCCGCGACGCTCGGCGGGTGGGCCGCGAGCGCCTGCTCGGCCACCGACAGCACGTCGGCGCGCCGCGGCCGGCGCCCGAACACCAGCGCCCGGACCACCCCGGAGATCGCCGACGCCCGGGCCCGCGGCCGTGCTTTCCCGGCACGTCCGACGTCGCCGATCTCCCCGGCGGGGGCGCGGTGGCCGAGTCGGGCCGTCAGTGGGATGAGCACGTGCTCGCCGCGGGCGACGAGACGGCCGCGCCGTCCCGGCAGACCGAGGTCGAGCATGTCCATGTCGTCGCTCGCGGTGGCGACGAAGGCGACGCCGACGACGCGCTCGGCGACCAGCGCCGGGTGCCGCTCGGCCAGCGCCATGAGCGACATGCCGCCCATCGAGTGGCCGGCGAGCACGATCGGCCCCTCGGGGACGCGCTCGCGCAGGAGGGCGGCGAGGTCGTCGGCGGCGGTGCCGATCGTGGCCGTGCCCTCGGGGGCGTTGTCCGACCCGCCGTGACCGCGGTGGTCGTAGCGCACGATCCGCGAGGTCACGCCGGTGCGACGCAGGTCGTCGACCACCCGGTCCCACGTCCGGAGGTCCTGCGACCACCCGTGCACCAGCACGAGCGTCGGCCCCGGTCCGTCTCCCGAGTCGGCGACCCTCAGCCGCGTGCCGTCGGGCGTGGTGAAGCGATCGACGCGTTCGGACACCACCGCGCTCCTCTCGATCCCGTGACTCAGTTCTCCCCCAGGAGGAACGACTTGCGCCACCAGGTCATGCCCGGACGGCCCACGAGCCCGGCCTCGTCGAGGAACGGCATGATCTTCTCGCCGGCCCAGCGGAACATCTCCCGGTGGTGGGGGTTGCCCAGTGCGGCGCGGCGGCCCACCGCGGGGTCGATACCGACCGACGCGTAGACCTTCGGGTTGATCAGGCTGCGCACCACGAACATCGAGATGTAGGCGATGATGAAGCGCTGGTAGGCCTTCTCGGCGCCGGAGAGCTCGGCCATCCCGCGGGTGACCTCGTCGCGGGCGAAGGAGACGTGGCGCGCCTCCTCCATGATGTGGATGCGGTTGACCTGGCGCATCAGCGGCTGGATGCGCTCGTCGTTCGCCTGCTCGCGCTGCAGCCGGTCGAGCACCTCCTCGGCGACGAGGATCGCGCCGTAGGCCGCCGGGCCCCAGCTGATCACCGAGAAGAGCTTGCCGAGCTGGCGGATCTTCTCCTGCGGCCCGTACGGCTCGACGCCCGCGGTGTGCACCATGCGGGCGAACATCTGCGAGTGGCGGCACTCGTCGGCGACCTCGGTGAGCGCGTACTGCGCCCGCGGCGAGGTCGGGTCCTCGGCGTAGAAGTCCTTGAGCAGGCGCTGCATGAGCAGGACCTCGAACCACAGGCCGACCGAGGCGACGCTGCACGCCTCGTGCTTGCCGAGCTCGACGCGCTGCTCCGGCGTCATCTGCTCCCAGAGCTCGGTGCCGTAGAGCGACACCCGGTGCTCCGGCACCCAGATCCGGTCGGCGGGCAGGGGGGCGTCCCAGTCGATGTCGACCGACGGGTCGTACGACTTCTTCGCGGACGACTTGAGGAGACGTTCGGCCGTCGCATGACGGTCAGCAGTCCTGTGCTCCGTCGTGGGCGCGCTCATGGCTGGGGTCCTCCCGCTGGCCGCTACTGTGTCCCGTACACGAGGTAACCCGCACCTGGTGTACGTCTTACCGCTGGTAACTGTAACCAGTGGTAGCGTGCTGACCCGTGCCGGACGATGTCAAGCCGAACCGCCCCGGGAACGCCCCCTCGCGTGACGGGCGTCGCACCCGGTGGGAGAAGCACCGTGCGCAGCGCCGCGCGGAGTTCGTCGAGGCGGCGATGCGGGTCCTCGCCGACGTCGGCCCGGACTTCGGCATCGAGCAGGTGGCCGTCGAGGCGGGCGTCACCAAGCCGGTGCTCTACCGCCACTTCTCCGACAAGGCCGACCTCGTCGAGGCGATGGGCGAGCGGGCGACGGAGATCCTCCTCGACCGGCTGATCCCGGCGCTGAACAGCGAGGAGGCGCCCCTCCCGCGCATCCGCAAGTCGATCGACGCCTTCTTCGGGACGATCGACGACTACCCGAACCTCTACTGGGTGCTGGCCCGGCACACGCCGATCGACGGCCGCGGCTCCGACGTCGTCCGCGAGGACAAGGAGATCATCGCGACGGCGCTGTCGGCGATGCTCGGCGACTATCTACGCGCCTTCGGTCTCGACTCCGGGGCGGCCGAGCCGTGGGCGCACGGCGTCGTCGGCTTCGTCCAGAACACCGCGGAGTGGTGGCTCGACCGGCAGTCGATGAGCCGGGAGAGCGTCACCGAGTACCTGACGACGCTCGTGTGGGCGGCCATCGACGGCTTCGCCCGCCAGCACGGCGTCACGATCGACCCCAACATCCCGCTCGAGATCAACAAGGTGGTCCAGCTACGGGCGGGGGACAGCAGGACGAGTACCGATCGAGCAGTGAGGAGCCCGGAGCGATGACGCCAGCGGCAGCACCCGAGCACGACGGCACCCACGATCACGATCACGACGAGGACGGCTACGCCGGTCCCGCGACCCTCGAGGTCGACGGCACCGAGTACGCCGTCGCGGTCACCCTCGTCGGCCACTTCGAGCCCCTCGACGGCCGCTACCACTGGTACGGGCGCGTGGCGGCGCACGAGGAGCTGCACGCGGCCCTCGACGGCCGCAAGCGACCGGCCCGTGTCACCACCCCGGACGGTGCGGCGGACGGCGAGGTGTCCGACATCGACCCGTGGCTGCGCTACCGGCTCGCCGGCACCTCCACGCCGCCGTTCGCGGTGGAGTCGGCGGGCGAGCTCGAGGCGGCCGGCTGATGGCGCCCGCGAGCGACCGCGAGGTCGCGGAGCGCGAGGCCGCCGCGCACGGTCTCGACCTCGACACGGTCCTGGCCGTCGCCTCCCCCCAGCGCGCGGTCGACGTCGTCGGCGGGCTGATCGGCCCGACCGTGACGTTCGGCCCGGTGCCCGCGGGCCCCCACGACATGGCGTCCGCGTCGGCCACCGGCGCGGTGGGCCGCCTGACCGCCTGGCGCGACGGCCTGGCCCGGGTGGTGGTGTGCGTCCCGGTCGCGCTGGACCTCACCGTCGACATCGGCTCCCGGCGCATCCCGGCCGAGGTCGACCTGGTGGTGCGCGTCGGTCTCACCGGGCGCGCGGCGGCGGGCGCGGTCGAGATCGACGTCGACCCCGTGGGGCCCGAGGACATCGACGCCGACATCCGCACCCGCGGCGTGGGCGGGGTGTTCCTGCGCCGCCTGGGGGACCTGGACGCCGAGATCCGCCACCACGTCGGCCTCTACGTCTCCGCGGTACTGGCGACGCCCGAGGCCGTCGCCGAGTGCCGGATCGCGGTGGCCTGACCTATGTGAGCGAACTTTGGGCCTATAGGCCCAAAGTTCGCTCACATGGAGGTGAGGCGGCGCAGGAGGTTCGGGCGGCGGGGACGGGCGCCGACGACGCCGTTCTTGCCGTCCTCGATCAGCGAGCCCACGGTCTCGGCGGCGTCGCGGCGGTTGGTGCCGATGCCGCCGCCGGGGCCGCGCTTGACCCAGCCGACGACGTAGGTCCCCGGCCGCCCGTCCACGCGCCCCGCGGTGTTCGGCACGGTGCCGGTCTCCTCGTCGAACGGCAGCCCCGCCGTCGGTCGCCCGCGGTGCCCGATGGCCCGCACGACGAGGCCTGCCGGCAGGTCCACGCCGCCGGCGCGCACGGCGGTGACGCGGTCGTCGCCGACCAGCGCCTCGGTCGGCGCGTGGAAGCGCAGGACGATCCGGCGCCGGCCGTCCCCGGCAGGAGCGTCGGAGAGTCGCGGCACGTCGCGCAGCAGGGCGGCGTGGTCACCCGGGCCCGCGGCGTCGATCGCCGCGCCGACCCGCGGGTCGTGGTCGTCGACGACCAGCTGGAGGTCGTCGCGTCGCAGCAGCGCGAGCAGCTCGCCGCGGGTGTACGCGGCGTCCTCCGGGCCGCGGCGACCCAGCACCACGACCTCCCGGATCCGGCTCGCGCGCAGGCGTTCCAGGACCGCGGGGGCGATCGTGGTCCCGTCCAGGGTCGACGGGTCGGCGGCGAGGATCCGGGCGATGTCCAGCGCGACGTTGCCGGTGCCGATCACGACGGCGCGCTCCGCGTCGAGCGGCACGCTGTCCGCCGCGACCTCGGGATGGCCGTTGTACCAGCCGACGACGGTGGTCGAGGGCAGGTGACCGGCGAGCTCCTCGCCGGGCACGCCCAGGGGTCGCGCGGTCGGGGCGCCGACGGCGTAGACGACGGCGTCGTGGCGACGGGCCAGCTCCTCGGTGCCGACGTCCCGGCCGACCTCGACACCGAGACGCAGCGTCAGCCGGTGGTGGTCGAGGTAGCGGGCGAAGGTCTCGCCGATCCGCTTCGTGCCGGGGTGGTCCGGCGCGACGCCGAAGCGCACGAGGCCCCCGGCGACCGGCAGCCGGTCGTAGAGCGTCACCCGGGCCGTCGTGTGCAGCAGCAGGTCCTGCACGGCGTACATCCCGGCGGGCCCGCTCCCGACGACGGCGACGTCGAGGCGCGGGAAGTCCGCCGGCAGGACGCGGTCGAACGTCACCGGGCCCCAGTCGTGGAACAGCGGCGAGCCCTCGGCGCGGGCGGCGGGCTCGGTGCCCGCGAAGTACTCGGCGTTGATCGCCGGGTAGTCCGCCAGGGACCCGGTGAGCATCTCGACCGGCAGCACGGCGTCGACCGGGCACGCCTCCGCGCACGCCCCGCAGTCGATGCACGTCCGCGGGTCGACGTAGAGCATGTCCGTCGTCCCGAAGTCGGGCTCGTCGGGCGTCGGGTGGATGCAGTTGACCGGGCAGGCCGCCACGCACGAGGCGTCGGTGCAGCAGAGCTGCGTGATCGCGTACGGCATGGCTCCTACAGGACGTGCGCGGCGCGGTAGAGCGCCTTGGCCGGGCGGGTCAGCAGCCCGGCGGAGGAGAGGAACTCCATGAGCCCGGCGCAGCTGGAGCGCAGCAGCGCGCGGTGGTTCTCGTTGCGCCGGGCCTCGCGCCGGGCGCGCTTCGGGTCGAGGCCCGCGTTCTCGTAGACCTGGCCGTTCCACATGCTCGTGACGATGAAGTAGCCGGCGAAGGCGACGACGAGCGCGTTGAACTGACGGCGCGCCGCGCTCGCGCCCTGCAGTCGCTCGAGGGTCTCCTCGCGGGCGAAGCGCATGTGGCGCGCCTCCTCGACCACGTGGATGTTGTTGATCGTGCGCGCGAACGGGGCGACGCGCTCGTCCCGCATCCAGTCGCGCTGCATGACGTCGAGGACCTCCTCGGCCACGAGGATCGCGGCGTAGGCGGCCTCGCCCCTCGCGAGGGTCTTGAAGACGCGCCCGCCCTCGACGACGTGGCGCGGCGGCCGGTACGCGGGAGCGCCGAGCTTCTTCGCGCCGCGGGCGAACATGATCGAGTGCCGGCACTCGTCGGCGATCTCGGTGAGCGCCCACTGGAACGCCGGATCGGTCGGGTCCTTCGCGTAGAAGTCCCGGATCATCATCTGCTGCAGGATCATCTCGAACCAGATGCCGGTGCTCGCGACGGACGCCGCCTCCTGGCGGGTCAGTGCCGCGCGCTGCTCCTCGGTCATCTCGTCCCAGTAGGCGGTGCCGTAGAGGGTGCTCCACTCCGGCGAGGTGCCGTGGTGGAGCGGGTCGACGTCGCCGTCCCAGTCCACCTCCTGGAGCGGGTCGTACGAGAGCTGGTCGGACGAGTCGAGCAGCCGGTTCGCGACGTCCGCCCGGTGCGTGTCGTGCTCCGCGGTCGTCATCTTTCCTCCTGGCCGTACCTGGGGTCACCGTTACCTGCGGTAGGTGATACCCAAGGTAGCGGTAACACCATGTCCGGGCAGTCGCGGGTGTGGTCGCGGTCATAGAGGTGCCGGTCACGACCTACGTGAGCACTTTCCGGGCCCAGAGGCCCGGAAAGTGCTCACATGGGCTGATCAGGGACGGGAGAGCTTCAGCAGCTCGTCGCGGTCGACGACCTTGATCCGTGGACGTCCGTCGGGCTCGCCGCGGCCGCGCTCGTGGGCGTCGATCGCCGCCCAGCCCTCCTGGTCGACGAGGTCGGGGCAGCGCTCGCGCAACCAGGACTCGATGGTGTCGTGGTGCTCGGCGTCGTCGGCGAGGGGCTCGCGGTCGGCCAGGTCGGCGACGAGGTGCCGGACGGTCTCGTTCGCGTCCTTCTTGTTGGTGCCGATGATCCCGCTGGGCCCGCGCTTGATCCACCCGACGACGTACTCGCGGGTGTGCGCGTCCCCCTCGATCCGGCCCTCGGTGTGCGGGACGGTGCCGGTGTCGTCGTCGAACGGGACCCCGGGCAGGGCCATCCCGCGGTAGCCGACGGCGCGCAGCACGAGCCCGGTCGGGACGGTCTCGCGCTCGCCGGTGTCGACGGCGCGGGTGCGGCCGTCGTCGCCGGTCTCGAGCCGGTTGACGCCGAGCACGATCTCCTCGACGCGTCCGTCGCCACGGATCTCGACCGGGGAGCGGTAGAAGCGGAACTCCATGCGGTGCCGGGCCGCCGGGTCGGGCTCGTGCTCGGCGAAGCTGCGCAGGATCTCCAGGTTGCGCCGGGTGGTCTTGGGCAGCGTGTCGTCGTCGGCGATGCCGGCGGGGACCTGCTCGGGGTCGGCGGCGACGGCGAGGTCGTCGATGTCGCCGAGCTCGCGCAGCTCGGTGGTGGTGAACGCGGCCTCGCGCGGACCCCGCCGCCCGCAGATGACCGCCTCGCGGACCGCGGACCCGACCAGGGCGTCGAGGGCGTGGTCGGCGGTGTCGGTGGCGCGCAGGTCGGCCTCGGGGAGCAGGAGCATGCGGGCGACGTCGAGCGCGACGTTGCCCGCCCCGATCACCACCGCGCGCTCGGTGTCCAGCGGCGGGGCGAGGTCGACGTAGTCGGGGTGGCCGTTGTACCACCCGACGAAGTCGACCGAGGCGATGCTGCCGGCCAGGTCCTCGCCGGGGATGCCGAGACGGCGCTCGGTCTGGGACCCGACCGCGTAGATGATCGCGTCGTAGCGCTCGAGCAGCTCGTCGCGGGTGATGTCCTGCCCGAGGTCGACGTGCCCGAAGAACCGGAACCCCTCGCGGGCGGCGGTCTTGTCGTACTGCGCGGACACCGACTTGATCTTCGGGTGGTCCGGGGCCACCCCGGCGCGGACCAGCCCCCACGGGGTCGCCAGCCGGTCGAACATGTCCACCCGCACGTCCAGATCCGCGTCGAGCAGGGCGGCGGCGGCGTAGAACCCCGACGGCCCGGAACCGACGACGGCGACGTGGTGGGGTCGCGTCGTGTGATTCTCCACCGGATCATCGTGGCCCACCTGGACGCAGGGTGCACCTGTCCGTCACCGACCGCGGATCCCGCCACGCCGGGCCCGACACGCCGCGAACAGGTGATCCCGAGCCGGGGCGTGGCCCCAGACAGCTCCGGTCGAGTGGTCACTCCATGGGCTCATCGAGCGCGAGAACGCCGTGCCACCAGGGCTAACGTCGCCGGCGATGATCAGCGACGAGCACGGCGTGTACGACGACGCGCCGGCGCCGGACGGGACACCGTGGCGCCGTGGGCTGGACGTGCTCGACGACTACGCCGGCGGTGGCGTGCTGTCCGAGGAGCTCGCGGACGACCTCGTCAACGAGCTCGCCGGGCTGGTCGGGACCGCGCGGACCCGCCGCTCCCGGCGCGGCCCGCACCAGGGCACCCGGCCGGGCCCGCAGCCCAGCCGCCCGGCGGTCGCGCCGCCCTCGATCCGCCCGCGGCTGGTGCTGGTCCGCGGCGGGGGCTAGACGGGGCTAGTCCTTGACGGCGACGAGCACCAGGTAGGTCAGGTCGTCGCCGGCCATGCTGCGGCGGTGCCGGAAGCTGCGGCGCACGACCGTGCGGGTCCGGTGCGCGGACGCGCTGGTCGCCTCGAGCATCGCCTCGACGTCGGTGATGTCGTGGTCGTTGTCGCCACCGGCCAGGGTCAGGGCGAGGAACGACCCGGGCGGGAACGCGTCCCACAGCTGCGCGAGCGAGTCGACCGGCACGTGCCCCTCGCCGACCGCGCCGGCCGCGACGATCGCGGTCAGCTCCTCGTCGCGGACGAGGCCGGTGACCTGGTCGACGTCGAGGCGCTCGCCGACGAGGTAGTGCCGGTAGAGGCCGGGCCGGTCGCGATGGGCGGCGTCGCGGGCCTCGGGGATGCCGTCGGCGCCCGCGACGACCGTGACGCCCCGCGTGCTGAGCTCCTCGCCGACGACGCCGTTGCCCGCGCCGAGGTCGAACGCCCGCAGCTCCTCGGGGGCGCGCCCCTCGGCGGTCGCGGCCTCGACGAGCGCGGCGGCCACGGTCTCCGGCGACGCGCACTCGAGGCGGCGCTGCACGACCTCCTCGTACAGCCCGGGGACGTCGTACACCCGCGCGTAGTCGTGCAGCGTGATGCGCTCGTCGGTGCCGTCGGGGTGGTGCAGGACGAACTCCTCCTGCGCCTGACGACGTCCCGGGGTCGTGTCGAGCTCCACGGTCCACCCGGCCGTCGGCTGCTCTGCTGTGGCCATGCGGAGCATCATGCCGGGACCGGCGGTTCCGCCGCTGTGGTGAACGTCCCGCCGTGCGGCTGTGGCCCGGGTCGCCCTGCTGTTTCCCGCGGGTGCTCGAACGGTCACGCTCGGCGGGTCAGGGCACGCGTCGAGGTCGCCGCTGCGCACGACCCGGGCCGGCCGACGCCGATCGGCCGCCGCAGGGGAGGTCCGCCATGAGTGTCGTTCCCGCCCACTCGCCCGTCGCGCAGCTGATGCGCCCGGGCGCGCGTCCGCGGCCCGCCGAGGTCCCGGCCGACGACCGGGAGCACGCGGTGACGGTCGTCTGCCACCTCCTGCACGCCGAGTGCGAGCAGTGGAGCTGGACGAGTCACCGCGCCGAGGCGCACCGGCGGGAGGCCGTGCGCATCGTCGGCGCCCTCACCCGGGAGGGTTGGGCACCGCGCTCGGCCGCCTGAGCGGCCGTGCTCGTCGGCCCGGACGGCCGGTAGATTCCTGCGCCGATCGGCTCATCGGAGCCGGAAGGGGTGGGCATGGCCATCGAGGTGGACGGCGTCGAGATCCACGAGACGTCGCGCGGCTCCGGCGCGGCGTGGCGCTGGAGCTCGCAGGGACCGGACCCGATCGACTACGAGATCCAGTGGGTCGAGAACAAGGACACGTTCCTGTACTCGACCCGGGTGCGTCCGGGGGGCTGGAACGTCTCCCAGCTCGACCCGAACTCCTGGGTCGGCGACGGGACGCTGGAGGGTGCCCGGGACATGGTGCAGCGAGGTCTGCCGACGCTGCCGCACTGACGTGCGCCCTGTCGGCGCAGTGCCGGCGGCCGGGTGCGCACGGGTCGGAGAAACGAACGGCGCTTTCGCTGCTTGGGAAGCAGCGAAAGCGCCGTTCGTTCGTCTCCGGGCGGCTCAGCTGCTGCTGCCGCCCAGCACCCCGGCCTCGCTCAGCTTCGACATGACCGCGTTCGGACCGTCGAACTGGTCCTTGTCGAGGCCCTTGATGGTGTCGACCAGCTGCTGGTCGGCGCCGTTGGAGCTCGCGTGGTCGGCCAGCTCCTGAGGGCCGCCCGGGTAGTCGAAACCGGCGAGCGACTTCTGTACCTGCGTGACGTCGTAACCCATGATCGGCGGGTCCCCGACCGCCCGTTGCTCCAACCCACCGAGAGACTGCCGCGGTGACGCCCCCGTTCCCCGCCGTCGTGTTCGACCTCGACGGCACGCTCACCGTCCCCGGCACGTCCCGCCCGGCGCCCGGCGTCGTCGCGCTGGTCGGGGCGCTGCACGCGCGCGGGGTGGACCTCGCGGTGGCGACGTCGGCGAGCACGGCCGTGGCGCGGCGGGTGCTCGACGACCTCGGGCTGCGGGCGTGCTTCACCGCGGTCGCCGGCCGCGGGGTGGACGGCCGCTTCGACGGCAAGGACGCGGTGGTGGGCGAGGCGCTGCTGGGGCTCGGGATCCTCGAGGCGGCTCCCGGCACGCCGATGCTCGGTGACGGCGCGGGCGACATGGCGGCGGCACTCGCGCACGGCCTCGTGCCCGTCGGGGTGGCGTGGGGCGGCGCGCCGGCCGGGACGCTGCGGGCCGCGGGCGCGCACGTGGTGCTGGAGCACCCGGACGAGCTGTGGGTCCTCGGGGCATCCTGAACCCGTGCCCCGCTGGGTCCTGCACCTCGACCTCGACTCGTTCTTCGCGTCCGCGGAGCAGCTGACCCGTCCCACGCTGCGCGGACGCCCGGTGCTCGTCGGCGGGCTCGGGCCGCGCGGGATCGTGGCGGGCGCGAGCGGCGAGGCCAAGGTGTCCGGAGCGCGCTCGGCGATGCCGATGGGCCAGGCGCGGCGGCTGTGCCCGCACGCGACGGCGCTGCCCCCGCGCACCGCGCTGTACCGCGTGCTCTCCGAGCGGTTCTTCGGCGTCGTGCGGGCGTGGGCGCCGGTGCTCGAGCAGATCGCCTACGACGAGACCTTCGCCGAGCCCGAGGCGCTCGCCGACGCCGCCGCCGACGACGTGGCCGCCTTCGCCGAGCGCCTGCGGGCGGAGGTCCGTGCGGTCACGGGCCTCGCGGTGTCGGTCGGCGCGGGGTCGGGCAAGCAGGTCGCCAAGATCGCGTCGGGGCTCGCCAAACCCGACGGCGTCCGCGTCGTGGCTCAGGGCGGCGAGCGGGACCTGCTCGACCCGCTGCCGGTCCGCGCGCTGTGGGGCATCGGGCCGGTGGCCGAGGCGACGTTGCACCGCAGCGGCGTCGAGACCGTCGCCGCGCTCGCCGCGATGGACCTCACCGACGTCACGGCCCTGCTCGGCACCGCGGTCGGTACGGGGCTGCACCGCCTGGCCCGCGGGCTCGACGACCGCCCGCTGGTCGAGCGCGGCGAGGCCAAGCAGGTCAGCGCGGAGACCACGTTCGACGAGGACCTCTCCGACCTGGGTGCCGTGCGCACCGCCGTCGCCGAGCTGGCCGAGGGGGCCCACCAGCGGCTCGTCGCCTCGCACCGCGCCGCTCGCACGGTGAGCGTGAAGATCCGTAGTGCGTCGTTCGGCACCACCAGCCGCGCCGAGACGCACCCCGACGCCACCACCGATCTCGCCACCCTCACCGACACCGCCCAGCGCCTCGCGGTCGCGGCCCTGCCCGACGCCGGGGTGCGCCTCGTCGGTGTCTCGTTCTCGGGCCTGACCACCGCGGTGCAGGAGGCGCTGTTCCCCGGGACGCCGGCGCCCGAGCCCGTCGCGGCGCCGGTGGGGGCGCCGGAGGAGCCCGAGCCCGCACCCGACCGCGCCTGGCGCACCGGCGACGATGTCGCCCACCCCGAGCACGGCCACGGCTGGGTGCAGGGCAGCGGGCACGGGCGCGTCACCGTGCGCTTCGAGACCGCGAGCACCGGCCCCGGCCGCGCCCGCACCTTCCGCGCGGACGACCCGGCCCTCTCTCGCGCCGACCCGGTGGCCAGCCTCAGCTGAGCGCGGCCGTCACGAGCCGGCGCGCCGCGGTCGCGGCCGCCGCCGGCGCCCCCGGCTCGGCGGCGACGGCGTGGGTCACCAGCGCGCCCTCGTGCAGCAGGAGCAGCTGCAGCGCGAGCCCGTCCGGGTCGGGCACGGTGGCCGCGGTGAGCTCGGCGACGAACAGCTCCCGCAGCCACCGCTTCTCGTCGTCGATGACCGCTCGGCCGGGGTGATCGGGGTCGTCCAGCTCGGCGAACGCGTTGACGAAGGCGCAGCCCCGGGACGTGGCCTCGGCGACCCACGCCTCGAGCACCACGAACGGGGCCAGCGTCCGGCGCACGGGCTCGTCCTCCGCCGCGACGGCGGCCGTGACCCGCGCGCGCCAGCGCTCGTCGCGCGCTCGCAGGTAGGCCGCGACGAGCGCGTCCTTGGAGCCGAAGCGGTCGTAGAGCGTGCGCTTGGTGACGCCGGACTCCGCGGCGATGGTGTCCACCCCGACCGCGTGGATCCCGTGCGCGTAGAAGAGCTCCGAGGCGACGTCGAGGATGCGCCGCGCCCCGGGCGTAAGGGTCGTCATCGGGCCTCCCTTGCCTTCACAGGTCTGTGAACATACTCTGCGGCTCCAGAAGTTCACAGACCTGTGAAGTCGGAGGAGACATGACGATCCCGGACGAGATGCACGCCGCGGTGCTCACGCGCCACGGCGGGCCGGAGGCCCTCGAGCTGCGGACCGTCCCGGTACCCCGTCCCGGGCCGGGCGAGGTGCTCGTGCGGGTCACCGCGGCGGCGGTGAACAACACCGACCTCTGGACGCGGCGGGGCGCCTACGGGCTGCCCGGCGACCCGGACGCACTCGCGGGCTGGCGGGGACCGATCACCTTCCCGCGCATCCAGGGCGGTGACATCGCCGGCGAGCTCGCCGCGGTCGGCGAGGGCGTCGACGCGGCGCGGGCCGGCCGCCGGGTCGTCGTCGACAACGCGTTCTACGACGGCGAGGGCCCGGACGCCGGGCCGGTAGGACTGCTCGGCAGCGAGGCCGACGGCGGCTTCGCGCAGTACGTCGTCTGCCTCGACGCGCGCGCCCACGACGTCGGCGACTCCCCGCTGTCGGACGAGGAGCTCGCCTGCCTCCCGATCGCCTACGGCACCGCGGCGGGGATGCTGGCGCGCGGCCGGGTCTCCGCGGGCGAGACCGTGCTCGTCACCGGGGCCTCCGGCGGCGTCGGCCTCGCGGCGGTGCAGCTCGCGGCGGCCCGGGGTGCGCGCGTCGTGGCGCTGACCGCGCCGGGCAAGGAGGACGCGCTGCGCGAGGCCGGTGCGGCCGGGGTGGTGCTGCGCGACGCCGACCCGGTCGCGGTCGCCGACGCCGTGGCGAAGGAGGCCGACGGCCCGCTCGACGCCGTCGTCGACGTCGTCGGCGGTCCGTTGCTGCCGGCCCTGCTCGACCGGATCCGCGACGGCGGCCGGTGGGTGATCGCCGGCGCGATCGGCGGCCACACCGTCGACCTCGACCTGCGCAGGCTCTACCTGCACAACGTCAGCCTCGTCGGGTCGTCGATGCACACCAGGACGCACTTCGCCGAGCTCGTCGCCGACGCGGTCGCCGGGCGCATCCGGCCCCGCATCGCCGGGCGTCATGCCCTGGCCGACATCCACGCCGCGCAGGAGGAGTTCGCGCGCGCCGAGCACGTCGGGAAGATCGTGCTCACGCCGTGATGAACGCGGACTTTCGACGCCTAGTAGCAGCGAACGTCCGGTTGAGTACGCCGATAGGGCGTTCGTTGCTTCTCGTCAGGCGAGCGCGAACGCCGCCCGCAGCTCGTCGACGAAGTCGCGCGGGACCTCGAGCGACGCGAAGTGGCCGCCGGCGGGCAGGGCGTTCCAGTACCGCAGGTCGGTGTAGCGGGCCTCGACCCAGGCGCGGGGCAGCTTGACCATCTCGGCGGGGAAGTACGACACCGCGCTCGGCACGGTGACCGGGCTGGTGACGTCGACGCCGGCGAAGCTCTCCCAGTACAGCCGCGCCGACGACGCCCCCGAGCCGGTCAGCCAGTAGACCGTGGCGTTGTCGAGCACCCGGTCGCGGGGCACGCCGCCGAAGCCGTCGCCGTCGGTCCACACGACGAACTTCTCGGCGATCCAGGCGAGCTGGCCCGCGGGGGAGTCGACGAGCCCGTAGCCCAGCGTCTGGGGGCGGGTCCGCTGCTGACCGGAGTAGCCCGACCCCACGCGCACGAACTCACGGCCCTCGGCGAGCCAGCGCTGCTCGGTCTCGTCGAGCGTCGCGTCGTCGAAGCCCTCCGGGCGCCCGGCCCGCGGCATCGTCGTGTGCATCATCGCGACGCGCTCGGGGTGACGGACCGCGAGCGCCGTCGTGACCATGGCGCCCCAGTCGCCGCCCTGGGCGAGGAAGCGGTCGTAGCCCAGGCGCGTCATCAGCGCGGCCCAGGCGTCGGCGATCCGGTCGACGCCCCAGCCGGCCTCGGTCGGCTTGTCGCTGAACCCGTAGCCCGGCAGCGACGGCGCGACCACGTGGAAGGCCGGTAAGGCGTCGTCGCCGGGGTCGGTGAGGGCGTCGAGGACGTCCAGGAACTCGATCACCGACCCGGGCCACCCGTGGGTGACGATCAGTGGCTGTGCGTCACTTCGTGGTGACCGAACGTGCAAGAAGTGGATACCGAGACCATCGATCGCGGTGCGGAACTGACCGCGGCGGTTGAGCTCGTCCTCGACGCGTCGCCAGTCGTGCTCCTCGAGCCACGCCCGGCACAGCTCGGTGACGGCGTCGACGCCGATGCCCTGGGACGGATCGGTGGCGGGCTCGGGCAGCCGCACCCGGCGGAGGCGTTCTCGCAGGTCAACGAGCTGGTCGTCCGGGACGTCGAGGACGAACGGCACGACCTCGTTCGACGGATTCCCGGCAGGAACGGGTGCGTCAGCGGCCACGACACCGCACCGTATCCACCCGCGGGTGGACACGCCGACCGATCTCGATCAACGCGTCCGAACGCATGGCGACTCGACACGCCGACGGCTGGTGTTCGTGACCCGAACGAGCCAACTTCGCGTCGAGGTGTCACACGGGGCCCCATGGTGGCGATGCACGAGGTGGAGGTGATCAGCGTGCTGAACGATCGATCGGCGGCCCTGCTCGCGGCGGCGGCTGACCTGGACGAGTGCGACGGGTACGTCGTCCTGGTGTTCGACCCGGAGACCGGTGAGCTCGACGCGCACGGGCCGTACGAGGGTGTCGAGGCGACACTGCGCGCGGAGGAGATGCGGCGGGAGTTCGACGGCGACGGGCTGCCCGACGTGCACATCCGCATCTCGCGTCTCCACAGCCCCCGCTGAGGGGTACACGTCGGTCAGGAGTCGTCACCGCGGACGACGCCGATCGACGGGAGAGCGCACGGATGACGGGACCCACCGTCCGGGAGGCCTCGCTCGAGGTGTTCCGGGCCCACGGCATGACGACGGTGTTCGGCAACCCGGGGTCCACCGAGCTCCCCATGCTCTCCGAGCTCCCCGACGACTTCCGCTACGTGCTCGGGTTGCAGGAGGCCGCGGTCGTGGGCATGGCCGACGGCTACGCCCAGGCGACCGGGCGGCCCGCGCTGGTCAACCTGCACACCGCGCCGGGCGTCGGCAACGCCGTCGGCGCGCTGGTCAACGCGGCGGCCAACGGCGCGCCGCTCGTCGTCACCGCCGGGCAGCAGGTCCGGCCCATGATCAATCTCGAGGCGCTCCTCACCAACCCGGACGCGACGCTGCTGCCGCGTCCCGCGGTGAAGCTCTCCCTCGAACCGTCGCGCCCCCAGGACGTCCCCGCGGTGCTGGCCCGCGCGATCCACGCGGCCACCACGCCGCCGTGGGGCCCGGTGTTCGTGTCGATCCCGATGGACGACTGGTCCGCCGAGCTCGACCCCGCCACCGAGGCTCTCGACCTCCTGGTCGCCCGCCGGGTGCACCAGCGCGCAGCGCCGGACCCCGCCGGCCTCGACGCGATCGTCCGTGCCCTCGACGGCGCCCACGCGCCGGCGCTCGTCGTCGGCGGCGACGTCGACGCCACCGGCGGGTTCCACGACGCCGTCGCGCTCGCGGAGCGCACGGGCGCCGCGGTGTTCGCCCCGCCCGTCGAGGGCCGCGTCGGCTTCCCCACCGACCACCCGCAGTTCCGCGGCGGGCTGCCGATGGCGATCGCGCCGCTCGCGGAGGCGCTCGAGCCCTACGACGTCGTCCTCGTGATCGGCGCCGCGGTGTTCCGCTACTACCCGTACGTGCCGGGCCCGTTCCTGCCCGAGGGCACCCGGCTGCTGCACGTCACCGCCGACGCCGACCAGGCGGCCCGCGCGCCGATGGGCGACGCCGTCGTCGCCGACCCGGCGTTGACGGTGCGCGCGCTCCTCGAGCGCGTCGGTCCCGGACCGGCCGACCGGGCCGCGGTGCCGCCGCGGGCGGCGATCGACCCGCCGCGCTCCGCGGGCGACGGGCTCCTCACCGCCGAGGAGGTCTTCGCCACGCTCGCCGACGAGTGGCCCGACGGCGGCGTGCTCGTCAGCGAGGCGCCGTCGCACCGCGCCACCCAGCAGGCCCGGCTGCCGATCACCTCGCCGGGCAGCTCGTACTTCACGGCGTCGGGCGGGCTCGGGTTCGGGCTCGCCGCGGCGGTGGGCGTGGGGCTCGCCGACCCGGCGCGCCCGGTGCTCGCCGCGATCGGTGACGGCTCGCTGCAGTACGCGGTGCAGGCGCTCGCCACGGCGGCGTCGCTGCAGGTCCGGGTGACGGTGCTCGTCCTGGACAACCGCGAGTACGCCATCCTCAAGTGGTTCGCGTCGCGCGAGCAGACCCCCAAGGTCCCCGGCCTCGACCTGCCGGCCATCGACCACCTCGCGCTCGCGGCGGCCTACGGCGTGCCGGCGGAGAGCGTCGGCACCGTCGACGAGCTGCGCGCGGCCGTGCGGCGGGGGTTCGCCGGCCCCGGGCCGCGCCTGGTGCACGTGCCGGTGCCCGCCTCCTCCTCGTGACCTCGACTCTTGACCTCGACCTTCGTCGAGGTCGCAGGCTGGGTGCCGAAATCGACAAGAGGAGTGTCGGACCCCCGGCGTAGCGTCGCGACGGCGTTCGCCGAACGGTTCGGGACGCGGGGAGGACCGCTGGTGAGCACGCAGGCCACGACGAGACCGTCGTCCGCCGACGGCATCGAGGAGGCGCCGCCCGCGGTCGAGGTGGCCGATCTGGTGAAGCGCTACGGGCGCAGCACGACGCCCGCGGTCGACGGGCTGAGCTTCGCGGTCCGGCGCGGCGAGGTGTTCGGGCTGCTCGGCCCCAACGGGGCGGGCAAGACCACCACGGTCGGCATCCTCACCACGCGCGTGCGGAAGACCTCGGGCCGGGCGACGGTCGCGGGCATCGACGTCGCGGGGGACCCGGTCGGTGCCCGGGCGGTGCTCGGCGTCGTCCCGCAGCGGCCCAACCTCGACCGCTCGCTCGACGCCCGCGGCAACCTCGTGTGGCACGCCGCCTACCACGGCGTGCCGCGGTCGCAGCGGCGTGCGCTGGCCGACGAGCTGCTCGAGCGGATGGGCCTCACCGACAAGGCGACCACCAACCCCGACGAGCTCTCCGGCGGCCAGGCCCAGCGCCTGATCATCGCCCGCGGACTCATGCACGCCCCGCAGGTGCTCTTCCTCGACGAGCCGTCCACGGGGCTCGACCCGCAGGCGCGGCTGTTCGTGCACGACCGGGTCGTCGAGCTCGCGGCGTCGGGCGTCACCGTCGTGCTCACCACCCACGACATGGACGAGGCGGCCAAGCTCGCCGACCGCGTGGGCATCGTCGACCACGGCAAGCTCCTCGCGCTCGACACCCCGTCGGCGCTGGTCGCCGGCCTGCCGGGTGAGGCCACCATCGATCTCGTGCTCACCGGGGCGGACGTCGCGGTGGTGCAGGGGCGCATCAAGGAGGTCCGGGGCGTGGCGGGGGTGGAGGACCGGTCCGACGAGACCGCCTCCCAGCTGCGGGTGCGCGCGGACGGTGAGGCCGGTGCGGCGCTCGCCCCGGTGCTCGGCGCCGTGGCCGACGCCGGCGCGACGGTGTCGCAGGTCGAGCTGGGCGAGCCGACGCTCGAGGACGTGTTCATCGACCTGACGGGGAGGGGGTTGCGGTGACCGTGCCGACGATGAAGGCGCCGTCGCAGGGGCGCGCGTTCCTCGGGGTGCTGGGCCGCGATCTCGCGGTCACCGGCAAGGAGTTCGGCAGCTTCATCAGCCAGGTGCTGATGCAGCCGTTCTTCCTGCTGTTCGTGTTCGGCGTCGTGCTGGGGCAGCTCGGCTACGTGACGCCCGGGTACGCCCAGCTGCTGCTGCCCGGGCTGCTGGCGCTCAACGCGTTCTTCGTCGCCGTGCAGGCCACCGCGATCCCGCTGGTCATCGACTTCTCGTACACCAAGGAGATCGAGGACCGCCTGCTCGCGCCGCTGTCCACGCGCCTGGTCGCGGTCGAGAAGATCGTGTTCGGGGCGTCGCGCGGCCTGTTCGGCTCGCTCGTCATGATCCCGGTCGGCTACATCGTGCTCGACGAGGTCAACTGGGTGCTCTCGGGCCTGCCGTTCGCGGCGCTGCTGCTCGTGCTCGGCTCGCTGTCCGGTGGGGCGGCGGGGCTGGTCCTCGGCACGCTGGTGTCGCCCCGCAAGATCAACGTGGTGTTCGCCCTGGTGGTCACGCCGCTGCTGTTCACGGGGTCGACGCAGTTCCCGTTCCTGCAGCTCGGGAACCTGCGCTGGTTCCAGGTGATCTGCGCGCTCAACCCCATCACCTACGTCTCCGAGGGGCTGCGCGGGGCGCTGACGCCCGCCGTGCCGCACCTGGCGGGCTGGGTCTGCCTGCTCGCGCTCGTGGCGTCGTGCGTGATCTTCGGGGCGATCGGCATCCAGGGCTTCCTGCGCCGGGCGCTCGATTGAGCCCCACGGCGTTCGCGGCGCTCCGGCACCGGCTCGACACGACCCTGACCGCGCACGGGTACCCCGGCGTCCTCGACCGTCTCCCCGTCGTCCCGGCCCGCGGGGAGCGCGGGTCGCTGCCGGTGCTGGCGCATCTCGACGACGCGCTCGCCCGGGCGGGCGCGGAGGCCGACGAGGAGCTCGCCGACGTCCTGCGCCCGCTGGCGCGCGCGGTGACGTGGCAGCAGACCGCCGCGTACGTCGCCGCCCCGCCCGACGCGTCGTTCCTCGACCTCTACGCGCACGCGACGCTCGCGGAGGCGCCGGACGTCGCCGCCGGGCTCGTGCTGCTCGGGCCGGGCGTGCGCTACCCGCCGCATCACCACCCCGCCGAGGAGTTCTACCTGCCGGCGGGCGAGGTGTGGTGGGTGCACGGGCTCGGCGAGAGCCCGGTGCCCGAGCCGGCCGGCGAGCTGATCCACCACGAGCCCTGGCAACCCCACGGGATGTGGACCGGCGAGCGCGCCGCGTTGCTGGTCTACGTCTGGATCGGTGCCGTCGGGACGCCGTCGGCGTTCTGCTGACATACGGGGCCGGGTGCGTCGGGTAGGCCCCGATCATGCGACACCAGGAGTTCCTCGCGGGGGTGGCCACCCGTGGTGGCTTCACCGATACCGACGACGCCCGCCGCGCCGCCGATGCCGTGCTGGCGACCGTGGCCACCTACCTGCCCGCCGACGACCGCGACGCCCTCGCCGACGCGTTGCCGAGCCTGCTCGCGCAGGAGGCCGGCGTGGACCGCCAGGGCGACGGCGGCACACCGACCGAGTCCGGGCTCGTCGACGACGTGGCCGCCCGCACCGGGTGGCCCGCCGAGCGCGCCCGCTACGCACTGATCGCCGTCACCGGCCAGCTCGCGATCGAGGACGCCGGGCTCGGGGACCGCGTCACCCGCGTCCTGCCGCCCGCGCTGCTGGGTGCGGGGCCGACGCTGCCGCCCGACGCGGCGTCCGAGGGCGCGCAGGGCCGTCCGCAGCCGGTCGACGCCGATGAGCTCGACCGCGTCCTGCAGCAGCGGCTCACCGACTGGTCGGGCGACCGCAGCGGTATCCAGCGCACCGTCGAGCTCCCCGCCGAGCACCTCGACCTGCTGCTCGAGCGCCTGCGGGGCGTGGAGCGCGACGCGGGCCAGCGGCTGCGGATCGTCGACCGGACGCCGACGTCGCTGACGGTCCGGGCGCGCAGCGAGCGCCAGGAGATCGTCACCGCGACCGACCTCGACCTCGCCGCCCGCTTCGACGAGCTGGTCGCGACCGTCGGTTCCGCCGCCTGACGTATGTGAGCGAACTTCGGTGCTATAGCACCGAAGTTCGCTCACATGGGCCGGTCAGACCACCGAGAAGCCCGGGGGCAGCGGGGCGCGGCCGGTGAGCGCGTCGAGCAGGGCCCGGCCCTGGCCGAGGCGCACGCCGGTGCGCGCCAGCACCGTCGCCACCTGCGTGATCGTGTGGTCGGTGAACGCGACCGCGAGGCCCGTGGCGGCCGCGATGTCGTGGCCGTGCACGACGAGCTCGACGGTGCGCGTGGGCACGTACGACGCCACCCGCAGCCCGCCGGCGATCGTCATGATCAGCGCGTCCGGGTCGGCACCCCGGGCGGCCGCCACCGCCCGCCCGGCGAGCGCCGTGAACGCCGCGGCCGGGTCGTCGCCGAGCGCCGCGCCGGCGTCCCGTCCGCGCTGCGCCACCGCCGACTGGTCGAGACCCTCGCCGGTCATCGACGGCAGGAGCGCGTAGTAGCCCTCGGGTGAGTCGACGTCCTCGGTGTCGGCCGGGCGTTCCAGGTAGGTCAGCACGGTGACGAACGACCGGCTCGTGTGGCCCACCAGCGACCGCAGGTCCCACTCCCCGAGCCCGGGGCCGTCCCACGCGTCGTCCGGGATGCGCCCGACCAACCCGCTGACCGCCTGCGCCGCCTCGGCGTATCCCTCCAGCATGTGAGCGATCTTCCCGGCTACCACCGGGAATTTCACTCACGAGGGGTCGGCTGCTCCATCGGGGCGATGAGGGTGCACGCAGAGTTGCGGAGGTCGACTCCGTAGCGCAACGATCACGCGGGTGAGCGACGAGCCGGCGATCTTCGTCAGCCACAGCTCCGCGGACGGTGAGACCGCCCGCCGCCTGCGTGTCGGCCTCGCCGCCGCCCTGGAGACACGCGGCCTGCGGATGCTGCTGGACGAGACCCACCTCGGCCCGGGCGACCTCTGGAAACCGATCCTGCACCGGTGGCTCGCCGAGTGCGACGGCGCGATCGTGCTCCTCGCCCCGGTGGCGCTGACGAAACCGTGGGTGCGCAAGGAAGCGACGATCCTCGCCTGGCGGGCGGCCCTGCGTCCGGATCTGGGCGTGGTGCCGGTGCTGATCGACGGCGTGACGCCGGAGCAGGTCGAGGAGGCGTTCCCGGCCGTCGAGCTCGAGGCCTCGCAGGTGGTCCGGGTGCCGGCGAACCCCACCGACGAAGCCCTCGCGGCGGTCGTGGCCGAGATCGTCGAGCGCCTGCCCGTCGGGCTCAGTGGCGACGACGACGTGCGCCGGTGGGTGCGTGACGTCGCCGACCAGCTGGGCGACGTCCGCCCGCACGCCTTCGCCGCGCTCGTCGACCAGCTGGACGTCGCCGACGAACCGTGGCGAGCCCCGCCGGAGCGCTGCCGGGTCGTCGCCCACGAGCTGCACCACGTCCCGACGCTCGACGACGTCGAGGGCTACGTGACGCCGATCGTGCGGGACATGCGTGACCGGCGGTACTTCGTGGAGTCGGTCGCCCCCGTCGGCATCCCGGTGGACGCCGCGGCGCCGCTGATCCGGGCGTTCGCCCGCGACCCCGGCCGGCGGGTGCTCGCGCTCAACGGGCACGAGTTCGAGACCGCCGTGCGCTACGTGGAACGGGCGACGTGCGGCAACCGGTACTTCGAGTCGCGGCAGGTGGCCGGGCCGGTCCCGGAGGACGCCGTCGAGCACGTCTGTGCCGCCGCGCGCGGGTGGCTGCTGGCCAGCACGGGCGCCGGGACCGAACGACGCATCGCCCGTCAGCTCGCCGCGATCGACCGGCGGGGCCGGCGGGTCCTCGTGCTGCCCCTGCACAACGAGGAGTGCCCCGACGGGCTGACGCGCGCCGTGGTGCGCGACGTCGTCGCGCGGCTGTGCGAGGAGCTGCCCCACCTGGTCCTGCTCGTGCTGACCGGCCCGGACTACGCGGGTGTCGACGACCTCTGGCCGGACGCGGTGCGCGTCGCCCCGGGCCCGACCGACGTCGACACCGAGCTCGACGAGAACGCCGTCTACCGCAGGCTCCTCGAACAGGCGGGCTGAGATGACCACACCACGCCACTCGTTCCTGCCCCCGCTGCACGACTCGCCGGGGAGCGACCGCCCGACGGCCGGCCCCGACCGGCGCGACGGCGCGGTCTACGTCGCCGACGACGACCTGCGCCTGGCCGTCGACGTCGCCCTGGCCACGGGACGGCCGTTGCTGCTGCGCGGCGATCCGGGGTCGGGCAAGTCCTCCCTGGCCGGCTACCTCGCGCGCAACCTCGGCCGGCGCTACTACGAGCACGTGGTGACCGCACGGACGACGGCGCGGGACCTGCTGTGGACCTTCGACCCCGTCCGCAAGCTGGCCGACGCCTCGGTGCGCGACGCGGGAGGGGCCGACGCGCTGCGGGACCTGGACTACGTCGAGCCGGGCGTCCTGTGGTGGGCCTTCGACCGCGCGTCGGCGCGTCGACGGGGCACCGGTCCCGAGCCGCGCCGACCGGCTCGAGAACCCGACGACGACCTCAACGCCCACCGGGGCGAGCAGGGCGCGGTCGTGCTGATCGACGAGATCGACAAGGCCGACCCGGACCTGCCCAACGGTCTGCTCGTCCCGCTGGGCTCGGGGGAGTTCGTCGTCACGGAGACCGGTGACCTGATCAGCGCCACGGTTCCCGAGGCGGACGGGCCCGCGTCGAACCACCTGATCGTCGTCACGACCAACGAGGAGCGCGAGCTCCCGCCCGCCTTCCTGCGTCGCTGCGTGGTGGTCACGCTGCCCCCGCCCGGGCTCGACCGGCTCGTCGCGATCGCGCACGCCCACGTGGCCCTCGACGGGGTCACGGGCGACGGGGTCACGGACACCGACGACCTGCTCTTCCGCGATCTCGCGACGCGCGTGCTCACCGCACGGGAGGAGGCACGCACGCGCGGCCGTCGCCCACCCAGCACGGCCGAGTACCTCGACGCCGTGCACGCCTGTCGGCGTCTGGGCCTCGCCGAGGACGTCCCGGACCGGGCGCGCCTGTTGGCGCTGGTCCTGGACAAGTCCCCGTGAGCGGGAGGGGGGAGATCTGGCTCGGCGACGTCGTCCGCGCCTGGGAGGCACTCGGCGGTGACCGTGACGCGGTCGCCCGGGTCCTGGGTTTCGTCCCCGAGGAGGTGCGCCCGCCGCCGGCGTCCACCGAGGTCGGCGGGAGCGGCCTCGCGAGCGGCCCTGCCGACCTCGGGTACCGCGCACCGACCCCGCGACCCCGGGCGTCGGCCGCGAGAGCGGAGCCCACCGCGACGCCGTTCCGGCCGGCCACCCGCTACGCCCGGCACCTGCGCCCGGCCGGCACCGACGTCCGCGCCCGGGTGAGCCCCGCGTCCGCGATCCTGTCCGTGGTCACCGGACATGCCGGTCCGGTCCGGGCGGTCGCGTTCAGCCCCGACGGACGAACGCTCGCCACCGCCGGTGCCGGGGAGATCCGTCGCTGGAGCGCCCACACCGGCGTGTCGGTGGGCCCGCCGTTGCCGCTCGCGGGCGAGCCGTCGTGCCTCGCCGTCGGCGACGACGGGAGCTGCTGGGTGGCCACCGCCGACGGGCCGCTGGAGTGGACGGCGACTCCGGGCGACCGCCGCGGCGTCGACCTCTACCGGGTCTCGGCGCTCGCCGCGGCGGGCGAGGGCGTCGTGATCGGTACCCGGGACGGGGCGCTGCTCACGATCGGCGCGCGACCGGCCGGCCGCGAGCGGCCGGCGCCCCGACGGCCGTGGCCCGGTAACCGCCTCCGCGGCCCGATCGTGGCCGTCGCCGCGTCCGCCCGCGGGGGGCGGATCGCCGTCGTCGACGCGGGCGGCGAGGTCGTGACGGTGTCGGACACGGGCATCCCGCGTGCCGCGCGGTTCGCGGCGATGGCGTCCTGCACCCTCGACGCCGACGGCGACGAGCTGACGATGGTGTTCGCGGCCGGGCAGGTCCGGAGGGTCGACACCACGACCCTGACCGGAGGGTCCGCGACCGGGCCGGAGCTGCCGAGCGGTGTTCCGACCGCCCTCGCGCCCGGGGGTGGCACGGCGGCCACGGCGAACCCCGACGGGTCGGTCACGGTCCACCGCCTCGCCGTGCCCGGGAGCACCAGCGGTCCCGCCGAGCGCGTCCTGGCCCGGCCCGCGCGGGGCGTGCGGGCCCCGCTGCCCTTGGAGCCGTTGCTCGCACCGCACCTGGCCCCTCGGCTCCTCGAGGGGCTGCTCGCGGTGGAGGGCGCCTCGGACGCCGTCGACGCCGAGGCGCTGGTCGACCTCGTCGCGCGCCGCGCGATGGTGACCCCCCTGCCGCGGCGGAGGCGTCGATCCCTGCTGCACGGCGTGCAGGTGGTCGTCGACGACGCGCCGGGCACGGCGCGGTTGCGCCGCGACGTGGAGGAGGTGCTGGGCACCCTGCGGCGGGTGGTCGGCGCGGAGGCGGTCGACGTCCGGCGGATCGTCGCAACGCCGTACGACGAGCGCACCGAGGACTACGCGCTGCCGCCGCCGGGGCGCCCGGTCCTGGCGCTCAGCGATCTCGGGATCGCCGTCCCGCCCGGCGCGCCGCGCGGTCCGCGGCAGCTCGACCACTGGCGGCGCTTCGCCCGGGAGCTGCACGCCCGCGGCTCCCACGCCGTCGTCCTCGTCCCGTACCCGCCGGCACGCTGGCCCTCGGCGACCGGCCTCCCCACCCTGGTGACGTGGGACCGCGTGACCCGGGCGGCTCGGGCGGCTCCGCGGTGACCCGGGCCCTGCGGCGGCTCGACGCGGTCCCCGACGGCGTGCGCACGCTCGCGGAGCTCGCCAGCCTGGCGGTGCGCGTCCAGCCCGAGCTCCTGCGGGCGCTGCGTCTCGCCCTCGCCCCGCGGCTCACGGTGGGCGACGAGGCGGACCTCTGGTGGTCGTCCCTGGTGGCGTCCCGGGACGTCGAGGCGATCGTGCTGCGGACCGACCTGCTGCCGTCCCTGCGCGCGGGCCTGAGCGCGCGCCGGCCTGGTCGACTCGCCGAGGTCCGGCGGATCGTGGAGGAGCTGCACCGCGAGGAACCGCCGACCTTCCAGCTCGAGGAACGGGTGGCCTGGGCCGCCCTCGTGCGCGGCGAGGACGCGCGGGCCGAGATCGAGGCCGACCTCGAGGCCGTCGTCGCCGCCCACCGCGAGGAGGGCCGGGCGGGCCTGGCGCACTGGTGGGTCGGTGCGCGGGGCCGTCTCCCCGAGGTCGCCGGCCGGGCCGCGGCGGCCGACCGGTTGTCGGTGCTGGCCTCCGGGGTGCTCGGTGCGGACGCCCGGTCGGCGGGCCTCACGGGCACCGTCGAGCTCGACGGCGCGCTCGCCGCGGGACTGCGCGACGTCCCCGACGTCGAGATCGGGGTGGCGCGTTCGGGAGGGATGCTCCACGTCGGGGCGGTGTCGCAGCGCCCCGACGCGCTCGCCCTGGCCGTCCCGGACACCGACCCCGTCCTGCTGGAGATCGGTGGAGAGGTCCGGGAGCTGCCCCGTGGCGGGGTGCTGTCGTCGGTCGCCGGCGCCGGCCCGCTGCGTGTGCGCACCGCCCGCGGCGTCGTCTACGACCTCCCCGAGGACACCGAGCGCGTGCTCCCGCCCGCGCCCGACGAGCGGCGCCCGGCCCTCGGCGCGCACTGGGACGGGTCGGGCACGGCCTTCGCGGTGTTCTCGGAGGTGGCTGAGCGGATGTGGCTGTGCCTGTTCGACGAGCGCGGTGCCGAGACGCGCGCGGCGATGACCCGCACGGACGACGTCTGGCACACCTACCTCGCCGGCGTCGGGCCCGGCCAGCGGTACGGCTACCGGGCCGACGGGCCCTACGACCCGACGCGCGGCCTGCGCTGCCACCGGGCCCGGCTCCTCGCCGACCCGTACGCGCGCCGCTTCGACGGCACGCTCGGGGGGAGTCACCCGTGGACGGTCGCCCTCACGGCCGGCGACACCGTCGAGACCGGCCGGGACGTGCCGAAGGCACTCGTCATCGATCCGTCGTTCGACTGGAGCGGTGACGTTGCGCCGCGGGTGCCCCTCCAGGACACGGTGATCTACCAGGCCCACGTGAAGGGCCTGACGATGACGCATCCGCAGGTCCCCGAGGAGCTGCGCGGCACGTTCGCGGGCGTGGCGCACCCGGCCGTCGTCGGCCACCTCCGGCGCCTCGGGATCACCGCGCTCGAGCTGCTGCCGGTGCAGCAGTTCGTCCACGAGATCGAGCTCGCCGAGCGCGGCAGTCGGAACTACTGGGGTTTCGCCACCGTGGGCCCGTTCGCCCCGCACGAGGAGTACGCCCGGCCCGGTACCGATCCGGTGCGCGAGGCCAAGGAGATGGTCCGCGCCCTGCACGCGGCCGGGATCGAGGTCATCCTCGACGTCGCCTTCTCGTACACCGGCGAGGGCGGGAGCGACCGCCCGATCCTCTCGCTGAGGGGGCTGGACAACCCGGCCTACTACCGGATCGCCGGGAACCGCGACGTCGATCTCACCGGTCGCGGCAACACCCTGGACACCGAGCACCCCGCCGTCGTGCGGATGATCGCGGACTCGCTGCGCTACTGGGTCACCGAGATGCACGTCGACGGCTTCCGTTTCGACCTCGCCTCGGCGCTCGGGCGCGTCGGCGCGTCCTTCGACCGGTTCGCGCCGTTCCTGGTGACGCTGGGTCAGGACCCGGTCCTGGCGCGGGTGAAGCTCATCGCCGAGCCCTGGGACGCCACGGGCGAGGGCTACCAGCTCGGGAACTTCCCGGCCGGGTGGAGCGAGTGGAACGGGCGCTACCGCGACACCGTCCGCGACGCGTGGCGGGGACGCCCGCAGATCCTCGGCGAGCTGGCGACCCGCCTGGCCGGGTCGTCGGATCTCTACCAGGCGCAGTCCCGTCGCCCCACCGCCTCGATCAACCACGTGACGTCGCACGACGGCTTCACCCTGGTGGACCTGGTGTCCTACGACCGCAAGCACAACGACGAGAACGGGGAGTCCAACCGGGACGGCACCGACGACAACCGTTCCTGGAACCACGGCGTCGAGGGCCCGACCGACGACGCGGCGATCACCGCGTTGCGCGACCGACAACGGCGCAACCTGCTGACCACCCTGTTCCTCTCCCAGGGCGTCCCGATGCTCTCCCACGGCGACGAGCTCGGCCGCACGCAGTACGGCAACAACAACGCCTACATGCGCGACGACCCGTCGGTGTGGATCGACTGGGCCGCGGCGGACGAGGAGATGATCGACTTCGTCGCCGACCTGATCGCCTTCCGCGCCGCGCACCCGGTCTTCCGGCGCCGCCGGTTCCTCACCGACGCCGACGTCCGGTGGTACACGGCCGGCGGCGAGGAGATGGGCGACGCGGACTGGGACAGGGCGTCCACGGTGGTGATCAGGTTCGACGGCACCGCCATCGGTGAGACCGACGCCCGCGGTCGCCCGATCGTCGACGACACGTTCCTCGTGGTCGTCAACCTCCACCACGACGAGGTGGAGGTCGACCTCACGGCGGTGCGCGTGGCGTCGCGGGAGATCGACACCTCGACCGGCGTGGTGGCGTCGCGTTCGCAGACGCCGCTCGCCGAGTACCGCCGGGGCGACGTCATGCCCGTGCCGGGCCGTGCGGTCGTCGTCGTGCGCGACCTGGTCGGGCAGGCCGCACCCGACATCGTCGCGACCGTGTGGCCGGGCGCGCCGAATCCGCTCGGCGCGACGTTCGACGGCGCCGGGACCAACGTGGCGGTCGCCCTCGGGGCCGCCGGACGGGTCGATCTGTGCCTGGTCGACGACAGCGGCGAGACGTCCTTCGTCGCCCTTCCCGAGCGCGACGGCGGCGTCTGGCACGGATACGTCCCCGACATGGGTCCAGGGCAGCGCTACGGGTTCCGCGTCGACGGCTCCGGCCTGCTCGCTGACCCCTACGGGCGCGCTTTCGACGAGGTCGTGCGCCGCGGCGGGAGCCTCCTCTCGCCGCCGGCCGCGATCGTCGTGGACCGCGCCCTCGTCCCGCCGACCCGGGTCGGTCCGGCGGGCCACGGCGAGGTCCTCTACGCCACCGAGGCCGGGACCGTGCCGGGTGACGGCCGGGGCACGTTCCTGGACCTGGCCGGGCCGTCAGCCCTGGCTTACCTGCACACCCTCGGGGCGACGGGCGTCGTCCTCGGCCCGGTCGCCGAGTCCGGGATCGACGACGAGGCGCTGACCGGCCTGTTCGCCCCGACCGCCCGCCACGCGAGGGCCGACCCCGCGGGCGAGTTCCGGACGATGGTCACCGAGCTGCACGCCGCCGGGCTCGCGGTCCTGGTGGAGATCGCCGTCGGTGACTCCGAGGAGGACGAGGCCTACGGCGAGGCCCCGCAGCGCGCCCTCGTCGACCTGCGCAGCCCCGCCGTCGTCGCGATGATCGCCGACGCGCTGCGGTGCTGGGTCGAGGAGCTGGGCGTCGACGGTTTCCTGATGACGACGCCCGAGGGGAGCGATGCCCGGCTGCTGCTCGACGTCATCGCCCAGGACCCGGTGCTCGCGTCGTCCCGGTTCCTCACGATCGGCGCCCGCGAGATCGACGTCCTGTGGAGGGGCGGCGCCCGACGCCTCGGTGCGCTGGTCGACGGGATCGCCGCCCCCCGGCCGCCCGACACCGTCGTGGCGGCACCGGCGCTGGACGGGCGCTCCGGCGACGACGGCGTCGACCCGCTCGCGACGGTGCTCGTGTCCACCGGCGCACCGATGCTCCGTGCGGGCCACGGTGCCGACTCGGCGTCGGTCGCGAGGTGGACCGCGGCGCGCGCCGCCCACCCGCTGCTCGCCCTCGGCTCGGACCGCTTCTGGCTCGATCACGACGCGACCCGGCCCGACGCGGCCGTGCTCGATCCCTCCGGCACGCGGCTCCTCGACCCGGACCGCGAGGTCGCGGCGTTCGCGCTCTACCTCAACGGCCGACCGCAGCACTCCCGTGCCGTCCAGCCCGGTCTGCGCGTCGACGACGACCTCATGATCTTGATCAACGCGGGCCCCGGGCACGCCGTCTTCGTCATGCCGGGGACGGCGACCGCGGAGGCCTGGGTCGTCGCGGCCAGCACGGGTCCGCTCGCCGGCACGGTGCCGCCCGCGTCGACCCTGACCGTGCCACCGCGGTCGGTCACGCTCCTGGCCGCCACCGGCGTCAGCGTGCGGCCTTGAGCGCCGCGGCGATCTGGGCCAGGCGGGTGCCCTGCACCCGGGCGGCGCCGAGGGCCTCCTCGTCCGGCGCGGCCGACTTCCGCGACACCCAGGACGCCCCGTACGGGTTGCCCGAGGACATCAGCGACGGGTCGGCGGCGTAGCCGAGCGGCATGACCAGCGCGCCCCAGTGGTAGAGCACGTTGTTCATCGACAGGATCGTCGCCTCGAGCCCGCCGTGGCCCGTCGAGGCGCTGGTGAACGACGTGCCGACGAGGCCCGCGAGCTTGCCCTGCGCCCACAGGCCGCCGGTGGTGTCGAGGAACGCCTTGAGCTGCTCGGCGCTGTTGCCGAACCGCGTCGGGCTGCCGAGGGCGAGGCCGTCGGCCCACTCGAGGTCGTCGAGGGAGGCGACCGTGTCGTAGGGGTTGTCCTCGACCCACGCCTTCCAGCGGCGGTTCGCCTCGATCGCCTCGGCCGGGGCGCGCTCGGCGACCGGGCGCACGCGGGTCTCGGCGCCGGCGGAGCGGGCGCCCTCGGCCAGCGCCTCGGCGAGCGCGGCCACGTTCCCGGTCGCGGAGTAGAAGATGACGGCGATGCGCGGGGCGCGATCGGGCACGGGTCCTCCAGGGTCGGGCACGGCCGGGGTCGGTACGGGCCCCGATCATGACCCGTGCGGGCGTCGGGAGCTGCGCGGGGTATCGGTGCCGAGTCGGTTCTGATCGCCGCAGCGCCACCGGGAGCGGCGCCGACGGGTGAGAATGCGGGTGTGACGACCGGCGAGGTGCGCGCGCGGCCGGGGTCGGCGTCCCCGGACGCCACGGCCCCGCGCGGGCTCGTCGCGCTCTACCGCCGGCTCTCCGGGCTCGTCGCGGCGCCCTCGGTGGACGCTCAGGCCGTGGCCACCGTGATGGCCGGCGAGCTCGGGGTGCTCGCCGCGGTGGTCGGGGCGGGGCGGGAGGTGCTCGCCGCTGCGGCGCCGGGCATGGGCATCGCCGAGGCGTCCGCCCTCGTGCGCGCCGACGCCCGCAGCGCCGTCTGGCCGCGCACCCTCGACGTCGCCGCGACCGCCGGCCGCGCCCTGCGCGTCCCGGGGCCCGGACGCCGGGTCCAGGTCGTCGCCCCGGTGCTGTTCGGCCGCGAGGTGCCGGCGTTCCTGCTCGCCGAGGAGGACACCGCGGCCCGCGACCGCCCCGAGGCCCTCGCCGGCGACGACGTCCTGCTGCTCGTCGCCGAGCACGCCGCGACCGTCGTCGGCGTCATCGCCGGCCGCGACCGCGTACTCGCGACGGCGGCGGGTCAGGTCCGCGGTGACCTCGTCTCCGGGCTGTTGCTCGACCGCGCCCGCGACGCCGACCAGGCGGCCCAGTGGGCCGAGCACGTCGGCTACGACCCCGGCGTCGACCACCGCGTCGTCGTCGTGTCCCCCGACGACGACGGCGCGTACGGCGCCGGGCCGGCGAGCCTGCTCGGCGAGGCCGAGGAGCACCTGCTCGCGGCCGCGCCCTCGGCGCTGACCGTCGTGCGCGACACCGAGACCGTCGCCGTCGTCCCCGAGCGCGACGACCCGGCCGCCGTCGGCGCCGCGTGCGCCCGCCGGCTGGCGCGCGGCCGCGTCCCCGACCCGGACGCGCGCTGGCCCGTGACGGTCGCCGTCGGCGGGACGGTCCGCGACCCCACCGAGATCGCGACCTCCTACGACCAGGCGCGCCGCACCCTCGTCGCCGCCCGCCGCCTCGGGCGCGCCGGACGGGTGCTGCGCTTCGACGACCTCGGCGTGCACCGCCTGCTGCTGCAGATCCCCGACCCCGAGGCCGCCCGTGTCTTCGCTCGCGAGGTCCTCGGCCGCCTCGCGACCGACCGCTCCGAGCGCACCGTCGAGCTGCTGCGCACCCTCGCTCGCTACTTCCGCGAGGACGGCAGTCCCCAACGGGTCGCGCGCGTGCTCAACGTCCACCCCAACACCGTCGGCTACCGGCTGCGGCGCGCGGAGGAGCTCAGCGGGCTCGACCTCGACGCCTACCGCGACCGGCTCGCCGCCCAGATGGCGCTGGAGATCCTCGGGGAGATGGAGGGGTGAGCGAGTCGTTCACCGAGGCCCTCGGACGCCGCGTACTGCTCGGCGACGGCGCGATGGGCACGCTGGCCCGGGCCAGCGGCGGCCTCGTCGAGGGCCACGGCGCGGAGCTGTGCGTCATCGCCCCCGAGCTCGTGTCGGCCCTGCACGAGCGCTACCTCGCCGCGGGCGCCGACGTCCTGCAGACCCACACCTTCGCCGCCTCGCGGCCCCGCCTCGAGCGCCACGGGCTGGCCCGGCGGGTCCGCGAGATCAACCTCGCCGGCGCCCGCCTCGCCGCGGACGTCCGGGACACCGCCGGCCGCCCGGCGTGGGTGGCCGGGTCGGTCTCGCCCGCGACGCCGCCGGGGTTCGCGGTCCCGGTCGACGAGGCGCGCGCGGCGTCCGCGATCCGCGAGCAGGTCGAGGCGCTCGTCGAGGGCGGCGTCGACCTCGTCGTGCTCGAGACGTTCAGCCGCGCCGGCGAGCTGCTCGCGGCGCTGCGCTCGGTGCAGGAGGTCACCGACCTGCCCGTCGTCGCCCAGGCGACCTTCGTCGACGAGGACGGCGACCTGCTCACCGCCGCCGGGGAATCGCCCGCCGACGTCGTCGCGCGCCTCGCCGACACGGGGGCGGTCGCCGTCGGCACCAACTGCACCCTCGGTCCGCAGGGGCTGCTCGACGTCGTGCGCCGCATGGGCCCGACGGGCGGGCCCGCCCTCTCCGCCCAGCCCAACGCCGGCCTGCCCCACGTCGTCGCCGACCGCAGCGTGCGCTTCGCCGGCGACGCCGAGCACTTCGCCCGCTACGTCCTGCGCTACGTCGAGGCCGGGGCACGCCTGGTCGGCGGGTGCTGCGGCACGACGCCCGAGCACACCGCGGCCGCGGCCCGGGCGCTGACCACCCACGACGCGTGGGCGCCGCCCACGACGCCCCGCGAGACCGTCCCCGCCCCGCGCGCCGTCCCCGATCCCGTCCCCGACGCCGACGAGGCCCCGGACGACGCCGCCGCCGGCCCCGGGCGCGGCGCGGTGGAACGCTGGCTGCGGGGGCGTCCCGGGTCGCGCGGGTTCCTCGTCGCGGCCGAGGTCGCCGGCGCGGGCGGCCCGGACGAGCACCTCGGCCGCGCGCGCCGCGCGGTGGCGGGCGGCGCGTCCGTGCTGTGGGTCAGCCGGTCACGCGCCCGTCGCGCGACCACCAGCCCCGCCGGCCTCGCCGTGCACCTGCACGACCGCGTCGACGTCGACACCGCCCTGACGGTCACGAGCTGGCAGACGAGCCTGCTCGCGCTGCAGGCCGACCTGCTCGGGCTGCACGCGCTCGGCGTCCGGACGCTGGTGTGCGAGACGGGCAACCCGCCCGTGCACGCGGAGGAGGCCGTCGGCGACGGGGTGTGGGAGGTCGACGGGCTGGAGCTGCTGCGCCTGGCGGCCGACCTCAACCGCGGGGTGGACGCCGACGGGGTGGAGATCGGGACCGCGACCGCGTTCCGGCTCGGCGCGCGCATCACGCCGGGCGCCGACGATCTGGACTACGAGGCCGAGCGCGCGGTGGCGAAGGTGGAGGCCGGGGCGGAGTTCCTCGTCTCCCGGCCGGTGTTCGAGGTCGAGCGGCTGCGCACGGTCCTCGACGGCCTCGCGGCCGCGGGGCGGCGGGTCCCGGTGCTGGCCTCGGTGGGCGCGCTGACCGGCTACGCCCAGGCCGAGCACCTGCGCCACGAGGTGCCCGACGTCGTCGTCCCCGACGCGGTCGTCGCGACGATGCAGAAGGCCGGCGACGGCCCGGACGCGGCGCGCACGGGCCTGGCGCTGGCGGCCGAGCTGGTCGCCGACGCGGCCACGCTGGCCGAGGGCGTCGTGGTGCGCTGGCCGGGCTCGGCGGTGCCGGGCCTCGACCCGGCGACCGCCGTGACCCGGTTGCGCGCCGCCGCGAACGGCGCCGGCGGCGAGCGCGTCAGGCGCTGACGGCCTCGACGGGGCGCTCGACCGTCCGGGGCGCGGGGAGCAGCGGCGTGTGCGACGCACCGCGCAGACGGGCCACGGTGGCGCGCAGGTAGGCGACCTCGCGCGTCAGCGACGCGACGGTCTCGCCGTCGAAGTCGTAGGACATCTCGCGGGGCATCACCACGACACCGCAACAGGGGCACGTCGTCGGGGCAGTCATCCGGGTCACCTCGATGATCGGGTCGGCGCCTGCGGGTCGCTGGGTGGGCCCGCGCACCGTCCAGTCTTCGGGGAGGGACCCCGGACGGGCACTGTGCCCGCCCACAGAGATCACGTGGGCGCCGTTGTGGCCCGGCACAGGAGACACCGGGCGTACACCCGGATGGCCGTGCGCGTTCAGGCGTCCTCGACGAGGCGCTCGCGCCAGGCGTCGAGGTCGGCGTCGGGCACCCCGGCGTCGCGCAGCGGCGCGCGCGGGTCGTCGTCGAGGAGATCGAGGACGGGCTCGATGTGCTCCGGGGTGACCCCGACGCGGCTCGCCTCGACCGACGGGTCGAGCGCGCCCTGCGCCACGAGACGGTCGCGCAGCGCGGCGCGGTGCTCGTTGGTCGCGGCGAAGTCGGCGGCCACCGTCACGCGGTCGACGCCGGCGGCACGCAGCAGGAGCGCGACCGCGACACCGGTGCGGTCCTTGCCGGCCGCGCAGTGCACGAACAGCGGCCCCGGCCCGTGGGCGGCCACGGCGACGAGCTGCGGCAGCCAGTGCTCGCCGATGCTCTGGACGAGGAGCAGGTAGAGCTCGCCGGCGTCGAGCTCGCCGCGGCGCCCGCGGGCCTGCGCGGCCGGCGCCAGGGACGAGATCAGTGGCAGGGTGGTCAGCTCCGCGCCGAGTGCGGGCAGCGGGTGGACCGCGGGCAGCTCGGCGGGGTTGCGGAGGTCGACGACGCTGCCGGGCGGCCAGGCGAGCCCGCCCGGGCCCCGGGTCTCGTCGCCCTCGAGCGGGGCCTCGCCCCGCCACAGGACACCGGGGCGCGTGCGCCCGCCGTCGATCGTCGGCATGCCGCCGACGTCGCGGAGGTTCGCGAGGTGCGGGAGGTGGGCCAGGTCGGGGGTGGGCTGATCCGTGCGCGTGGCCGGCACCGCGGGCTCCTTCGGGGTGGGACCCCCATGATCCCCCGGCCCGGGCTCCTGCTCGCCCGGTCGTAGCGGAGGTCACCCGCGCGGCCGGCGGATGGGCGTCGACCGGGCAGAGTGGATCCCGTGGCCGATGCCGACGACCTGGTCCTGCGCGCGCCCCTGCCGTCGGACGAGGCGGTGGCTCGCGAGGCGCAGGTCGCGCTCGCCGCGGACGGCTTCGACTTCGGACTGCGGCCCGACGACGAGCCGTGGCTCGCGTACCTCGACCGGCTCGGCCGCGAGCACCGCGGCGAGGACCTGCCGCCCGGGCGGGTGCCGAGCAGTTTCCTCTACGCCGACGTGCACGGCCGGGTCGTCGGGCGCGCGTCGATCCGGCACACGCTCACCGACACGCTGTGCGTCGAGGGTGGTCACGTCGGCTACGCCGTCCTGCCGGCCGAGAGACGGCGCGGCTACGCCACCGCGATCCTGCGGCGCAGCCTGGAGTTCCTCCACGACCGTGGCGTCGGACCCGTGCTGGTGACCTGCCACGAGGACAACCCCGGCTCGCTGGAGGTCATCCGACGCTGCGGCGGGGTCCTGGACGCGGGGTGGCCGTCGTCCCGGCCCTCCGGCGACCGTGTCGCGCCGACGCTGCGGTTCTGGATCCCGCCGGGCTGAGTCCTCGGTGTCGCAGGGCCGCGTGGTCACGGCGCGGCCTCGTCGATGCTGTTCACCGACGTCGGCGACGCGCGGTTGACCCCGACCGCCCGGAAGAAGGTGTAGCTGAACGTCCCGCCCGGCTCGGTGGTGCGCAGGAGGTCGCGCACGCCGGCGTCGAATCGCTCGGGGGTGATCAGACCGGCGGCGATCGCGGGCTCACGGACCCCGGCGACCATCGCGGTGAAGGTCCGGCGCACGAGGCTGTCGGCGAGGTCGGGACGCCCGGGGTGGGCGTGGGCGGTGCGCGGCACGACCGCGACGTCGTCGAATCCGGCCCCGGTGAGCAGCGGCTGCAGTCGCCGGCCGATCCCGGCGTCGCCCCCGGCCTGGCGCTGGAGCACCTCCTGGCAGGTGATCACCGCGCGGGCGTCGGCGCTGTCGGGGTGGAACGCGGTCGCGCCGTGGTCGCCCTCGACGACGGTGATCGTCCCGCCCGGACGGAGCACCGAGCGCAGCGCGAGCAGCGCCTCCTCGGGGCGGGGCAGGTGCTCGAGCAGGAAGAACACGACGACGTGGTCGACGGGGCCGGGCGGGTCGTGGACGTCGCCGTGGACCACGGAGACGCGGTCGGCGATCCCGGCGGCCTCGACGCGGGCGCGCGTGGCGGCGACCTGACCGTGCTCGAGGTCGAGCGCGGTGAACCGCGCGCCCGGGCTGCGCGCGGCGAGCACGACCGTCTGGGCGCCGACGCCGCAGCCGGGCTCGAGGACGTGCGCGCCGTCGGGGAACGCGACGCCGTCGTGGAGCAGGTCGGCGAGGGTGGCGGCCTGGTCACGCAGCCGGGTCGCCTCCGTCTCGTGGTAGCCGTGGACGTAGGACCCGATCATGGTCATCTCCCGGATCACGGTGGACAGGACGTCGTGTCCCGGAGCGGCGAGGACCTCGGCGAGCCGGTCGCGGACCGTGCGCCGGCGCCGCAGGTCGGCGTCCACCTCGGCGAGGTGGCACCGCAGCGTCGCGGCCGGGTCGGGATCCGAGCCGTCGAGCAGGGCCGCGACCTGGTCGAGGCGCAGCCCGAGCGCGCGCAGCGTGATCGCCCGGTGCAGGCGGACGACGTCGGTGGGCGAGTACAGGCGGTGGCCCGCCGGGGTGCGGGACGGCGAGACGACGCCGCGTTCGTCCCAGTGCCGCAGCACGCGCACCGACAGGCCGGTGGCCTCGGCGAGCTCACCGACCGTCCGCCCGGATGTCATGCCCGGAAACGCTAGGCCCTCACATCGTGAGAGGGGCAAGCGTCCACTCAGAGTTGACGAACACCACCGTCGTCAACCTAAGGTGGACGCATGGCTGACACCCCAGTCCGTCTCGACGACCTCATCAACGCGATCACGTCGGTGCACACCGACACCCTCGAGCAGCTCCAGGACGCCGTGCTCGCCGCCGAGCACCTCGGCGAGGTGGCCGACCACCTCATCGGTCACTTCGTCGACCAGGCCCGCCGGTCCGGGGCGTCGTGGACCGACATCGGCAAGCGCATGGGCGTCACCAAACAGGCCGCCCAGAAGCGCTTCGTGCCCAAGGGGTCCGGCGAGGAGATCAACATGGAGGAGGGCTTCGGCCGCTTCACCCCGCGCGCCCGCAACGTCGTGGTGAAGTCGCAGGAGGAGGCCCGCTCGGCCGGCAACGCCGAGATCACCCCGGTGCACCTCGCGCTCGGCCTGCTGCACGAGCCCGAGTCGCTCGCCGTGCTGACGATGAAGCAGCTCGAGGTCTCGCCCGAGACGGTGCGGCGCACGCTGGTCGAGCAGCTGCCGGCGCGCTCGGAGGAGGTCGGCGCGCTCATCCCGTTCGACGGCGCGGCCAAGAAGGCGCTGGAGCTGACGTTCCGCCAGGCCCTGCGCCTCGGGCACAACTACGTCGGCACCGAGCACATCCTGCTCGCGCTGCTCGAGCAGGAGGACGGCGCCGGGACGCTCACCGGCCTCGGGCTGGGGCGCGACGCCGTCGAGAGCGAGATCGTGCGGGCGCTGTCGGTGCTCACCGGCGCCCCGCAGGACCCCGGCACGCCTCAGACCCCGTAGATCCTCGTCGGGGTCACGAGCACGGCGGCGCGACGCTCGCGCGCCATCGTCGCGTCGTACTCCACCCAGTCGTCGTGCGTCCCGCCCGCCGCGACGAAGACCTCCCGCAGGAGCGCGGGCACGTCCTGGACGCCGGTCAGCGGGTCGTCCGGCCCCGCGATCTCCGTCGAGCCCTCCACGGTCGTCCAGCGCCAGCCGGCCCGGACCGTGACCGTCATCCAGGGGCGGGCGCGGAGGTTCGCGAGCTTCACCGATCCGCCCGCCGCCACGAGACCCAGGATCGGCGTCCCGTGCCTCGGGTGGTCCATGACGCCGGCGTTGACGACGCTCGACTGGATCGACCCGTCCGCCCGCGCCGTCGAGACGACGACGAGGAAGTGTTCGCCCGCCGCGCGCCCGCGGAAGTCGTCGAGGTCCATGGTTGCCCTCCGGGCTTGTGAGTGGTTGTCCGTGTCATAGCACGGACAAGCACTCACAAGGCGAAGCCAAAGGGCAGCTCGAGGCGGTGAGCGGCGAGGAACGCGGTGTCGGCGAGCAGGTCGCGGGTCGGGGCGTCGGCGACGACCACACCGCCGTCGATCACCACCGAGCGCGGGCAGAGCTGCAGGGCGTAGGGCAGGTCGTGGGTGACCATGAGCATGGTCCGGTCGAGCCCGAGCAGGACGTCGGCGAGCTCGCGGCGGGCGACGGGATCGAGGTGGGTCGACGGCTCGTCGAGCACGAGGATCTCCGGGTCGCAGGCGAGGACGGTGGCCAGCGCGGCCCGGCGGCGCTGCCCGCCGGAGAGGTGCATGGGGGAGCGGTCGGCGAGCTCGGCGACCCCGACGGCGTCGAGGGCCTCCTTGACGCGCAGCGAGAGCTCCGGCTCGGTGACCCCGAAGTTCGCGGGCCCGAAGGCGACGTCGTCGGCGACCGTCGGCATGAACAGCTGGTCGTCGGGGTCCTGGAAGACGATCCCGACCCGGCGGCGGATCTCCTGGACGTTCTCCCGGGTGACCTCGAGCCCGCCGACGCGCACCGTGCCCGCCCCCGCCCGGTGGACGCCGTTGAGGTGCAGCACGAGCGTCGTCTTCCCGGCGCCGTTCGGGCCGAGCAGGGCGACGCGCTCGCCGCGCTCGATGCGCAGGTCCACGCCGAACAGGGCCTGGTGACCGTCGGGGTAGGCGAACGCCAGGCCCTCGACGTCCAACGAAGCGGTCACGCCAGCCAGTATCCGGACGCCGCGAGCACGACCGCGGCAGCGGCGGGCAACAGGGCCACCGTCCAGGTCGCCGTCGACGCCGACGCCGTGGTGAAGGCGGGCATCGCCCCGGTGTAGCCGCGGGACAGCATCGCCAGGTGCACGCGCTCGCCCCGCTCGTAGGACCGCAGGAACAGCGCGCCCACCGAGCGCACGGTCGCGCCGAGCTGCCAGACGAAGCGCGGGTCGTGACCGCGCGAGACGCGGGCGAGGCGCATGCGACGGGCCTCGGCGGCGATCACCTCGAGGTAGCGCAGCATCAGCGTCGCGATCACGCACACCATCGACGGCACCCGCAGCCGGGAGAGCCCGGAGACGAGGTCGCGCAGGGGGGTCGTCGCCGCCAGCGTCACCGAGACCAGGACGCCGAGCGTCCCCTTGATCAGGATGTTCCAGCCGGCGAGCAGGCCGTCCACCGCCAGCGACATCCCCATCCACTCGACCCGCGGGCCGGTGGCGGAGAACGGCAGCAGGACCGCGAGGACGACGAACGGCGCCTCGATGAGGGCGCGCGTCGCGAGCCAGCCCGGCGGGATCCGGGCGGCGATCCAGACCCCGACCAGGAGCAGGAACTGCAGCCCGAACACCGCGAACGCCTCCCGCGGCGTCGCCACCACGGCCAGGACGAACACGAACGCGACGACGATCTTGACGTGCGCCGGCAACCGGTGGACCACCGAGTCGCCGGCACGGTAGAGCGGGTGGGCGTGCCCGGCGCCCACTACTCGACCCGGCTGGGCGGCTCGTCCCGCGCACCCCGACGGCGCAGCAGCCAGAACAGCCCGCCGGCCACGATCAGCGTGACGAGGACGCCGATCACGCCGGCCACACCCGTGCTGCCCTCGCTGCCGCCGACGGTGTAGTCGGCGAGCGGGCTGCCCGCGGTCGCGTGCTCGCCGGCGTTCTGGGCGATGCACGTGCCGCCGACGGGCTCGCCGGACTCGTCGAGCTCGCACCCGGTCTGCGTCACCGCGTCGAGGCCGTCCGGGCTGCCACTGGCCGCGTAGGACACGACCCCGGCCAGCAGCAGGGCGACCACGAGGAAGCCCGCGTAGAAGGCCAACGGGAGCTTCTTCATGCCCGGGCTCCCTTGAACTGCAGCGACGGCGCCGCGGTGCGGGTCAGGTAGACGAGGTCGGGCCGCACGGCGGCGACGGCGCCGACGGTGAGCGCGGTGATGATGCCCTCGCCGATGCCGATCAGCGCGTGGAGGCCGGCCATCAGGCCGAACACGGTGCCGAGGGCGAGGCCCTGGCCGCCGATCGCGTACTCGAGGACGAAGCCGAGCGCGGCGGCGACGGTGTTGACGAACGCCGCGACGAACGCCGTGGCGACGAGCCCGCCCCGGCTCCGGAGGGCGATCCTCCGCATGGCCACCGCGACGCCGTACCCGACGAACGTGCCGATCAGCGCCATGTTCGTGATGTTGGTGCCGAGCGCGGAGAGCCCGCCGTCGGCGAAGAGCAGCGCCTGGAGCAGCAGGACGATCGACACGCAGATCGCGCCGACGTACGGGCCGACGAGGATCGCGCAGAGCGCGCCGCCGAGCAGGTGACCGCTGACGCCGGGCAGGATCGGGAAGTTCAGCATCTGCACGGCGAACACGAACGCCGCGACGAGCCCGGCCATCGGGGCCGTGCGGTCGTCGAGGTCGCGACGGGCCCTGGCGACGCACACGGCGAGGCCGAGCACGGCCACGACCCCGAAGATCACCGAGGTCGGCGCGTTCACGATGCCGTCGCTCATGTGCATGGCGACGAGGTCGGTGGGTTCCACGAGTCACCCCCACGGCTGCGGGCAGGTCCCCCCGGACGAGTGGGACGCCACAGTGTGTCGCAGGTGAAGCGCTGTCGCACTATTCCTGCGACAACCGATCACTGGCCGAACAGAGGGTGTGGCCGGGGCGCTGTCGTGATCGCCCGGTTCCGGCCATGCTCGGTCCCGTGGAGCAGCGGACGACGTGCGTGGTGGTGGGCGGCGGGCCGGCGGGGATCGTGCTGGGGCTCGTGCTCGCCCGGGCGGGCGTCGAGGTCACCGTGCTCGAGAAGCACGGCGACTTCCTGCGCGACTTCCGTGGCGACACCGTCCACCCGTCGACGATGACCCTGATCGACGAGCTCGGGCTCTGGGACCGGTTCGAGCAGCTGCCGTGGAAGCCGATCGACTCGGTGCGGGTCCTCCTCGACGCCGGGCCGGCGGAGATCGGCGACCTGTCCCGCCTCGGTCGTGTCGGGGTGCCCCACCCGTTCGTCGCGATGGTCCCGCAGTGGCACCTGCTCGACATGCTCGCCGCCGCCGGCGAGGAGGAGCCGACGTTCACGCTGGTCCGCAACGCGGAGGTCACCGACCTGGTCCGCCGCGGCGGCCGCGTCACCGGCGTGCGGTGGGGCGACGGGAACGAGCTCACCGCGGACGTCGTCGTCGCCTGCGACGGCCGCGACTCGCTGGTCCGCGAGCGCTCCGGGCTGCCGCAGCGCGACTTCGCCGTGCCGATGGACGTGTGGTGGTTCCAGCTCGCGCGCGAGGAGGAGGACCCCGCGGGTGGGCTCGGTCGGCTCTCGGACGACGGCCGCATGATCATCATGATCGACCGGGGCGACCACTACCAGGTCGCGTACCTCATCGCCCGCGGCACCGACGCGGAGTCCCGGCGCGGGCCGGTGGCGGCGCTGCGCGACGAGCTGCGCCGGGCGATGCCGTGGCTCGGCGACCGGGTCGACGGGCTCGGGAGCTGGGACGACGTCAAGCTGCTGCAGGTCACGCTGAACCGGCTGCGGCGCTGGTCGGCGCCGGGCCTGCTCTGCATCGGCGACGCCGCGCACGCCATGTCGCCGGTCGGCGGCGTCGGCATCAACCTCGCCGTGCAGGACGCCGTCGCCGCCGCGCAACGGCTCGCGCCCGCGCTGTCCGCGGCGGCACCCGACCCCGCCGCCGTCGACCGCGCCGCCGCGCACGTGCAGCGCCGGCGCTGGTTCCCGACCGTCTCGACCCAGACCGCGCAGCGCATCGCGCACCGCGTGGTCGTGCGCAACGTCCTGCGCGGGGGCGGGCTGGGGGTCGGCCGGCTGCCGGCTCCCGTGCGGCTGCTGCAGCGGGTGCCCGCGCTGCAGGTCGTCCCCGCCTACCTCGTCGGCATCGGGTTCCTGCCGGAGCGGGCGCCGGTGTGGGCGCGCCGTGGCGCTCAGCCCGCGAGCGCGAAGAACTCCAGCGCGTTGCCGTCGGGGTCGGTGAACGAGAGCGCCCACCCGTAGTCGGCCTCGACGACGCCGCTGTGCGCGACGCCGATCTGGTCGAGGTGCGTCTGCCACGCCGCCACCGCGGGCCGGTCGGCGCACGCGAAGCCGACGTGGTCGAGCCCGGGGGCGACGACGTCGAAGCGGTCGCCCGAGCGTGCGGCGTCGTGGGCGGTGAGCCCGAACAGCTGCCCGCCGGCGAGGGCGAACACCTTCCGCTCGAACGGCCCGTCGGACAGCGTCATCGCCGGCTCGACGCCGAAGAGGCGCTCGTACCAGGGCTGGCTGGTCGCGAGGTCGGTCACGGACAGCGCGACGTGGGAGATCGAGGGGAGCTCGGGCACGGGGCCTCCTGGTGTAGGACGCGCGGGCTTGCAGCGAACGTGCCGTTCGCTGCTTCTACGCGCACGAGATACCCGTTCGCTGCGAACCGGCGCCGGGTTCAGTCGGCCCGGACGCCGAAGCGCCGCGGCCCGCGCAGGACCGTCGCCACCCGCGGCACGAAGCGCCCGGACGGGCGCAGCCGGGGCAGGCGCCGCGCGAGCATCTCCAGCGCCACCTCGCCCTCCATCCGGGCGAGGGCCGCACCGAGGCAGTAGTGGGCGCCCCCGGAGAACGCGAGGTGCGCGGTGGCCTGCGCGCGGCGTGGGTCGAAGCGGTCGGGGTCGGGGTGCACGGCCGGGTCGCGCCCGGCGCTCGCGAGCAGGACGAGCACGCCCGTGTCGCGGCGCAGCGTCCGCCCGCCGAGCTCGACGTCCTCGTGGGCGAAGCGTGCGGTCAGCTGCACCGGCGGGTCCCAGCGCAACGTCTCCTCGACGACGCCCGCGGCGAGGCCCGGGTCGGCGACGAGGTCGTCCCACGTCCCGCTGGTGTGCAGCGCACGGACGGCGTTGCCGACCAGGTTGGTGGTGGTCTCGAAGCCGGCGATGAGCAGCAGCTGGGCGAGCGAGACGAGCTCGTCGAGCGTCAGCGAGCCCTCGTCGAGCGCGTGCACGAGCTGGGAGATGACGTCCTCGCCCGGGTCGGCGCGGCGGCGCTCGACGAGGTCGGCGAACAGCGCCCGCAGGTCGGCGGTGGCGCGGGAGAGCGCGTGGGCGTGGCGCACGGACCGGACGCCGTCGAGCGCGGCGCCGACCACCCGGCCCCACTGCGCGAACCGCGGGGTGTCGACCTCCGGGATCGCGAGCAGTTCCGAGATCACGCTGATCGGCAGCGGCGCGGCGAGCGTGCTCACCAGGTCGAACGGACCGTCGGTCGGGGCGGCGTCGAGCAGGCGGCCGGTGACCGTCCGCGCGGTGTCGCGGTACTGCTCGAGGCGCCGCGGGGCGAAGGTCGGCTGGGCGAGGCGGCGCATCCGCGTGTGGTCCGGGGCGTCGAGGCCCAGCAGGGAGAGGTCGATCGGCTCGAGCAGTGCGGTCTCGGGGTCGGTGGGGTCGCTCCCGGACGCGCTCCCGGCGTCGTCGGTGGGGTCGAAGGGCATCCGCCCGTCGGCGAGCCGGACGCCGAACCGCCGGTCACGCAGCACCGCGGTGCAGGTCTCGTGCGAGGCGACCGCGCGGATGCCCGTGGCGCTCCGGGCCACCCCGCCCGTGGCGGCGGCGTCGGCGCGGAGGCGGGCGTAGGTGGGGTACGGGTCGAGGCGCCAGGGCTTGTGCATCAGCCGCGCGACGGGGTCGCCGCGCAGCGCCAGGGCCAGCCCTCCCGCGCGCATCACGGCGATCCGGGTGCCGAGGCGGAGGTCCGCGCGCCAGCGCGGCACCGGGCTCGGCGCGGGGCGGGTGTCCTCCGGGTGCGTCGTCACATACCCAGAGTATGACGGTGCGGCGTGTCACGCCCCGCTCGGCTGGACCGGGCGTCACCCCGGGCGGACGCTGGAGGTGCGCGTCCGGCACGTCCGAAGGGCGTGCTCGCGTCGCGTGGACCACGATGGCCCCGGGGCCGAGACGAGGGAGAACGGGAACGTGACGAGCACCAGCCCGGCGGCACGCGCGCCGCTCGGCGTCGTCGCCGACCCGGTGCGGTTGCTGCGCTCGTGGGCGCCGGGCCGCGGCTCCTGGTTCTCCGGTCCGCAGGGCACGCTGCTGACCCGCGGCGCCCGCACGCTCCTGCCGTCGGGCGACGCCGACGCGGTGCTCGCCCACCTGCGGGGTCTGCGCGCCGGCCCGGCGCTCGCCGTGGGCGCGCTGCCGTTCGACCCGGCCGCGCCGGCCCACCTCGTGGTGCCCGAGCACGTCGAGCGGGCCGACCCCCTCGGCGCCGTCCTGGCCGCCCCGGGCGGCGCCCCGGTCGCGGGCACGGCCCGCCCGATCCCGGAGCCGGCGGCCTACGAGGCGATGGTCGCCGACGCGCTCGCACGCATGGAGGCCGGCGCGCTGGACAAGGTGGTGCTCGCGCGGGCGCTGGAGGTCGTGGCCGACGGAGCCGACGGGCGGGTCGACCCGGTGCCGATGCTGCGCGAGCTGGCCCGCCGCGATCCGCGCAGCTACCTGTTCGCCGTCGACCTGCCGCCCGAGCGGCCCGGGGTGCCGCGCACGCTGCTCGGCGCGAGTCCGGAGCTCCTGCTCGCGCGCCGCGGCACGACCGTGACCGCGAACCCGCTCGCCGGGTCGGCGGCCCGCTCGCCCGATCCCGACGAGGACCGCCGCCGCGGTGAGACCCTGCTCGCCTCGGCCAAGGACCGCCACGAGCACGCGCTCGTCGTCGCCGACGTCGCCCGCCGGCTGGCGCCCGTCGTCGACGACCTCGAGGTGCCCGACGCCCCGTCGCTGATCAGGACGCCGACGTTGTGGCACCTCTCGACGACCGTCCGCGCGCGGGCCACCGATCCGTCGGCGTCGGCGTTGCACCTCGCCCAGGCCCTGCACCCGACGCCGGCGGTCTGCGGGGTGCCGCGACCCGCCGCGCACGCGGCGATCACCGAGATCGAGCCGTTCGACCGCGGCTTCTACACCGGCGCCGTGGGATGGACCGACGCGCGCGGCGACGGCGAGTGGGTCATGGCGCTGCGCTGCGGCGAGGTCCAGGGCGACCGGGTCCGGCTGTGGGCGGGCGCCGGCATCGTGCCCGGGTCCGTCCCGGCCGACGAGCTCGCCGAGACCGGGGTGAAGCTCCGGACGCTGCTCGACGCGCTGGGGCTCGACGAGGCGTGACCACCTGGGACGAGGTCCGCGAGGGCCGCGAGCTGCTGCGCGACGACGACCTGCTCGTCCTGGACAAGCCGGCCGGCTGGTCGGTGATGGGGGAGCGGCACGACACCGACCTCGTCCGCCTGGCCCGCGACGCCGGCGAGACGCTGTGGCCCGCGCACCGGATCGACAAGGTGACCTCGGGGATCGTGCTCTTCGCGCGCCGCCTCGAGGCGCACGGCGACCTCACCCGGCAGTTCAACGACCGCTCCGTCGCGAAGACCTACCTGGCGGTCGTCGCCGGCACCGGGCTGCCCGCCCACGGGACGATCGAGCTCCCGCTGGCGGTGGGCCGCAAGAACCGGGTGCGGATCGCGGCGCCGCGCGAGGCGATCACGTGCACCGACGGGACGTGGACGGTGCCCGCCGACGCGGTCCAGGACGGCGACGTCTACCCGTCGACGACCGCGTTCGAGGTGGTCCGCCGTGGTGACGGCCGCACGCTGCTGGCGGTGACGCCGACGACGGGGCGCCGGCACCAGATCCGCGTGCACCTCGCCTGGATCGGCCACGCGCTCGTCGGCGACCCGCTCTTCACGAAGAACCCGGAAACGCGCACGGCCCTGCACGCCTGGCGCCTCGGCTTCACCGGCCCCGACGGCGCGCGCCACGACCTCGAGGCCGTGCCCCCCGCGGACTTCGACGCCCTGGCTCCCGCGACCACGTGAGCACTTTCCGGGCCTCGAGGCCCGGAAAGTGCTCACGACCGGATCAGGCGAGCGCCTCGGCCAGGTTGCCGATCGTCATCCGCATCTCGTCCGGCGTGACCTCCCGGACGCGCGCGAGCAGTTCGGGGTCGGTGAGCTCCGCCCAGTCGTGGTAATGCGTCACGACGGTGCGGTCGTCGCTGTCGGGCTCGAGCTCCCAGCCCCAGACGTGGCCCGAGGGGGTCGCGCCCACCCGCGCGGGCATCCACGCGAGGGCGCGGTCCGGCTCGTAGCGCACCACGTGGTTCTCCACCCGGTAGCGGCCCCGGTCCGGGTGGTCCATCTCCATGACGAACACGTCGCCGACCTCGGTGATCGCGAGGTGGGTGTGCGAGGCGTGGACCGTGCCGCTGCCGTCGAGGTCGGGGTGCCGGTCGGGGTCGGCGAGGAGGGCGAAGACCCGCTCGACGGGGGCGTCGAGGGTGTCGGTCACCGAGATGCGCGTGTCGCTCACCGCGCGATCGTCCCAGGGCTGGTCGTGGGCGGCCCGCGCGCGGGGTATCCGTGTGTCATGCCGGAGATCACCCTGGAGCGGGGCGACATCACGACGGCCGAGGTCGACGCGGTGGTCAACGCCGCCAACTCGGGGCTCCTCGGCGGCGGGGGCGTCGACGGCGCCATCCACCGTGCGGGCGGCCCGGCGATCCTCGCGGCCTGCCGGGAACTGCGGCGCACGACCCTCCCCGACGGCCTGCCCACCGGCCGGGCCGTCGCGACGACGGCGGGCGACCTCGCGGCGCAGTGGGTGATCCACACGGTCGGCCCGGTGTACGTCACGTCCGAGGACCGCTCGGGGCTCCTGGCCTCGGCCTACCGGGAGTCGCTGCGGGTCGCCGACGAGGTCGGCGCGCGCACCGTCGCGTTCCCCGCCGTGTCGGCGGGCGTCTACGGGTGGCCGCTCGACGACGCGGCCCGGATCGCCGTGACGACCGTGCGGGACACCCCGAGTTCGGTGCGCGAGGCGCGCTTCGTCCTCTTCAGCGACGAGGTGTATCACGCATTCGCCCGAGCGGCCGAGTCGAGTGGGTGAATCGTCCTACTCCGTGACCGCGGTGTGCGCATGACGCCCGGAACCCACAGAGGTTGTGCGCCGAACCGGTTCCGGTGACGTGCGACGGACCACCGCGAACGGTCCGTGACCCCGTCGTCACTGTCTCGTTGTGCCCGGCGGGTCGCGCGGTGTGGGAGCCGCGCGCAGCGATCGAGGGGCAGGACGGCCATGGCTGGCAGGCATCGCAGGGGGGCGCAGCGCGGGGCGGTGTCGAGCGGACGGCTCGCGGTCTCGGTGGCCACGATCGGTCTGGGCGCGCTCCAGCTGGGTGGTGTGGCGTTCGCGGCGCCGGCGGGGAACGGCGGCGGCGTCGACGGGACGCCGTGCACCGACGCGCGGATCAAGGCGTGCGTCGACCTCTCGGAGAACCGCGCCTGGCTGCTCGACGGCGAGGGCAACGTCGTCTACGGCCCCGTGCGCAACAGCCACGGCGCCGAGGGCTACGAGACGCCCACGGGTGACTTCATCATCCAGCGCAAGGAGAAGGACCACGTGAGCCAGGAGTACAAGGGCTCGCCGATGCCGTACGCGGTGTTCTTCGACAACAACGGCCGCGCCTTCCACGGCGGCGCCACCGACCGCGAGTCCGCGGGCTGCGTTCGCCTCGGCCCGGACGACGCGAAGCGCTTCTTCGAGCACCTCAACCCGAACGACCGGGTCCAGATCGTCGAGTGATCCACCCCCGGTGACCGTGGCCGGGCGCGGAGGGCGAGGGGCATCCGAGGGGGGTGCCCCTCGCCCGTCCGGCTGTCCTCGTGCGGCCGGCTAGGACGACCGGCGGCGCAGCACGAGCGCCACGGCGCCGCCGATGACCACCACGGCGATGACCACGAACACCCACGCGGGCACGCCGCCGCCGGAGTCGTCGGGGCTCGCCGCGGCGGCCGGCGACGGGGGCGCCGTGCTGGGCTGGTCGGCCAGGGCGGCCCCGGCCGACGGTGTCCCGCCCGACGGTGTCCCGGCGGGCGTGCCTGCGGGCGCCGACGGCGTCGTCAGCTCGAACGTCACCGAGCCGGTCGTCGGGTGGCCGTCGCTCGAGATGATCCGGTAGCCGATCTCGTAGCGTCCCGCCTGGGGCAGCGGGCCGACGGGCACCGAGACGACGTTGCCCTGCGTCGTCGCCTGGCCCTGCTCGTGGCGCGCGCCGTCGGGACCGACCACGGTGAGGGTGGACAGGTTGCCCTGGGGCTCGTCGCTGAAGGTCACCGACACCTGGGCGGGTGCCGTCGGCACCGTCGCCCCGTCGGCTGGGTCGCTACCGGTGACGACGTCGTGCGCGCTCGCCGTGCCCGCCGTGAGGAGCAGGGCGGACAGGGCGAGCAGGCCGGTCAGCAGCGCGGCGAGCAGGCCGCGCGGGCGTGTGCGGGCGGACGGGGTCCGCGGTGTGGGCATGGAGGGGTCCTTCCGTGTCGGGGTGTCGTCGCGGCATGGCGCGGCGACGGGGGGCCCCGACGCGGGTGGAGCGTGACGGCGGCGCGGCACTGGCGCGGAGTGCGCGCGGGGCGGGGCGCCGGACGCGACGGCGGGCGGACCGGTGTTGGCGGTCCGGCGAGACGGTGGACCCAGCCGGTGACGCTGCGGCCGGCGCGGCAGGCGAGGACGCGGTCGGCCTGCGCGAGTCCGGCGGCGACGAGCACGGCGGCCGCCAGGTGCGCGGCGAGCATCCCCGGTCCGTGGGCCTCCGGGGCCGCGTGCATGCCCTCGTGGTGCTCGTGCGCCCCGGCCGGCAGGGCGAGGTGCAGCGCGAGCTGCCCGGCGCCGAGGACGGCGGCGAGCGCGGCCGCCGACCGGGGTCGTGCCCCGAGCAGCGCGGTGGCGAGGACGACCGCGAGCGTGGTGGTGATCGCCGCCGGGGTTGCCGCGACGACCCCGCCGGCCTCCCCGTGCGCCGCGGCGCCGAGGACGGCGGCGGACGTGCCGAGCAGCGCGGCACGGGCCGGCGTCGCTCGGTCAGGGGTCACGGGCCTCCACGGTAGCCCCGTGCGCCCGGGCACGGCTTCTCCCCGTATGTGAGCGAATTTCGGGGCTATAGCCCCGAAGTTCGCTCACATGGCGCGGAGGAACGCCGCGATCTCGGCGACCGCCGCGAGCGAGGTGCGCGGGGTCAGGCCGCCGGTCGCGACGTAGCCGTGCGCCGCGCCGAGGTAGCGGGTGTGGCGCACGGGGACGTCGGCGGCGTCGAGTGCGGTGACGTAGCGCTCGCCGTGGTCGCGCAGCGGGTCGTGGTCGGCGGTCTGCACGAGCGCCGGCGGCAGTCCGGTGAGGTCGGCGCGCAGCGGCGAGGCGTAGGGGTGCGTGCCGTCGGCGTCGCCGAGGTAGAGCGCGTGGAAGCCGCGGATGTCGGCCGCCGACAGGATCGGGGCCACGGGGATCTCCCGCTCCGAGGGCAGGACGTCGACCATCTCCACGCCCGGGTAGACGAGCGCCTGCGCGGCGATCGCGGGTGCGTCGAGGCCGTCGCGGCGCCGGTCGCGGGCCATGAGGCACACGACGGTGGCGAGGTTGCCGCCGGCGCTGTCGCCCATGACCGCGAGCCGCGCGGGGTCGACGCCGACCCGGCCGGGGTCGGCGGCGAGCGCGGCGACGGCGTCGTAGCAGTCCTGCGCCGGAACGGGAAAGCGGTGCTCGGGCGCGAGGCGGTAGTCGACCGAGACGACGACCGCCGACGCGGAGCGGGCCACGTGGGCGCAGAACCACTCGGACTGGTCGAGGTCGCCCTGGACGAACCCGCCGCCGTGGAAGTTGACGACGACGGGTGCGGGCGCGTCGGCCGACGGCGGCCGGTAGATCCGCGCGCCCAGCCCGGCCGGGACGGCGGCGGTGGGGATCGCCGTCTCCTCGACGACGACGTCCCGCGGCGGCGTGCCCATGACCGCCCGGCCGAGCGGGCCGTGCTGCAGGCGCAGGACGGCCGCCCGGGCGGCGGGGACGTCGGCGGGATCGAGGTGGGCCACCGACCCGCCGAGCCATCGACGGGTGGTGCCCACGACACGCAGACCGAGGGGGAGGCGCACGCCTCACACCTTGGCGGTGACCTCCACGCCGATGTTGCCGCGGGTCGCCTTCGAGTACGGGCAGAGCTCGTGGGCGCGGGCGACGAGCTGGTCGGCGGTCTCCTGGTCGGCGCCCGGGACCGTCGCGGTGATCCAGACCTGGAGCCCGAAGCTGCCGGCGTCCGGCCCGATGCCGACCCGCGCCTCGACGCTCGTGGAGTCGATGTCGACCTTCGCCTGGCCCCCGGCGAGCTTGAGCGCCTGGTGGAAGCACGCGGCGTACCCGGCGGCGAAGAGCTGCTCGGGGTTGGTGCCCCCGCCCGGCCCGCCGAGCTCCTTGGGCATGGTCATGTCCTGGTCGATGACGCCGTCCGAGCTGCGAACGTGCCCGTTGCGGGCGTCACCCGACGACACGGCCTCGGCGGTGTACTTGATGTCCATACGACCGGGCGTACCCACGTGAGTGGTCCTCGCCCCGTCGACGGGCGTAATCGCTCCCACAGGCTCAGGACGGCCAGGACGGCGCCCGCTTCTCCAGGAACGCCGTGATGCCCTCGCGGCCCTCGGGCGACAGGCCGCGCTCGCCGATGCTCGCCGCCTCCGCGTCGAGGTGGGCGTCGGTGAGCACACCACCGGCCTGCCGGACCAGCCGCTTCGTGGCCGCGAGGGCGCCCGCCGGCCCGGCCGCGATCTGCTCGGCGATCCCGTCGGTGGCGAGGCGCAGCGCGTCGTCGTCGACGACCCGCGACGCGAGCCCGGACCCGAGCGCCTCGGCGGCCCCCATCGGCCGGTTGGTCAGGAACATCTCCATCGCCACCGCCCGCCCGACGGCCGCGGGCAGCGTGGCCGTCATCCCGCCGTCGGGGGTCAGCCCGATCGCGGTGTAGGCCGGACGCAGGCGCGCGCTCTCGCCGAGCACGATGACGTCGCCGCACAGCGCGAGCGAGAGGCCGATCCCGGCCGCCCAGCCGTTGACGCCGACGACGACCGGCGCCGCCAGCGCGAGCAGGGCCCGCTCGCCGGCGTGGATGGCGTCGGCCAGCTCGGCGAGGCTGCGGTCCGGCTCGGCGGCGAAGCCCGAGATGTCGCCACCGACGCAGAAGTTGGCGCCCTCGGCGACGATCTCGACGCAGCGCGCCTCGGTGGCGGGACCCGTCAGCGCCGCGAGGAACTGCCGCCCGAACGCGTGGTCGACGGCGTTGTGGCGCTCCGGGCCGGCGAACACCAGCCGGCACACGCCGGCCTCCTGCTCCACCCGGATCCGTTCGGGGTCACCCACGTGTCCTCCCTCGTCGAGCACCGTCCCGGGGATGCTGCCACGCTCGTGCCCGCCAGCACCGGCCGAGATCATCGAGGGTGTCGACGTGCCCGACCTGCACATCCCCGCGTCCGCGGGCAGCCACCAGTCCGCGTACCTCGCCGTCCCGGCGGTCGGGGACGGCCCGTTCCCCGGCGTCGTCGTCCTCCAGGACGCCTTCGGCGTCGGCGAGAACATCAAGGACCACGCCGACCGTCTCGCCGCGGCCGGCTACGTCGCCGTGGCCCCGGCGATCTACACCGCGCGCGGCGGCGGCCCGAAGTGCGTGGCGGCGACGCTCAAGGCCATGAACTCCGGTGAGGGCCCGGTCTTCGACGACATCGAGGCCGCCCGCGGCTGGCTCGCCGCGCGCGAGGACTGCACCGGGCGGGTCGGGATCATCGGCTTCTGCCAGGGCGGCACGTTCGCGCTGCTCTCGGCGGCCCGTCACGACTACGCCGCCGCGGCCCCGAACTACGGCATGGTCCCCGAGGACCCCGCCGCCGACCTCGCCGGCATCTGTCCGGTCGTCGCCAGCTTCGGCGGCCGCGACACGATGCTGCGCGGGCACCCCGAGCGCCTGGAGGCGGCGCTGTCCGGGTTCGGGGTCGACCACGACGTGAAGACCTACCCCGAGGCGGGCCACAGCTTCTTCGAGCACTTCCCGGCCAACGGCCTGCTGGTGCGCTTCGCCGGCGCGGGCTTCCACCGGCCCAGCGCCGAGGACGCCTGGGGCCGCATCCTGCGCTTCTTCGCGACGCACCTGGAGGACGCGGCATGAGCGAACCGCTCGAGAGCTACCTCATCGACATGGACGGGGTGCTCGTCCACGAGGAGAACGCCCTGCCGGGTGCCGACGAGTTCATCCGCCGGCTCGGCGAGGCGGGCAAGCGCTTCCTCGTGCTGACCAACAACTCCATCTACACCCCGCGCGACCTGCAGGCGCGGCTGCACGCCAGCGGGATCGACATCCCGGCCGAGAACCTGTGGACCTCGGCGCTGGCCACGGCCCAGTTCCTGGATTCGCAGCGACCCGACGGCAGCGCCTTCGTCGTCGGGGAGGCCGGCCTGACCACCGCGCTGCACGACGTCGGCTACATCCTCACCGACCGGGATCCCGACTACGTCGTCATCGGCGAGACCCGCACGTACTCGTTCGAGGCGATCACGCGCGCGATCCGGCTCATCGAGGGCGGCGCGCGCTACATCGTCACCAATCCCGACGCGACCGGGCCCTCGCCCGAGGGCACGTTGCCCGCCGCCGGTTCCGTGGCCGCGCTCATCACCCACGCCACCCGGCGCGACCCGTACTTCGTCGGCAAACCGAACCCGCTGATGATCCGCGCGGGGCTGAACACCATCGGCGCGCATTCCGAGACCACCGCGATGATCGGTGACCGCATGGACACGGACATGGTCGCGGGCATGGAGGCGGGGCTCCACACCATCCTCGTGCTCTCGGGTGTCACCGATCCCGCCGAGATGGACCGCTATCCCTACCGTCCGCAGCAGGTGGTCGCGAGCGTGGCGGACCTCGAGGTAGGCGTGCGGGGATGACCGGGTACTCGGACGGCATGCCCGAGGACTTCGAGGACCTGCCGTCCACCCTGCAGCGCTCGCCGGAGAGCGCGCGGAAGACGTACGCCGAGGCGAAGGAATCCGCGGAGGAGACCTACGGCAAGGGCGAGCGGGCCAGCCGCACCGCGTACGCGGCGCTGAAGCACACGCACGAGAAGGTCGGCGACCACTGGGAGCAGAAGGAGGAGAAGGGCCCCTCCGACTCCCGGGCGCGCAGTGGCGGGCAGGACCCGAGCGGTGAGACCGCCGGCGGGGTCGACGCCAACGCGAGCAAGGAACACCTCTACGAGAAGGCTCAGCAGCTCGGCGTCGAGGGACGCTCGAAGATGGACAAGGACGAGCTCGTGGACGCGGTGCAGAAGGAGAGCGACCGGGAGACGCGCAGGGCGCGGGTTGACTGAGGAACCCGTTCTCGCGCCGCCCGTCCCACGGCCGGCCCTCGGCTGGATCGAGCTCGCCGTCGGGGCGATCGCCTACGTCGCACTGCAGCTCGCCCTGTTCGTCGCCGTCGGGCTCCTCTCCGAGGGCACGCCGCCCGCGCCCCTGCTGGTCGCCGTGTCGGCGGCGTCGGCGCTCGGCGCGGTGGCGATCGCCCTGGCCCTCCGGGTGCGGGCCCCCGCCGCGGTCGGGCTCGTCCGGCCCCCCCTGCGGGGCATCGCGCTGGGCGTCGGCATCGGGATCGTCGTGTGGCTCGTCTCCCGGATCCTGATCGTCGCCTACGTCGCCGTCACCGGCGACACCTCCGACCCGCAGGAGGCGCTGACGCTGTTCAGCGGCCCGTTGGCCGCGGCCCTGGTCGTTGCGATCGGCGGGCTGTTGGTGCCGCTCGGCGAGGAGCTGCTGTTCCGGGGACTGGGCTATGGCGTGCTGCGGCGGGTCGGGCGGGTGTTCGCCGTGATCGTGACCGCCGCGGTCTTCGCGCTGGCGCACGGGCTCAACGTCGTGTTCGCCGCGGCGTTCGTCCTGGGCGTCGTCAACGCCGTGCTCTACGAGCGCACCGGCTCGATCTGGCCGCCGGCCGCGGCCCACGCGATGTTCAACCTCATCTCGTTCACCCTCGCCCTGGCGGTGGCCGGACCGATGTGACCGTTCAGTTCTTCTGCTCGGTCGGCCGGACCAGCACCTCGTTGACGGCGGTCCGGGCCGGCCGGGTCACGACGTAGACCACGGCGTCGGCGATGTCGTCGGCGTGGAGCAGGCCCAGCTCGGAGGCCTGGGAGGCGTCGGGTTTGTTGTCGTCGCCGGTGTTGGTCAGTTCCGTGTCGACGAGGCCCGGCTCGACGAGCCCGACGCGCACGTGCTGCTCGGCGAGCTCCTGGCGCAGCGCCTCGGAGAACGCGCCGACGGCGTGCTTGGTCGCCGCGTAGACGTTGCTGCCGGGGCCGGTCACGCTGCGCCCGGCGACCGACGAGACCGTCACGATGTCGGCGATCCCGCGGGCGCCCTGCGCGGCCGACGCGAGGTGGCCGAGCGCGGCGTGGGTGGTCGACAGCACGCCGTGCAGGTTGACGTCGACCATCTTCTGCCACTCGCCGAGGTCGGCGTCCCGAGCGAGGTCCATCGACCCGTAGCCGGCGTTGTTGACGAGCACGTCGACGCCGCCGTGCTGTTGCGCGACCTCGTCGACGGCCCGGCGCACGGCCTCGGCGTCGGCGACGTCGACCTCGTGCACGCTCGCGCCGGTCAGCTCGCCCGCGAGGTCCTCGAGCCTGTCGCGGCGCCGGGCGAAGAGCGCCACGCCGGCGCCTTCCGCGGCGAGCGCGCGGGCGGTGGCCGCGCCGATGCCGCTCGACGCGCCGGTGACGATCGCCGTGGTCCCGTCCAGTCGTCCTGCCATGTGGTCGGGGTGTCTGCGGTGCGGGACGGCGAAACGGCGTCGGCGCACGCGGTGGTGCTCACAGGTGAGGAGGCGTACTCGCGGGTCCGAGGTGGAACCCGGCCCCGTGACCACTACGACCGACACCGACATCGAGGTCCACGACCCGGCCACCGGCGAGCTCGTGGGACGCGTCCGGCCCGCGGACGCCGGCGACGTCGACGAGGCCGTGGGCCGGGCCCGCGTGGCCCGCGACGGCTGGGCGCGCACCCCGGCCGCCGATCGTGCCGGGCTCGTGCGGGACGCCGCCGGGGCGCTGCGCGGTGTGGCCGAGGAGCTCGCGCGGCTCAACGAGACCGAGACGGGCCGGCCCTACGACGACGGGCTCGGCGGCGTGCTCGCGGCCGCCGGGACGATGGAGCAGTACGCCGAGCTCGGCCCGGTCCACCGCGGTCGCTCGCTGCTGGGCTCCTGGTCGGCGACCGACCTCATGGTCCCCGAGCCGCGCGGGGTCGCCGCGGTGATCACGCCGTGGAACGACCCGGTCGCCGTGGCCGCGGGCCTCATCGGCGCCGCGCTCGTCACCGGCAACACCGTCGTGCACAAGCCCAGCGAGCGCTGCCCGCATCTCGGGCGCCGCTTCGCCGAGCTCGTCGCGTCGTTCCTGCCCGAGGGCGTCCTCGAGATCGTCGACGGGGCCGGGCCGACCGGCGCGGCACTCTCCGGGCACGCCGACGTCGACCTCGTCGCCCACGTCGGCTCGATCGCCGCCGGCCGCGCGATCCGCCAGGCCGCGGCGGGCACCGGCGCCCACGTCCTGCTCGAGAACGGCGGCAACGACCCGCTCGTCGTCGACGCCGACGTCGACCCGCGCTGGGCCGCCGAGCAGGCCGCGCTCGGCTCGTACGCCAACGGCGGGCAGGTCTGCGTGTCCGTCGAGCGCATCTACTGCGCCGCCGCGATCGCCGAGCCGTTCCTCGACGCGCTGGCCGAGGAGGCCGCGCGCTGGGTCTACCGGCCCTCGGCGGCGGGGGAGAAGGCGCTCGGCCCGCTGGTCGACCGCCGGCACCGCGAGCACGTGCACGGCCACGTCGCGGCCGCGGTCGCCGACGGCGCGACCGTGCACGCGGGAGGTGTCGTCCCCGACGGCGACGGCGCGTTCTACCCGGCGACCGTGCTCTCCGGCCTGACGCCGGCGATGACGATCACACGCGAGGAGACGTTCGGTCCGGTGGCACCGGTGCGCGTGGTGGAGGACTTCGCGCAGGGGCTCGCCGAGGCGATCGACGACCCGCACGGGCTCGCCGCCACCGTCCTCACCGGCTCGATGAACAACGCCCAGCAGGCGTGGCGCGAGCTCCCCGTCGGCAGCGTGAAGATCAACGGAGTGTTCGGCGGCGCGCCCGGCGGGGCGGCGCAGCCCCGGGGCACCTCGGGCACCGGCTTCGGCTACGGGCCGGAGCTCCTCGACGAGATGACCACCACGAAGGTGGTGCACTGGTCCCCGCTGCCGTAGCGGCCGCACCCCGGGACGAACGAACGGCGCTCTCGCTGCTTCCGAAGCAGCGAGAGCGCCGTTCATTCCTCGTCGGCCTCGGCGACCGGAGCACCGCCCTGCTCCACCCGCCGTATGTGAGCGAACTTCGGTGCTGGAGCACCGAAGTTCGCTCACATAGGTCAGCGCATCAGCGCCACCAGCTCGCCCGGGAGCTGCTCGAGGGTGCGGTCGACCTGGTCCTCCGGCAGCCACGAGCGCAGCAGCCGCAGCACCTCCTCGACCTGGCGCTCGACCGTCTCGGCGTCGACGGACGTGACGTGCCCGCTCACGGCGTCGACGAAGGCGTCCTTGCCGACCGGCCGGGCCGCGTCGTCCTTCGGGCGCTGGGCGCGCAGCTCCGCGGACAGCTCCGGCGGGAGGCTGATCGTCAGCTCCTGCGCCAGGCCGCTGCTGATCGTCTTGCCGAGCTCGTTGAGCGTGCTGCGGACCAGCACCTCGGCCTCCGACGGCTGCTCCAGGCCGAGGCGTCGCTGGACCTGACCGCTGAACGCGGCGAGCGTCTGGCTGGAGTTCGACGGGTTCGGGTCGTTCGGGTTCTCGTCACCCTGGATCGGCGGAGTCGTCATGGGCGGGGGGCACCCGTTCACCCCGCCGCGTCAAACCCCTCCTGCTCGGCGCGGCGCAGTCCCTCGGTCCAGCGGGCGCGGCGCTCGTCGTCGGACTGCTCCCACCAGGGGGTCCCCCGCTCGCCCAGCGCGGTCTTGGCGGCGTGCACCCGCGCACGGGCGGCCGCCTCGGCGTCGGCGTCGCCGTGCCGGCGGGCCGTCCCGACGTCGCGGCGTGCGGCCATCAGCCAGCGGCGCAGCACCGCGCCGTCCTCCTCGCCGATCAGCGGGTCGGTCGCCCGCCACTTCCGCCCGTTGACGACGATGTGGCGCCCGTCGTCGGTGTGCTCGACCACTACACGTGCACCGCCCGCAGCCGCCGCGCCGCGGCGACGACCTCGTCCGGCGAGATCGCCAGGCACTCCTGGCCGAACGGGCACACCAGCTGGCGGCACGGCGCGCACGACACGGGCCGTGTGAGCACCTCGGCGCGGGTGGTGCGCGGCCGGTACTGGTCGACGGTCTCGGTCCCGGCGAACAGCTCGACGACGGGCGCGCCCACGGCGTCGGCGAGGTGCACCCCGCCGGAGTTGTTGGCGACGACGACCTCCGCGCCCGCGAGCAGCGACGCGAGGTCGGCGAGCCCGAGCCCGCCGGCCAGCGGCACGCCGACGTCACCGGCGACGGCGTGCACGAGGTCGGACTCCCGCTCGGTACCGCTCACGACCACCGTCAGCCCGTCCCCGGCCAGCGCCCGGACGACGGCGGCGAACCGCTCGGCGGGCCAGCGCCGCGACGGGCAGCTCGCCCCCGGGGCGACGACGGCGTAGCGCTCGCCCACGACCGCCAGCGGGGTCGCGGCGTCGTCGGGGACCCGGACCTCCAGCGCGATGCCCCGCGACGGCACCCCGACCGCGGCGAGCAGGCCGAGCATGCGGTCGACCTGGTGCTCCTCGTCCGGCGGCGACGGCACCCAGTGCGTGAGCAGCCCCCCGCCGAACTCCTTGGACAGCCCGACGCGCACCGGCACCCCGGCCCGCCGGGCGACCTCGGCGGCCGGCCACGGCGACTGCGAGAACGAGGTCAGCACGATCGCCGCGTCGTAGCCGCGCGCGGCGAGGTCCCCGACGAGCTCGGCGTCGGGGTCGCTGCCCGGGACGAGGTCGAGCTGCTGCCACGACACGGACGCGGTGACGACGCCGTCGACCTGCGGGAGCAGCGACGCGGCGGCGGCGCCGGCGGGGGAGGCGAGCAGGTCGAGCGCCGCGCGGGGCGCGGCGGCGCGCAGGGCGCGGAAGACCGGGCCGGTCATGAGGACGTCGCCGACGTTGTCGGGGCGCACGACGAGGATGCGGCGCATCGCGGCCCAGTCGGGGTCACCGTGGCCGGGCCGGTGGGCGGCGGGGTGGGACAGGTCGGGCACGGCGGCGAGTACCCGGCACTGCTGGCAGGCTCACCCGCCGTGAGCTGGTTCCACGCGCGACCGGTGGCGAGGGACACCTGGCTGGTCGCCGAGCCGGGGCACGTCAACTCCTGGCTCGTCGCCGGCCGCGACCGCGCGGTGCTCGTCGACACCGGCCTCGGCATCGCGCCGATCCGCCCGGTGGCCGCGGCGCTCACCGACCGCCCGATCGACGTCGTCCACACCCACGCACACCTCGACCACGTCGGCGGCGACGCCGAGTTCGACCGGGTGGCGATCCACCCCGCCGGCGTCGCCGAGCTGCGGGGCGGCACCGACGCCGCCGAGCGCCGCCGCTACCTCGCCTACGCGCGCCGCCTGCTCGCCGCCGCCGAGCGCTACCGGGCCCTGGACCACGAGTTCTTCCACCTGCTCTCCGCCGACTCCGACCCGCGCCCGCTGCCGCCGGACATCGAGGAGACGTGGGACCCGCCGCCCGGCCCGACGCCCGACCTGCTGGTCGACGGCGACGTCGTCGACCTCGGCGGGCGCACCCTGCGCGTGCTGCACACCCCCGGCCACTCGCCCGACTCGGTCTGCTTCCTCGACGAGCACGACGGCCTGCTGCTCGCCGGCGACACGATCAACACCGGCCCCATCTACGCGCAGGCCCCGGAGTCCGACCTCGCGGCGTTCGCCGCCTCCACCGCGCGCCTCGCGGAGCTCGACGTCCGCCTCGTGCTCATGGCGCACTTCGGCCGCGGGGTCGCCGAGGGCCACTTCGTGCGCGAGGTCGCCGACGCCTTCGCGCGCCTGCGCGCCGGCGACGCCGTCCTGCGCCCGGCCCGGGACTGTGACGACGACCCCGTGCGCGAGGCCGTCTTCGACGCGTGCTCGATCTACGTCGCGGCGGACGGGTGATGCGCTGGGAGCTCCCCGACGGGGTGGAGGTGCTCGCCGACGAGGTGCGGGTCGCGGTGGCGCAGCGGGCGGTGGCGGCGCGCGCGGACCTCGTGTCGTTGGCGCTGCGCTTCCTGCGCAGCTGGCTGCACGAGGGGTTCGCGCCGGACCGCGGGGAGTTCGAGCTGGTGACGCTGGAGGCGCCGGCGTCGCGGGAGGACGGCGGTGACGTCGTGCTGCGCTTCGTGTTCACGCTCGCGGCCGATCCGCACGAGTACGGCTACACGTGGTTCGAGGTCCTGGTGAACGAGCAGGAGCCGCCGCGGGACGCGTACTGGCCCGTCGGGATGCGCGTCGGCTTCTGGTGACCGGTGTTCTCGGGCGGGGCCGTTCGGGTAACGCCGCCCGGTGACACGCCTCCGCGTCGCGCTCGTGCACGGGCGCGCCGACCCCGCGCACGACGGTGTCGCCGACTACACCGGCCACCTCGCCGAGGCGCTCGACCGCCAGGGCGTCGACGTCGTCGACGTGCCCGTCGACCCGGGACCGCTCGGGCTCCTGCGCGCCGCGCGCTACCTGCGCGCGAGCGGCGCCGACGTCGCGCACGTGCAGTTCGCCCCGTCGGCGTTCGGCTTCTCCGGTGCGCCCGGGCTGCTGGGCGACCTCGCCGGGATGCCGCTGGTGACGACGCTGCACGAGTACGGGTGGTGGACGGTCGCCCCGCGCGTGCCGGAGCCGGTGTGGACGTTCCTCGAGCGCCGCGGCCTCGCCGACCGCGAGACCGGGCGGCTCGTCTCCCGCAGCGCCGCGGTGCTGACGACCAACGCCGACCACGCCGCGACGCTGCGCGAGCGCTGCGGGGTCGAGGCGCGGCGGGCGCCGCTGCTCCCGAACGTCGAGGTCGACCCGACCGCCCCCGACCGCGCCAGCACCCGCCGCGCGCTGGGGGTGCCCGCGGACGCCGAGCTCGTCGTGTTCTTCGGGTTCGTGCACCCGGTGAAGGGGCTGCGCTACCTGGTCGACGCGATCGCGCGCCTCGCCGGCCAGCACCCCGCACTGCACCTGCTCGTGCTCGGCGGCTTCACCTCGCTCGCCCTGCCCGTCGACGAGGCGGAGGCGTTCCGGGCGGAGCTGACCGCGCACGTCGACGCCGCCGGCGTCGCCGACCGCGTGACGATCACCGGGCACCGTCCCGCCCGCGAGGTCTCCGCCGCCCTGCAGGCCGCCGACATCGCCGCCTTCCCGTTCACGGCGGGGGCGACGCTCAAGAGCGGCGCCCTGCTCGCGGCCCTCGACCACGGGCTGCCGACGCTGATCACGCGCCGCACGGACGCAGCCGGGGACCCCGACCTCGCCGACGGCGAGACGGTGGTCGTCGCCCGCGAGGTCCGCGACGTCGACGTGCTCGAGACCGGCCTGCGCCGGCTGCTGGACGACGACGACCTGCGCTCGCGGGTCGCCGCCGGCGGGCACGCGCTCGTGCGGGGCCGTGACTGGGACACGCTCGCGGCGTCGCACGTGGCGACGTACCGCGAGGTCTCGGAGACGAAGCGGAGCGGAGCCCGACCGTGAGGAGGATCCTCGTCGTCGACCTGCTCGGTGGGCTCGGCGACCTGATCATGGTGCTGCCGAGCGTGCACGCGCTGGCCGAGGCGCACCCCGACGCCGAGCTGACCGTGCTCACCCACGCCCTCGGTGCCCCGCTGCTCGCGCACGACCCCGCCGTCACCGCGGTGCGCACGGCCGACAAGCACGACGAGCGTGCAGCCGTCGAGCAGGCCCTCGCCGAGCTCGCCCCGGACCTCGTGGTGACGACGACGCGCTTCGACGGCATCGGCGACCTGGTGGAGTCCGACGCCCGCACCCGGGGCACCCGTGCCGTCGCGAACCTGTGGCGGCGTCCCCCGGCCGACGAGAAGGTGGGTGAGCGCTACCAGCGGATCCTGGCCGCCGAGGGTGTCATCGCCGACCGCGTCCGGCCGCCCCGCGTGGTGCTCACGGCCGAGGAACGTGCGTCCGGTCGCCGTGCCCTCGTGTCAGCGGAGTGGCACCGCAGACACTGGGCGTCAGAAACACCACACGCTCGCTCGCGCGACACGCCGAGCCCGGACCCGGGCCCGCTGGGCCGTTCGCCGACCGTCCTCGTCCCCGACGCCGGGATGGCCGTGAAGCGCTGGCCCGCCCGCCGCTGGGCGGCGCTGGCGAGCACCCTGCCCGGCCCGGTGCTCTCGGTCGGCCCGGTCGAGGGCGCGACAGAGCTCCCGCCCACCGATCTGCGCGGGCTCGCCGCCCGGTTCGCCGCGGTCGGCGAGGCCGGCGGCGTCGTCGTCGGCCCCGACACCGGCCCGGTGCGCCTGGCCGCCGCGGTCGGCGCCCGCACCGTCGCCCTCTTCGGCCCCACCGCGGCGTCGCGCTACGGCCTGGAGGAGGGCACCAACCTCCAGGGCCTGCCGGAGTGCCCCCACCGCGAGCCGACGGCGATCACCGAGCAGGTCTGCTGGTGGGAGGCGCGGTGCCCGCTCGCGTCCGAGCCGGCGTGCCTGCTCGACCTGCCGGTGGAGCGGGTGCGGGAGCAGGTCGTCCGGACCGGCGGGTAGAAACGAGGACATGCGCTACCTCGACCTCCCCACGGCCAAGAAGTGGTCCGCGATCGGCCTCGGCACCTGGCAGTTCGGGTCCCGTGAGTGGGGCTACGGCACCGACTACGCGCAGGGCCCGGACAGCGAGGCGTCGCGGATCGTGTCCCGCGCCCTCGAGCTCGGCGTCACGGTGTTCGACACCGCCGAGGCCTACGGGTTCGGGCGCAGCGAGCGCATCCTCGGCGAGGCCCTCGATCGCGCCGACGCCGACCCGGCCACCACCGTCGTCGCCACCAAGATCTTCCCGGTGCTCCCCGTCGACCAGGTCGTCGTGCAGCGCGGCACGTCCAGCGCGGCCCGGCTGCGTCGCAGGATCGACCTCTACCAGGTCCACCAGCCCAACCCGGTCGTCGGCGACGGCACGACCATGGCCGGCATGCGGACGCTGCAGGCCGCGGGTGTCGTCGACGAGGTCGGTGTCAGCAACTACACCCTCGACCGCTGGCAGGGCGCCGAGACGGCGCTGGGCACGCAGGTGATCGCCAACCAGGTGCAGTACAGCCTCGTCGCCCGCGACCCCGACGCCGACCTCCTGCCCTACGCGCGCACCGCCGGGCGCGCGGTCCTCGCCTACAGCCCGCTCGCGCAGGGCCTGCTGTCGGGCAAGTTCGACGCCGAGCACCGCCCCGCCAACCGCGTCCGCTCGCTCAACCCGCTCTTCCTGCCCGAGAGCCTGCGCCGCGTCACGCCGCTGATCGAGACGCTGCGGGCGGTGGCGGACGCCCACGACGCCACGCCCTCGCAGGTCGCGCTGGCCTGGACCATCCACCACCCGGTCGTCGTCGCGATCCCCGGCGCGTCCAGCGTCGCCCAGCTCGAGAGCAACTGCGCCGCGGCCGAGATCACGCTCGCCGGCGACGAATACACGGCGCTCTCGGCGGCCGCCGAGTCGTTCCGTCCCGTGTCGGGCCTGTCGGCGCTGGCCGGGATAGCGCGGGCGCAGATCGGCGCCGGCCGCTAGAACCCGCTAGATCTGCGCCAGCATCGTCCGGTTGCGCGTCCCGGTCTTGCGCAGCAACGAGCCGACGTGCTTCTCGACGGTCTTGGCCGAGATCGCGAGCGCCCGGGCGATCTGGCGGTCGGTGAAGCCGCGGGCGACGAGCGTGCGGACCTCGCGCTCGCGCGGCGTGATCGCCGAGCTGCCGGCGGCGCGGGGCGCGGCCAGGCGCTCGAGCTGGTCGTCGGCGAGCAGCGTCTCGCCCCGCCCGGCGGCGGCGACGACGGCGACGAGCCGCGTCTCGTCGGCGTCCGGGTCGACGCAGCCCTTCACCCCCGCGCCGACGGCGACGCGCAGGCGCTCGTCGGGGCAGTCGTCGCCGAGGAGGACGACGGCCGGGGGGTCTCCCCCGCGCGCCAGGCGCTCGAGAACGGCGACGAGGTCGTCGCCCAGCAGTTCGTGCTCGACGACCAGCACGTCGGGACCCAGCAGACGGCACGTCGCGGCGAGGTCGTCGGCGCCCGCGACCTCCGACACCATCCCCAGCCCGGGCGCACCGAGCTGCAGCAGGCGCACCACACCCGCCCGCACGACGGGACGGACGGCGGCGACGAGGACGCCGGTGCGGGTGCGCGCGGGGACCGACGGGGGTGCCGACGAGCACGGCAGGGTCAGCCGGAGCCGGGTGCCGCGCCCGGGGGCGCTGTCGATCTCGAGCTCGCCGTCGAGACGCCGGGCGCGGGCGGCCATCGCGCGCAGCCCGAGCCGCGCGCCCGCCGTCGTGACCTCGGCGCCCGCCGCGGTGTCGAAGCCGCACCCGTCGTCCTCGACGAGCACGGTCAGCGTCCCGGGGCCGTGGAGCACACCGACGCGCACGCACGCCGCGTCGGCGTGGACCGCGGCGTTGAGCAACGCCTCCTGGGTCATGCGGAAGACCTCGTCGGCGATCTCGCCCGGGATGCTGCCGGCGCCGACGGTGACGAGCTCGCCCCGGATGGGTGCGTAGGCCTCCACCCAGTCCAGCTCCTGGCGTACGGCCTGCTCGAGCGTGCGGCCGGCGAGGACGCCGCTGTCGGCGAGCGCGAGGGCGGCGTAGTCGGCGAAGAGCTCGGCGAGGTGGACGTCGGCGTCGGAGAAACCCCCGGTGTGCCCGGCGGTGGTGACGCAGGCGCCGACGATCCGCGGACCGCGCCGCACGGGCACGGCGAGCACGGTGCCGTCGAGCACCGGTGCGGCCGTCGCGAGCAGGCGGGCGACGGCGTCGTCGGGCACGGTGCCGTCACCCGCGACGACCGTCCACGAGCCGGCCGCCTGGTCGACGCGCACGACCCAGCCGGTGCCGCCGGTCAGCGTGCCGAGGTGGTCGGCGAGGCGGCGCAGCAGCGGGTCGGCGTCGGCGGGGCGGGGTGCGGTGGACCGCGGCGGCGCGTCGGCGACCCCCGGCATCACCGGGAGCGCGTTCCACGCTGCTACTGCGGTCACCAGGCGTCCTCCTCGACGTCGGACTCATGATGCATACAAGATGCATCGATGTGGTGAGAGTAGGGTCACGCCGACTCGACGGCAAGGGCGGTGCGGTGACGGGGATCAGCGGCCTCTCCGCGAAGGAACGCGCCTATCGCGACACGAAGGCCCGCATCCTCGACGGCTCGCTGCCCGGCGGTGACCTGATCACCGAGGGGCAGGTCGCGGACACGCTCGCGATGAGCCGGACCCCGGTACGCGAGGCGTTCCTCCGGCTGGAGGCCGAAGGGCTGCTCCGGTTGTTCCCCAAGCGCGGCGCACTCGTCGTCGCGGTGTCCCCCAGCGAGGTGGAGGCCGTTCTCGAGGCGCGCGAGCTCGTCGAGGGGCACGCGCTGACCAAGCTCTGCGCGGCCGCGGAGGAGGACCGCGCCGTCGTCGGTCGCGCCCTGCACGACGTGCTCGACATCCAGCGCGCCGCCCTCGCCCGTGACGACGAGCAGGCCTTCGCCGAGGCCGACCGCCGCTTCCACATCACGCTCGTCGAGAGCGCGCACAACCCGATCCTGCTCGAGCTCTACGCGTCGCTGCGCGACCGCCAGCTGCGGATGAACCTCGGCTCGCTCGAGAAGGGGCCGACCCGGCCGCGGGCGATCCTCGCCCAGCACGAGGCGATCGTCGACGCGCTGGCGCTCGGCGACGCGGCGGAGGCGCGCGTCCGCTTGCGCGTGCACCTGGACGCCACGCGCGTCGCGGTCGTCGGCCGATAGCCGGGCGCCCGCCCGGAGCACGTCATTCTCGACCGGGCGAGCCGACCGGCGACTCCGCGATCGAGTGCGTGGCGTTGCGGACACTCAACGTCTGCGGAGCCACTCCGCTGACACTTCCGTTCGCCCGTCGGCAGGGCAGCCGTTCGGCTCTGGGGGAGATCCCCCATACCCGGGGGTGGGGACAGTCCCCGTGGTCCTGCGCGAGTCGGAGTACCTAGCGTCCTGCCTCGCCGGGCCGTCGCCCGACCGCCCCGCCCGACCGGTCCGCCCCCTCGACCGGTCGGGCGCGGGGCGTCCACTTCCCCCTGGCTCCGAGCGAGCCGTGACCGGAGGTCCCCGCATGCCCGGACTGACCCTCGCCGAGGCCCGTCGGATGCTCGACGCCGGGCTCGCGGAGGCCGACAAGATCGGCCAGCCGATGAACGTCGCGATCCTCGACGCCGGCGGCCACCTCGTGGCGTTCGCCCGCCAGGACGGCGCCATCCGGGCGAGCATCGACATCGCCCAGCGCAAGGCGCAGACGTCGATCCTCATGGAGGCGCCGACCGCGGCCCTCATGCCGCTGGTCCAGCCTGGCGCCGAGCTCTACGGCCTCGAGCAGACCGCCGGCGGCATGGTCGTCTTCGGCGGAGGGGTCCCCGTCCACCGAGACGGCGAGATCGTCGGTGCCGTCGGCGTCAGCGCCGGCTCCGCCGAGCAGGACGTGCAGGTCGCGGAAGCCGCGGCCGCCGCGATCAAGGCCTGAGCTCCACCCCCCTCCACCCCCGCCAGGAGCGCCTCCGTGTCCCGTCCTGCTGGACCGTCCGTCTCACCCCTGACCCGCGAGCTCGTCGGCGAGTTCGCCGGCACCTTCATCCTCATCGTCTTCGGCACCGCGTCGGTGGCGCAGATGGTCGTGTCCGGCGGCGACGCCGGCGACTGGGCCACGCTGACCTGGGGCTGGGTCGCGGGCCTGATCATGGGCATCTACGTGGCCGGCCGCCTCGGCGCGGGCCACCTGAACCCGGCGGTCACGATCGCCATGGCCGTCTACCGCAACCTGCCGTGGCGCAGCGTCGTGCCCTACATCGGCGCGCAGTTCCTCGGTGCCTTCCTGGCCGCGCTCGTCACCCGCGGCGTCTACAACTCCGGCATCGTCGAGGTCGACCCCGGCCTGACCACCGCGTCGCAGACGATCTTCTCGACGCTGCCGAACCACGGCATCGGCACGGCGTTCTTCGACCAGGTCGTCGGCACCGCGCTGCTCGTGTTCGTGCTGTTCGCCCTGATCGCGACCTTGCAGGGGGCGGCAGGCCAGCTGCTGCCGCTGATGGTCGGCCTCCTGCTGCTCGGCATCGGCTTCGCCTGGGGCACCAACGCCGGCTACGCGATCAACCCCGCCCGCGACTTCGGTCCGCGCCTGGCCCAGTGGCTCACCGGCTACGACGGCGCCTGGGGCACCGCCGACGGCACGCCCTACTGGTGGCTCCCGATCGTCGCCCCGATCATCGGCGCCCTCATCGGCGGCGGCCTCTACGTGCTGATCATCGAGCGCCTCGAGGTGCCCGCCGAGCTCGACAGCCCGGCGCCCGCCCCGACGCCCGAGTCCGCCGAGGCCGGCGTCAACGCCGACCCCCGTCACCCGGTCACGGCCGCCGACGTCGTCGTGCCCGCCAACTCCTCGAAGGAGGCCAACCGATGACCAGCACCGAGACCGCAGAACTGACCCCCGCGGACTACCCGCTCTCGATCAACCGTCCCGAACTGCTGCGCACGCCCACCGGCAAGGCGCTCGCGGACATCACGATGGACGCCGTCGTCTCCGGCGAGGTCACCGCCGAGGACCTGCGCGTCACCCCCGAGACCCTGGTGATGCAGGGCCGCATCGCCGAGTCGATGGGCCGCCGCCAGCTCGGCGAGAACTGCCGCCGCGCGGCCGAGATGACCGCCATCCCGGACGCCGAGGTGCTCGCGATGTACAACGCGCTGCGCCCCAACGCCTCGAGCGCCGACCAGCTCGAGGAGATCGCCGCGAAGCTGGAGAACACCTACTCCGCCACCATCTGCGCCGCGCTGGTGCGCGAGGCCGCGCAGGTCTACGCGGCCCGCGACCTGCTCGCCGAGGAGGACTGACATGACCGCGGTAGCCCCCCGCTCCGAGTCGTCGGTGCGCAGCTCCAAGCGCACCGAGGTCCTCGAGAACCGCCCGGTGAACCTGGACGGCTTCGTCGAGGAGTGGCCCGAGAAGGGCCTCGTCGCGATGGAGTCCGACTTCGACCCGGCACCGTCGGTGCGCGTCGAGGACGGGCGGATCGTCGAGCTCGACGGTCGTACTCGCGACCGGTTCGACTTCATGGACACGTTCATCGCCGACCACGCGATCGACGTCGACACCTGCGAGGACGCCATGGCGACCCCGTCGGTGGAGATCGCCCGCGCGCTCGTCGACCCGCGCACGACGCGCGCCGAGATCGTCGCCCTCGGGCGCGGCCTCACGCCCGCCAAGATCCTCGACGTCGTCAAGCTGATGAACGTCGTCGAGATCATGATGGGCATCCAGAAGACCCGCTCGCGGCGCACGCCGGCCAACCAGGCGCACTCGACGAGCGCCAAGGACAACCCGATCCAGGTCGCCGCCGACGCGGCCGAGGGCGCGGTCCGCGGCTTCGCCGAGCTGGAGACCACCCTCGGCGTCGTCCGCTACGCCCCGCTGGTGGCGATCGGCCTGCAGGTCGGCGGCCAGGTCGGGCGCGGCGGCGTGCTCACCCAGTGCGCGCTGGAGGAGGCCACCGAGCTCGACCTCGGCATGCGCGGCATCACCGCCTACGCCGAGACGATCTCGATCTACGGCACGGAGTCGGTGTTCGTCGACGGCGACGACACCCCCTGGTCCAAGGCGTTCCTCGCCTCGGCCTACGCCAGCCGCGGCATCAAGATGCGCTTCACCTCGGGCACCGGCTCGGAGGTGCAGATGGGCAACGCCGAGGGGCGGTCCATGCTGTACCTGGAGATCCGCTGCATCCTCATGGCCAAGGGCGCGGGCGTCCAGGGCCTGCAGAACGGCTCCATCTCCTGCATCGGCGTGCCCGGCGCGGTGCCCGGCGGCATCCGTGCCGTCGCGGCGGAGAACCTCGTCGCCAGCTGGATGGACCTCGAGTGCGCCTCGGGCAACGACCAGTCGTTCTCGCACTCGGCGATGCGGCGCACCAGCCGCCTGCTGCCGCAGATGCTGCCCGGCACCGACTTCGTGTGCTCCGGCTACTCGGCGGTGCCCAACATGGACAACATGTTCGCCGGGTCGAACGTCGACACCGAGGACTACGACGACTGGAACACCATCCAGCGCGACATGCAGGTCGACGGCGGCCTGCGCCACGTCCGTGAGGACGTCATCCTCCAGGTCCGCAACAAGGCCGCCCGCGCGATGCAGGCCGTCTTCGCGGAGCTCGACCTCCCGGCGATCACCGACGAGGAGGTGGAGGCGGCGACCTACGCCAACTCCAGCGACGACTACCCGGACCGCGACGTCCTCGCCGACCTCGACGGCGCCCGCAGCGTGATGGACCGCGGGATCACCGGCCTTGACCTCGTCAAGGCGCTCGAGCGCTCGGGCTTCGGCGACGTCGCCGAGAACTACCTGCAGGTGCTGCGCCAGCGCGTCTCCGGCGACCTGCTGCAGACCGCCGCGATCTTCACCGGCGACTTCGTCCCCCTGGCGGCGATCAACGACGCCAACGACTACGCCGGCCCCGGCACCGGTTACCGCCTGTCCGGCGAGCGGTGGGAGGAGCTCAAGAAGCTCCGTCACGTCACCTCCGCCGAGAACCCCGAGGAGGAGGTCTCATGAGCACGCCCACCGCGGACTCGGTCCGGACGCTGTCGCTGCGCGAGATCGGGCCCGCCGAGCGCGGCACCCGTGCCGACGAGGTCGTCATCGCGCTCTCGCCGGCGTTCGGCGACCCGTTCACCAAGACGATCGTGGACGTCCCGCACGCCGAGGTGATCCGCCAGCTGCTGGCGGGCATCGAGGAGCGCGGCGGCACGGCGCGCGTGATCAAGGTCTACCGGACCGCCGACCTCGCGGCCGTCGCCCACCTCGGCGCCAAGCTGTCCGGCTCCGGCATCGCGGTCGGGGTGCTGTCACGGGGCACCACGGTGCTCCACCAGCGCGACCTGGCGCGGCTGTCGAACCTCGAGCTCTTCCCCCAGGCGCCGTTGCTCGACGCCGAGGTGTTCCGCATGATCGGGGCGAACGCCGCGCAGTACGCCCAGGGCCAGTCGCCCAAGCCGGTGCCGACGCGCAACGACCAGATGGCCCGCCCGCGCTGGCAGGCCAAGGCCGCGCTCCTGCACCTCAAGGAGTTCGACTGCATCGACAAGGACCGCGCCGCGGTCGAGGTCGAGCCGGTCATCACCACGGTCGACTAGCAGTTCCGGGGAGCGAGGGTCACCTCCGCTGCGCAGGACGCGGTGAGGGTGACCCTCGCTCCGTCCGACGCGGGAGGGAAGGACGGGCGTGTCGCTGGTCATCGGTGTCGACATCGGCAACTCCACCACCGAGGCGTGCATCGCCGAGGTCGGCACGGGAGAGGTCCGGAGGCTCGCCTCCTCGCTCACCGCGACGACGGGGGTGAAGGGCACCCCGGCGAACAGCGCCGGGGCCGCCACGGCCGTGCGGCGCGCCCTCGAGGCCGCCGGGCGGTCGTCGGCGACCCCCGCCACCGTGCTCCTCAACGAGGCCACGCCCGTGATCAGCGGCCTCGCGATGGAGACGATCACCGAGACGATCATCACCGAGTCCACGATGATCGGGCACAACCCCGACACCCCCGGCGGCGAGGGCCTCGGCGTCGGGATGACCGTGACGCTCGCCGAGACCGCCGAGGTCGAGCTGGACACCCCGGTCGTCGTCGTGGTCGGCGCGGGTGCGGACTTCGACGACGTCGCGGGCGCCCTCAACCGGGCCCTCGAGCGCGGCGTCGACGTCGTCGCGGCCGTCATGCACGGCGACGACGCGGTGCTCGTCGTCAACCGGCTCACCCGCCGCATCCCGGTGGTCGACGAGGTGTCGGCCGTCGACCGGGTGCCGCTCGGGATGCTCGCGGCGGTGGAGGTCGCGCCGCCCGGGCGGACCATCCGCACGCTGTCGGACTCCTACGGGCTCGCCTCGACGTTCGACCTGGACGCGGAGCAGACCCGCCAGGTCTCCCCGGTGGCCCGGGCGCTGTCGGGCAACCGTTCCGCGGTCGTCGTCCGCACCCCCGCGGGCGACGTCACCGACCGGCGCATCCCGGTCGGGACGCTGACGCTGACCGGCTCGGGGCGCACGCTCGACGTCGGCGTGGACGTCGGGGCCGACGCGATCATGGAGGCGATCGGGCGCGTCGCGCCGCTGTCGGACGTGCACGGCGAGGCCGGCACGCACGTCGGCGGCATGCTCGCGAACGTCCGCGACACGATGACCGACGTGACCGGGCAGCCGGGCTCGGAGATCCGCATCCGCGACGTCCTCGCCGTCGACACCCTCGTCCCGGCCGTGGTGCGCGGCGGGCTCGCGGGCGAGGTGTCGAAGGAGAACGCCGTCGCGCTCGCGGCGATGGTGCGCACGAGCCGCAGCCGCATGCAGGCGGTCGCCGACGCGCTGGCCACCGAGATCGGGTGCGAGACGGTCATCGGTGGGGTCGAGGGCGAGGTCGCGGTACGCGGCGCGCTGACGACGCCGGGCTCGTCGGTGCCGATCGCCATCATCGACATGGGCGGCGGGTCCACCGACGCGGCGCTGCTCGACCGCGACGGCACGGTGTCGGCGGTGCACGTCGCGGGGGCCGGCGAGCTCGTCACCAAGCTCATCGACTCCGAGCTGGGGCTCGAGGACCGCGAGGCCGCGGAGTCGGTCAAGCGGCACCCCCTGGCGAAGGTCGAGAGCTTCTTCCACGTGCGCCACGAGGACGGCACGGTGCAGTTCTTCACCGAGCCGCTGTCCCCGCACGTGTTCGCGAAGGTCGTCACCGTCACCCCCGACGGGCTCTCCCCGGTGCCCGTGCGCGGGTCGCTGGAGTCGGTGCGCGGCGTGCGCCGGGAGGCCAAGCGGCGCGTGTTCGTCGTCAACGCGCTGCGGGCCCTGGCCCAGGTCGCGCCGCAGGGCTCGCTGCGCCTGCTCGGCTCGGTCGTGCTGCTGGGCGGGTCGGCGCTGGACTTCGAGATCCCGGGCATGGTGGCCCATGCGCTCGCGCCCTACGGCGTGGTGTGCGGCATCGGCAACGTGCACGGCACCGAGGGGCCCCGCAACGCCGTGGCCGCCGGGCTCGTCGACGCCTACGCCGGCACCTCGGCAGGGCCCGCGCCGGAGAAGGTGGCGGTGTCGTGAGCAGTCCCCGTTCCGGAGTGTCTGGTGGACCTGGCTGTCACGGCCGCATCGACCGCGCCGACGACCCGTCGCTGCCGCCCGCCGTGCTCGTCGCGGCCCACGACGACGCCCCGCCGGCCGTGGTGCGCGAGCTCTGCGCCGGCGCGGAGGAGCAGGGGATCCCGACGGCGCTGCTCGGCTATACGGCGCCGGGTGCCGACGCCGCGGGACGCCACGCCGCCGCCGAGTCCCGGCTCGAGGTGGGCGTGGGCGTCGGCGTCGACGGGGCGGTCGTCGTGCGCCACGTGCTCGTCCCCGAGGCGTTGCTGACCCTCGACGCCGGGGCGCCGGCCGCCGACCTGCGCGTCCTCGGCGCCGACGCCGCGCGGATCGTGGCGGGGCTGCCGTTGCGGACGGGGCTCGCCTGAGCTGAGCAGCGAGGGACTCCCCGAGTGCGTGGCACGCAGCGAACGTGACCCTCGCACCCCACCCGCGCCGGGCACTCAGGCGCTGGAGCGGATGTCGCCCTGGTCGTCGAGGGCCTCGCGCAGCGCGCCCTGCCCCGTCTCGATGCCGCGGCGCAGGACGTCGGGGTCGGTCTCGAGCGGGCTGATCGTGTCCGCGCCGGTGGGCGGGCGCACCTCGAACAGGTGGGGCTCCTCGCCCGGCGACGCGGTGGCGTGCGCGAGGCGCGAGTCGTCCGCGCGGCGGTTCTCCAGCCGGTTGCCGAGCACGTGCACGAGCCCCGGCACGTTCACCGCGCCGAGGCGCGAGACCAGGGCGCGCTCGAGGCGCGTGACGTCGATGGCGGTCTGGTCGGCGCGGCGGGTGCGCAGGACGAGCACGTGCGTGGCGCCCTGGGCGAGCGCGGTGCGGAAGGGGATGGGCTCGGCGACGGCGGCGTCGACGTAGCGGCGGCCGCCGATCTCGACGGGCAGCCCCGCGAGCACCGGCACGGCGGCGCTGGCGCGCAGGGCGAGCTGGAGGCTCGCCTTGTCGACGAGGGTGTCGTGGAGGTCGACGGCCTCGCCGGTCTCGACGTCGGTGGCGATGGGGTGCAGGGGCACGTCGGCGTCGAGCACGGCCTGCCAGTCGAACGGCACGATCTTCTCGCCGACGGTGTTGATGAGGTACTCGACGTCCACCACCGGCTGCCCGCGCAGGCCGCGCCCGGGCCGGGTGACGCGCTCCATGAGCCCCGGGCGGTACCAGCCGGCGCAGCAGTGCGCGGCCTGCGCGCCGACCAGCCAGCTGCCCGCGAGCGCGCCCGCGGAGGAGCCGTAGATCGCGTCGAAGCACTCGGCGAGCCCGAGCTCCTCGAGCGCCAGCACCATGCCGCTGGAGTACGTCGCCCGGCTGCCGCCGCCCTCGACGGCGAGGGCGACGTGGTGGGGGTCGGTCCGGGTGCTCGGACGCGTGCCCTCGGCGCGACGGGCCGCGAGGACGTCGATGACCGGGTGGGCACGCACCGGGGCATCATGCCCCCTTCACAGGGCGCTCGACCGAACGGGCTATGTGAGTGAAATTGTGGGCTATAGCCCACAATTTCACTCACGTACGGGACCGGCGCTCCAGCACCACGCGGTCGATCTCCTGGCCGGTGTCGGTGGTCGCGTGGACGGTGAGCGAGGTCGTCGCGCCGGGCGAGGCCGGCGGGGCCACGTCCACCGTCACGTAGGCGTAGTCCAGGTAGCGCGCCTGCGACCAGTCCACCTGTTCGGGCTGGTGGGCCTCCTCGCCCAGCGCGACGTAGCTCGCCACCGACACCCCGCTGTCCGGTCCGGGGTTGCCCCGGTAGCGGTCGGTCTCGCCGGCCTGCCAGCGGTAGCGGGGCCGCCCGCCGGAGCCGACGCACAGGTACGTCGTGCCGTCGGTCTCGGGACGCACGGTGGCGCCGTCGGGGGCCTGGACGACCGAGCGGCCGCGCCGGATCGGGTTGGTGCGCTCGTACTGGTGGTTGTGGCCCTGCAGCACGAGGTCGACGGCGAACTCGTCGAACAGCGGCGCCACGGCCGCCCGCACGCCCGCGTCCGAGGCGTGGGACTCCGACGTCGCGAACGCGCAGTGGTGGAAGAAGGCGACGACCCAGTCGACGCCGGGGTCCGCGCGCAGCGCCGTCAGCGTCTCGCGCAGCCACGCCGTCTGGCGGCCCCCCGAGTAGCCCGCGTTCGTCGGGATCTCGGTCGACAGGTCGTTGGCGTCGAGACTGATCACCCCGACGGTGCCGTGCCGGAACGTGTAGACCGACGGGCACGCCGACGGTCCATTGCGCGGCAGGTCCAGCCGAGCCGCGTGCCCGCCGTAGCCGTGGGCGGCGCCCCCGGGGCTGCTGTTGTCGTCGTAGAGCGCCTCCATGTCATGGTTGCCGGTGGCGAACATCCACGGCGTGGAGGCGGCGCTGCGCTCGATCAGCCCGAAGTAGGTGGTCCACACCGTCGGGTCGAAGCTGTCGAACCCGTCGGGCGACTCGCTGGTGCCCGTGCTGCGCACCGGCAGCCCGTGTCCCGACGGGTCGGCGTAGCAGATGTCGCCCGCGAGCAGGTGGAACGCGGGACGCTGGGCGGCGATCCGGTCGACCATCGACGTCGAGGGCGTCATCGTGCGGCGCGTGTCGTCCGGCTTGTAGTAGCCGTTGGTCAGGCCCGCCAGCCCGCTCGGCGGCACGGTGTCGACGCCCTGGTCGGCGAACGCGGTGAAGCTCCACGGCGCCCGCGACCCCGGCGCCGGCGCGGTCGTGAAGTCGGCCTCGGCAGTGGTGGTGCCGTCCGGGAGCCGGAACCGGTAGCGGTAGCGCTCCCCGGGCGCGAGGCCGTCGGCGAGGGCGTGCACGAAGAACTGCTCGCTGCCCCGGATCGAGCCGTCGGCCTGCGGCACCTGCGAGACCAGCCGCCGCACGTCCACCGGCAGGGTCGTCCCGAACGTGCTGTCGCGGCCCAGGTCCACGACGAGCGGGCCGGCCGGCGGCGCCGCGGTCAGCTCGCCCGCGAGCGCCATCTGGCGCTGTGGGTCGGCGCCGTACGCGAGGTGCCGGCCGACCACCGCCACCGGCGCCTGCGCGGCCTGCGCGCACGCCGTGAGCGTCCAGGGCGCGGCGGCCAGCCCCGTCGCGGCGACGACGCCGGCGCCGCCGCGCAGCGCGGTCCGCCTGCTGATCGGGTGGCGACGCAGGTACGACGAGAGCCACTCGTGCTGCTCGGCCACGGTCATCCGGGCGGCGAGGTCCGCGGGGACACCGACGTCGGGCGCGCCGCCGCGCGGGGTGAACGTCACGGACGGCCACGGTGGTCGTTCCCGGCGCGCAGGACCAGACCGTGTCGTGGACGGGCGGTGAACAACCGCTGACGCTCGGTGGAGAATCGGGCGAATCGGCGCCGCCCGGCGTGACCGCCACGTGATCGGCGAGACTGCGGGCGTGAGCCTCGTGACCGGGATCCTGCGGCGGGCGCTGCGCCTGCCCGCGCCGCGCACGCCCCGGGTGGCGGTCGACCGCGACGTCGCGGTGCCGATGCCCGACGGCGCCGTGCTGCGCCACGACCTCTACCGGCCCTCCGGGGTGCACCGCGGGCCCGTCGTGCTCGTCCGCAGCCCGTACGGGCGCGCGGGCTGGGCGGGCGCGGTGTTCGGGCGGCTCGTCGCGGAGCGCGGCCTGCAGGTCGTGGTGCAGTCGGTGCGCGGCACCGCCGACTCCCAGGGCGAGCTCTCGCCGTTCGACGAGGCCGAGGACGGCGCCGCCACCGTCGCCTGGCTGCTCGACCAGCCCTGGTGCGACGGCCGCCTCGGGACGCTCGGCCCGAGCTATCTCGGCCTGACGCAGTGGGCGCTCGCGCCCGCCGCGGGCCGGTCGCTGCGGGTGATGGGCACGCTGGTCACGGCGTCCTCGTTCCGCGACCAGACCTACGCCGGCGGCGCGTTCTCGCTGGACAACGCCCTGTCGTGGACCTCCATGATGCGCACCATGGCCGCGAGCCCCCTCGCCCGCGCGACGCGTCTGCTGCGGGGGCGCCGCACCCTCACCGCCGCCCTCGACGCCCTGCCGCTGCGCAGCGGCGACCGGCGCGCCACCGGGGGCGAGGTGGACTGGTACCAGCACTGGCTCGAGGAGTCCGCCCCCGACTCCGCCTACTGGGCACGCCGCGACTACACCGGCGGCGTCGCCGAGGTCGCCCGCGCCGACGTCGCGGTGACGATGCTCGGCGGGTGGCAGGACATCTTCCTGCCCTGGCAGCTCGCCGACCACGCCGCGCTGCGGGCCGCGGGGGCGCGCCCGCGCCTGGTCGTCGGACCCTGGGTGCACACCTCGGGGCCGGGCATGGCGGCCGGGCTGCGCGAGGCGCTCGCCGCGTTCGAGCGCGCCTTCGACGGCACCCACGGCAGCGGCGGCGTCGCCGCAGCCACCACCGAGGAGGCCCCGGTGGCCGTCACGCTCTCGGGCGACGGCGGCACCCGTCACCTCACCGACTGGCCGCCGCCGTCCGCGTCGCAGCGCACCTGGTACCTGCGCGCCGACAAGTCGCTGTCGGTGCAGCCGCCGCCGGACCGGACCGCGGTCGGGGTGCGCTGGCCCGGCACGCTCGTCGACTACGACCCCGCCGACCCGACCCCCGCGGTGGGCGGTCCGATCCTGACCGGGAAGTCGGGCCCCCGCGACCAGGCCGGGCTCGAGGCCCGCCCCGACGTCGCCGTGTTCACCTCCGACGTGCTCTCCGAGGACCTCGTCGCCCTCGGTCCCGTGACGGCGACCGTGCACCTGCGCGCGGCGACCGAGCACCTCGACGTGTTCGTCCGCGTGTGCGACGTCGACCCGCGCGGCCGGTCGGTCAACGTCACCGACGGGCTCGTGCGCCTCGCCCCCGGCGCGCCCGCCGCCGCCCCGGACGGCACCCGCGCGGCCACCGTCGAGCTGTGGCCGACCGGACACCGCTTCGCGGCCGGTCACCGGCTGCGTCTGCAGGTCAGCGGGGGTGCGCATCCCCGCTACGCCCGCCACCCCGGCACCGGCGACCCCCTCGGGGAGGCGACGACGCTCGTGCGCCAGCCCCGCGAGGTGCTCCACGACGCCGCGCACCCCACGGCGGTGACGCTGGCGGTGGAGCCGCGCCACTGACGCCGTCGGCGAGCGGTCCCCGGGGTACTCCGCGCGGGTGAGCCCGCGTGTGGCATGCGGCGTGGGTCACACCGCCCGTCGGGCGCCGCGGGCCCTTGGTCGACGTCACAGGGTCGTCCGGGTGGGGCCGTCGACGTCCTGGCCGACCCTGGGGTCATGGCCGTCCTGCCCACCGAGCGGACCGCACCGGCCGCGCGGACCGCACCGCCCACACCGGCGTCGCCCTCCGCGGCGTCGGGCCGTGGCGCGCGCCCCCGTCCCGTGCACGGGGTGCGCACCACCGACGGGGTGCCGCTGCACGTCGAGATCCGCGGTCACCAGGGCCCGGTGGTCGTGCTCAGCCACGGCTTCACCGTCGACTCCGACGAGTGGTCGCCGCAGGTCGCGGCGCTCGCGCACCGCGCCAGGGTCGTCAGCTGGGACCAGCGGGGCCACGGGCGCTCCGGGTGGGGCGACCCGGCGAACGCCACCATCGACCAGCTCGGCCGCGATCTCGCGACCGTCGTCGACGCCGTCTCGCCGAACGGGCGCGTGGTGCTCGGCGGCCACTCGATGGGCGGGATGACGGTCCTCGCCCTCGCCCGCCAGCACCCGGAGTGGTTCGGCACGCGGGTCGCGGGTGTCTTCCTCGTCGCCACCTCGGCGGGCCAGCTGGTCTCGGACGGCCCGCTCGGGGCCCTGCACGCGGTCGCCCGCCGGGCCGGGGTGCTGCCCGCCGTCCTGGAGGGTGCCCGCCGGGCCGCGCCGCTCGCGGACACCCTGCCGTGGCGCGACTCGGCCGTCGGCCGGTGGCTGGTGCGTCATCTCGCGTTCACGGCGGACGCGAGCGACGAGGACGTGCGCCGTCTGCAGGCCGTGACCGAGAGCGTGCCCCTGTCGGTGACCTCGGCGTTCTCGTCGTCGCTGCTCGCGCACGACGAGTCCGGGGCCCTGCCCGCGCTGGCCCGGGTGCCGACCACCGTCGTCGCGGCGACCGGTGACCGTCTCACGCCGGCCGCCCACGGTCAGCGGATCGCCGACGCCCTCGGGCCGCGGGCGCGGCTGGTGCTGGTGGAGGACGCCGGGCACGCGGTGAACCAGACCCACCACGAGGTCGTCGATGCCGCGTTCCTGGACCTCGTCGACGGGCTGCGTCACCGCTGAGCAGCTCGTCGGGGCCGGGATGTGTGATCACCGGCCGCACGGGGCACAGTCGGGGTACGAACGAAGTCCGGTTCAGACACCAGCCGGGTCAGCTCACACATCACGAGCCCCCGCTCTGGTCCGCCGAGACGGTCTAGTTGCCCGGGGCCCCGTTTCGGGGGTGACCGATGGCCGGCCGTAGCAGCGATTACGACGAGTACGTCCCGCTTCTCCAGGAGTACGCGGACCTGTCCGAGGACGATCCGCGCCGCGAGACGGTGCGCGAAAAGCTCGTCGTCGGCTTCCTGCCCGTGGCCCGCAACATCGCCCGCCGGTTCGCCCGGCGCGGCGAGCCCACCGACGATCTCGAGCAGGTCGCCTCCGTCGGCCTGCTCCACGCGCTCGACCGGTTCGACCCGGGTCGTGAGCGTGACTTCCTGTCCTACGCCGTGCCCACGATCATGGGTGAGGTGCGGCGGCACTTCCGCGACTCGGCCTGGTCGGTCCGGACGCCGCGCAGCGTCAAGGACCGCTACGTGGCCGTCGGGTCGGCCACCGCGGCGCTGTCGCAGAAGCTCGGCCGCGCGCCGACGGCCGGCGAGCTGGCCGAGCACCTCGGCATGAGCCGCGACGAGGTGGCCGAGGCGGTCGCCGCCCACGGCTCCTACCAGCCCGCATCGCTCGACGAGTCGCTCGGCGAGGGCGACGACTCCGCCCTCGTGGACATCCTCGGGGTGCTCGACGGCGAGCTCGACCGGGTGGAGACGCGGTCGCTGGTCGGCAACCTCGTCCGCGACCTGCCCGAGCGCGAGCGCACGATGCTGGCGCTGCGCTTCGTCCACGAGAAGACCCAGGCGGAGATCGCCTCGGTGCTGTGCATCTCGCAGATGCACGTCTCGCGGCTGCTCTCGCGCACGCTCGCCGCGCTGCGCGAGCAGATCGAGCGCGAGGCGGGCGCCGACAAGCTCGTCGCGGTCTGACGGCGGCCCCCGCCGGGTACGCGCTGCGGATGCGTGCTCGGCGAGGAGTCGTGGAGGTCGCCGCCTGGGCCGGTCGCGCGGGCTCCCGCCTGCGGAACGGGGCCTGGCGGATCGCCCTGGCGGCGGTCACCGCCACCGTCGCGTGGGTGCTGGCGCAGTACCTGCTGGGCCAGCCCACCCCGATCTTCGCGCCGATCGCGGCGGTCGTCTGCCTCACCGACGACCCGGGCACGCGAGGACGCCGCGCGCTGCGTCTGCTGGCGGGTGTGTGCGCCGGCGTCGCGGTCGGCGAGCTGGCGACGCGCGTCACCGGCAGCGGATGGCTGCAGGTCGGGATGGCGGTCGCGGCCGGCATGGTCGTCGTCGTCCTCGGCAGCATCAACTCGCTGACCCTGCTGCAGTCGGGCATCGCCGCGCTGCTCGTCGTCGGGCTCGCCTCGCCCCAGACGGGCTGGACGCGTCTGCTCAGCGCCGTGATCGGCGGGGTGCTCGCGCTGGTCGTCAGCCAGGTGCTGGCCTCGCCGAGCCCCGTCCGGATGCTGGTCTCGGCCGCGCGGGACGCCCTGGCGGTGCCGGCCTCGGCGCTCGCGGAGGTCGCGGCGGCCCTGCGGGAGGGCTCGGCGTCCCGCGCCGGGGACGCCGTGACGACCCTGCGCGACGGGCCGGAGCTGCTCGCGACGTTCCTCGACACCAGCGAGACCGCGGCGTCCCTGGCCGCCACGACCGTGCGCGGTCGCCGCGAACGGGCCCGGGTCACCGCGCTGCGCGACCGGCTGGCGGGGATCGAGTACGTGCACGCGAGCACGGTGCTGCTGGCCCGCGCGGCCGCGGAGACGCTGTCGGCCGGCGCGTCGGTGCCCGCGCGGCTGACCGACGGTGTCGCGGAGCTGGCGGCCGCGGTGCAGGCGCTCGCGGCCGACCCGTCGGCGTCCGATCCCCGGGTCGAGGAGCCGGGCGGGCCGCGTCCGATCCACGAGGTCGCCGAGGAGCTCGCTCGCACCCGCCCGGGCGGGCTCGCCGACCGCGACGCCCAGCTCGCCGCCCAGCTGCACCTGCTCGCCCTCGACGTGGCGGCGCTCGTCGATCCGGCGCCCGCCCGGACGTGAGCACTTTCCGGGCCCGGAGGCCCGGAAAGTGCTCACAACGCGATTGCCCGCGTGGCGCGCCGGACATCTCCCCTCACATGGCGCCACCACTGCCCGCCCACGAGCTCTCGCCGTGGCACGACCCCGAGCACGCCGAGGAGCCCGACACCTACCCGGCGCTGCGCGGGGACCGCCGCGTCGACGTCGCGGTCGTCGGCGCCGGCATCACCGGGCTGACGACGGCCGTCCTGCTGGCCCGGGAGGGCCTGCACGTGGCGCTGGTCGAGGGCCGCCGGATCGGGGCGGTCGCCACCGGGAACACCACGGCGAAGATCTCGCTGCTGCAGGGCACGCGGGCGGCGACGCTCGACGCGCGGCACGCCCCGGAGACGGTCGACGCCTACCTCGCGGCGCACCGGGCCGGCTTCGACTGGCTGCTCGACCGCGCCCGCCGCGCCGACTGCGACCTCGAGCGCCGGGACGCGGTCACGTTCGCGACGAGCGGGCGCGGCTCGCCGGGTGCGGAGGCGGTGCGCCGCGAGGCCGCGGTGCTGCGGCGTGCCGGGCTGCCCGCCGTGCTCGGCACCGACGTCGGCCTGCCGTTCGAGGTCTCCGAGGCCGTGACGCTCGCCGACCAGGCCCAGTTCGACCCCATGCCCTACCTCGCCGACCTCGCCCAGGACCTGCACGAGGGCGGGCACCTGATCTGCGAGCACACGCGGGTGCGCAGCGTCTCCCTCCTGGGCGCGCCGCGGGTGCGCACCGACCACGGCGAGATCCGCGCCGAGCGGGTCGTGCTCGCCACCGGCATCCCGGTGCTCGACCGCGGCCTCTACTTCGCCCGCGTGGAGCCGTCCCGCTCGTACGCCCAGGCCGTGCGCGTCGAGGGTGAGCTGCCCGACGCGATGTACCTCTCGGCCGACGCGCCGACGGTGTCGCTGCGGACCGCGGTGATCGAGGGCGACCGCCGCCTGCTGGTCGGCGGCTTCGGCCACCGCGTGGGCGCGAGCACGCCGACCTCGCCGCACGAGCAGGCCCTCGCCGACTGGACCGCCGAGCGCTTCCGCGTCCGCGGGATCACCCACCGCTGGTCGGCGCAGGACTACCTGCCTGAGGACGGTCTGCCGTTCGTCGGTCCGATGCGCTGGCAGCCGCGCATCCTCGTCGCCACGGGCTTCGCGAAGTGGGGCATGACGGGCGGGACCGCGGCGGCGCTGGCCCTGCGCGACCACGTCGTGGGGCGGACCAACCCCTGGTCGCACGCGCTGCGCGCCGACCGAGCCCCCACCGCCTCGGCGCTCCCGACCCTGGCCCGGGCGAACGGGGAGGTCGGCCGCTACCTGGCGACGGGCTGGACGCGCCCGCACCTGCCCGACCACGCGCCCCTGGCCGAGGGCGAGGGACGCGTCGAGACCACCTCCCGCGGCAAGATCGCTCGCTGCCGCGTCGGCGGCGTCGAGCACGAGCGCGGCGCGGTGTGCCCGCACCTCGGCGGGATCGTGGGGTGGAACGACGCCGCGCAGAGCTGGGACTGCCCGCTGCACGGCGGGCGTTTCGCCCCCGACGGCACGGTGCTCGAGGGGCCGCCCACGATCGGCCTCGCCGACCCGCCCGGCGTGGCCCGCGTCGTGACCCCGCGCGCCTGACCCGAGGTGGGTCAGCGTGGCGGCCACGCTGACGTCAGGCGACAGGAAATCCCCACGATCAAGTGCGGGCGACGTCAGGGCCTCGGTACGCCGGCTCGTCCGCGAAGGTCCCGCTGCCACCATGATCGTGGGGCCTTTGCTGACGTTCAACGTCAGCGTGGACGCCAGGCTGAGACACCCCGTGCCTCGGCCGGCTCCGGGCGCGCCTGCGGTCAGGCGCCGTCCTCGCCGGTCCCGTTCGTCGGCGTCCGGGTCGGGCGTCGGCCGGTGAGGTCGACCACCGCGCGCTGGGCCGCGTTGATCAGCGCGCCCTCGACGCTCCAGCCGGCGCGCACCTGCCCCGACGCGCCGGGCAGGCGCTGGGCGGCGTCGCGGTGCACCGCGGTCATCAGCTCCAGCGCCGCCGACCCCGGCGGGTGGCGGTCGGCGCGCGGCGACAGCGCGCCCGGGTCGTCGCGGATCTCCTCGAGCGCCTCGGCGAGGTGGTCCAGCAGGTCGGCGAACGATCCCACGAACAGCGGGTCGAGCCCCGTCTCCTCCTGCTCGCCGGTGTCCTCCTCCTCCGCGGCATCGACGACGGCCTCGCACAGGTCGTTGACGTGCGCGGCGACCTCCACCACCGCGTCGGCGGCGGGCACGAGCACGACGGTCGGCGACGGGGTCCGCAGGCGTCGGCGCAGCGGGTTGAGGCGCAGGCTCTCCCGCGCCCAGGCGACGCTGTCCCGGGCGCGGCGGGCCTCGCCGTCGAGGGCGCGGGCGCGGTGGCGCCAGTCGCGCGCGAGGTCCGCGCGGGCCTCCTGGTGCTCGCGCAGCGAGGCGGCGACGCCGCGCAGGAGGTCGGCGAGCCGCCCCGTCACGCCGGCGAGCGCCGCGGTGGCGTCGCGCTGGTAGACCGGCGGCAGCACCAGCATGTTCACGACGACGCCGACCGCCGCGCCCACCGCGATCTCCGCCAGCCGCACGACGGCGTCCACCGGCGAGCCCGCCGCCGGGCCGGCCTGGCCGACGAGGATCAGCGCGGTCACCGCCACCCACGGCCCGTGCTCCCCGAAGACGCGCAGCCGCCCGAGCAGCAGTCCCACGAGCACCACGAGCACCAGGCCGACGACCACCGAGCCCGTGAGCAGCGTGGCCCCGAGCGCGAGCAGCACGCCGGTCGCCACCACCGCGAGCTGCTGCCCGGCGTCGCGCACCGACCGGTACACCGTCACCTGCACCACGAGGAACACCGCGGCGTACGGCGCGAGGAACGGCTGCGGCGCGTGCAGCACCCAGCGGGCGAGCAGCCACGCCGCCCCCGCCGCGACGGCGGCCTTCGCAGCCTGGACGACGGCCTCGCGCTCGGGCCCGCCGGAGCGTCCGGCGCGGGCGAGGAACCACGCCGGGCGCAGGACCTGTCGGCGTGCCCGGCGAGCGAGTGTGCGCGGAGATGGCGCCATGGGGCACGGTGTTCCCACCCGCGCCGCCGGCGCGAACGACCGAGCGACGACCGAGCGGCGAGGGGCACCGATGAGTCCGGGGAGCGACACCGACACCGCGACCGAGGACGAGCTCCCCACCTCGCTCGAGGACGCCGCCGACCTGCTCTACGGCGTCGGGCGCGAGGAGTTCATCCCGATCCGGGACGCGATGGTCAAGGACGTGCGCAAGGCCGGCGACCGCGAGCTGGCCAAGGACATCGCCGCGCTGCGCAAGCCGTCCGTGGCCGCCTGGGTGGCCAACCGGCTGGCCCGCGAGTACCCGGAGGAGATCGAGGGTCTCGAGGAGCTCGGCGGGTCGCTGCGCGACGCGCAGGAGAAGCTCGAGGGCGACGCCCTGCGCCAGCTCTCCCGGCAGCGCCACGGGCTCATCAACGCGCTGGTCGAGCGGGGCCGGCGGATCGCGCGCGAGGAGGCCGTCCGCCTCGGCGACCCGGCCGTCCGCGAGCTCGAGCGCACGATCGGCGCCGCCCTCGCCGACCCCGCGGCGGCCCGGGCGCTGGCGGGCGGGCAGCTCGCCGGCGGGATGGAGGCGGGCCCCGGTCTCGGCGACGGCGGCATCAGCGCCGCGCTGGGGGGCCCGGCGTCCGGGGCCCGGCGTGCCCGCACCGACGGGCCCTCCCGGCCGACGCGCCTGCGCCCCGACCGTCGCACGGCCCGACCGGCGGCTCCCGAGGAGCCGGACGAGGACGGCGCCGACGAGGACGACGAGGTCGACGACACCGACGACATCCGCGACGACCAGGAGACCCGCGACCGCGAGGACCGCGAGCGCGCCGAGCAGGAGGAACGGGAGCGCGCCGAGCGGGAACGCCGCGAGCGCGAGGAGCGCGAGCGCGCCGAGAAGGCCGCCCGCGAGGCCCGGGAGCGCGCCGACGACCTCGCCGAGCAGGCCCGCGCGGCCTCGGAGTCGGCCGACGCGGCGCAGGAGGAGGCCGAGGAGGCCGACGCGCAGGTCACCGATCTGCGTGCCCGGCTCCAGGCGGCCGAGGAGGCCCGGCAGGCGGCGTGGGAGCACTCCGACACGGCCGGTCGCGAGCGCGACACCCGCTGCCGCGAGGCCGACCGGGCCCGCGAGGACGCCGAGACCGCCGAGCGTCATGCCCGCACGATCGGCGCACGGACCTGACGCGCGACCCGCGACGAGGCAGGCTCCGCAGCATGAGTGCACCGGTGGGCGGCAGCAGCAGCGAGACCTCGGGCGGGCACGCCCCGCCGCTGATCTACAAGCTGGGGCACGAGGAGCTCGTGATCCGCCGCCGGTACGAGGTGCTGTCGATCGTCAACGACATCCTCGTCGGCCTCTGGTTCCTCGTCGGGAGCATCCTGTTCTTCTCCGCGGAGACGACGTATGTCGGCACCTGGTTCTTCGTCATCGGCAGCGTCGAGCTGTTGATCCGCCCGGTCATCCGCTTCGCGCGGCGGGTGCACCTGCAGCGCGTGCCGATGGCCTCGGCCGTGCCGACCGACTACGGACCCGACTTCTGACCCGACTCCCGACGTTTCACCGGGCGCCGCACCGGGTGATGCCCCGTCGGTGACCACTGACCGGGGCGGCATGGAGGCGGTCGAGGAGGCCGCCGGGGACGCCGTGCACGAGGCCGCCGACCGGGCCGTCCACGGCGGCGGCGACGCGCCCAGCCGTCTCGTCGAGATATTGGGACGGGCCGGGCTGGTCGCCTACGGCGCGGTGCACCTGCTCGTCGCCGGTCTCGGGCTGCGGCTGGCGCTCGGCAGCGGTCCCGCCGAGGTCGACCAGCAGGGTGCGGTGCAGGCGGTGGCCGCGGTCGGGCCGCTCGGCACCGTCCTGCTCGTCGTGTTCGTGGCCGGGCTCGTGGCGTTCGCGGTCTGGCAGATCTCCGCGATGGTGGCGGGCTTCCGCTGGGTCTCGGGCGGGGAGCGCTTCCGCAAGCGGGTGGGCGCGGCCGCCAAGGCGATCGCCGTGCTCGCCGTCGCGTCCGCGGCGGCCCGGACCGTCCTCGGCGACCCCGAGAACGGGCGCGCCGGCCCGCAGGAGCTCGTCGGCGGGCTCCTGGCGCTGCCGTTGGGCTGGCTGCTGGTCGCGGCCGTGGCCGTCACCGTCGTCGTGATCGCCGCGACGATGATCTACACCGGCCTCGCCCGCACGTTCATGGGCGACCTCGTCGACGACGTGCCCTCCGGTGCCCGTCGCGCCGCCGTCGTGCTGGGCGCGTTCGGCAACGTCGCCCGTGCCGTCGCGTTCGGCGCGGTGGGTGTGCTGTTCGCCGTCGCCGCCCTGCGCACCGATCCGGCCCGGGTGGGCGGGCTCGACCAGGCGCTGCGCGCGCTCGTGCGCCAGTGGCAGGGTGTCACGCCCCTCGTGGTGCTCTCGCTCGGGATCGGCGCGTTCGGCCTGTACTGCGTGCTCGACGCTCGGTACCGCCGAACCTGCTGAAGGGCCCTACCGAGCCGCGCGGGCCGCCAGCCGGCCGAGGCGCCGCTCGGTGGGCCACTTGACGTGCGAGACCCAGCCCAGCTTCTCGAACAGCCAGATCGTGCGCGCGGAGATGTCGAGCTGCCCGCGGCCGACGCCGTGGCGCGCCGAGGTCGGGTCGGCGTGGTGCAGGTTGTGCCACGACTCGCCCATGCTCGGGATCGCGAGCAGCCAGACGTTCGTCGAGCGGTCGCGCGCACCCCACGGGCGCTCGCCCACGAGGTGGCAGATCGAGTTGGTGGACCACGCGACGTGGTGGGTCAGGCCGACCCGCACGAGGCTCGCCCAGAAGAACGCGGTGACCGCACCCCACCACGACCACGTCACCAGGCCGCCGATCAGCGGCGGCAGCGCCAGGCTCGCCACGGTCAGCCACGTGAACGCGCGGTGCACGAAGCGCATGTCCGGGTCGGCGAGCAGGTCGGGGGTGAAGCGCTGCTGGTTCGTCAGGGAGCGCTCGAAGATCCAGCCCATGTGCGCGTGCCAGAAGCCGCGCACGAGGGCTGCGGGCGAGGTCCCGAACGCCCACGGCGAGTGCGGGTCGCCCTCCTTGTCGGCGAACAGGTGGTGACGCCGGTGGTCCGCGACCCAGTGCCGGATCGGGCCCTGGACGGCCATGCTGCCCGCGACGCCCAGTGCGATCCGCAGCCCGCGGCGGGCGCGGAAGGCGCCGTGGGTGAAGTAGCGGTGGAACCCGACCGTGACGCCGAGCATCGTCAGCACGTAGAAGCCGGCCGTCAGGCCCACGTCGAGCCAGGTCAGCCCCCAGCCCCAGGCCAGCGGCACGGCGGCGATCAGGGCGAGGAACGGCACGAACGCGAACACGTAGACCATGACGTGCGGGGCGATGTGGCGCTCGTGGTCGGACAGGTCACCCTGGGGCGCCGCCGGGCGGTCCGCGGCGGGGTCGACCGACGGGTCGGCGGGCAGCTCGGCGGGCGGGTCGGCAGGCGGGGAGGCCGGACCGGACGTCATGCGGGGAAGCTCCCGAGGGGCGGGCGGTCCTCGGCGACGGGCTCGTCGGCCGGAGGCGGACACGAAGCGGAGCGGGCCTGGACCATCGACGGTGGGGTGTGCGGCTCCACCCTGACACGGCGTCCGGGAACCGGCGCCCGGGAGGCACGCGCCGCCGCGCGACCGCCGGACGGGGTTCGCCCGACGGCCGCGCGACGCTCATCCGGACGTCGCACGCGGACCCTCACACGCGCGTCCGTGTGACGAGATCGTCTTCCTCGTGCAGCGTCGTGAAGACTGGCGGGGCCATGTCGCCGCCCGAGGCCGTGTCCTTCTCCATCTCGGCGCGGAAGCGGGCGAGCGCGTCCGTGTCGTCGAACTCGAGCAGGACGAGCACGCGGTCGTCGTCCGAGCGGAAGACGCGGGCGCCGCGGCACTCGCGGGCGGGACCGCTCTCCTGCGCGTCGGCGAACGCCTGGCGGAAGTAGTCGTAGCCGTCGACGGGGAAGTCGGCGAGGGCGTGCACGGTCATCGGGACCTCCTGCGGTCGGGAACCCGGCCGGGTGCCCGGCACCGGGCGCGCGGCATGCCGTGACTCAGCTCGCCGGCACGGCGGCGTAGCCGGTGACCGCCAGCTCGAGACGCCCGCCACGCACCCGCGTGCGGAAGGTCGGCTGGGGCGCCGTGGCCGGCCCGTGCACCACCGAGCCGTCCTCGAGACGGAAGACGCTGCCGTGCCACGGGCACACGACGCACGGCGGGCCGTCGCCGTTGGTCACCTGACCCTCGTGCAGCGGCGCCGAGGCGTGGGCGCAGCGGTCGGCCAGGGCGTGCACCTGGTCCCCGCGTCGCACGACGAGCACGCCGACGTCGCCGACGATCCGCCGCGCCGGCTCGTTCTCGGGGAGCTCGGCGAGGGTGCCGACGTCGGTCCAGTCACCGGGCCCGATGTGCGGGTAGCCCTCGGCGTGGTTGGCGCCCATCGCCTGGTGATAGGCCATGTGGCCGCCGAGGGCGGCGCCGGCGCTGCCCACCGCCAGCGCAGCCCAGCCGATCAGGGCACCGCGCCCGCCCCGACCCCGCAGGCGGGCGACGAGCGACGCCGCGTAGCCGGCGATCATGACGCCGTTCGCCGCCGCGTGGACGACGCCGACCCGTTGCTGCTCCTCGTGGCCGTCGGCGTAGTCGGCCCACCCGGCCGCGGCCGTCGGCACCGCCGAGACGAGCCCGAGCGCGATCAGCGCGGTCGCGGGACGGCGGGTGCGGGGCACGACGTCGAGCACACCGGCGGAGACGAAGCTGCCGAGCGAGAGCTGGGCGAGCATCGGGTGCAGCGGGTGCCCCAGCCAGACGCCGTGCAGTGCGTCCTTGACGTCCTGGCGCCGCAGCACCTTGTGGACGGCGTCGCGCAGCGGGGCGGCGACCTTGTCGAGGGCGGGGGACTTGGCGAGGCGGTCGATGTCGTCGAACGGGCGCACGGGGGCCTCCGGGTGGTGGTGGTGCCCCGGGTGTCGCCGGTCACCCGCCCCGGCCAAACCCTCCTACTCGAGCACGTAGGGGGCGAGCGGCGGCTCGGCGAGGACGTGCGGGTAGAGCGCGACCTGCGCGCCGATCCCGGCCGTGTAGGTCGCGAGGCGGGCCGGGAAGGTCACCGGGTCGACGCCCTCGTGGAACGGCTGCAGGCACACCGACCGGTCGATGCGCGACGCCCGGGCCGGCCCGTCGTGGCCCAGCGCGTCGACGACGAGCGCGTACGCGACCGCGTCGAACGAGCCCATCGACAGGTGCTCGGCGACGTGGCCCGGGCAGACGTCGAACGTCGAGATGTTGGCCCGCCGGCCCGCACCGGTCGTCAGCTGCGAGCTGGGCCGCGGACCGAGGTTGGGCACGACGACCTCGTCGGTCGGCGTCCACATCGAGGTGTAGTCGATGCCCGCGAAGGTCTCGGTGCGGGAGTTCAGCGCGGTCGTGAACGCCGAGAGCGTCTGCTGCTGCCAGAACGCGGGCGCGCAGCCCGCCGCGGCGCACACCGGGTAGGCGTCGAGCGTCCCGTGGTTGGACGGGTCGATGCCGATCACCTCGGCCACGGCCGAGCGGGTGTCCGGCCAGAACCGCAGCGCCCAGCGGCCGATCATGCCGCCCTGGCTGAACCCGACGATCGCCACGCGCTGCCCGCTGCGCTCGTGCATCGCCCGGATCGCCGCGACGACGTACTCCGCCGAGACCTGGATGTCGCTCATCGCGTGGTTCGGCAGCGTGACCGTGCAGTACGGGCGGTCGTCGGCGGCGAAGGCACGCTCGTAGTTCCAGGAGAAGTTCTCCTCGGCGGTGAGCGTCGTGCCGGGGATCAGCAGGACCGGCGCACGCGTGGCGTCGTCGACCGAGGCGGTGCAGTCGAGGGCGTCCGCGAGGTCGTCGTCGGCGACCCGCAACGCCGGGCCCGGGCGGTCCAGCGGCGCGTAGTCGCGCGCGGGCTGCGGGACCGGCAGGGGCAGCTGCGGGTCGGGGTCGGCCAGGGCGGGGGCGCCCAGCGCGACCAGGGCCAGCACGATCCCGGCGACGAGACCCCCGACGCGCATCGCACCCCTCCCCGTCGGGCCACCCCGGCCGGAGCCACCCGGACGGACCAACGACGGGACGTGCGGAGGGTCACGCCGACGAGGCGGGGTGCAGCGGGGTGACGACGCCCGGCGGCCGGCGCTGCGCCGACGGGGCGCCGAGCGCGCGGGCGATGCCGCGGGCCGCGGCCCGCACGGCGGGGACGATCGCGCGGGGCTCCGCGCCCGCGCTGGGGACCACCACCGACAGCGACGCGACGACGCGCTCGTCCTCCCCGCGGACCGGGGCGGCGACCGACAGCGACAGCAGGTCGACCATGCCGTCGCAGACGGCCACACCCTCGCGCCGGACGGCGGCGAGCGCGCGTCGCAGGTCGTGCGGGTCGGTGATCGTGCGGGGGGTGAGCGCCGGGAGCGGGCCCGCGAGCACGTCCTCCTGGACCGCCGACGGCGCGAAGGCGAGCAGGACCTGGCCGACGCCGGTGGCGTGCAGCGGCATCCGCCCGCCGACGCGGGTGAACACCCGGACGGCCTCGGGGTGCGCGAGGCGCTCGACGTAGACCACCTCGTGTCCGTCGCGCACCGCGAGCTGCACGTTCTGCCGCGTCGCCTCGTAGAGGTCCTCGAGGTAGGGCATCGCGCGTTCCCGCAGGCCCAGGCTGCGCGGGGCGAGCGCGCCGACCTCCCAGAGCCGGAGACCGATCCGGTAGCGGCCGTCCTCGCCGCGCTCGAGCGCGCCCCACGCGGCGAGCTCGCCGACCAGGCGGTGAGCGGTGGACAGCGGCAGCCCCGCGGTGCGGGCGATGCCGGAGAGCGAGAGCGCCTCGGCGCCGGGACCGAACGCGGAGAGGATGCCCAGCACGCGCTCGGTGACCGAGGGGCCGCTCTGGGGTTGCCGGCCGCTCTCGCCGCCCTGCGCTGGGCTCACCGTGGCTCCTTCTGTTCACCGGAAGCTCGATTCTGGCACGCCGGGCCGAGCGGGCACCCTGTCGCGGGTGAGCGCACCCCAGCAGCCCGCGACGCAGCGGGAGGTCTCGGTCGAGATCGCCGCGGCCGCCGCCGGTCCGCCGCTCCCCGGCGGACACCCGGACCGGGCCTACAGCCCGTACCGGAGCACCGCCCTGCGGGCACCGCAGCAGCCCCTGGTGGTGTCGCCGCCGAGCCTCACCGAGCTCGCCGCGCCGGTCTTCGGTCCGCGCGACGTCGCGCCCCTCGACGCCGACCTGACCCGCCACCACGCGGGCGAGCCGCTCGGCGAGCGGATCATCGTGACCGGCCGGGTGCTCGACGGCGACGGCCGCCCGGTGCGCAACCAGCTCGTCGAGATCTGGCAGGCCAACGCATCCGGCCGCTACCGCCACGACGGCGACCAGCACCCGGCGCCGCTCGACCCGAACTTCACCGGCGGCGGACGCGCGCTCACCGACGACGACGGCCGCTACCGGTTCGTGACGATCAGGCCGGGCGCCTACCCGTGGCGCAACCACCACAACGCCTGGCGGCCGGCGCACATCCACTTCTCGCTGTTCGGCACGGCGTTCACCCAGCGGCTGGTGACGCAGATGTACTTCCCGGGCGACCCGCTGTTCGGCCTCGACCCGATCTTCCAGTCGGTCACCGACGAGAAGGCCCAGCAGCGCCTGGTCGCGGCCTACGACCACGACGTCACCCGGTCCGAGTGGGCCCTGGGCTACAGCTGGGACATCGTGCTCGACGGGGCCCACGCGACGCCGCCGGACACCGACGATGGGGACCGCGACTGATGCTGGACACGACGCCCTCCCAGACCGTGGGGCCGTTCTTCGCGTTCGGCCTGCCCTTCGAGGGCGGCGGCGACGTCGTCCCGTTCGGCACACCTGGCGCGATCACGCTGTACGGCACGGTGCGCGACGGCGCCGGCGCGCCGGTCCCCGACGCGCTGCTGGAGTTCTGGCAGGCGGGCCCCGACGGGCGCCTGCCCACCCGGCCCGGGTCCCTGCACCGCGACGGACGCAGCTTCACCGGGTTCGCCCGCGTGCCCACCGACCGCGCCGGCGACTACCACCTGCGCACGCTGCGCCCGGCGGCGCCGACCGGCTCGCCGCAGGCCCCGCACCTGGCGGTCACCGTGTTCGCGCGCGGCCTGCTGCACCACCTGTTCACCCGCGTCTACTTCCCGAATCACGTCGACGCGAACGCCGCCGACCCGCTGCTGTCCGCCCTCGACGACGAGCGCCGCGCGACCCTGATCGCGGTGCCCGACGGCGGCCCGACCGGCCCCGGCTACCGCTTCGACGTGCGCCTGCAGGGCCCCGGCGAGACCGTCTTCCTCGACCTGTCGACGCACGGCCTGGCCCAGCCGCCGGTCGCCACCGCCGAGACCCCGGCATGAGCGCCCCGGCGCCCGAGCGGACCCAGGTCGCGATCGTCGGGGGCGGGCCGGCCGGGCTGATGCTCGCCCACCTGCTGCGGCTGCGCGGCGTCGACTCCGTGGTGCTCGAGTCCCGCCCGCGCGAGCGCGTCGAGACCCGCCAGCGCGCCGGCATCCTCGAGCACGGCACCGTCGAGGCCCTGCGGGAGGTCGGCGCCGACGCGCGGATGGACGAGCTCGGCCTGCCGCACGACGGCTTCGAGCTGCGCTTCGCCGGGCGCGGCGTCCGGGTCGACATGCAGGAGCTCACCGGCGAGCGGGTCATGATCTGGGCGCAGACCGAGGTGACCAAGGACCTCATCGCGCTGCGCCTGGACCACGGCGAGCCGCTGGTGTTCGACGCCGAAGTGCTGGCGGTCTCCGACGTCGAGACCGACAGCCCGTCGGTGCGCTACCGCCACGGGGGCTCGGACGGCGAGGTGCACGTGCTGCACGCCGACGTCGTCGTCGGCGCCGACGGGTCGTACGGGCCGTCGCGGCGCGCGATCCCCGAGCACCTCGTGCGCCGCTTCGAGCGCGTCTACCCGTACTCGTGGCTGGGGATCCTCGCCGACGTCGCGCCGTCGTCGCACGAGCTGGTCTACGCCCGCGGGCGGACGGGGTTCGCGCTGGCGTCGATGCGCTCGCCGTCGGTGACCCGCGCCTACATTCAGGTGCCGAACGGCACCGACCCGCAGAGCTGGGCCGACGAGGCGATCTGGGACGAGCTCTCGGCGCGCTTCGCGCTGGACGACGGCTCGTTCACGCTGTCGAGAGGGCCGATCACCGACAAGTCGGTGACGCCGATGCGCAGCATGGTCACCGAGCCGATGCGCCACGGGCGGCTCTTCCTCGCCGGCGACGCCGCCCACATCGTGCCGCCCACCGGCGCGAAGGGCCTCAACCTCGCCGTCGCCGACGTGCGCGTGCTCGCCGAGGCGCTGGGTGAGTGGTTCGCGACGAAGGACGAGACCCTGATGGACGCCTACTCCGACACCGCGCTGCGCCGCGTCTGGAGGGCCTCGCACTTCTCCTGGACGATGACGACGATGCTGCACGTCGACCCCGACGGCGACCCGTTCGACGAGCAGCTCGCTTTGTCCCACCTGCACCACATCGAGTCCTCGGAGTCCGCGCGCCGCGCGCTGGCGGAGAACTACCGGGGGCTCGCGCTGGGGGCGCTCTGACCGTCGGGGCGTGATCCGGCTCACCCGGTGTCACGGACGGCCGCGCCGCGGTGTCTCCATGCCGAACCCATCGGCGAGGAGGCACCCATGCGACCCATCACCGTGCTGGTCATCGGCGGCGGCTACGCCGGCGTGATGGCGGCGGACCGGTTGACGCAGCACCCGGACGTGGCGGTCACCCTGATCAACCCCCGCCCGGACTTCGTCGAGCGGATCCGGCTGCACCAGCTCGCCGGCGGCACCCACGCGGCGCGCGTCGGGTACCGCGAGGTCCTGGCCGAACGCGTCCGGCTGGTGGTCGACCGCGTCGAGCGCATCGACGCCCCGGGGCGCAGCGTGACGCTGTCGGGCGGCGACACCCTGGACTACGACCACCTCGTCTACGCCGTGGGCAGCGTGGGCTCGGTGCCGGACGTGCCCGGCGGTGAGCTCGTCCACCCGCTCGCCGGTCTCGAGGAGGCGCAGCGCCTGCGCGCCGCCCTCGACGCCGCGCCCGCCACCGCCCCGGTCACCGTCGTCGGCGCCGGCCCGACCGGCATCGAGACCGCCGCCGAGCTCGCCGAGGCGGGCAGCGCGGTGACGCTGGTCTGCGGCGGCGTCCTCGGCCCCTACCTGCACCCGAGGGGCCGGCGCGCGGTCGCGGCGCGGCTGGGCGCGCTCGGGGTGACGGTGCTCGAGGAGCCGACGGTGACGGCCGTGACCCCGGCGACCGTGCGGCTGGACGGCGGCCGCGCGCTGCCCAGTGCGGTGACGATCTGGACCGCGGGCTTCGGTGTCCCCGACCTGGCCGTCCGCAGCGGGCTGCACACCGACGCCGCGGGCCGCCTGCTCACCGACGAGACGCTGACCAGCGTCGACGACGACCGCATCGTCGCCGCGGGCGACGCGGCGGCGCCGTCGGGCCTGCCGCTGCGGATGAGCTGCCAGGCCGCGATCCCGCTCGGCGCGCGGGCGGCCGACACCCTGCTCAGCCGGATCGCGGGGGAGGAGCCGGCGGCGCTGCACGAGGTGTTCGCCGGCCAGTGCCTGAGCCTCGGTCGTCGCGCCGGGATGTTCCAGTTCGCCCGGCGCGACGACGTGGCCGTGCCCGTCCACCTCGGCGGGCGTCCGGGCGCGGCGCTCAAGGAGTACATCTGCCGCGGCATCGTCTCCTCCCTCACCGCCGAGGCGACGCAGGCCGGGTCCTACCGCCTGCACCGCGTGCCGGGTGGTCCGGCGCGCCGCCGGGCGCTCGAGGCCCGCGCCGCCGCGACGACGGTCGCCGGTGTCTGAGGGGGACGGCGCGACCGACGCCTTCGTCGCCCACCGGGACCTGCTCTTCACCGTCGCCTACGAGATGCTCGGCTCGGCGGCCGACGCGGAGGACGTCCTGCAGGAGGCCTGGCTGCGGTGGGTCGGGGCCGACCGGGACCAGGTACGCGACGCCCGCGCGTACCTGGTCCGGCTCGTCACCCGGCAGGCGCTCAACCGGCTGCGCACGGTGCAGCGCCGCCGCGAGTCCTACGTCGGCCAGTGGCTGCCCGAGCCGATGCTGACCACGCCGGACGTGGCGGAGGACGCCGAGCTCGCCGAGAGCGTGTCGATGGCGGTCATGCTCGTGCTGGAGACGCTCACGCCGACCGAGCGTGCGGTCTTCGTGCTCCGGGAGGTCTTCGACGTCGGGTACGACGAGATCGCCGACGCCGTCGGCCGGACGCCGGACGCGGTGCGCCAGATCGCCCACCGCGCGCGGGGTCACGTCGAGGCCCGCCGTCCGCGCCGGGTCGTCCCCACCGCGGAGGCCCGGGCCGCGGTGGCGTCGTTCCGGCGGGTCGTCGAGACCGGCGACCTGCAGGCCCTCCTCGACGTCCTGGCTCCGGATGTCGTCCTGGTGGCCGACGGCGGCGGGGTCAAGCAGGCGGCGCTGCGCCCGATCACCGGCGCCGACAAGGTGGCCCGGTTCCTGCTCGGGGCCGCGGGGGAGGACCGGGTCCTGCTCACCACGACGGCCACCGAGGTCAACGGCGGCCCGGGACTGGTCGTCCACCTCGGCGCGGAACTCGACGGCGTGCTGGCGCTGCGCGTCGAGGGCGCGCGCATCACCGGCCTGTACTACGTCCGCGCGCCCGAGAAACTCGCCCGTCTCGGGGCGACGGGCCCGCTGCGGGCGCGGTGATCGACCCTCACACCTGGGTGACCCGGTCGACGAGGGCCGAGGTCGCCACCATCGTCGTGAACCGTGCGACGCCGGGGACGCGGGCGAGCGTGCGACGCAGCAGGACGTCGAGGGCCTCGACGTCGGCGACGTCGACCCGGATCAGGTAGTCGACGTCGCCCGTCACGTGGTGGCAGCTCACGAGCCCCGCCAGCTCGACGACGTGGCGCTCGAAGCGGCCCACGGTGTTCGCGGTGTGGTCGACGAGCGTCACCGCGAGGTGCACCACGAGCCCGCGGTCGACGGCCTCCGGGTCGAGCACGGCCCGGTAGCCCCGCACGACCTCCTCGCTCTCGAGGCGCCGCAGCCGCCGCTGGGCCGACGACGGCGAGATCGACACCGCCTCGGCGAGGTCGGCCAGGCTCGAGCGCCCGTGGTCGGCGAGGTGATCGAGGATCCGTCGATCGACGCGGTCGAGGGTCGGCTGGGCGGATCGTGCACGGCGCGGCGCGGTCATGGGTCCATCGTGCGCCTCGGAGGCCCGCGACATCGGAGATCGCCCGACATCGCCCGTGCCTGCGCGCGCATCGTGGAGGCATGACGGGAGGCATCTCGCGCCGGACGGCGCTCGCAGCGATGACGTTCGCCTGCGCAGGGTGGGCCGCGGTGTTCGTGGCGCCGGAGCTGGCGCCGCTCGCGCCCGCCCTGCTGCTCGCGATGGGACGGTTCGTGGCGTTCGGCGCCGTGTCGCTGCCCCAGGCGCGGGCCGTGCTGCGCGCCGACGTGCCGTGGCTGCGGGTGGTCGGGCACGCCGTCACCGGCTCGCTGCTCTACTTCGGCCTCGTCGCGCTCTCGGTGCGCCTCGCCGGCCCGACCATCGCCGTGGCGACCATCGGCCTCGTCCCCGTGGTGATGGCGCTGTTCTCCAACCGGCGAGGACTGCCCGGAGTGCGGGCGCTGCTGCCCGCCCTGGCGCTGGTCGGCGTCGGGCAGGTGCTCGTGCACCTCAGCCCGGTACCCGGGCCCGGCGGCGCGTCGGCGGTGATCGGCACGGTGCTCGCGCTGGTCGCCGTCGCCTCCTGGACCTGGTACGGCCTCGACTCGCACCGCCTCCTCGCCGCGCGCCCCGACCTCGGCCCGGTGCTCGCCGGCGCCCAGGGCCTGGCGGCGGGCGTGCTCGCCCTGCCGGTCGCGATCTGGCTGCTCGCCACCGAGGGCGTGCCCGCGCAGCCGGTGCGCGCGCTGCTGGTGGTGCTCTTCCTCGGCCTCGTGTCGTCGTGGCTCGCCGTGCGGGCGTGGCACGCGGCCGCGGCCCGACTCGAGCCGGTGCTGGTCAGCCAGCTGATGGCGCTCGAGACCGCCTGGGGCTTCGTGTTCGCGGCGCTGCTCGCCGGCGCCCTGCCCGGTCCGGTGGCCCTGATCGGGGAGGTCGCCCTCGTGGCCGGCGTCGCGCTCGCGGTGGTCACCGACGGGCACCGCGAGCGCCGGGAACGGGCGGCTCACAGCGACCTCGGCTCGTCGGCGAGCACGGCCCGCGCGACCCGCAGCGCCGCCTCCCTGATGCGCGACGAACGAGGGTCCTCGGCCGAGGCGTGCGCGACGGCCTCGAGCAGCGCGCAGACCTCGAAGCCCGCGTAGTCGCCGGCGAGACCGGCGTAGCGACCCACGGCCACCCGCCGCCGGAGCACGCCGGCGGCGCGGTCGATGGTCTCGGCGTCGAGCCGCGCCCGGGCGCGGCGGTGGTCGACGGAGGACATGGGGGCTCCCCTCGGGCAGGTCCGATCGGCGGCACCGCGGGGGAAGCGCGATGCCGCCATCATGCCCGCGACCCCCGACAGCGCCGCCGATCTGCGCCGCTTGCGGCGCGCGCCCGTGGTGCGAGGGCGTCCTTGAGTGCAGGGGAGGCAGCGAGGGAGTCCCTCGTTCCCACACCGCGGCGCGCCCCGCGACCGGCGGGACCCTCAGCCCACGGGCCAGCGCACCACCAGACGCGTGCCGCCGTCCGGCGACGTCGTCGCGCGGGTGGTGCCGTCGCGCCCCGCGACGAGGCGCCCGACGAGCGCCAGGCCCAGCCCGCTGCCCTCGCCGGCGTCGGGCTGCAGGCGCGTGAAGCGGTCGAAGACCCGCTCGCGGTCCGCGGGCGGGATCCCCGGCCCGTCGTCGTCGACCAGCAGGCGCACCCAGCGGCCCGCCGGCACGACAGCCACGTGCACGACGGTCGCGGCGTGCCGCCGGGCGTTGGCGAGCACGTTGTCGAGCACGATCGCCACCTCGGCGGGCGTCGCGGCGACCGCCACCGGCATCGGGGCCCACAGCGTCATCGCGACCGTCGGTTCCTCGGGCAGGCGGGCGAAGGCGTCACCGACCGCGTCGACGAGGTCCACCGGCCGCGCCGGCATGCGCTCGCCCGCGTCGGCGCGTGCGAGGGCCAGCAGGTCCGCGACCAGGTCCGACAGGCGCTCGGCCTCGCTCGCCACCGAGCGCCAGGTCTCCTCGGACGACGTCCCGTCCGGGTGGGCGACGGCGACGTCGGCCTGCGCGCGCAGCCCGGCGATGGGGGAGCGCAGCTCGTGCGCGGCCTCGCTGGTGAAGCGTTCGAGGCGGGCGACGGCGTCGTCGCGGCGGGCGAGGAGACCGTTGATCTCGACGGCGAGGGCCGCGAGCTCGTCGCGGGCCGGCGGGACGGGGAGACGCTCGCCAGGGGGCAGGGCGGCGGCCGCGGCGCGCATCCGGTCGACCGGGCGCAGCGACAGGCTCGTGGCGGTCCAGGTCGCGGCGACGACGGCGACGGCCCCGATCAGCGCCGTGACCACCAGCCCCCGGGCCGCGTCGGCGAACAGCGCCGCCGCACCGACCAGGTCGCGGGAGGCGAGGACGAGGCGCGGTGACCCGTCCGGCGCCGGCACCGGCACGGCCACCCAGCGCTGCGGGCCGTCGGGGCCGCCGGGCACCGTGACCGGCTGCCCGGCGCCGAGGGCGCGGATCGCGTCGGCGTCCACCGGCCGTGGCCCGCCGTCGACCGGTGCCCCGGCGACGTCCACCACGCGGACCCCCGGCGGCACCGCCGTGCCGGCCGCGACCGCCGTGCTCGCCGCGGCGGCGCGTTCGGTCAGCGCCCCGTCCCCGCTGGTCAGCAGCGCCGAGAACAAGGCGTCCCCCGCGACCCGCCCGAGGGCGAGCAGCGCGAACACGGTGACCACCCCGACGACGAGCGTGATCCGCGTCCGCAGGGTGCGCCGCGCCCACCAGCCGGCGCTCGTCCTCACCCGGCACCCAACCGGTACCCGCGCCCCCGCTCGGTGCGCACGAGGTCGCCCGCGCCCACCGCCGCGAGCTTGCGGCGCAGGTACCCGACGTAGACCTCGACGGCGTTGCGGCTCGCCGACCCGCCGCCGCCCCACACCGCGTCCAGCAGGTCGTCCTTGGTGAGCACCCCGTCGGGGTGGGCGGCGAGCGCGTACAGCACGTCGAACTCGCGCTCCGAGAGCTCGACGTCGCGTCCCTCCCAGCTCACCGACCGGGTCGCCGGGTCGAGCCGCAGCGCACCGCGCTCGACCCGCGCGGTGGCGGGCCCCGAGCGGCGCAGCATCGCGCGCAGGTGGGCCACGAGCACGACGAACGAGAACGGCTTGACGAGATACCCGTCGGCGCCGAGGTCGAGCCCGTCGGCCTGGTCGACCTCGCCGTCCTTGGCCGAGAGCAGCAGCACCGGCGTCTCGACGCCCTCGCCGCGCAGCGCCTCGAGCACCCGGTAGCCCGAGAGCCCCGGCAGCATGATGTCCAGGACCACGGCGTCGTAGGCGCCGGTCGACGCCTCGCGCAGCGCGGCGTGGCCGTCGGCCACGGCCACCACTCCCATGCCCTCGGCCGCGAGCCCGCGCGTGAGGGCGTCACGCACCCCGGCCTCGTCGTCGACCACCAGCACCCTGGGCACGCCCCGACCGTAGGCCGCCCGCCCGACAGCAGGGGTGCCCCGACGCTGAGACCGTCTCAGCAACCGCCCGCCACGATGGGGTCATGGGACGCAGGGGCTGGGTCGGGGCAGGGCTCGGAGTGGGAGTGGCGGCCGCGATCGGCGTGGGCCTCGTGGTCGCGCCGGCCGGTGCCGCCGCGGCGCCGGTGCTGCCGCCGGTGAGCCCGGAGGACCTCGTGGCCTCCGTGATGACCGCGCAGCGCGGACCGTTCGCCGGCGAGGTCGAGGTGGACAACGCCCTCGGCCTGCCCGCCGTGCCGGGGGTGCCCCAGCTCGCGAACGGCACCTCGACGATCCGCGTGTGGTCCGGCGGCGAGGACCGCGGCCGAGTGGCCATCCCGTCCGGTGACGGCGAGCGGACGCTGGTCTCGGACGGGACGACGCGCTGGTCGTACGACTCCCGCGAGCGCACGGCGACGCGCGCGCCCGTGGGCGACCAGCAGGGTCCGCCGGAGGGCACCCAGGACGGCGGTCAGGCCCAGGACCCGACCACCGCCGCGACCGAGGCGATCGCGACCCTGCGGCAGACGAGCACGGTCGCCGTCGACGGCACGGCCGAGGTCGCCGGCCGGGCGGCCTACCAGCTGGTGCTGACCCCGCAGCCCACCGAGCGCACGCTGCTGCGCGAGGTCCGCGTGGCCGTCGACGCCGAGTCGCGCCTGCCGCTGCAGCTCACCGTGCTCGCGCAGGGTTCGGGTGAGCCCGCGCTGCAGGTCGGTTTCTCCGAGATCACCTACGGCCCGCAGGACCCGGCGCTGTTCACGTTCACCCCGCCGCCGGGCACCACCGTGCGCGAGCGGTCGGAGGGACGGCCGAACGGGCAGCCGGACCGGCCCGAGGGCGACGAGCAGCACCAGACCGTCGGCGACGGGTGGGACACCGTCGTCGTCGGTCGCGCCCCGACGCCCGAGGCCGGGCAGCAGGAGGGTTCCGAAGAACGTCCCGAGGGTGCGCCGGACCTCTCGGCGCTGGGCACGCCGGTCAGCGGCCCCTGGGGCAGCGGGCGCGCGATCACCACGGCGGTCGCCACCGTGATCATCACCGACGACGGCCGGATCGCCGCCGGCGCCGTGCCGCAGCAGGTGCTCACCGAGGCCCTGGCCCGGTGACCGCGGCAGCGACCTCGGGGACCGCCCCCGCCAGCCCGCCGGCGACGGCGGCCGCGACCCCGCCGGGCGCGGTGGCGGCGAGGGTCCGCGGGCTGCGCAAGACCTTCGGCTCGACCGTCGCGATCGACGACGTCGACCTCGACGTCCCCGCCGGCGCGGTCCTGGGCATGCTCGGCCCCAACGGGTCGGGTAAGACCACCCTGATCCGCATGCTGCTCGGGCTCACCCGCCCGACCGCCGGGACGGTGGAGCTCCTCGGGCACGCCGGGGACGACCTGGCGGCGGCTCTGCCGGACGTGGGCGCCCTGGTCGAGGGGCCCGGCTTCCACCCGTTCCTCTCGGGTCGCGACAACCTGCTGCGCAGCGCCGCCGCCGAGCCCCGCCTCGTCGGCGACCTGCGGGCGCCGGTCGACGCGGCGCTCGAGCGGGTGGGCCTCGCCGACGCCGCGCGGCGCCGCTACCGCGGCTACTCCCTCGGCATGAAGCAGCGCCTCGGGCTGGCCGCCGCGCTGCTCGTGCCGCGCCGGCTGGTCGTGCTCGACGAGCCCACCAACGGGCTCGACCCCGCCGGCACCCGCGACGTCCGCCGGGTCGTCGCCGACCTGCGGGAGACGGGGGCGACGGTGCTGCTGTCGTCGCACCTGCTCGCCGAGGTCGAGGCCGTGTGCAGCCACGTCGCGGTCCTGCAGACGGGCACGCTGCTGGTCTCCGGCGAGCTGCGCGCGCTGCTCGACGCGGACGCCGGCGGGCTGGTCGTCAGCACGCCCGACGTCGACGACGCCATCCTCGCCCTGCGCGACGCCGGCGCGGCGTCCTACCGCGCCGAGGGCGGTGTCGCCGTCCCGCCGGGCACGCTCGAGGCGCCCGAGGTCGTGGCCGCGCTCGTCGGGGCGGGGGTCGCGGTGTGGGAGGTCCACCGTCGCCGCGCCCACCTCGAGGAGCTCTTCGCCCGCCTGACCGAGGAGGACGCGTGACCACGGTGGAGTCCGCCGCGGCGCCGGAGCTGTCGACACGCACGTCCGCGCCGCTCGGACGGCTCGCGGCCGCCGAGGTCCGCTGGGTCCTGCGGCGGCCCCGCACGCTGGTCCTGCTCGGGCTGCTGGGCCTGGTCCCGATCGCCCTCGGGGTCGGCATCGCCCTCACCGGCGGGCCGGGCGGGGGAGACGGCGACGGACCGGGCCTGGTGGCCGCCGTCGCCGGCAACGGGCTGGTGCTGCCGATCGCGGCCCTCGGGCTCGCGCTCTCGCTGCTGCTCCCCCTCACGGTCACCACGGCGGCCGCCGACGCGCTGGCCGGCGAGGCCGCGCACGGCACGCTGCGCGGGCTCCTGCTCGCTCCCGTGGGCCGGGTGCGGCTGGTCGTGATGAAGGCGGTCGGCGTGCTCGCGGTCGCGGTGCTCGCCGTGCTCGTCGTCGCCGTCGTCGGCGTGATCACCGGGATGGTCGTGGTCGGCGGGCCGAGCGGCACCCTGATCACGCTCTCGGGCACGACGCTCGGGCTGGGCGAGGCCCTCGGGCGCGTCGCGCTGGTGGTCGGGTGGACGGTCGTGCAGCTGCTCGCCGTCGCCGCGGTCGCCCTCGCCATCTCGGCGTTCACCGAGCACCCGCTCGTCGTCCTGGCGGCCGTGCTCGGTGGGCTGATCGTCTTCGGGGTCCTCTCCGCGGTGCCGTCGCTGGAGTGGCTCCAGCCTCTCCTCCTGACGTCGGGCTGGGCCGCGGGCGCCGACGCCCTGCGCGACCCGCTCCCGCTCGACGACCTGGCGTCGAGCACCGGGCGGGCGGTGGTCTACCTCGTCCTCGGCGCTGCGGTCACCGTGTGGCGCATGCGCCGACGGGACGGGTAGCCCGCCACGGCACGCCTTCCCATGGTCGGGTCGCCGGCGCGGGGGTAAGTGCACGCAGCCGCGTGCGGGTGCCCATGATGGGCGGTATGACGCTGCTCGCTGCGCTGCTCGACGGGGGCCTCGACGACCCCGAGGCGATCCGGGTCGGCGACGTCGCCATGTCCGGCCCCGAGCTGGTCGGCGCGGCGGCCGTCGTCGCCGACCAGATCGTCGAACGCCCCGACGAGGGCCCGGTCGCCGTGCTCGCCGAGCCGACGGCGCACACCGTGGTCGCGATGGTCGGCGCCCTGCTCGCCGGCGTCCCCGTCGTGCCCGTGCCGCCCGACACCGGGCCGGGCGAGCGCGGCCACGTGCTGAGCGACTCGGGGGCCTCGCTCTGGATCGGCGAGCGCCCGCCGGAGGTGACCCTGCCCGTGCGCAAGGTCGACCTGACCAGGCGCAGCGGCGACGCCGCCCGCGAGGCCCCGAACGACGGCCCGGCGCTGATCCTCTACACCTCGGGCACCACCGGCGCACCCAAGGGCGTGCTGCTCTCCCGCGCCGCGATCGCCGCCGGGCTCGACGGTCTCGCCGACGCGTGGGGCTGGACCGCGCAGGACACGCTCGCCCACGGCCTGCCCCTGTTCCACGTACACGGCCTCGGGCTCGGTGTGTTCGGCGCGCTGCGCATCGGCTCGCCGCTGGTGCACGTCGGGCGTCCGAAGCCGGAGTCCTACGCGTCGGCGGTCCGTGACCACGGCGCGAGCCTGCTGTTCGGGGTGCCGACGATCTGGTCGCGCATCGCCGCCGACCCGGAGTCCGCGCGCGCCCTGCAGTCCGCCCGCCTGCTGGTCTCCGGCAGCGCGCCGCTGCCCGTCCCGGTGTTCGAGCGCCTCCAGGAGCTCACCGGCCGGGCGCCGGTCGAGCGGTACGGGATGAGCGAGACCATGATCACGCTGTCCGTCCGGGCCGACGGCGAGCGCCGCCCGGGCTGGGTCGGGCAGCCGGTCACGGGCGTGCGGACGCGGCTGGTGTCCACCGACGAGGAGACCGAGGGGGAGCTGCTCCCGCACGACGGCGAGACGATCGGCGAGCTCCAGCTCCAGGGACCCGGCCTCTTCTCCGGCTACCTCGGCCGGCCCGAGGCGACCGCCGAGACCTGGACCGCGGACGGCTGGTTCCGCACCGGCGACGCCGCGGTGATCGACGCCGGCGGCTACCACCGGATCGTCGGCCGCCGGTCGGTCGACCTGATCAAGACCGGTGGCTACCGCGTCGGGGCCGGCGAGATCGAGACCGCGCTGCTCGAGCACCCGGGCATCAGCGAGGCCGCGGTGGTCGGCGAGCCCGACGACGACCTCGGCCAGCGGATCGTCGCCCACGTCGTCGTGGCCGGCGAGCCCGTCGACACCGAGGAGGTCATCGCCTTCGTCGCCGACCGCCTCTCCGCCCACAAGCGCCCGCGCGAGGTCCGCGTCGTCGACGCCCTGCCCCGCAACGCCATGGGCAAGGTCCAGAAGGCGCGCCTGTAGCCCTCTGCCGCAGCGAACGTGGCGTTCGCTGCTTCTAGGCGCGCGAACTCCCCGTTGATCCGCGCGACAGGGGGCGACGAGCGCGCAGGACCGCGTCGTAGAGGAAGCCCGGGCGCCCGTCGGGCTGGACGCCGGTGCGCGCGCGGCGCTCGGCGACCTCGATCGTCCAGCCGGCCAGCGCGTCGCCGAGCTCGGCGACCAGCTGCTCGGCGGTCGCGAAGAATTCCGGCGGGTGGTGGTGGGCGAACTCCTCGGGCATGCCGTCGGGGTCGTGCCCGACGATCAGCAGCCGCCCGCCCGGCGCGACGGCCCCGGCGAGGGAGGTGAAGATCCGCGGGCGCACCTCCGTCCACAGCTGCATGAAGTGCGCGGTGACGAGGTCGTACGTGCCGGGGACCGGGTCGTTCAGCACGTCGATGAGCCTCGTCGTCACCCGGTTCGCCACGCCGTCGGCCGCGGCCCGCGCCGCGACCCGCGACAGCCCGACCTCCGAGACGTCGATCGCCGTCACCGCCCACCCCCGGGCGGCGAGCCACACCGCGTCGCCACCTTCGCCGCTGCCGACGTCGAGCGCCGTGCCCGGCGCGAGGTCGGTGATCTCCTGCACCAGCACCGCATTCGGCTCGCCGCTCCAGAGCCGGTCGGCGCCGAGGTAGCGCTCGTCCCAGAACGCAGCGGTGAACTGGTCGTGGGTGCTCATGCGGCGTCCTTCCGGTACTGCGCGACGGCTCGCGCGATGTCCTCCTCGACGAGGTCGGCGTTGATGCGCGCGCCGGCGAGGGTGCCCTCGGCGGCCGCGGCGACGACCTGCGCCGACAGGTCGCCGACGTTGCCCGCCACCCACACCCCGGGCACGGCGGTCAGCCCGGTGGCGTCGACGGTCGCGACGTAGCGGCCGCCGATGGGGTGGTCGAGGACCTCGACGCCGAGATCCTCCAGCACCCCGCTGCGGGCGACGAACCGCGGGCCCACGACGAGGGCCTGGCGCGCGACGACCCGCCCGTCGGACAGGCGCGCGCCGACGAGGCGGCCGTCGGCGATCTCCAGCCCGGTCACCTCCTCGTCGATCACCGCGACGTCGAGCGCCGCGAGCTGCTCGGCCTCCTCGGCGCTGAGCGCGGGCGCGTGGTGGCGCAGGTAGACGAGGTCGGAGGTGAGCTGCGAGAACAGCTTCACCTGGTGCAGGGCGTTCGGCCCGGTGCCGAGCACCGCGACCGCCCGGTCACGGACCTCCCACCCGTGGCAGTACGGGCAGTGCAGCACGTCGTGGCCCCAGAGCTCGCGCACGCCGGGCAGGTCGGGCAGCTCGTCGACGAGGCCGGTCGCGACGAGCAGGCGGCGCGCGTGCAGCGTCTCGCCGTCGGCGGTGTCGACGGCGAACAGGTCACCCTCGCGGCGGGCGGCCACCGCCGTGCCGTCGCGGAACCGCCCGCCGTAGGACGAGACCTCCGCGCGTCCGAGGCGCACGAGCTCGGCGGGCGGCAGGCCGTCGCGGGTGAGGAAGGCGTGCACCCCGTCGGCGGGCGCGTTACGGGGCTCGCCGGCGTCGAGCACGAGCACCGAGCGGCGGGAGCGGGCGAGGGTCAGCGCGCCGGACAGTCCGGCCGCGCCGCCCCCGATGACGAGGGCGTCGAGGGGTTCGTCGGTCATGTCCACGAGCCTGCGCCGACCCGCGGCGGGCGGCGAGGATTCTTGCCACAATGGCAAGCGTGACCGACGTGCTCGACGACCTCGGGGCCCGCCTCGCGACCCGACGCCGGCGCGAGGGCCTCGGCCTGGCCGAGCTCTCGCAGCGCACCGGCATCTCCACCAGCACCCTCTCGCGGCTCGAGAACGGCGGCCGGCGCGCCACCCTCGAGCTGCTGCTGCCGCTCGCCACGGTCTACGGCACGGGGCTCGACGAGCTGATCGGCATCCGCGAGGCCACGCCGGCCCGCGACGAGCCGGTCTCGCGCACCGAGGACACCGTCATGTATCGGCTGTCCCGCAGCCCGGGGCAGCCGGCGGCGTACAAGTTCGTCTTCTCCCCGGCGCGGAACACCCCGCCCGCCGAGCTCCCGACGCACCAGGGCTGGGAGTGGGTCTACGTCCTCGCCGGCCGGCTGCGCGTGATCAACGGCGACGACGACCTCGTGCTGCGCCCGGGCGAGGCCACCGAGGTCGACACCCGCCGCCCGCACTGGCTGGGGAGCACCGGCGACGGGCCGGTCGAGGTCCTCGCGCTCTTCGGACGCCAGGGCGAGCGGGTGCACATGCGGAGCGCGCGAACGCGGAGTTCGCGCGCCTAGAAGCAGCGAACGGCCCGTTCGCTGCGACACCCCGCGCCACGCCCAACGTGAACGATTCCGCTCGCTCGGGTCGGTGGCCTGTCGCACGGTGGAGAACCGGTCGGCGCTGACCGCTCTACGATCCCGCGCATGACCGCAGCGGAGCCGACCGAGAGCCCCGAGGACCTGACGCTGGCGGCCGAGTTCGCCACGCCGACGCGCGAGCAGTGGCGCGAGCTGGTCGCCGGGGTGCTGGCGAAGTCGGGCCGCGAGGTGTCGCCGGAGGAGGCCGAGGCCGCGGTGGCGACGGTCACCGACGACGACATCACCATCGCCGCGCTCTACGCCGCCGAGGACGCGCCGGGCGTCGACACCGGGGTGCCGGGCCTGCCGCCCTTCGTCCGCGGGGCGCGCCCCGAGGGCCAGGTGGCCGAGGGCTGGCGGGTCCGTCAGCGCCACGCCTTCGCCCGGGACGCCGATGTGAACGAGGCCCACGACGTCCTCATGGCCGAGCTGGAGAACGGCGTCTCGTCGCTCTGGCTGGTGCTCGGGGACGCCGGCGGGCCGTCCGTCGACGCCCTGCCCACCCTGCTCGACGGCGTGTTCGTCGACCTCGCGCCGATCGCGCTCGACGCCGGCCGCGACACCCCGGAGGCCGCCGCCACGCTGCTGCGGTTCGCCGAGCAGGCGGGGTCCGGCGCGATCCCCGGCTCGCTCGGGTACGACCCGCTGCTCGACCGCACGCAGGGCGGCGACCCCCTGACCGACGACTACCGCGACGCCCTCCTCGAGCACAGCCGGACCGCGGCGCAGAGCCACCCCGCGCTGCGCACCGTCGTCGCCGACGCCCTGCCCTACCACCGCGCGGGCGGCAGCGACGCGCAGGAGCTCGGCGCCGCCCTCGCCGCGGGCGTGCACGCGGTGCGCCTGCTCACCGACGCCGGCCTGACCGTCGACGAGGCCTTCGCGCGGGTCGAGTTCCGCTTCGCCGCCACCGCCGACCAGTTCGCGACGCTCGCCAAGCTCCGCGCGGCGCGCCGCTGCTGGGAGCGGGTCGGGCAGGTCAGCGAGGCGTCGGACGACGCCCGCGCGATGGAGCAGCACGCCGTCACGTCGCCCGCGATGATCACCCGCCGTGACCCGTGGGTGAACATGCTGCGCACCACCGTCGCCGCCGTCGGGGCCGGGCTGGGCGGGGCGGGGGCCGTCACCGTGCTGCCGTTCGACACCGAGCTGGGCCGTCCCGACGAGGCCGCCCGGCGCCTGGCGCGCAACACCCAGGCGCTGCTGCTCGAGGAGTCGCACCTCGCGCACGTCATCGACCCGGCCGGCGGCTCCTGGTACGTCGAGTCGCTCACCGACGCGCTGGCCCGCGCCGCGTGGGAGGAGTTCACGCGCATCGAGCGCGACGGCGGCATCGAGGCCGTCCTCGACGACGGCAGCCTGCTCGCCCGCCTCGACGCGACGTGGGAGCAGCGGGCGCAGCGGATCGCCCGTCGCCAGGACCCGATCACCGGCGTCAGCGAGTTCCCGAACCTCCACGAGGAGCTCCCCCACCGCGACCCGCTCCCGATCACCGAGCACGAGGGCGGCCTGCCGCGCCGCCGCTACGCCGAGGTCTTCGAGACGCTGCGCGACCGCGCAGACGCCGCCGACACGCGTCCGACGGTCTTCCTCGCGACCGTCGGGAAGCTCGCCGAGTACACCGCCCGCGCCTCCTTCACGACGAACCTGCTGAACGCGGGGGGCCTGGCAGGAGTCGACGGCCCCGGCGGCACCGACCCGCAGGAGATCGCGACGGCGTTCCGGGAGGCGGGCACCCCGGTAGCGGTGATCGCGTCGTCGGACAAGGTCTACGACCAGCACGCCGCCGACGTCGCGGCCGCCCTGCGCGAGGCCGGGGCGACGCGCATCCTGCTGGCGGGCAAGAAGGACGTCGAGGGCGTCGACGGCACCCTCTACGCCGGGTGCGACGCGGCCGCCGTCCTCCGCGACACCCTCGAGGCCCTGGAGGTCCCGGCATGAGCATCCCGAACTTCGGCGACGTCGAGCTCGGCACGCCCGAGAGCCCGTCCGGCGACTGGGAGGCCGCCCTCGAGGAGGCCACCGGCAAGGGCGCCGAGGACCTCGTCTGGGAGACCCCCGAGGGCATCGGGGTCAAGCCGCTCTACACCGACGCCGACCTCGAGGGCCTCGACTTCCTCGGGACCTACCCGGGCGTCACGCCCTACCTGCGCGGGCCGTACCCGACGATGTACGTCACGCAGCCGTGGACCGTGCGCCAGTACGCCGGCTTCTCGACGGCCGCGGAGTCGAACGCGTTCTACCGGCGCAACCTCGCGGCGGGGCAGAAGGGCCTCTCGGTCGCGTTCGACCTGCCCACCCACCGCGGCTACGACTCCGACAACCCCCGCGTGTCGGGCGACGTCGGGATGGCCGGGGTGTCGATCGACTCGATCCTCGACATGCGCCAGCTGTTCGACGGCATCCCGCTGGACCGCATGTCGGTGTCGATGACCATGAACGGGGCCGTGCTCCCGGTGATGGCGCTCTACGTCGCCGCCGCCGAGGAGCAGGGGGTGTCGCCGGAGCAGCTGGCCGGGACCATCCAGAACGACATCCTCAAGGAGTTCATGGTCCGCAACACCTACATCTACCCGCCGAAGCCGTCGATGCAGATCATCTCGGACATCTTCAGCTACACCTCGGAGAAGATGCCCAAGTTCAACTCGATCTCCATCTCGGGCTACCACATCCAGGAAGCCGGAGCCTCGGCCGACCTGGAGCTGGCCTACACGCTGGCCGACGGGGTGGAGTACCTGCGGGCCGGGAGCAACGCCGGCCTCGACGTCGACAAGTTCGCGCCGCGCCTGTCGTTCTTCTGGGGCATCGGCATGAACTACTTCATGGAGATCGCGAAGCTCCGCGCGGCGCGGCTCCTGTGGGCCAAGCTCGTCCACCAGTTCGGGGCGAAGAACCCCAAGTCCCTGAGCCTGCGCACGCACAGCCAGACCTCCGGCTGGTCGCTGACCGCCCAGGACGTCTACAACAACGTCGTCCGCACCTGCGTCGAGGCGATGGCCGCGACCCAGGGCCACACCCAGTCGCTGCACACCAACGCGCTCGACGAGGCGCTGGCCCTGCCCACCGACTTCTCCGCGCGGATCGCCCGCAACACCCAGCTGCTGCTGCAGCAGGAGTCGGGCACGACGCGCACGGTCGACCCGTGGGGCGGCTCGGCGTACGTCGAACGCCTCACCCGCCAGCTCGCCGAGCGCGCCTGGGCCCACATCCAGGAGGTCGAGTCCACCGGCGGCATGGCGCAGGCCATCGACGAGGGCCTGCCGAAGATGCGCATCGAGGAGGCCGCCGCGCGCACCCAGGCGCGCATCGACTCCGGACGCCAGCCGCTGATCGGCGTCAACAAGTACCCGCTGACCTCGGGCGAGGACGTCGAGGTCCTCAAGGTCGACAACAAGGACGTGCTGCGCCAGCAGGTCGAGCGCCTCCAGCAGCTGCGCGACGACCGCGACGACGACGCCGTCCGCTCGTCGCTCGAGGCCCTCACCCACGCGGCCCGGGCTGCCTCCGAGGGCACCCGCGACAGCGGCCTCGACGGCAACCTCCTCAAGCTCGCGATCGACGCCGCGCGCGCGAAGGCCAGCGTCGGGGAGATCTCCGACGCGCTGGAGGAGGTCTACGGCCGGCACCGCTCGGACGTCCGGACGATCTCCGGGGTCTACCGTGACGAGGTGGGCGAGAACTCGGCCGTGGAGACCGCGCGCCAGGCCGCTCAGCGGTTCGAGGAGGCCGAGGGCCGCCGGCCCCGCATCCTCGTCGCGAAGATGGGCCAGGACGGTCATGACCGTGGCCAGAAGGTCATCGCGACGGCGTTCGCCGACCTCGGCTTCGACGTCGACGTGGGCCCGCTGTTCCAGACGCCCGGCGAGGTCGCCCGCCAGGCCGTCGAGGCCGACGTGCACGTCGTCGGCGTCTCGTCGCTGGCCGCGGGGCACCTGTCGCTGGTCCCGGCGCTGCGCGACGAGCTGAAGGACGCGGGCGCGGAGGAGATCCTCATCGTCGCGGGCGGCGTCATCCCGCCCGGCGACCACCAGGAGCTCCTCGACAACGGCGCTGCCGCGATCTTCGGGCCCGGCACGGTGATCGCCGAAGCCGCGACCCAACTGCTCGGGACGCTGACCGAGCGGCTGGGGCACGGTTCGGCGTAGTGGATCTCGAGCCCTACGTCGAGGGCGTCCGGTCCGGCTCGCGGCTCTGGATCGGGCGGGCGATCACGCTCGTCGAGTCGTCGCGTCCCGACCACCGCGAGGCCGCCCAGGAGCTGCTCGTCGAGCTGCTCCCGTACGCCGGCGGGGCGCGGCGGATCGGCATCTCCGGGGTGCCCGGGGTCGGGAAGTCGACGTTCATCGGCGCGCTGGGCTCGACGCTGACGGCGCAGGGCTCGAAGGTCGCGGTGCTCGCCGTCGACCCGAGCTCGACGAAGTCCGGCGGCTCGATCCTCGGCGACAAGACGCGCATGAACGAGCTCGCCACCGACGACGACGCGTTCATCCGCCCCTCGCCGACGGCCGGCACGCTCGGCGGGGTCGCGAAGGCCACGCGGGAGACCATGGTCGTGATGGAGGCGGCGGGCTACGACGTCGTCATCGTCGAGACCGTCGGCGTCGGGCAGTCCGAGACGACCGTCGCGCAGATGGTCGACTCGTTCCTGTTCCTGACGCTCGCGCGCACCGGCGACTCCCTGCAGGGCATCAAGCGCGGCATCCTCGAGATCGCCGACGTGATCGCGGTGAACAAGGCCGACGGGCCGCACGCGCGGGAGGCGAAGCGCGCCGCGCGGGAGCTCGAGCAGGCACTCGCGATGCTCCGTGGCGAGCGCGAGACGTGGAAGGTGCCGGTGCTGACCTGCAGTGCCGCCGAGAGGACGGGCCTCGACGACGTGTGGTCGGCGCTCGTGCGGCACCAGGAGCACCTCGACGCCGAGGACGGCCTGAGGCAGAAGCGCGCCCGCCAGCAGGTCGACTGGACCTGGCAGATGGTCCGCGACCGCCTGCTCGGGCGACTCCAGGACCACCCGCAGGTCAAGGACCTGCGCGGCGAGCTGGAGCGCGAGGTCGAGGCGGGCGAGCTCACCGCGGCGCTCGCGGCCGACCGGATCCTCGACGCGTTCCTTGAGTCCTGACTTATATAAGCCCATACTGCCCGGCGTGGACATCCAGCACGAGATCACCGCCACCCGCCGTACGGCCGGCGCCCGCACCCTCGAGGCCGGCGAGGCCGCGGTCGTCACCCTGAGCCGCGCGTTCCCCACCGACGTCGCCGACCTCTGGTCCGCCTGCACCGAGGCCGACCGCATCGCCCGCTGGTTCCTGCCGGTCAGCGGCGAGCTGCGCCTCGACGGGCGGTACCAGCTCGAGGGCAACGCCGGCGGCACCGTCACCGCCTGCGACCCGCCGTCCGGGTTCGACGCGACCTGGGAGTTCGGGGGCGGGATCAGCTGGATCGAGGTGCGGCTGACGCCCGACGGCGACGGCGCGCGCTTCACGCTGACCCACGTCGCGCACGTCGACGACGACCACTGGCGCCTCTACGGGCCGGGTGCGGTCGGTATCGGGTGGGACCTGGGGCTGCTGGGGCTCGGCCTGCACCTGGGCACCGGGGCCGGGGTCTCGCCCGAGCAGGCCGAGGAGTGGACGGCCTCCGAGGAGGGCCGCGCGTTCATCGCCGCCGCCGGACAGGAGTGGGCGGCCGCCAGCGCGGAGTCCGGGATGGACCGTGACGACGCCGTCGCCCGCGCCGAGCGGACGGTGGCGTTCTACACGGGCGCGGAGGTCTGAACGGGTATCCCGCGGACATGAGCGAGGAGCCGTCGGGCGGGCAGAACCCGTTGTGGGGTGTCATCAGCGGCCTGCGCGGCATGGCCGAGAACGTCGTGCGGGCGGCCGGCGCGCCGCTCAGCGAGCTGCCGGCCCTGCCCGAGGTCGCGACCCACCCCGGCGCGATGTCGGCGGCCCAGCTCGGGGCGATGCGCACGGCGATCCGGGCGCAGCGCGACGCCGTCGCGGCGATGCAGAGCCAGCTCGCGGCGTTCGACGAGCAGCTCCAGGTGCTGCAGCGGCTCCTCGTGCCCCTGGCGGAGTGGAGCGCGACCTGGGCGCGGCTGGAGTCGCAGGTGGTGCCGGGGTCGAGGCCGGCCTCGCCCGCCCCGGGCGACGACGAGGGCTGAGGCGACCGACACGCCGATCATCTGAGCGAAGGTGCCCTTCGCTCGGATAGATCAGGCGAAGGTGCCCTTCGCTCGGAACAGGTCAGTTGCTGATCGCCGGCGCCGCGCCGACGAAGCGGTCGTCGGTGAGCTGGTCGACGAGGAACGCCGCGACGTCGGTGCGCGCCATCGGCGTCCCGACGTCGTCGCGGCCGAGGAACCCGGCGCGCAGGGTGCCGTTCGAGGGGATGTCGATCGGGGCGGTCATCCGGGCGAGCGTCCAGTCCAGCCCCGAGGTGGCGACGACCTCGCTGATCCCCTGGACCTCCTTCAGCGCGCCGGGGATGAGCAGCCCGATCCCGACGGGGACGAGGCGCTCGAGCAGGCTGGGACGGTCGCGCGGGTCAGGCACGCTGATGGTCCCGAGCGCGATGAGCCGCCGGACGCCGGACTCGTGCATGGCGTCGACGATCGTCCGGGTCGCGTCGGTCAGGGGGCCGCTGCGCAGGAACGGGTCGATGGCCGGGCCCAGGGCGCTGATGACGGCGTCGGCACCCGCGACGACCTTGCGCACGGCGGGCTCGTCGTCCAGCTCCGCGACGACGACGTCCAGGCGCGGGTCCTCGCTCGTCAGCTTCTCGGGCGAGCGCACCAGCGCGGTGACCTGGTGCCCCTCGTCGAGCAGGCGTTCCACGACGAGGCGGCCGATCTTGCCGGTGCCGCCGAACACGGTGACGTTCACGCAGTGGTGTACCCGCTGCGCCGCCCGCCGCGCGTCGCGCGCGTCACACGGCTCAGCGCGCTCGCCAGACCGGGTCGCGCTTCTCGACGAACGCGGCGACGCCCTCGACGCGGTCCTCGCTGGTGTAGGGGTCGGGGCCGACGTCGAGGCGCAGCGCCGCGGACAGGGGCAGCGAGCCGCCCTTACCCAGCGCGGCCTTGTACCGCCGCACGGTCAGCGGGGCGTTGGCGGCGATCTTCGCGGCGAGCGCGGCGGCCTCCCGCGCGAGGTCGGCTGCCGGCACCACGCGGTTGACCAAGCCCCAGCGGGCGGCGTCGTCCGGGGCGATGTCGTCGCCGGTGTAGAGGATCTCGTAGGCGATGCCGGGCGGGAGCATGCGGCTCACGAGGTGGGCGCCGAAGTTCGCTCCCATGCCCCGCCGGGCCTCGGGGAGACCGACGCGGGCGCCCTCGGCGACCAGCCGGATGTCGCAGGCCAGGGCGAGCTCGAAGCCGCCGCCGAGGGCCCACCCGTTGATCGCGGCGATCGTCGGTCGCGGGCACTCGAGGACGGTCTCGAAGACGTTGCGGGACACCCCGCCCATCGGGCGCAGGCCACGATCCGTGGCGGTGTCGTTCTCCCGGATCTCCCGCAGGTCGACGCCGGCGCAGAACGCCCGCTCGCCGGCACCGGTGAGGACGACGACCCAGACGTCGGGGTCGTCGGCGAACCCGTCGAACGCGGCGACGATGTCGCGCTGCAGGCCGGTCGAGAGGGCGTTGAGACGCTCGGGCCGGTCCAGGGTCACCGTCGCGACCCGGTCGGCGACCTCGACGACGAGCCCGTTCTCCGTGCGCACGTCAGACCCTCACTCCGCGGGAGATCGTCGGCCACAGCGCGTCCGGGCCGCCCGCCGCGAGAGTGTGGCCGAGGCGCGTCGACCACGCCCGTTCGCCACCCCACTCGTCGCGCCACGACCAGAGCCGGCGGGTGAGGACGCCGAGCGCGAACTCGCGGGTCACGCCCATCGCCCCGGTCGCCTGGTGCGCGGCCGCGGCGACGAGACCCGCCGCCTCGGAGGCGACGGACGCCGCCGCGGCGACGTCGAGCTCGGCCGGCTCCCCGTCCGGGCCGGCGCCGACGGCGGCCGACCGCGACGCCATCGCGGCCATCTCGGCCTGCTCGGCGACGCGCACCAGGTGGTCCGCGACGGCAGGGAACCGCGAGACGGGACGGCCGAACTGGACGCGCTCGCCGGTGTAGGTCACGGTGATCTCCAGGACGCGCCGGGCCGCGCCGGCGATCTGGGCCGCGCGGGCGAGGGCGCCCCGTCGAGCCAGGTCGTCGCGGGCGCCGGGGGGTGCCGGCGCGGTGGTCTCGGGGACGACGCCCCCGAGGTCGACGGACTCGCGGGGCTCCCCGGCGAGGTTGTGACCGGGGGAGATGCGGGCGGCGGCCGGGTCGACGACGGCGACCACCGTGCCGTCGGGACCGTCGGCGAGCACGACGATCCGGGCCGCGGCCGACGCCCACGCGACGCGCGCGAGCCGGCCCGTCAGGGACCCGTCGCGCAGCGCGACGTCACCGACACCCGTCGTCAGCGGCCCGTCGGGGAGGTCGAGACCGGCGGAGGCGAGCAGGCAACCGGCCAGCAGCCCGGTCTCCGCGACGGGCACCGGCGCGGCCGCGGCGCCCGCGGCCTCGAGCACGGCGCACGCCTCGGCCACCGAGCCCCCTGCGCCCCCGGCGGACTCGGGGACGCCGACCGTCGTGAACCCGCCCGCGTGCAGCGGCTCCCACACCCCGGCCGCCCAGCCGTCGCGCTCGGCGGCCTCGAGGACCTCGGGGGTGACGCGGTCGGCGAGGAGGTCGGCGACGGTGTCGCGGACCTCGCGCAGGTCGGACCCGGCGCTCATCGCGCACCCCGCGTCAGCGCCTTGGCGGCGATCCCGCGCAGCACCTCGGTGGTGCCGCCGCGCAGCGTCCAGGTCGGGGCGTTGAGCACGCACTCGGCGAGGAGCACGTCGAACATCGTCGGGCCTCCCGGGTCGATCTCGCCGCCCGCGGCGTCGCGCAGCATCTCGACGACCTGCTGCTCGAAGGTGGTGCCGACGTCCTTGACCAGCGACGCCTCCACCGCCGGCGCCTCGCCCTCGTCGAGGGAGCGGGCGACGGCGAGCGAGAGCTGGCGGATCGTCCAGAGCTGGGCGCCGATCCGTCCGATCGCGGCGGCGCGGACGTCGTCGGGGTGGCGGCCGTGGGCGTCGAGGAACGCGCGGTAGAGGCCGAGGATCGACAGGTAGCGGTCCGGGCCGGAGCGCTCGTGGGCGAGCTCGGCGGTGACCTGCGCCCAGCCCTGCCCGACCTCGCCCAGCACCCGCTCGTCGGGGACGAACACGCCGTCGAGGACGACCTCGTTGACGTGCTCCTCGCCGTCGATCAGCGGGATCGGGGAGACGTGCACGTCCTCGTCGGACAGGTCGACGATGAGCTGGGAGAGTCCGGCGTGGCGGTCGCCCTCGCCCTGCGGCGTCGTGCGGCAGAGCATCGCGGCGAAGTGGTTGAGGTGAGCGTTGGTCGTCCACACCTTCGTGCCCGCGACGCGCCAGCCACCCTCCACGCGCGTGGCCGTCGTGCGCACCGAGGCGAGGTCGGAGCCGGCGTCGGGCTCGCTCATCCCGAGGGAGAACCAGCACTCGCCGGCCGCGATCCGCGGCAGGAACCACCGCCGCTGCTCCTCGGTGCCGAAGCGCAGGAAGGCGGGCGCAGACTGGCGCTCGGCGATCCAGTGGGCGGCGATCGGGGCGCCCGCGGCGAGGAGCTCCTCGATGACGACGAACCGGCGCACCGTGCTCGCGCCCGCGCCGCCGTACTCGGTGGGGATCGACATGCCGACCCAGCCGCGCCGGGCGAGCGTGCGCGTGAACTCGGGGTCGTGGCGGCCGCCGAGCCCGAGCCCGGGGCGGAAGCCGGCGGGCAGGGTCTCGGCGAGGAAGGCGCGGACCTGGTCGCGCAGCTTCTCCTCGTCGGCGGAGAGCGGGGTCGGGTCGAAGATCATTTCTTGTCACCCCGGTCGGCTCGACGGCGTTGGCTCCACATCTGCGTGGCCCGCTCGAACTCGACCGCCGCATCCCACGGCAGGCCCGGCGGGCCGGTCTCGGTGCGGAACGACCGGGCGGCCTCGCGGGCGAGATCGGGGTCCTTCGCCGGGACGGCCGCGAGCGCGAGGGCGGTGTCCTCGACGTCGGCGTCGTCGACGGCGCGCCAGGCCAGCCCGATCTCCGCGGCGCGGGTGCCGTCGATCTCCTCGCCGAACAGGCCCAGGGCCGCGGTGGCCTCGCGCCCGGCGGTGCGGGACGCGATCGTGAAGAACCCGCCGCCGGGGTGGAGGCCGATCCTGAGGAAGCCGGCGAGCAGGCGGGCGTCGCGGGCGACGACGCGCAGGTCGGTGGCGAGCATGAGGTTGAGGCCCGCGCCCACCGCGGCGCCGCGGACGGCGGCGATCGTCGGGACGGCGAGCGTGCCGACGCGGCGGAACGCCCCGTACACGGCGCCGGTGTCGCGGAACGCGGCGTCCTCGGCCTGGTCGGCGCCGGGGTTCCAGGTACGGCGGTCGGCGCCGGAGCAGAACGTGCCGCCCGCGCCGCGGACCACCGCCGCGCCGACGCTGCGGTCGGCGTCGACGGTGTCGCACGCGTCGGCCAGCTCGCGGCCCATCGCCGGGGTGAGGCCGTTGCGGACCTCCGGGGCGTCGACGGTCAGCAGCGCCACGCCGTCGGTGATCTCGAGCCCGATGCTGCCCATGTCATTGCTCCGTTCTGAGCACGTCGACGGCGACGGCTCCCCCGGCGTGTCGCGAAATCGAGCGCGTGGCGTTTCGGACGTTGAGTGTCTGCGGCGCCACTCCGCTGACACGCGCGCGTGGCAGAAGGAGCAAGGGGTTGACCTCCAGTTCGCCCAGCCCGGGGACGGCGGATGCGCGCGAGAGTCGCACGACCGCGTCGACGGCGGCCTCGACATCCACCCCCGGCGCGCCGCGGTGGCCCGCGAGCAACGGCCAGCAGCGCAACGATTGCAGCATCGCCCGCGCCGTCTCGGGCGTCACCGGCGCGAGGGCGTGGACGACGTCGCGGTGCACCTCGGTCGCCGTGCCGCCGTGGCCGACCGTGAGCACCGGCGGCCAGCCGTCGCGCCCGCCGTCGACCGCCACCAGCAGCTCCACCCCGGCCGGCACCTGCTCCTGCACGAGCACCCCCGTGACGCCGGGCAGCGCGGAGAGCTCGGCGTGCACCGAGGCGGCGTCGGCGGTCGTCACGCCCAGCCGGACGGCGCAGGCCTCGGTCTTGTGGTCGAGCCCCTCGGCCTTCAGCACGGCCACCCCGCCGAGGGCCTCGACATCGGCGGCCGCATCGGACGAGCGCACCGACGCCGGCCGCCGTACCCCCAGCGCGTCCAGCAGAGCCCAGCCGTCACCGGGTCCGGGGTCCGCGGCCCGCACGTCCGCGGGTGCCGCCCCAAGAGGCGCCGCCACCGCGTCCAGCACCCGGACCGCGAGCGCGATCGACGAGAACACCGGGATGCCGGCCTCGCGGAGCAGGGCGCGGGCGGGCGCGGTGCCGTCCTCGCCGGCCATCCACACCACGGCGACCGGCGGCGCGTCGGGGCCCTGCTCGGCGACGGTGGCGGCGAGGTCGCGGGCGAGCGCCATCGCGGTCTCGCCGACCAGCATCGTGAGCAGCACCAGCACGGCGTCGACGGAGGCGTCGGCGCGGACGATGCCGCAGACCTCGCCGAACTCGCCGCCGTCGTTGAACAGCTGGGCGGTGACGTCGACCGGGTTGGCGACGGCGCCGAAGGCGGGCACCAGACGGGCGAGCTTCTCCTGCGTCTCGGCGGTCAGCTCGGGCACGGTGAGGCCGGCCTCGCTCGCCCGGTCGGCGGCGAGGATGCCGGCGCCGCCGGAGCTCGTGACCAGCCCGACCGCGCGCCCGGCCGGACCGTGCCGCCCCCGCAGCATGGTCGCCGCCGCGAGCAGCTCCTCGACGTCGTCCACGAGCACCACCCCGTACCGGCGCGAGACCAGCCGGAACGCGGTGTCGTCGCCGAGCATCGCGCCGGTGTGCGAGACCGCTGCACGGCGCCCGGCCGCCGAGCGCCCGGAGCGCAGGACGACGAGCGCGGTGCCGTGGACGCGGGCCTCCGCGGCGAGCGCGGCGTAGTCGTCCGGGTCGGGCAGCGACTCGGCGTAGACCGTGAGGACGGTGATCTCCGGGTCGGCGACGAGGTGACGACCGATCTCGGTGAGCGACACGTCCGCCTCGTTGCCGGTCGACACCCAGGCCGACAGATCGAGCCCGCGCTCGGCGGCGACGTCGAGCACCGAGCCCCCGATCGCCCCGCTCTGCCCGACGTAGGCGATGCCGCTGGACCCGGTCAGCGGACGTTCCCCGGCGCCGGTGAACGTCGCGAACAGGCGGCTGCGCGCGTCGTACAGACCCTGACAGTTGGGCCCGAGCACCCGCGTCCCGGCGGCCCGCGCGGCCGCGACCAGCTCGTCCTGCAGGGCCCGCCCCTCGTCGCCGACCTCGGCGAACCCGGACGCGAAGACGACGACCGCCGCCGCCCCCGCCGCGCCGGCCTCGGTGACGGCCGCGGCGGCCCGCTCGGCGGGGACGAGGGCGAGCGCGAGGTCGACGCCGCCGTCGATCTCGGCGAGCGAGCTGACGCACGGGACCCCGCCGAGCTCGGCGTACTTGGGGTTGACCGGGTGCACCCGCCCCGCGAAACCTCGACCGGTGAGCCAGCGCAGCGGACGCGCCATCGGGTTGTCCGCGCGGCCGGTGGCGCCGATGAGGGCGACCGAGCGCGGCGCGAGGACCCGGTCCCAGTCGGTGCTCACGCCGCCGAACCTAGGTCGGCGAGCCGGGGCGGCACAACCGATCGAACATCATTCCGTATCCAATCTCGATGGACTGCACCCCGGTACGCTGCGGCGGGGGAGGTGGGCCGTGGTGGTCGGTACCGAGACGGAGCCCGCGCGCCGGGCGACGAGCGTGCAGCGTGCGGTCGAGGAGATCCGCCGGATGCTGCGCTCGCGCGAGCTGGTGCCCGGCCAGCAGGTCCGCCAGGAGACGCTCGCGGCGCGGCTCGGGGTGAGCCGCATCCCGGTGCGCGAGGCGCTCAAGACCCTCGAGGCCGAGGGCGTCCTGCGGCACGAGCCGCACGTCGGCTACGCGGTCGCGCGGCTCAACGCCGAGGAGCTCGCGCAGGTCTACCTCATGCGCCGAGCCCTGGAGACCGAGGTCCTCCGCGCCCTGCCGAAGCTCACGGCCGAGCAGCTCCGTGAGCTCACCGCCCTCAACGAGGCGATCACCGAGCAGGTCGACAGGGTCGACGTCGCCGGCATCGTCGCGGCCAACCAGGCGTTCCACTTCGCGATGTTCCGGCTCTCGGGGCTCGACCTCGTCGTCGACGAGATCGGCCGGCTCTGGCGGCGCAGCGAGCCCTACCGCACGGTGCACCTCTACGACTCCGGTGGCCGGGCCCGGGTGGTGCGCGAGCACCGCAAGATGATCACCGCTCTGCGTCGCGGGGACGCCGAGGCCGTGGTCGCGCTCATGGACGCGCACCGTGACCACACCGTCGCCGACCTCAGCGTCGCGCTCGGGCTACCACCCCGGCCGTAGCCAACATCGTATCCAATCTTCTCTGGACTTGACCGGTGTGACCCACCTAACCTCCGCCACACCAACGGCGCGCGCTCCTGGAGCGCGGTCAGGAGCGGAGGAGCGCATGACCGCCGAGCAGGACCGGCCGGGTGTCACCGTCACGGCTCCGCCGGGCACCGAGCCGGCCGAGTACACCCCCGGCGAACGCCGGCGCATCCTCGGCGCCGCGTGCCTGGGCTGGGGCATGGAGTACTTCGACTTCATGCTCCCGACGCTCCTGGCGGCGGCGATCATGGCCGAGTTCGACGTCTCGGCCGGCCTGTTCGGCGTCGCCGTCGCGGGCCAGCTCGTCGGCTCGGCGATCGGCGGCGTGCTCTTCGGCTGGCTCGGCGACCGCTACGGCCGCCGCCGCACGCTGATCTGGTCGATCCTCATCTACTCGATCGCCACCGGTCTGGTGTTCTTCGCGCCGAACTTCGCGGTGTTCCTGGTGCTCCGGATCCTCACCGGGATCGGCACCGGCGGCGAGTGGGCGGTCGGCTTCGCCTGGCTGAACGAGGCGTGGGCCCCGAAGCGCCGCGGGCTCGGCGGCGGTGTCGTGCAGGCGTCGCTGTGGCCGGCGTACGCGCTCGCGGTGCTGGTCGCCCAGGTCGTCGCTGACTGGCGGGTGGCGTTCCTCATCGGCGTCCTGCCCGCGCTCGCCTGCATCTGGATCCGGTTCGGGTGCCGCGAGTCGCGCCAGTGGGAGGAGCTGCAGCGTCGCAAGGCGGCGGGCATGCTCACCGAGACGACGGCCGCGAAGGCGTCCCGCTCGCCGTGGCGCCAGCTGGTCGCGCGGGACTCGTTGCCGATCGTGCTCGTCGGCCTGGTCGTCGCGTTCGGTGCGCAGTGGGTGCCCTACACGGCCACGGCGTGGATGCCCTCCATGCTGAAGTCCGACCTCGGCTTCGACGCCGGCACCGCGAGCACCGTGCTCTACGTCGCCTCGGCGATCTCGTTCGTCGGCTTCATCCTCGCGGGCTGGATGTCCGATCGGTGGGGACGGCGGCGCGTGTTCGTCACGTTCGCCGCGCTCCAGACCGTCACGTTCGCCGTCATGCTCGTGCTCGCCCTCGGCGGCACCGGGCTGACCAACTTCGTCTGGCTCTACCTCGCGTCGAGCCTGTTCCTGGGCTACTTCGGCATCTTCGGGGTGTGGTTCGGCGAGCTGTTCCCGACGCGCATCCGCTCGCTCGGCTCGGCCGCCGCCTACAACATCGGCCGCGGTCTGTCGGGCATCGGGACGATCATCGGCGGCGTCGTCGCCACGAGCGCGGGCTACGGGATCGCGGTCGGTATCGCCGTGGTCGGCGCCGCGATCGTCACCGTCGCCGCCCTGTTCCTGCGCGACCGCGCCGGTCGCGTCATCACCGCCGACGAGTAGGGATCACCGTGAGCGAGCCGCACTACGAGGTCCTGGGCCCGCTGGGGCCCCGCGCCGTCGGCGACGTCGCCGAGCACGAGCGTCCCTCGACGCTCGCCGGGCGTCGGGTCGCCTACCTGTGGGACGAGCTCTTCCGGGGCCCGGAGATGTTCGACGTGATCTCGGACGTGGCGCGCGAGCGGCACGGTGACGTCGCGTTCGTCGGCTGGGAGGAGTTCGGCAACTTCCACGCCTCGGCCGCCGAGGAGCGCCGCGTCCTCGAGGCCCTGCCGGAGCTGCTGCGCACCCACCGCGTCGACCTCGTCGTCGCCGCGGTGGGTGCTTGAGGCTCCTGCATGCCTGCCGTGATGCGGGCAGCGGCCACCGCCGAGCGCGCCGGGGTCCCGGCGGTCGCGATCGGCGGCGCGGGGTTCGAGGGGATGGGACGCGCGGTCGGGCGGTCGCTCGGCGTCGGGCACGTCCCGATCGTCAGCTACCCCGGCGTGATCCTCACCGACCCCACCGAGGTGTTCCGGCAGAAGATGCGTGAGCAGGTGGCGCCGGCGGTGGTGGAGGCGCTGGTGGCGGGAGCCACGACCGTCACGGAGGAGCCCGACGAGTCATGGGATCACGGCCCCACCGACGTCGTCGCCCGCGGCGACCTGGATGCGATCACCGAGGTCTTCGAGGCCCGCGGCTGGACCGACGGGCTGCCGATCGTCCCGCCGACCCCGGAGCGCGTCGCGGCGTTCCTCGACCACACCCGCCGCGACCCCGGCGACGTCCTCGGCGTCCTCGCGCCCGACCAGCGCGAGGCCACCGTCCGCAGCGTCGCGGTCAACGGCGTCATGGCCGGGTGCCGGCCGGCGGACCTCCCGGTGCTGCTGGCGATCGTCGAGTGCGTCGCCGATCCCGTCTTCCGGGTGCAGGACGCGGGGTCGACGCCGGGCTGGGAGCCCCTCGTCGTGCTCTCCGGCCCGGTGGTGGAGCGCCTCGGGTTCCACAGCGGCACCGGCGCGATGCGGGTCGGGCGGCGCGCGAACACCGCGGTCGGGCGCTTCCTGCGCCTCTACCTGCGCAACGTCGCCGGCCTGCGCATCCCGCCCGGGCAGACCGACCAGGGCGCGATCGCCTCGACCTGGCACGTCGCCCTGGCCGAGGACGACGAGGCGGTGCGTTCGCTGGGGTGGCCCTCGTTCCGCGTCGACCGCGGCTTCGACGACGGCGACAGCGTCGTCACCGTGCAGAGCGTCGTCGCCGTCAGCGCGCCGATCTACTCCGGCGGCGAGACGGCGGCGGACCACCTCGACGCGCTGACGACGATCTTCGGCAACGCCATCGGGCCGTGGGCCTACACCGGCCTGGAGTTCGGGGCGTTCCACCCGCTGCTGGTCCTGGGGCCGGCGGTCGCGAGGGCTCTCGCGGGCTTCGGTGTCGACAAGGACGGGCTGCGGGCGCACCTCGCCGAGCACATGCGGATCCCCGTGCGCCAGCTCCAGGCGTGCGCCTGGAACGTCGGCTCGACCAGCTTCGACCTCGACGCGTCCGCCGAGGCCGGCGAGCTCGACGAGAGGTACGCGGGCACCGACCCCGACCGGCTCGTGCCGATGGTGTCGCGCGCCGCGGACATCGGGATCGTGCTGGCCGGCAACGCGAGCCGGAACCAGTCGCGCGGCTTCGTGCAGAACCACGTGCAGGGTGTGCCGGTGAGCCGGCGGATCGAGGAGGAGTCGTCGTGACAACCGACCGGGACGTCGTGGTCGTCGGTGCGGGCATCGCCGGGCTGACCGCGGCCCGGGCCTGCGCGGAGCGCGGGCTGCGCGTCGTCGCCCATGACGCGCTCGCCCCGGGCGGGCAGCTGATCAACCTCGGTGCCCTCGCCGACTGGCCCGGCCCGCCGACCACCGGCCCGGACCTCATGGGCGCGCTGCTCACCGACGTCATGGACCGCGGTGTGGAGATCGCGTACGGTGAGGTCACGGGGATACGGGCCAACCCGCTGACCGTCGACGCGGCCGAGGGGCCGGTCACCGCGCGCGCCGTCGTCGTCGCCACCGGACGGCGTCCGGGACGCCTCGACGTCCCCGACGCCGACGCGTGGGAGGGCCGTGGGCTCTCGCACTGCGCGACCTGTGACGGGCCGCTGCACGCGGGGCGCGAGGTGGTGGTCGTCGGCGACGACGAGTGGACCGCGCGCGAGGCGCTGGAGCTCGCGGGGATCGCGAAGCGGGTGACGCTGGTGAGCGCGGCGCCGGGCTGGTCGGCGTTCTCGGCGGGCCGCCTGGCCGAGGCCGTCGAGGTGCGGGTCGGCGCGGTGAGTGCGCTCGAGGGCGACGGCACGCTCGGCGCCGTCCGGCTGTCCGACGGCGAGGTGCTCGAGGCGTCGGGCGTCTTCGTCTACACCCACGCCGACCCACGGTCCGAGCTGCTGGACGGCCTGCCCGCCGACGCCCCGGTCTGGGCCGCCGGCGACGTCACCGGCGCCGACCGGACCCTGCTGACCGCGGCCGCGGACGGGCTGCGCGCCGGGCTCGCGGTCGTCGCCCGTCTCGAGGAGGAGTAGCCGTGCGCATCGTCGACCCGACGTCCGGGATCGCGTCCGAGACCACCGCCGCGGTCGCCGCGTTCGCGTCGCCCGCCGGCGCTCTCTGTGGACTCTCGAACTCCAAGCCCGGCGCCCACGACCTGCTCGCGGCGATCGGGCGACGTCTCGCCGACGACCACGGGCTCGGGCCCAACGGGCTGGAGGCGAAGCCGAGCGCGGCCGTCGGCGCCGACGCCGAGCTGCTCGACCACCTCGCCGCGCAGTACCGGCTGGCCGTCGTCGCGATCGGTGATTGAGGCTCGTGCTCGTCGTGGAGTCTCCACGACTCGCTCGAGCTCGAGCGCCGCGGCGTGCGCTCGATCCTCGTCGTCACCTCGTCGTTCCTGCCGCTCGTGGCGGCCCAGGCGAAGGCCCGCCGCGCCGAGCCCCGGCTCGTCGTCGTCGACCACCCGATCGGCGGGCTGTCGCCCGAGGAGTTCGCCGGCCGCGAGGAGGCGGCGTACGCCGGGGTGGTCGCGGAGCTGCGCGGGATGGGGGAGTTGTGAGCGACGTTCTCGACCTGCCCGACGTCGACGACGCCTGGGCCTGGATGGCCGCGTGCGAGGAGCGCGGCTGGGGCGACGGGCTGCCGACGATCCCGCCGACCGAGGAGCGGGTGGCCGCCATGCTCGTGGGGGCACCGGCGGTCGAGCTGGGGCCGCTGCCGCCCCGGGGCGTCACGCCGACGCTGCGCTCGGTCGCGGCCAACGCGGTGATGGCCGGGTGCCGCCCGGCGGACCTCCCGGTGGTGCTCGCGGCACTTGCCGCCGTCCAGGACGAGGCCTACAACCTGCACGGTTCGCTCGCCACGACCCACCCGTGCGCGCCGATGGTGATGGTCTCGGGGCCGGTGCGGGACGCGCTGGGCCTGAACTCCGGCGGCAACTGCCTGGGCCAGGGCACCCGTGGCAACGCGGTGATCGGGCGGGCGCTGTCGCTGGTGCTCACCCACGTCGGCGGGGCGGCGCCCGGCGTCCTGGACCGGTCGACGCAGGGCTCCCCGGCCAAGTACACGTTCTGTTTCGCCGAGGCCGACTCGCCGTTCGCGTCGCTGGCGGAGCAACGGGGGTTCGCGGCGGGCGACAGCGTCGTGTCCGTCATGGCCGCCGAGCCGCCGCACAACGTCAACGACCACGGCAGCACCACCGGCGCGGAGATCCTCCTGACCGTCGCCGGGACGATGGCGCAGCCGGGATCGAACAACGTCTACGTGCGCGGGCCGCACCTGCTGCTGCTCGGCCCGGAGCACGCGGCGACGCTGCACCGCGACGGCTGGACGCCCGCGTCGATCCGGGCGCACCTCTGGGAGCACGCGCGCATCCCCGTCGCGCACGTCTCGGACGGCAACCGGCGGCAGTTCGTCGAGTGGGGGGTCTCGCCCGACGGCGATCACTACACCGTCAGCGACGACCCGGAGAACCTGCACATCGCCGTCGCGGGCGGGGCCGGCAAGCACTCGGCGTGGATCCCGTCCTTCGGCGGCACGGAGCTGGTGTCGCGCGCGGTCCTCCGGTGATCACGGTCCCGGAGGGCACCGACGTCGTCGAGGCCACCGCGTCCCTGCTGGCCGAGGGCGTCGGCGACGGGCTGCCGGTGGTGCCGCCGACGCCGTCGCGGGTGTCGACGATGCTGGCGGGCACCCCCGACACCGTCCTCGGTCACGTGCCGCCCTTGTTCGGGTCGCTGACACCACGGCTCGTGGCGACGTGCTGCGTGCTGGCCGGGGCGCCGCCGGCGGCCTTCCCGGTGGTGCTCGCGGCGGCGACCGCGTGCCTCGCGCCGGAGCTCAACCTGCTCGGCGTCGCGACGACGACCGGGACGGCGGCGGTGGCGATGATCGTCGCCGGGCCGGTCGCCACGCGGGTCGGGCTGACCCACGGCACCGGGATGCTCGGCCCCGGCCCGCACACGAACGGGGTCGTCGGGCGGGCGCTCGCGCTGACGCTGGCGACGGCCGGCGGAGCGTGGCCGGGCACGACGACGATGGCGACGACGGCCCAGCCGGCCCGCTACACGTGCTGCCTCGCCGAGGACCCCGACGGCCCGTGGGGCACGTCGCCGGACACGGTCACCGTCCTGGCGATCGGGGGCACCGCCGAGGTCCTGCCGCGCGACGACCGCCCGGATCCCGACGCCGTGCTCGACCCGCTCGCCGACGCGCTCGCCGGGGCCGTACGTGCCGCCGGCGACCCCGCCCGCGGCGCGGACCTGACCCAGGCCGTCGTCCTCCCGCCCGAGGTCGCCGCCCGCCTGGCGCCGAGCTTCCCGACCGCGGACGACCTGGCCGACGCGCTGCGCACCCGGGGCGACGCGGCGCTGGGGGGACACCCGTGCGCGGCGGCGATCCTCCCGATCGTCGCCGGCGGCCCCGGGATCAAGATGCTCCACCTGCCCGGCTGGATGGGCGGCAGCCGCGCGGTCACCCTCCCCATGTGAGTGAAATTGTGGGCTATAGCCCACAATTTCACTCACATACTCCGTTCGGACCCGCCGCCGCCGTCGGGGACCACCACGGTCGCCGCCGTCCCGACCGGCGCGCCGCGGACCGACACCCGGTCGACGACCTGGAAGTCCGCCCGCCACTCCCGCGGCGTCACCGTGCTGCGCACGTAGCCCCGCCGCCGGTCCAGGACCCGGATGTGCGGGTTCTCCCGCAGCAGCGCCTCGTCGCCGGGCGCGCGGGCACTGCCGTCGCCGAAGGAGCTGATCGACGTCGTCACCAGCTCGGTCGCGACGGGCCGGGAGTCCGGGTCGGTGAAGTCGGCGAGCACGTGAGCCGCGTGGTGGGCGTGCACGTCGCCGGTGAGGATCACGGGGTTGGGGGTGCGGGCGGCGACGAGGTGGTCGCGCAGGGCGTCCCGCTCCACCGCGCAGTCGTCCCACGAGTCCTCGTCGAGCGCGACGGAGGGACCGGCGGCGAGGTCGCGCGGGGCGAAGAACACCTGCTGGGCGAGCACGTTCCAGCGCGCCCGCGGCCGGGCGAGCCCGTCCCACAGCCACGCCCGCTGCCCGGCGCCGAGCAGGGTGCGCGAGGGGTCGCGCGGGTGCGCGGGGTCCTGGTCGCTGCGGAAGCGGCGGGTGTCGAGCAGGTGCATGTCGACGAGGTCGCCGAACGCCAGGCGCCGGTGCAGCAGCATGTCCGGTCCCACCGGGCGCTGGGCGCGGCGCAACGGCAGGTGCTCCCAGAACGCGCGGTAGGCGTCGGCGCGCCGCATCCGGAACACCGCGGGGTCGTCGTCGGGCTCGCCGTCGACCTGCGAGACGTCCCCGGCCCAGTTGTTCTCGACGTCGTGGTCGTCGACGGTGACCGCCCACGGGAAGGCGGCGTGCGCGGCCTGGAGGTCGGGGTCGGTCTTGTACTGGGCGTGCCGCACCCGGTAGTCGGCGAGCGAGAACGCCTCGGTGGCCGGGAGGTGGCTGCGGCCGATCCGGCTCGTCGCGGGGCTCTCGTAGATGTAGTCGCCGAGCCACACGACGAGGTCGAGGTCGTCGCGCACCATCGCGGCGTAGGCGTTGTAGAAGCCGTCCTGCCGGCACTGGCAGCTGGCGGCGGCGAACGCGAACCGGTCGACGCGCGCGCCGGGCGCCGGGGCGGTGCGGGTCCGGCCCACCGCGCTGACGTGCGGCCCGGCGCGGAACCGGTACACGTGGTCGGCCCGCGGGCGCAGCCCCGCGACCTCCACGTGCACGGCGTGCGCGTCCTCGGGCCGCGCCACCACGCTGCCCCGGGCGAGCACGCGGCGGAACGTGTCGTCCTCCGCGATCTCCCACGCGACGAGCACGGGCCGGTCGCCCATCCCGCCCCGCCCGTCCGGTGCGAGGGGGTCGGGCGCGAGGCGGGTCCAGAGCACGACGCCGTCGGGGGTCGGGTCGCCCGACGCGACGCCGAGGGTGAACGGGAACGGCGTGCCGGCTGCGGCGTCCGCGACGGAGACCCAGGGCGCCCCGAGCGTCACCGCCGCGCCGGTGAGCGCGACCGCGCCGCCGAGCAGCGTCCGGCGGGACACGCGGGCTCCGCCCATGCGCCTCCTCCGTCCGGTCGGATCGGGGTGCGCCGACGGTCGGTGCCGCTTCCCCCGCCCTCACCAACGGATGAGCCCTACCCCGCGGTTCGGACGTTCCGTGACCGGACCGGATCCGTAGCGTCACGACCGCTCACAGCGGGCGCACAGGAATCACCCAGCCCGGGCCGACGGGAGACTGCGAGGCTGACGCCCATGAACGCCGGGAGACGGAGCGCAGCGGAGCTCGACCGATGAACGCCGCCACCCGCGCCGACCTGCGCCGACCCGACGGCACACCGGTCCGCGCGCTCGTCGTCGACGACGAGCCGACGCTGGCCGAGCTGCTGTCGATGGCCCTGCGCTACGAGGGCTGGGACGTGCGCAGCGCGGGCGACGGCCTCGGCGCCGTGAAGCAGGGCCGGGAGTTCCGCCCGGACGTCGTGGTGCTCGACGTGATGCTCCCCGACATTGACGGCTTCGAGGTGCTGCGCCGGCTGCGCGCCGAGCACCCCGACGTCCCGGTCCTGTTCCTCACCGCCCGCGACGCCGTGGAGGACCGCGTCGCCGGCATCACCGCCGGCGGCGACGACTACGTGACCAAGCCGTTCAGCCTCGAGGAGGTCGTCGCCCGGCTGCGCGGGCTCCTGCGCCGGGCCGCGGTCGCCACGGCGGTCCGGGGCGACGCCACCCTCGCCGTCGGCGACCTGACCCTCGACGAGGACAGCCACGAGGTCGCCCGCGCCGGCGCACCCGTCGAGCTCACGGCCACCGAGTACGAGCTGCTGCGCTTCCTCATGCGCAACCCGCGCCGCGTGCTGTCGAAGGCCCAGATCCTCGACCGCGTCTGGAACTACGACTTCGGCGGCCAGTCGAACATCGTCGAGCTCTACATCTCCTACCTGCGCAAGAAGATCGACGCGGGCCGGGCGCCGATGATCCACACCGTCCGCGGGGCGGGCTACGTGCTGAAGCCGGCGGCGGAGTGAGACGCCTGCGGTCCCTGCAGCACCGGCTCGTGGTCTCGACGGTCCTGCTGCTCACCGTCGTCTTCCTCGTCGTCGGGGTCGGGGCGGCGCTGTCGCTGCGCGGCTACCTCTACCGCCAGCTCGACGACCAGGTCAGCGAGGTCGCCCGCTTCCGCAGCAACCCGCCTCCGGGCGATCCCGACCGCCGCCCGCCCCCGCCCGACGCGGGCGGCGGCTTCGTCGGCGGCGGCCCGGACCGGCCGGCCAACACCCTCGAGGTCACGGTCGACGACGGCCGGATCGTGCGGGCGGTCCTGATCGGCCGGCCCGGCACGAGCCGTCCGGTGGCGGCCGAGCAGGTCGCGCCCGCCATCGCCACGACGCCGGGGCAGCCACCGCACACCGTCGACCTCGACGGGCTGGGCACCTACCGCCTGGCCGCGGCGACGGGGAACGACGGCACGGTCACCGTCGTCGGCCTCTCGACCGACGCCCTCGAGAACACCGTCGGGGAGCTGGTCGTCCGCGAGGCGGTGATCTTCGGGATCGGGGTCGTCCTCGCCGCGGTCGCGGCCGCGTTCACCACCCGCCTGGCGCTGCGCCCGCTGCACCGCGTCTCCGCGACCGCGCGGCGTGTCTCCGAGCTGCCGCTCTCGTCGGGGGAGGTCGAGCTCGCCGAGCGGGTCCCCGACGCCGACGCCGACCCCCGCTCGGAGGTCGGCCAGGTCGGGGCCGCGCTGAACCGGATGCTCGGGCACGTCGGCGCCGCGCTCGCCGCCCGGCAGGACAGCGAGACCCGGCTGCGGCGCTTCGTCGCCGACGCCAGCCACGAGCTGCGCACCCCGCTTGCCGCGATCCGCGGGTACAACGAGCTCGCCGCGCGACGGGCCGACGAGCTGCCGCCCGAGGTCGCGGGCCTGCTCGAGCGGATGGGCTCCCAGACCCAGCGGATGACCGCGCTCGTCGAGGACCTGCTGCTGCTCGCCCGCCTCGACGCCGGGCGCCCGCTGGCCCGCGAGCCCGTCGACCTGACCCGGCTCGTCGTCGACGCCGTCACCGACGCCCACGTCGCGGCGCCCGGCCACCGCTGGTCGCTGGACCTGCCGGAGGAGGCCCTCGAGGTCGTCGGCGACCCCGAGCGCCTGCACCAGGTCGTCGCCAACCTGCTCGCGAACGCCCGCACCCACACCCCGCCGGGCACGCTCGTGACCGTCGGGCTGCACGCGGCGGAGGGCGGCGTGGTGCGGCTCGACGTCGTCGACGACGGTCCCGGCATCCCGCCCGAGCTGCTGCCGCACGTGGCCGAGCGCTTCGCCCGCGGCGACACCGGGCGGGCCCGCACCACCGGCAGCACCGGGCTCGGCCTCTCGATCGTCTCGGCCGTGGTCACCGAGCACGGCGGGCGGCTGGCGATCACGAGCCGGCCGGGCGAGACCCGGTTCTCGGTCGACCTGCCCGCCGGTGATCGTTCACCCGCCGATCCCGGGGTCGGCCTATCCTCCCGGCCATGAGCGAGCCCGCACAGGACGCCCCGGAGCCCGAGCGCCGTCCCGCGGTCCCGCCGGAGCCGCCGCCGATGCGCGCGTCCGACGCCGAGCGCGAGCAGGTGGCGGAGATCGTGCGCCGCGCGGTCTCGGACGGGCGGCTCACGATCGTCGAGGGCGACGAGCGCCTGCGCGACGTCTACGCCGCGACCTTCCGCCGCGACCTCGAGCCCGTCACCGCCGACCTGGAGCCGCTGCCGGGGAGCCCGGGTCCGTCCTCGTCGCCGGGGTCGTCGGGGTCGCCGGCCCGCCGTCCGCTCGGGCACCTCGAGCGGCCGTCGTCGACGTTCTCGGTGGCCGTGCTGTCCGGCGTGCAGAAGCGGGGCGAGTGGACGCCCGGGCACGCGCACCGCGTGATCGCGTTCTGGGGCGGCGCCGAGCTGGCGTTCCGCGACGCGCGCCTCGACGACGCGGGACTGACGATCGACGCGATCGCGATCATGGGTGGCGTGAACCTCGACCTGCGCGGCATCCCCGCGGGCGTCGAGGTGACGATCCGGGCCGTGGCAATCATGGGCGGGATCGACGTCACCGTCGACCCCGACACCACGGTCGTCGAGGAGGGCTTCGGCTTCATGGGCGCGTTCGAGGACGGCTCCGGGCCGGCGCGGTCCACCGACGGGCCGCGCGTGCGCGTCACCGGGCTCGCCCTCATGGGCGGGGTGTCGGTGAACCGCAAGAAGCTCGAGCTCCCCGGCCCCGACGACCGCCCCGCGATCGAGGGGTGAGCGCTACTCCGTCGCGTCCTTCGCGAGCAGCCGGTCGAGCTTCTCCTCGATCCGGTCCATCCGCCCGCTCAGCTCGGTCAGCGTGCGGAACGCCGTCGCGTCGGTGTTGAGCAGGGCGTCGAGCCCCGACATCCGGACCGGGGAACCGGGCACGCGCGACGGGTGACGCTCGCCCTCGAGCACGGCGGCGTGGAGCTCGGTGACGCGGAAGTCCAGCCACGACAGGAGGTCGCCGACGTCGATCGTGCGCCCGAACCGCGTGCGGACCCGCTGGCGCAGGACGTCGCCACCAGGGCCCGGACGGTGGCCGCTGCTCCGGTGGCGGCGGTGGTCGTCGCCGTCGAAGAGCTCCTCGAAGAAGCCGTCCTCCTCCTCGTGGTGATGGTGGTGGACGTGGTGCTCGCCGGGCGGGGGAGGGCCCGGGGGCGGTGGCGGGCCGGGCGGTGGGCCGGGCGGTGGCGGCTGTCCCCAGGGCTCGGTCACGGTCGTCGTCCCTCCGCAGGTCGATCGGGCTGGTGACTACTCTAGGTGACTGATCACCGGGAGGCGAGGGCGGCAGACGGGTGAGTGGCCTGGCGAGGTAGGGACAGCCCCCACCCGCTGTAGGGAGCACGCGATCGTCGCGGCGCCGGCCCGATCGGAAGCTGGTGGCACCCCGGCCGGAGCGGCCGGCCCACCCGAGGAGCCCCACGATGCACACGCCCCACCCGACCCGTCCCACCGGCCCGATGCCCGGCGCGGTCCGGGGACACGGCCATGCGTCCGCTCCGTCCCGGGAGGCCCCGCCGCCCCTGGCGGGTGCGGACGTGCCGCCGTCCCGCGGCGGGGGACGGCGGATCGCCACGATGGTCGTGGCCTCGGTCGTGGCCGTGAGCGCGGGCCTCGGCCTCGGAGCGCTCGTCGCCATGGCGACCAGCCCCGACGGGACGATCTCGGGCGCGTTCGCCCCCGCCTCGTCGAGCGAGTCGACCGGCGGCGCTGCGGCCGGCACCGAGGGTGCCCCGGAGGTCGGCGTCGTCGGCGACGGTGGGGCCGGGACCGGGACGGCCGGTGCCCCCGCGGCCGGTGGTGCTCCGGCATCCGGCGGCTCGGCGGGTGTGCCCGCGGCCGGCGGCTCGCCCTCGCCCGGCACGCCTGGCACGCCCGGCACCCCCGCTACCGCCCTGACCGGGCGATTCACCTACGACGGCTCGATCCTGCTCTCCGACGGGCGGGTCGTGGGCCCGGACGGCGTCGTGCGCTCGCCGGCGTTCCCGCTGCCCCACGGTGCCCACCGCGGCCCCGACGGCACGATCACGCTGCACGACGGCACCCTGCTCAACGCGAACGGCACGCCGCGCGCCGCGATCGTCATCCCGGCCGGCACCGTGAACACCCCGGAGGGCGGGCCCATCGCCGTCCCCGGCTTCACCATCAACGCCGACGGCACGCTGACCCCGGCGAACAGCGACGCCCGCGTCGTCTGGAACTACGACGGCACCGCCACGGTGATCACCGGCGGCCACGTCGACGTGTGGAACAAGGACGGCAACTTCGCGTCCCGCTACGACGCCAAGCCCGGCGAGACGGTGAACCACGACGGATCGATCACCCGCGCCGACGGCACCGTCGCCGACCCCAACGGCTCCACCACCCGCACGCCGGTCCACCTGCCGGGCGGCACGACCGTCGACCCGCATCACACGACCCCGGACGAGCCGGCCCAGCCCGGCGACCCGGCCCACCCGGCGCCGGACACGCACCCCGAGGGCACGCCGGCCGACGCGGACACGCAGACCCCGGCGGAGGAGGGCACCACGCCCGCGGAGACCGGGACCGGCACCGGGTCCGGGACGGGCACGCACACGCCGTCGGGCTCGGGCAGCGGGGCCTCGGGCTCCGGGACCTCGGGCAGCTCGGGCTCGGGGTCGGCGAGCTCCGGCGCCTCGGGCTCCGGCACCGGGACCTCGACCAGCAACTGACGCACGGGGTGTGTCAGCGGTGCGGCCACGCTGACGTTCAACGTCAGGATCGCCACACGCTCGCTGCACGACACGCCGACGAACGACGACCGGCGACCACCCCGCGAGGGGATGGTCGCCGGTCGTTCGTGTGTGTCGGGGCGGTCAGCGCTCGAAGCGCTTGGCCACGTCGTCGGCGAGCTGGGAGACGACGCGCGCCGCGGCCCCGGTCGCCTCCTCCGCCTTCTGGCGGGTGGCGTCGGCGACCTCGGCAGCCTTGTCCCCCGCCTGCTCGGCGGCGAGGCCGAGCTTGTCGCCCACCGAGCCCGCCTCGATCGTCGCGTCGGGCCCCGGCGTCACGATCGTCTCCTCGCCGGAGTCGAAGCGGACGCGGTAGGGCGGCCCGTCGTCGCCGATCACGGCCACGACGGTGCCGGTCCGGTCGGGGACGTCGGTGGTGTTGGAGTGCATGCGGATGCGGTCGCCCACGGACGCGCTCACGGGGGTCCTCCCTCTCGGACGGTGTCGGCGCACAGGTACCCGGAACGAGCGAAGGGCACCTTCGCTCGATCTACTCGATCGAAGGTGCCCTTCGCTCAGGAACCACCGGCGACTGGCGAGGGGCGCCCCTCGGCGATCTAGTCGATCGAAGGTGCCCTTCGCTCAGAACCAGGACCTCAGCCGGCGGCGACCGCGGCGGCCTCGGCCGGGGTCTCGGAGACCCCGAACGTCAGCTCGCCGTCGGCGACGTCGACGGTGACCGTCTGCCCGCCGTGCAGCTCGTCACCGAGCAGCATCGACGAGAGCCGGTTGCCGACCTGGCGCTGGATGGTCCGGCGCAGCGGCCGGGCCCCGAACTCGGGCTGGAAGCCCAGCTCGGCCAGGCGGTCGACGGCGGCCTCGGTGATCGCGAACCCGATGTCCTGGGTGCCGAGTCGCTCGCGCGTCTCGTCGAGGATCAGGTCGGTGATGCGCCGCAGCTGCTCCTCGTCGAGCCGCTGGAAGACGATCACCTCGTCGATCCGGTTGAGGAACTCGGGCCGGAACGACTCCCGCAGCCGCGGCATCAGCCGCTCCTGCAGGGACTGCGCCGGGTCGACGTTCGACGGGGCGAAGCCGAGGGCCTGCGTGTTGGTGGTGATCAGCTCCGAGCCGACGTTGCTGGTCATGATCAGCACGGTGTTGCGGAAGTCGACCGTGCGGCCCTGCGAGTCGGTCAGCCGCCCGTCGTCCAGCACCTGCAGCAGCGTGTTGAAGACGTCGGGGTGGGCCTTCTCCATCTCGTCGAGCAGCACCACCGAGTACGGCCGCCGGCGGATCTCCTCGGTGAGCTGACCGGCCTCGCCGTACCCGACGTAGCCGGGGGGCGACCCGATGAGCCGCGAGACGGTGTGCCGCTCGGAGTACTCGCTCATGTCCACGCGGACCATGCGGTCCTCGTCGCCGAACATCGTCGCGGCGAGGGCCTTCGCGAGCTCGGTCTTGCCGACGCCCGTCGGGCCGAGGAACAGGAAGCTGCCGATCGGGCGGTTCGGGTCGTCGAGCCCGGCCCGCGAACGGCGGACGGCCTCGGCGATCGCGCGGACGGCGTCGTCCTGGCCGACGACCCGCTCGTGCAACTGCTCCTCGAGCTTGAGCAGACGGTCCCGCTCGGTCTCGGTGAGCTGGCTGACCGGGATGCCGGTCGAGCGGGCGACGATCTCGGCGATGTCCTCGACGGACACCTCGAGCACGCCGGACTGCCCCGACTGCCGGTCGGAACGCGCGGCCTCGAGCGACGACTGCGTCTGCGCGATCTCGTCACGCAGCGCGCCGGCCCGCTCGTAGTCCTCGTCGGCGACGGCCTGGTCCTTGTCGCGGGTCAGCGACTCGAGCTTGCGCTCCAGCTCGCGCGAGTCGGTGTGCGGGCCCTTGGCTTGCAGCCGCTTGCGCGCGCCGGCCTGGTCGACGAGGTCGATGGCCTTGTCGGGCAGGAACCGGTCGGTGACGTAGCGCTCGGACAGCTCGGCGGCCGCCGTGAGCGCCTCGTCGGTGAACCGCACCTGGTGGTGCGCCTCGTACCGGTCGCGCAGCCCGTGCAGGATCGCGACCGTGTCGGCGACCGACGGCTCCGGCACCATGACCGGCTGGAACCGGCGCTCGAGCGCGGCGTCCTTCTCGATCGACTGCCGGTACTCGTCGAGAGTCGTCGCGCCGACGATGTGCAGCTCGCCGCGGGCCAGGGCCGGCTTGAGGATGTTGCCGGCGTCCATGCCGCCCTCGGACGACCCGCCCGCGCCGACCATGGTGTGCAGCTCGTCGATGAAGACAATGAGCTCGTCGGAGTGCTCGCGGACCTCGGCGACCAGCTTGGTCATCCGCTCCTCGAAGTCACCCCGGTAGCGCGTGCCCGCGACCATGCCCGACAGGTCGAGCTGGACGATGCGCTTGCCCTCGAGCTGCTCGGGGACGTCGCCGGAGACGATGCGCTGGGCGATGCCCTCGACCACCGCGGTCTTGCCGACGCCCGCCTCGCCGATGAGCACGGGGTTGTTCTTCGTGCGCCGCGAGAGGACCTCGATGGTCTGGTCGACCTCGTCCTCACGGCCCACCACGGGGTCCAGCTCGCCGGCCCGCGCCTTGGAGGTCAGGTCGACGCCGAACTGGTCGACGGTGGGCGTGTCGGACTCGCCGCCCTGACCCCCGGCGCCGCCCTGGCCGCCACCCGCGCTGGGGCGCTGGCCACCGGACGCGGCGGAGCGCTGGAGGGACTGCGGCGTGACGCCCTGCTGGCCGAGCGCGCGGCCGACGGGGCTGTCGTTGTTCGCGGCCAGCGCGAGCACGATGTGCTCGGGGCCGATGTAGCTCGAGCCGAGGGCTCGGGAGATCTGGTGCGCGTCGAGCAGGGTGCGCTTGGCCGTCGGGGTCAGCGACGGGGCCTGGTCGGTGGCCTCGCCCCGGGGCAGCTGCTCGTCGGCGGTGCGCGCGAGCGCGTCGACGTCGGCGCCCGCCCCGGACAGGAGCTGGCGCAGCGGCGGCACCTGCGTGACGACGAGCAGCAGGTGCCACGCGTCGAGGTCGGTGTTGCCGCGCTCGGCGGCCTGCTGGGCCGCGGCACCGACGAGCTGGCGGGCCGGCTCGGTCATGAGCTGGGTGATGTCGATGCGCTGGACACCTCGCGGGGACGCTCCGCCCAGGAAGCTCGCGAGGAAGTCGTCGAACGGGCCGGACCCGGGACCACCGGGCCCGAAGGCGCTGGTCATGTAGCTCCTCAGGGGGTCCACGCCGGCGGTGATGCCGGCACTGACCTGGTCAGCAACGAGGGCGGATCATTCATTCCTGAGTGGCACGGACTCAAGTCGTGACGCGGGCCATGAGTCGACCTCGCTCAGGAACTGGGCTACCCGCGTCACGGCATGCCCACGCGCCCGCGCGGGCACGCGGAGGACATGACCACCGTGACCGCCCGAGAGGTCCACCTCGTCCGCCGCCCGCACGGCATGCCGGACCCCGACGACTTCGCCCTCGTCGACCGCGACCTCCCCGAGCCCGGCGACGGCGAGGTGCTCGTCGCCAACCAGTCCTTCTCGGTCGACCCCTACATGCGCGGGCGCATGAACGACGTCCCGTCCTATGTGCCGCCGTTCGCGCTGGACGAGGCGATGGACGGGCGCTCGGTCGGCGAGGTCGTCGCCAGCAACAGCGCCGACCTGGCGGTGGGCGACGTCGTCGTCGGCAACCTCGCGTGGCGCACGCACGGCGTCGCGAAGGCCAAGCACCTGCAGAAGGTCGCCCCGCCCGACGGCGTGTCCCCGTCGGCGTACCTCGGCGTGCTCGGCGTCCCGGGCCTGACCGCGTGGGTGGGCCTGCTCGACAAGGCCGCGTTCCGCGAGGGCGACGCGGTGTTCGTCTCCGGCGCCGCCGGCGCGGTGGGCAGCCTCGTCGGCCAGCTCGCGAAGCTCAAGGGCGCCTCCCGCGTGGTCGGCAGCGCCGGCAGCGCCGAGAAGGTGAAGTGGCTGACCGGTGAGCTCGGCTACGACGCGGCGTTCAACTACAAGGACGGGCCCGTCGCCGACCAGCTCCGCGACGCCATGCCCGACGGCGTGGACGTCTACTTCGACAACGTGGGAGCGGACCACCTCGAGGCCGCCATCGCCTGCGCCAACGACTTCGCCCGCGTCGCCGCCTGCGGGGCCATCGCGCACTACAACGACACGGACGACAACCCGACCCCGGGGCCGTCGAACCTCTTCCAGATCGTCAAGAAGCGCCTGGCGATCCAGGGCTTCATCGTCACCGACTCGCTGGACCGGATGCGCCCGTTCCTCGAGGAGGTCACGCCGTGGGTGGCCGAGGGCAGGGTCACGTTCCGCGAGACGACGGCCGAGGGCATCGACAACGCCGTCGAGGCCTTCCGCGGCATGCTCCGCGGCGAGAACACCGGCAAGCAGGTCGTCACGATCTGACCCGGTACGTGCGCACTTTCCGGGCCGATGGCCCCGGAAAGTGCGCACATGGACGTCAGCGCACCTCGGGAGCGACCAGCGGCCCGCCGTCGGCACGCCAGACCGACACCACGGCGGGGCGGGCGATGCTCGTCCCGCCGTCGGGCCAGTGCGAGACCGGGTTCGCGAGGCTCGCGTCGTCCGCCTCGCCCGGGTGCTGCACCGACACGAGCGCCAGCCGCTCCTCGACCACCGGCCCGCACGTCTCCGCGCCGCGCGGCACGGTGAGGAACTGCTGCACCCGGCCCCGCTGCGGGCCGTCGAGCGGCACCGCGAACAGCCCGTCGTTGCTGCCCAGCGCGTTGCCGTCCGTCGCGATCCAGAGGTTCCCGACGGCGTCGAACGCCACGTTGTCGGGGCACGAGATCGGCGAGACCTGGTCCTTGGGGAAGCCGCCGAAGTAGGTGTCGGCGGCCGCCGGGTCGCCGCAGACCAGCAGCAGCGACCAGGCGAACGTCCGCGCACCCGGGTCGTCGGCGCCCTCGGTGAGCTCGAGGACCTGGCCGTTGGTGTTGCCGTTGCGCGGGTTGACGCCGTCGGCGCCCGGCTTGCCCGGGGTGCCGCGCTCGTCGTTGTTGGTCAGCGCGGCGTAGACGCGGCCGGTGGTCGGGTGTGGCTGCACGTCCTCGGGACGGTCCATCGGCGTCGGGGCGACGGTGTCGGCCGCGATCCGGGTGTGGACGAGCACCTGCGCGGCCGTCATGCCCGGGACGAAGGAGCGCCCCGTGCCGTCGGCGAGCGACTCCACGAGCGGCAGCCACTCGCCGCTGCCGTCGGGGCCACCGCCGGGGGCGTCGGGGGAGAAGCGAGCGACGAACAGCGTGCCCTCGTCGAGCAGCCGCGCGTTCGACTCCCGGTCGGCGGGGGTGTCCCCGGCGCGGTGGGTGCGCGACGAGACGAACTTGTAGAGGTACTCGAACCGCTCGTCGTCACCCATGTACACCGCGACGGTGCCGGTCGGGCCGACGCGCACGTTGGCGCCCTCGTGCTTGAAGCGGCCGAGCGCCGTGTGCTTCCGCGGCGTCGAGGTGGGGTCGAACGGGTCGAGCTCGACGATCCACCCGAAGCGGTTGGCCTCGTTCGGCTCGCGGGTGAGGTCGAAGCGCGGGTCGACGCCCTCCCACTTCCGCTCGGTGGCGCCGCCGTCCATGCCGTAGCGGGCGAGCTTCGGGTCACCCACCGTCTCGCCGTTCGCGAAGTACTGGTCGATGTTCTCCTCGCCCGTGAGCACCGTGCGCCAGGGCGTGACGCCGCCGGCGCAGTTGTTCAGGGTGCCGAGGACGGTGCGCCCCTCGGGGTCGGCGGTGGTGCGCACGAGCGCGTCGCCCGCGACCGGGCCGACCAGCGTCATCGGGGTGCTCGCGGTGATCCGGCGGTTGACGGCGTCCATCACGGGGGTGAGGCGCCCCGAGGCGCCGTCGCGCTGGACCATGACGACCGACATCCCGTGCGCCGCCATGCCGATCGCGACCTGCTCGGGGGTCGGCGCGTCCGGGTTGTAGCCCGGGATCATGAACGGCTCGGTCGTGTACTCGTGGTTGGCGACGAGCAGGGCGCGGCCCGGGCTGCCCGGCACGTCGAGCAGGGCGAGGAAGTCGTTGTTGAACCCGAACTGCTGGGCCTGCGCGGCGGCGCTCTGGGCGTTCGCGTCGAACGCGGGTGCGCCGGGCAGCACCGGGTCGCCCCAGCGGATGACGACCTGCTGGGCGAACCCCTCGGGGATGCGGACGACGTCCTCGGTGTTCGGGGCGACGGCGGTGAAGCCGAACGGCGAGGGCATCGGGGCGCCGGACTGCGCGGCCGGGGTCGCGTCGCCCGCGGCGCCGCCCCCCGTGCCGCACGCGGCGGCGAGCGTGCCGGAGATGCCCGCGACCAGGCCCGCCTGCAGCACGCGCCGCCGGCTCAGGGCGGCGGCCGCGACCTCGCGGAACGGGGTGTGCCCGGTGGGGTTGGGTGCCTCGCGTGAGCAGGCGTCGGCGCACCGGTAGCGGCACGAGACGGCCGGGCGTCCGTGGGGGCGGCGGACGGCGAGCGGCAGCAGGCGCACGGAATCTCCCGTGTGTCCGAAGTGGTGGTCGCCGCGACGCTAGGTCGGCCGGGCGTCGCGGCGGCGTGAGGCGGGTGAACACCAGCCGAACACGCCCAGCTCCGGGGCGTGACCGAACCGACGGTTCGTTTCGGGCCGCGGAGGCGTCGGGCAGCCGGAACGATGCGAGCACTCACGTGGCAGGGCCAGGGCGACGTCCGCGTCGAGACCGTCCCGGACCCCACGATCCAGGCACCCACCGACGCGATCATCAAGGTCACCAGCACCGCGATCTGCGGTTCCGACCTGCACCTCTACGAGGTGCTCGGACCGTTCCTCGACGCGGGCGACATCCTCGGCCACGAGCCGATGGGCATCGTCGAGGAGGTCGGCTCCGAGACCGGTGACCTGGAGGTCGGCGACCGGGTCGTCGTCCCGTTCAACATCTCCTGCGGCCACTGCTGGATGTGCGAGCGGCAGTGGTTCGCGGCCTGTGAGACCACCCAGAACCGCGACCAGGGCATGGGTGCCTCGCTCTTCGGCTTCACGAAGCTCTACGGGCAGGTCGCGGGCGGCCAGGCCGAGTACCTGCGCGTCCCGCAGGCCCAGTTCGGCCCGATCAAGGTCCCCGACGGTCCGGCCGACGAGCGGTTCCTGTACCTCTCCGACGTGCTGCCCACCGCGTGGCAGGCCGTCGAGTACGCCCGCGTCCCCGACGGCGGCAGCGTCGCGGTGTTCGGCCTCGGCCCGATCGGGCAGATGGCGGCGCGGATCGCCCGGTACCGGGGCTACCGGGTCATCGCCGTCGACAGCGTGCCGGAGCGCAACGCGATGGCACGCCGGCACGGGATCGAGATCGTCGACTCCTCCACCGTCGACGACGTCACGACCGCGATCCGCGACCTCACCGACGGCCGCGGCACCGACTCCGCGATCGACGCCGTCGGCATGGAGGCCCACGGCGGCTCGGCGATCCCCGAGCTCGCGCAGAAGGTCGTCAACAAGCTCCCGGACGCGATCTCCGCGCCGATCATGCAGGTGGCCGGCGTCGACCGGACCGCAGCACTCGTCGGGGCCGTCGACGCGGTGCGCCGCGCGGGTGTCGTGTCGCTCTCGGGCGTCTACGGCGGCACCGCCGACCCGATCAACATGCTCAAGATCTTCGACAAGGGCATCTCGCTGCAGATGGGCCAGGCGCACGTGAAGCGCTGGACCCCGGAGATCCTGCCGCTGCTCACCGACGACGACCCGCTCGGCGTGCACGACCTGGAGACCCACCGCCTGCCGCTCGAGTCCGCGGCGCACGGCTACGAGATCTTCCAGAAGAAGCAGGACGAGTGCATCAAGGTCGTCCTCGCGCCGTGACCTCCTCGCTCTACTTCATCGGGACGGCGACGACGCTGCTGCGGTGCGGGGGGTTCACGGTCCTCACCGACCCGAACTTCCTGCACCGCGGGCAGCGGGCCTACCTCGGCAAGGGACTGGTGTCGAAGCGGCTCACCGAGCCCGCGCTGACCCCGGACCAGCTCCCGGCGCTCGACGCCGTCGTCCTCTCGCACCTGCACGGCGACCACTGGGACCGGGTGGCGCGCCGGGGCCTCGACCGCTCCCTGCCGGTGATCACGACGCCGGAGGCCGCGCGGACCCTGCAGTCCCGCCAGCGCTTCCGGCGGGCGCTGGGGCTGCGCACGTGGGAGTCGCACACGCTCGTGCGCGACGACGGCGCGACGCTGCGGGTCACCGCGCTGCCCGGGCGCCACGCGCCCCGTCCGGTGACCCGGCTGCTGCCGCCGGTGATGGGCAGCCTGCTCGAGTTCGCCGACCCGTCCGGCGAGGTGCTGCGCCGGATCTACCTCTCCGGCGACACCCTGCCGTTCGAGGGCATCGCGCAGATCCGCGAGTACGTCGGCGAGGTCGATCGCGCCGTCCTGCACCTCGGCGGCACGACCCTGCCCGGCGGGCTCGTCGTCACCATGGACGGGCAGATGGGCGCCGACGTGCTGGAGACCATCTCCCCCCGCCGCGCGACGCCGATCCACTACGACGACTACGGCGTCTTCCGCTCGCCGCTCTCGGAGTTCCTGGGCGAGGTGCAGCGTCGCGGCTGGGACGACCGCGTCGACGTCGTCCGGCGCGGCGAGACGATCGCCCTGTAGGCGCCCGCCCGCCCGCCCCGAGACCCCGAGACGAACGAACGGCGCTTTCGCTGCTACCGATGCAACGAAAGCGCCGTTCGTTCACGTGGGGTCGGAGCACACGGCGCAGCGCCGTGGTGCCGACGGGCGAGGCTCAGGCCTCGCGCAACGTCAGCAGCAGGTGGTCGCGGCCCTTGGGGCTCACGAGCTTCGCGTCCCAGCCGCCGTCGGCGGCCGCGGTGTGGAAGTAGACCTTCGACGGGGCGCGCACCGGCGCCTTGAACACGACGTCCACGGTGAACGCCGGCCCGTGGCGCCCGGCGAGCGCCGCGAGTGCGCGGGCCTTGGTCCACATCCCGTGCGCGATGATGCCCGGCATCCCGAACGCCCTGGCGGCGAGGCCGTTGACGTGGATGGGGTTCACGTCGCCGGACACCGCGGCGTAGCGCCGGCCGATGTCGCCGGGGACCTTCCAGATCGCGTGCGGCAGCCGTCCGACCTGCGGGTCGGGCTCGGGCGGGGCGGGGGGCAGGTCCTCGGCGCCGGGGGGCGCCGGGGCGCCGCGCACGAAGTAGGTGCTGCGCGAGCCCCAGATCTCGGCGCCGTCGGCGTCGGTCACCGCGGTGACGAGGTCGACCTGGGCGCCCTTGGGGTGCGCAGCCAGCCGGTCGGCGTGCACGGCGACCCGCAGCGGCTCGCCCACCGACGGCGGGCGCACCTGGGTGATGACGTTGCGCAGGTGCACCATGCCCGGCGCGGGCAGGGGGAACTCGCGGTCGGTCATCAGCCGCATCTGCAGCGGGAACGCCAGCATGTGCGGGTAGGTCGGGGGGACGTCGCCGCCGACGGAGAACCCGCAGACGTGGTCGTAGTCGGCGACGAGGGAGTCCTCGATCCGCACCCCGGCGAGCTCGAGGCGGCGGTCGGGCAGCGTCGTGCCGCCCGAGCGGGCCGTGAGCAGCGCCCGCCCGTAGAGCACGCCGAGAGTGGGTGGGGCGTCGAGCGTCTCGATGTTCATGGTCCAGCTCCGCTTCGCTGCGTGTCCCGAACCATCAGGCCCCCAGGTAGTTCTGGCCGTCGACGCGCAGCACCTGCCCGTTGACGGCGTACGACGCGCCCTGGGCGAACCAGGCGATCGTCTCCGCGACGTCGACCGGCAGCCCGCCCTGCGTCATCGACGACAGTCGCCGGCCGGCCTCGCGGGTGCCGACGGGCATCGCCGCGGTCATCGCGGTCTCGATGAAGCCGGGCGCGACGGCGTTGATCGTCGCGTCCTTCTCGACGAGCAGCGGGGCGGTGGCGTCGACCATCCCGATCACGCCCGCCTTCGACGCGCCGTAGGCCGTCTGCCCGCGGTTGCCGGCGATCCCCGCCATCGACGACACGGTGACGATGCGCCCGCCGCGGTGGAACACCTCCGACGCCAGCAGCGCGTCGTTGATCGCGAGCTGGGCGTTGAGGTTCACGTCGATGACCGAGTTCCAGCGGTCGCGGTCCTGGTTGGCCAGCAGCTTGTCGCGCGTGATGCCGGCGTTGTGCACGACGACGTCGAGCCCGCCGTGGCGCTGGGCGTGCTCGAGCAGCGTCGACGGGGCGTGGTCGGCGGTGATGTCGAGCTGCAGCGCGCTGCCCCCGACGTCGTTGGCCGTGCGGGCCAGCGCGTCGCCGGCGGCGGGCACGTCGACGCAGATCACCGTGGCGCCGTCGCGGCGCAGCGTCTTCGCGACCGTCGCCCCGATCCCGCGGGCGGCGCCGGTGACGACGGCGGTGCGCCCGGCCAGCGGCTTGTCCCAGTCGACACCCTGGCTGGAGCCGGAGAACCCCGGCACGGTGCCGACCTCGAGGCGCTGCCCGTCGACGAACGCCGAGCGCGACGACAGGAAGAAGCGCAGCGTCGACTCGAGGTCGTTCTCGGCCCCGTCGGCGACGTGGATCAGGTTGACCGTCGCGCCGTAGCGGGCCTCCTTGGCCGCCGAGCGCACCAGGCCCTCGAGCGAGCGGCGCGCGGCGCGCACGGCCGGAGAGGTGGCCTGGGCGGGGACGTCGCCGATCACGAGGATGCGCCCCGACGGCCCGACGCGGCGCATCACGGGGGTGAGGAAGCCCTGGATCGCCGCGAGGTCGGCGGGCGACGACAGGCCGGTCGCGTCGACGATCCCGGCGGCGACCTTGGACGTCGAGCTGCCGCCGCCGATGGGCGCCTGCGGGTCCTCGTGGACCTCGACGCCGACGTCGCTCAGCAGCGAGCGCACGACCTTGGCGACGCGGCCGTCCGCGGTCGCCGTGCCCAGCAGCGCGGCACCCGACAGCAGCGGCTGGCCGGGCTCGTACCGGCGCAGCCGCGGCACCGGCGGCAGGCCCACCTGGCCGGCGATCGTCTTGCCGACGCCGGAGTTGACGAAGTCGGAGTACCAGTCGTTGCTCATCTGTCTCAGGCCTCCAGGATCGCGACGACGCCCTGGCCGCCGGCCGCGCAGATCGAGATCAGGCCCCTCCCGGAGCCCTTCTCGTGCAGCAGCTTCGCCAGGGTGGGGACGATGCGGGCGCCGGTGGCGGCGAAGGGGTGGCCCGTGGCCAGCGATGACCCGACGACGTTGAGCCTGGACTTGTCGAACGAGCCCAGCGGCCCGTCGAGGCCCAGGCGCTCCTTGCAGAACTTCGGGTCCTCCCACGCGGCGAACGTGGCGAGGATCGTCGAGGCGAACGCCTCGTGGAACTCGTAGAAGTCGAAGTCCTGCAGCGTCAGGCCGTTGCGCTCGAGCAGGCGCGGGACGGCGTAGGTCGGGGCCATGAGCAGGCCCTCGTCGCCGTGCACGTAGTCGACCGCGGCCGTCTCGGCGTCGACGAAGTGGGCGAGCACGGGCAGGTTGCGCTCGGCGGCCCACTCGTCGCTGGCCAGCAGCACCGTGGCGGCGCCGTCGGTGAGCGGCGTGGAGTTGGCGGCCGTCATCGTGGCCTCGGTGTCCGGGTAGCCGGCCGGCTTGAACACCGGCTTGAGCTTCGCCAGGCCCTCGAGGGTCGAGTCGGCGCGCAGGTTGTTGTCCTTGGTGAGCCCCAGGTAGGGGGTCATGAGGTCGTCGAAGAACCCGCGGTCGTAGGCGGCGGCCAGGTGACGGTGGCTCGCGACCGTGATCTCGTCCTGCGCCGTGCGGCTGATGTTCCAGGCGGCGGCGGTCTGCGCGGCGTGCTCGCCCATGGCCATGCCCGTGCGCGGCTCGCGGTTGGCGGGGATCTCCGGGACGACCTGGCCGGGGCGCAGCCCGGCGAGCGCCTTGAGGATCCCGGCGGTCGACTTGGCGCGGTTCGCGGCGAGCAGCACGCGGCGCAGGTCGTCGTTGACCTCGATCGGCGCGTCGCTGGTGGTGTCGACGCCGGAGGCGACGCCGCTCTCGATCTGGCCGAGGGCGATCTTGTTCGCGACCTGCAGCGTCGTCTGCAGGCTGGTGCCGCAGGCCTGCTGGAGGTCGTAGGTCGGGGTGGCGGCCGACAGGCGGCTGCCGAGCACGGCCTCGCGGGTGAGGTTGAAGTCGCGGCTGTGCTTGAGCACGGCACCCGAGACGACCTCGCCGAGGCGTTCGCCGGCGAGCCCGAAGCGGGCGACGAGGCCGTCGAGCGCGGCGGTGAGCATGTCCTGGTTCGAGGCCCGCGCGTACGCGCCGTTGGACCGGGCGAAGGGGATGCGGTTGGCGCCGACGATCGCCGCGCGGCGCGGGGATGATGGAGCGGAGGGCACGATTCCTCCCAGAGTTGCAGGGTCTGCCGCAGGCTGCGGGGGTTCCGCAGGACGGTCTCGGCGGCGTGACGCACGCCGTTCGGCCGTAGTTACCCGAAAGTATCAGGTACCGTCGGTAACGTGAGCCGTCGTTCCCCGCATCACTCCGACACCGGTCCCGGTGGCGAGCGCGACGGTTCGTCGAGCACCACGCGGCCACGGCGCGACCGGCGGTCCAGTCGCTGGGACGAGCATCGCCGGGCCCGGCGCCAGGAGCTCACCGCGGCCACGATCGTGGCCATCCGCGCCCACGGCGCCGAGGTCGGCATGAGCCAGGTCGCGGCCCAGGCCCGCACGAGCAAGACCGTGGTCTACCGGCACTTCGCCGACAAGAACGACCTCTACCTCGCCGTGTGCGACTGGGTGGCCGCCGTCCTCGTCGGCCAGCTCCAGAGCGCGATGCGCGACGCCGTCGAGAACCCCCGCCAGACGCTGGTGTCCGGCATCGACGCCTACCTCGGGCTCATCGAGGCCGATCCCGAGGTCTACCGCTACGTCATGCGCCCGCCCAAGCTCGACCGCCCCGAGGGCGAGGACCCCGTCAGCGATCTCTGCACGGTCATCGGCGACCACATCGCGGAGATCATCTCCACCGAGCTGCGCCGCCAGGACCGCGACCCCGCGCCGGCCCAGACGTGGGGCCACGCCCTCGTCGGCATGGTCCGCGCCGCGGGCGACCAGTGGCTCGCCGCCCGACCGGATCTCGAGCGCGAGGCCCTCGCCGGGCAGCTCGCGGACCTCGCCTGGTCGGGTCTTTCGCGCACCGTCACACCGACGGCCGCGTCGTCGGCCTCCTGACCGGGCACTCGGTGATCACGTACCGCCATCCGGAGGACCCCCGTGAGCACCCGACCCTCGACCGACGACGTCACCGCCGTCACGCCGGCCACGATCGCCGCCGTCCAGAAGACCCTCGACGGGCGCTGGCACGCGCTGCGTGACGAGGTCCGCGCGCGTGACGACTTCGCGCACCTGCGCGTCGACCCCGGCACCGACGTCGAGTCCTACCGCGCAACGATCTGGGAGATGCTCGCGCGGCTCGCCGCCGAGGGCCACGCCGTGCACGGTTTCCCCACCGCCGTCGGCGGGCGCGGCGACATCGGCGGCTCGGTGGTCAGCTTCGAGATGCTGGCCTACGCCGACCTGTCGCTGCAGGTGAAGAGCGGGGTGCAGTGGGGCCTGTTCGGCGGCGCGATCCAGGCGCTGGGCAACGCCGAGCAGCACGCGCGCTGGTTGCCCGGAGTCATGGACCTCTCGGTGCCGGGCTGCTTCGCGATGACCGAGACCGGCCACGGTTCCGACGTGCAGTCGGTGCACACGACGGCGACCTACGACGCCGACACCGGCGAGTTCGTCATCGACACCCCGACCGAGTCCGCGAAGAAGGACTACATCGGCAACGCCGCGCGCGACGGGCGGATGGCGGCGGTGTTCGTGCAGCTCTACAGCCGCGACGAGCGACACGGGGTGCACGCCGTGCTGGTGCCGCTGCGGGGTGACGACGGCGAGGTGCTGCCCGGCGTCGAGATCACCGACGACGGGCACAAGGAGGGCCTCAACGGCGTCGACAACGGACGCCTCGCCTTCCACGGCGTCCGCGTGCCGCGGGAGAACCTGCTCGACCGCTACGGCACGGTCGCCGAGGACGGGACGTACTCGAGCTCCATCGAGAGCGAGAACCGGCGCTTCTTCACGATGCTCGGTGCGCTCGTGCGCGGGCGGGTCAGCGTCTCGGGCAGCGCGGTCGGGGCGGCGGCGCTGGCCCAGACGATCGCGGTGCGCTACGGCGAGGCGCGGCGCCAGTTCGCGGCGCCGGGCAGCGACGAGGAGATCACCGTCCTCGACTACCTCGCCCACCAGCGCAAGCTGCTGCCCGGGCTCGCCCGCACCTACGCGATGCGGTTCGCGCAGAACGAGCTCGTCGAGATGCTCCACGACGTCCAGACCACCCGCGAGGCCGGCGGCGACGTCGACGAGAAGCGCCAGCGCGAGCTCGAGTCGCGCACGGCGGGCACCAAGGCGCTCTCGACGTGGCACGCGACGGCGACGATCCAGGCGTGCCGCGAGGCGTGCGGCGGCCAGGGCTACCTCTCGGAGAACCGGCTGGGTCAGCTGCGCGCCGACACCGACGTCTTCACGACCTTCGAGGGCGACAACACCGTCCTGCTCCAGCTCGTCGCCAAGGGCCTGATCTCCGGGTACGCCGACGACTTCGGCCACCTCGACACCCTGGGCACCGTGCGCTTCGTCGCCGACCAGGTGCTCGACACCGTCGCCGAGCGCACCTCGCTGCGCCAGCTCGCCGAGCGCCTGCGGGCCGTGGCTCCCGGGCGCGACGAGGAGGACGTGCGCGACCGGTCGTGGCAGGTCAAGCTCCTCGACGACCGCGAGGAGCACACCCTCGACGGGCTCGTGCGGCGCCTGCGCCCGGCGCGCGACAAGGGCATCTCGCCCGAGCGCCAGTTCGAGATCTTCAACGGTGCCCAGGACCACCTCCTGCGCGCGGCCCGCAGCCACCTCGACGGCCTCGTGCTCGACGCGTTCGTGCGCGGTATCGACGCGTGCGTCGACCCGTCGGCGCGCGCCCTGCTCGGCAAGGTCTGCGACCTCTACGCGCTGTCGCTGATCGAGGAGGACAAGGGCTGGTTCCTCGAGCACGGCCGCATCTCCGCCGCCCGGTCCAAGGCGATCACGGCGGAGGTCAACCGGCTCTGCCTGGAACTGCGCCCCCACGCCCGGGCCCTCGTCGACGCGTTCGGGATCCCGGAGTCGTGGATCGGGGCGCCGATCGCCACCGGCGCCGAGCAGCGCCGCCAGGACGAGGCCCGCGCCCACGCCACCGCCCTGGCCTGAGCCCGTTCGGCTGCTCGGCGTGTTTCAGCCTGGCGGCCACGCTGACGTTGGACGTCAGGAAATCCACCCGCTCGGTTCGCCCGGTTCGGTGCGGTCCCGACGGGAACGGGTACCGGTGGCACGATGGCCGCCCCGACCGCGGGTCGGACTCCAGGGCGAGAGGACGTCGATGTGAGCACTCCAGGCGACGGCTACGGCCAGCAGGGGCAGCAGGGTGGCTACGGGCAGCAGCCCTACGGCGAGCCGAGCTACGCAGGGCCGGGGGGCCAGACGCCGGGCTGGGGCCAGCCGGCCGTGCCGACCAAGCCGCGCAACGGCATGGGTGTCGCCGCGCTGATCTTCGGCATCCTGGCGCTGCTGACGTGCTGGTGGCTCCCGGTCGTCGGCGGCATCCTCGGCATCGTCGCGATCATCCTCGGCGTCGTCGGCCGGGGCCGGGCCAAGCGGCTCGAGGCGAACAACAAGGGCATGGCGACGACGGGCCTGGTGCTCGGCATCCTGAGCCTGATCGTCAACATCGTCCTGAGCATCGCCCTGTTCTTCCTGGGCTTCGCGTTCCTCAACTTCGGTGGCGGCCAGTCGGTGCAGCAGTTCCAGGACTGCCTCTCGCAGGCCTCCAACCAGCCGAACCCGGCGGCCGTCCAGCAGGCCGCCGAGCAGTGCGGTCAGCAGTTCGGCCAGCAGCTGCCCGGCAGCCAGCCCGAGGGCGCCGAGGACGGCGGCTGAGCCGCTCGGCACGACGAACGGCCCCGCACCCTGGTGGGTGCCGGGGCCGTTCTGCGTCAGGTGTCCGAACCGGGCGATGAGCCGCCTCGCGGCGCGTGGCACACCAGGGCTTCAGCCGAACGATCGTCCCTGGCGGCTCTTATATATGAGACCCGGGGGCACATGGCGCCCGGTCCGGACAGCCCATTGAACCCCATGGCGGCGCCGCGTGTTCCCGGGGATCCGGATGGATTCGTCCGGGCTGTCCGCCACGCGGGGTGACCGTGCCGGGAACGGCGTGCGGCGAGCTGGGGGCTTTCCTGACGTTCAACGCGAGCGTGGCCGCCAGGCTGGCAGGTCAGCGGGGCAGCACGGCGAGGGCGTCGGTCACGGCGCGCAGTGGGTCGGCGGAGGGCGCGTTCACGATCGTGAGGTCCTCGTCACGGCCCCGGCGCACCATCGTCGTCGATCCGCCGCCGTCGAGGCTCGCCGCGATCGGCGCCCCGAGGTCGGTCAGCAGCCGCGCCAGCTCGGCCAGCGTGACGCCGATGCTCGCGTCCTGCCGGCCGTCGACCGTCACCAGCCACAGGCGCCGGCCGTCGGCGGAGAGGCCCACCGCGGTCCGCGGCGCGCGCTCGGTGTCCTGGAGCCCGGCCAGGGCCGCCCCGTCGCGGGCGAGCGGCAGCGCCCCGAGCGCCACGCGCAGCGGCGGGGCGCCGACCGCCTCCAGGGCGGCCTCCACCGTCACGGCCGTCCCGATCGGCAGCCCCCGCAACGCCGCCGCCCCCGTCTCGCGCCCGACGAGCGCGACCGTCCCGCCCGGCAGCCGCCCGGCGCCGGGCGGGCCCGCCCCGACGACCCGCCCGCCGCGGACCCGCAGCTCGTGGACGTCCGCGCTGCACGGGGCGTCGGGGTCGGTGTCCGATCCGCACGTCGCGGGCGCCCGCGGCGCGTCGCCCCAGGCCGGGTCGAACACCCCGATCCCGTCGACGGGCACCGCGTAGCCGTCGAGGCCCGCGAGCGGGACGACCCGGGCGCCGGCCCGCAGCGCGCCCCGGAACCGCGCCCGAGCGAGGTGCGCCCGCCCGTCGGCGTCGAGCCCGACGACGGCGTCCGGCCCCTCGCCGGGTGGTGCCGGCGGCGCGGGGCGGCGCCCCACCGGCACCCCGGACGTGCGCGCCGCACCGTCGACGATCTCGACCCCGACCGGCGCCCCGGTCCCGCCCTCGTCGAAGAAGCCGCCGTTGACGGCGACGACCGCGCCGGCGCGGGCGGCGAGCTCGGGCACGGTGGCGACGGCGGGCACGACCGGCGGGGTCAGGAGGTCGACGCGCACCGCGGGGGAGGTGAGGTCGACCTCGACGACGTCGCCGCGCAGCGGGCCGCCGCGCGGGTCGGGCAGCGTCGTCGTGAACTCCCGGTAGGTGGTCCCGGGGAGGTCCGGCGCGACCCGGGGGACGACGAGCTCGGCGAGCACGCGGCCGGGTGGCGGAGGCGGGGCGGGTGCGGCGCCCGTGACGAGGAGACCGGCGGCGGCGAGGACGACCGCGGCCCGCCACCGTCTCGGGCCCACGCGTTCCTCCGCCGTCCGTCACCCCGCCGTCGGCGACGACACTGGTGGCCCGGCGCCGGCGTCACCGGAGGACACACGGGACCGACGCCCGGTCGGGTGACAGGACTACCGAATACGACATCGGGGAAGGATCCACGCGGCGTCGGTATCGTCACACCGGGGAACCCTCGCCGTGGCAGACACGTTGGCCCCGCGAGCAGTTCGGTAAAGCGACGGCAAAATGGTGGAGGAGCAGGCGTGACGGTCCCCTTCTGGGTCTGGGCGGCCACGGTCGGTGGCATCGCCGTGCTCGTGGCCATCGACATCTGGCACGCGCGGTCGCCCCACGAGGTCAGCTTCCGCGAGGCGACCCTCTGGTCGGTCATCTACATCGTCGTCGCCGTGATCTTCGGCGTGATCCTGCTGTTCGCGATGGGCACGCAGGCCGGCACGGAGTACTTCGCCGGCTACCTGGTCGAGAAGAGTCTCTCGGTCGACAACCTGTTCATCTTCGCGGTGATCCTCGGGCAGTTCGCGGTGCCCAAGCGCCACCAGCAGAAGGTGCTGCTCTGGGGCGTCATCGGCGCGCTCGTCATGCGCGCGATCTTCATCGCCATCGGTGCCGCGGTGATCTCCGCGTTCGCGTTCGTCTTCGTCATCTTCGGTGCTTTCCTGCTGTACACGGCGTACACGCTGATCAAGCAGCACGGCGAGGAACCGAAGGACATGCACGACAACCGCGCGGTCAAGCTGGTCCGTCGGTTCGTGACGGTGCACGAGGACGCCGGCGACCACGAGGGCTACAAGGACGACGGCAAGCTCACCGCCCGCGTGAACGGCAAGTGGGGGGTCACCCCGCTGTTCATCGTCGTCGCCGTGATCCTGTCGGTGGACCTGGTGTTCGCCCTCGACTCGATCCCCGCGATCTTCGGCATCACGCAGAACGCCTACATCGTGTTCACGGCCAACGCGTTCGCGCTGCTCGGCCTGCGGGCGCTGTACTTCCTGCTGGTCGGCCTGCTCGACCGGCTCGTGCACCTCTCCTACGGCCTGGCCTTCATCCTCGCCTTCATCGGCGTCAAGCTGATCCTGCTCTACCTGCACGAGGACGTCTCGCCGGCGTTCCCCGAGGTGCCGACCTGGCTCTCGCTCGTCGTCATCGTCGCCACCCTGGCGATCGTGACGGTCACCAGCCTGATGTCGACACGCAACGGCGGGGCGCAGGCCGAGGCGTCCGAGGCCTCCGAGGAGTCGCCCGAGCTCGAGGCCCGCGAGACGGGCGGCGAGGCGGGCGGCAAGGGGACGGAGGGCCCGGGCGGCACGGCCGGCACCGAGCAGGAGTCCCGCTCCTCGTCCTGACAACTGTCCTAGGGTCGGGGTCATGGCCGGGGACCGTGACCGGGACACCGAGGGCCGCGCCCGCAACGCGCGACCCCGCGACGCCAGCGGGCGCCCGCTGCCCTACGGGGCGGCGGGCGTGCCCCGCGCGGACGACGAGGACGAGGACCTCCCACCCGGCGAGGTGCTCGCCAGGGCCCAGGAGCTCCTCGACGCCGACCGCCCGTTCGACGCCCACGACGTCCTCGAGGGTGCCTGGAAGGCGGCGCCGGACGACGAGCGGCTGCTGTGGAAGGGCCTGGCGCAGCTCGCCGTCGGCCTGACCCACGAGCAGCGCGGCAACCCGCGCGGCGCGTCGTCGCTGCTGCGCCGCGGCGCCGAGACCGCCTCCCAGGCCCCGGCCGCGGCCGCCCGCCACGGCATCGACCTGGCCGCGCTCACCGGCTGGGCCGCGGCGCGGGAGACCTCCGGCCCCCTCGCCCCGGGCCTGGTGCTGCGACGGCGCTGACCGTTTCGGGCCGGGCGGTCGTCGGCAACCCGATGCGGACCGTCACCGACGCATCGAGGAGGAACCCGGTATGGCCGGCGCACTGGACGGACTGCGGGTCGCGATCATCGCCACCAACGGCGTCGAGCAGGCGGAGCTCGAGCAGCCCCGCCGGGCCGTCGACGAGGCAGGCGCACGATCCACGCTGATCTCGCTGTCGACCGACGCGCTCCAGGCGATGAACTCGGACATCGACAAGGGCGACACGTTCACGCCGGACGCCGCGGTCGCCGACGTCTCGGCCGACGACTTCGACGCGCTGATCCTGCCCGGCGGCACGATCAACGCCGACCAGCTGCGCCAGAGCGGCGACGTGCTGTCGTTCGTGACGGCGATCTTCGCGGCCGGCAAGCCGGTCGGCGCCATCTGCCACGCGCCGTGGACGCTCGTCGAGGCGGACCTCGTCCGTGGCCGCACGCTCACGTCCTACCCGAGCCTGCGCACCGACATCCGCAACGCCGGCGGCACCGCCGTCGACGAGCAGGTCGTCGTCGACCGGGGGCTGGTGACCAGCCGCAACCCGAACGACCTCGACGCGTTCTGCGCCAAGATCGTCGAGGAGTTCGGCGAGGGCGCGCACCCGGTCCACGACGAGGGTGCGACGGCGCAGGCATGATGCCCCGGTGACCGACCGCCCCGGCCTGTTCGACCCCGTGCTCGCGCGCGGGGAGGCCCGGACGGCGGTCGCCGACGACGCGTGGGTCGCCGCGCTGCTCGAGGTCGAGTCCGCCCTCGCGCAGGCGGCCGCGGACGTCGGCACCCTCGCGCGTGCCGATGCCGACGCGATCACGGACGCCTGCGCCCGCCCCGTGGACGCGCACGCGCTCGGCGAGGAGGCGGCCGCGTCGGGGAACCCCGTCGTGCCCCTCGTCGCCGCGCTGCGGCAGCGGCTCGACGGGGCCGCGGCCTCCGGTGTCCACCGCGGGGCCACCAGCCAGGACGTCATGGACACCGCCGCGATGCTGGTGTCCCGACGGGCCGTCGCGGCGATCGCTGCCGACCTGTGCACGGCGGCCGATGCCACGGCCGGCCTCGCCGCGACCCACCGCGACCGTCCCGCGGCCGGGCGCACCCTGCTCCAGCAGGCCGCCCCGATCACCGCCGGGCTGCGGTTCGCCGGCTGGTGCAGCGGGCTCGACGCCGCCGTCGCCGCCCTCGACGCCTGGCGTCCCGCGGTCCAGCTCGGCGGGGCCGTCGGGACGCTGGCGGCGTTCGACGGCCACGGGCGGGCGCTCCGCGCCGCCCTGGCCCGCCGCCTCGACCTCGCCGAGCCGGTGCTGGCCTGGCACACCGAGCGGGGACGCGTGGCCGAGCTCGCCGGGCTGCTCGGCCGGGCGGGCGCCGCGGTCGGGTCGGTGGCCACCGACCTCGTGCTGCTCGCCCAGACCGAGGTCGGCGAGGTCCGCGAGGACGTCCCCGGCCGCGGTGGCTCGTCGACCCTGCCCCACAAGCGCAACCCCGTCGCCGCCGTCTCGGCCCGCGCCGCCGCGATCGCCGCGCCCGGCCTCGTGGCCTCGGTGCTCACCGGTGCGTCGCTGCACGAGCACGAGCGCGCCGCCGGCCCGTGGCACGCCGAGTGGCGGCCGCTCACCGAGCTGCTGCGCGCCGTCGGGTCCGGCGCGTCGTGGCTGGCCGACGCGCTGGGCCACCTCGCCGTCGACCCCGACCGGGTCGCCGCCTCCCTCGACGCCACCGGCGGCCTGCTGCTCGCCGAGCAGGCCACCACCGGTCTGCGCGCGCGGCTCGGGCACGCCGCGGCGAAGGACCTCGTCACGACGGCCGCGGCCACCGCCCAGGACGAGGGTCGCCCGTTCGCCGACGTCCTGGCCGAGGCGCTCGGCGACGCCGACGAGGTCGGCGCGCTGCTCGACCCGGCGGGAGCCCTGGGCGAGGCGGCCGCGCTCGTCGACGACCTGTTGCAGACGAGGAAGGACCGCCCGTGAGCCCGCACCCCTCCACGCAGGACTGGGACCCCGCCGGCGAGGAGGTGCGACGCGCGGTGCTCGGCGACGAGCACGTCGACCGGGCCGTCGCGACGACCGACGAGGTCACCGCCGACTTCCAGGACTTCATCACCCGCTACGCGTGGGGCGGCATCTGGACCCGGCCCGGGCTCGAGCGGCGCGAGCGCAGCATCGTGACGCTCTCGGTGCTCGCGGCCCTGCACCACGACGGCGAGCTGGGCCTGCACGTGCGCGCCGCGCGCCGCAACGGCCTGACCCGGGAGGAGATCGTCGAGGTGCTGCTCCAGGTCGGCGTCTACGCCGGGGTGCCGGCGGCGAACCGGGCGTTCGCGGTGGCGCAGCGGGTGCTGGCGGAGCTGGAGGGATCGGACCGGACGACCGACTGACCCCGCCGGCCGAGTACGGTGCAGCGAGTCACGACGGGCGGGGGCGATGAGGCGAGTGGGACCGGGAGCGACCCGTCGGTACCGGGCCCGGTGCGCTCTGCTGCTCGGCGCGCTCGCCGTCCTCCTCGGGGCCTGCTCCTCCGGCCTGCCCTCGGGCACGCCGCCGATCCCGGAGTTCCCCGGTCCGGGCGCCGCGCCGCTCACCAGCGCGCCACCGCCCCGCAACAGCATCCTGCCCACCGACTGCGACCAGGTGCTGCCGTCGGACCAGCTGCCCAACTACCTCGGGCTCCCGCTGGGCAGCGTGCGGGTCACCGCGCTGCGGGACGTGCCCTCCCCGCAGGTCGGGCGGCTCGAGCGCGTCACGTGCAACTACAACTCGCTCGGCGGCCCCGGCGCCCCGCCGTCGAACACCCTGGTGCTCAAGGTGCTCACCAGCGGTTACACCGACCCCCAGGCCGCGTCGGCGCAGTCGCGGGTCAACCGTGACGCGCAGGCGAGCTCCGGGGTCCCCGCGCAGCCGGTGCCGTTCGGTGCGGCCGAGGCCGTCTACTACCCGGACCCCGACGGCCCGGTGCTCGTCGTGGTCTACGGCCGGGTGACGGCCAGCTTCACCCTCACCCCGGACCGCCCGGTGCCGGTGGACCAGGCCCAGCCCGTGCTCGTCGACCTGGCGCTGCGGGCGCTGCCGGTGCTGGTGCCGCAGACCGGCTCGTAGCGCGCCTACGCCGGCGTCCGCGCCGCGTCCTCCCGGCCGCGGATCGCGGCCAGGAAGCCGTCGACGCGCACCCGCAGCCCGGCCACCCGCTCCTCGACGGGCAGGTTCAGCTCGGGCGTGACGCCGGCGCTCGGCTTGCGCTCGAGGCGGGTGGTGGCGGGGCAGGCGAGGTCGTCGCAGATGTAGGTGCCCATGGTGTTGCCCTCGCGCAGGGTCACGAGGTAGGCGCGCTGCGGCATCCGCGGGTCGTGCCAGCCGACGAACTCGACCTGCTCCAGGTCGGCGCCGACGGCGGCGTCGACGACCGTCATGCGCTTCGCGTCGCCCTTCGAGCAGTTGAGCATCGCGCGGCGCACGACGTCGGCCGTGAGCGTGGTGGGCACGGGACCGCACGCTACCGACGACGTCACATCCCCACCCGCGAACGGGCATGCTTAGGATAGTTGCCCGAACCTAATAATCTTGGCGTGAGCCGGAGGCGACGTGGCGAGCAGTAGTGCGGTGGCGCCGGCGGTGGCGCACCTGGGCCCGCGGTACAAGTGGGTCGCGCTGACCAACACCACGCTCGGCGTGCTGATCGTGACGATCAACATGTCGATCCTGCTGATCGCGCTGCCGGACATCTTCCGCGGGATCGCGCTGGACCCGCTGCGTCCGGAGAACATCAGCTACCTGCTGTGGCTGATCATGGGCTACCTGGTGGTGACGGCGGTCCTGGTCGTCACCTTCGGCCGGGTCGGCGACATGTACGGCCGGACGCGGATGTACACGCTCGGGTTCGCGGTGTTCACCGTGTTCTCGATCCTGCTCGCCGTCACGTGGCTGCAGGGCGACGCCGGGGCGATCTGGCTGATCTCCATGCGCGTGCTGCAGGGCATCGGCGGGGCGCTGCTGCTGGCCAACTCGACGGCGATCCTCACCGACGCCTTCCCGGCCCGGCAGCGCGGCCTCGCGCTCGGCATCAACTCGATCGCCGCGATCGCCGGCTCGTTCCTCGGCCTGATCATCGGCGGGGTGCTCGCGCCGGTGGCGTGGCACCTCGTGTTCATCGTGTCCGTGCCCATCGGCGTCGGCGGCACGATCTGGGCCTGGGCGAAGCTCAAGGAGACCAGCGAGCGCCACGAGGGCCGCATCGACTGGTGGGGCAACGTCACCTTCGCCGTCGGGCTGATCGCGGTGCTCATGGGCATCACCTACGGCATCCAGCCCTACGGCGGGCACGTCATGGGCTGGACCAGCCCGACCGTGCTGGTGTGCCTCATCGGCGGCGTCGTGGTGCTCGCGGTCTTCGTCGCGATCGAGCGGCGCGTCGCGCACCCGATGTTCCACCTGTCGCTCTTCGGGATCCGCTCCTTCACCGCCGGCAACGTCGCCAACCTGCTCTCGGCGCTCGGGCGCGGTGGCCTGCAGTTCATCCTCATCATCTGGCTGCAGGGCATCTGGCTGCCCCGCCACGGCTACGACTACGAGTCGACGCCGCTGTGGGCCGGCATCTACATGGTGCCGCTGACCATCGGGTTCCTCGTCGCCGGACCCGTCTCGGGCTACCTCTCCGACCGCCACGGCGCCCGCTGGTACGCCGCCGGCGGCATGATCGTGGCCGCCGCGAGCTTCCTCGCGATGGGCTTCCTGCCCGTCGACTTCCCGTACCCGCTGTTCGCGCTCCTGCTCGCGGTCAACGGCCTCGCGATGGGCCTGTTCTCCTCGCCGAACCGCGCCTCGATCATGAACAGCGTCCCGCCCCGCCAGCGCGGCGCGGCGGCGGGCATGACGGCGACGTTCATGAACGGCGCCACCGTGCTCTCGATCGGCATCTTCTTCTCGATGCTGATCCTCGGGCTCGCCTCGACGCTGCCCGCGGCGCTCTTCGGGGGCCTGACCGGCCAGGGCGTGCCCGCCGACGTCGCCGGCCGCATCGCCGAGCTCCCGCCGGTGAGCACGCTGTTCGCCGCGCTCCTGGGCTACAACCCGATCGAGACCCTGCTGGGCCCCGACGTCCTCGCCCAGGTCGGGCCCCAGCAGGCCGGGTTCCTGACGGGCCGCAGCTTCTTCCCGGAGCTGATCTCCGGCCCCTTCGCCGACGGCCTGTTCCTCGCCCTCGGCTTCGCCGCGGCCTGCTGCTTCGTCGCGGCGATCGCGTCCCTGTTCGACACCGCCAAGCCCTCGCTCGCCGAGGCCGAGGCGCCGGGCGAGTCCCTGGGGGAGGAGTCGGGGCAGGAGCCCGACGACGCGGGCTGGGGGCCGGCGCCCGGCCCGTCGACCGACCTCGCGGCCCGCCCGGTCGCCGTCGCGGGCCGGATCGTGGCGCACGACGACGGGCCCGCGACGGCGGTGCTCACGCTCGTCGACGCCGGCGGGCGGGAGGCCGACCGGACCACCACCGACGACGAGGGCCGCTTCACGCTCAGCTCCGACGGGCGATCCGGCGACTACCTCGTGATCGCGAGCCCCCGGGGCCCGGGCGCCGCGGCCCCGGCCGTCACGCGGGTGACGGTGAACGGCTCGCCGGTGCACATCGACGTCGTCCTGCGGGAGCGGGCCGCCCTGCCGCGCTGAGCCGTTCAGCGTTGTGGGCTGACCCACTCGCGCACCGCTCGGTAATCTGTTCGTAAAGCACCTTTGCGAACGTCGGGCGGGATGACCGGATTCGACGAACCGGAACGGCGCCCCCGCACCCTCAGCGCCGTGACCGTCCTGCTCACCGCCGCGGCGGGGGCGATCGACGTCGTCACCTACTTCGCCTTCAACCAGGTCTTCGCGAGCACGATGACCGGCAACCTGGTGCTGCTCGGCCTCGGGCTGGGGCAGGGCGACGTCACGCAGGTCGTCGACAACGTCTGCGCGATGCTCGGCTACTGCGGCGGCCTCGTGGCCGGCACCGTGTTCTGCGGGCTGGCCATGCGCCGGTGGCCGTGGCGCAACGCCGTCGGGGCGACGCTGACGTTCGAGCTCGCGCTGCTGCTCGTGCTCGGGGCGTTCTGGTACGGCGTGGACGACGACAGCCCGATTGCGCCGTGGAAGGTCGTCGTCCTCGTGGTCGGCGCCGGGCTGGCGATGGGTGTCCAGGCCGCGGCGCTGCGCTACGTGGGCCCGGCCGGCACGCCGACGAGCTTCCTGTCGGGCACGGTGACGAACTGGGTCTCGAGCCTCGTCGAGCTGCACAAGCCGTTCTCGTGGAACTGGAACTCCCCGCTGCGCCTGCTCGCCGTGGTGGCCGCGGCCGGGGGCAACGCCGTGGTCCAGCGCTTCGCCCCGGACTGGTCGTTCGTGGCGCCGGTGGTGCTCGTGGCGGCCGCGATCGTGCTCATGGCGGTGGTGACGCGCGCGAACAGCGGCGGCCTGACCGCCGGCGAGCCGCAGTTCGCCCCGGACCCGCGCGAGGAGGTGCCCCACGCCGGGGAGGACGAGGCGGGCGTCGGCGGCGTCGGGCCGGTGCACGGCCGCGTCCTGGGCGAGGACGGGGACGCCCGGCCGGCGGTGCTGACGCTCGTCTCGAGCGGCGGCGAGCAGGTGGCCCGCGAGCACACCGATCCCGACGGGGCCTACCGCCTCGAGCCGCCGGAGTCGGGCGAGTTCATGCTCATCTGCACGCCGCACCGGATGGGCGGGCGTGCGGCGCGGCCCCGCGCCGCACTGATCGCGGTCGACGGCCACCCGGTCGTGCACGACGTGGTCCTCGGCGCCGCCGCGGGCGAGGCCGGCCACCACCACGAGCCCGCTCCGACGTGATCATCGGGCAGCGCCCGGCCCCGTCGACCGTCAGGCGGTGCGGACGGCCTCGATGTCGATCTCGATCCGCAGCGTCCGGCCGACCGCGAAGATCCCCGCGATCACCGACTGGTTCCAGCGGATGTCGAAGTCGTCGCGCGAGAGCTGCGTCGTCGCCGAGAACCCCGCGCGCTCGCCGCCCCAGAGGTCGGGACCCGCGCCGTGGTAGACGACGTCGAGGTCGACGGTGTTGCGCACGCCCTTGAGGACGAGGTCGCCGGTCATCGTCCAGTGGTCGGGGGTGTGGCCCGTGACCGCGGTCGAGGTGAACTCGATGCGCGGGAACGCGACGACGTCGAGGAAGTCGCCGGCGCGCAGGTGCTGGTCGCGGGTGTCGTCGTCGGTGTCGACGCTGGCAGGGTCGATGGCCGCGTGCACGCGCGTGGACGCGAGGTCGCCGCCCATCTCGATCGCGCCCGAGAACCGGCGCAGCCGCCCGTGCACCTTCGTGATTCCCAGGTGGAACGCCGACGCCGCGATCCGCGAGTGCACGGGGTCGATCTCCCAGCGCCCCGGGGCGGGCAGGCTCAGCGCGCCCGAGCGGGTCAGCACGACCCGGCCGAGGTCGCCCGAGCCGGCCAGGGGGCGCGCGGCCGGGGTGTGCCCGACCGCCGAGGTGATGACGGTCGCCGGTCCCTCGGGCAGGCCCTCGACGAGGAACGCCCCGTCGCCGCCGACCGTGGTGCCGCCGATCTGGGTGCCGGCCGCGTCGATCACCGTCACCACCGCGAACGGCACCGGCCAGCCGTCGCTGGTGACGGCGGCGCCGCGCACCCAGCCGCGGCCGCGCGACGTGTCGGTCAGGGACGGGCCGGCCGCGCCCGCACTCACCAGCGCTCGCCGCCGGACGGGGTGGTGTCGGCGCCGTAGGGGGCCGCGGCCGGGTGCACGTGCCGGCCGAAGCCGTTGCCCGCGGCCGCGCCGTCGTCCCCGCGCGGGGCGTCCGGGCGCGGCGGGTGCTCGGTGTCGGACGGCGGGTCGACCGCCGGCGGGACCAGGCTCAGCACCACGTCCGACGGGTGTCCCGGGCCGATCTCGATCTCGGACGCGACGGGGGCGTAGCCGCTGGCGGTGATCGTGTAGACGCCGTGGGCGACGTCGTCGAAGCGGAACGAGCCGTCCTCGCCGGTGACGCGCGAGCCCACGACGTGGCCGTCCTCGCTGACGAGCGTCGCCAGCGCCTCGGCGACGGGACGCCCGGCGCCGGCGGAGCGCACCGTGCCCGAGAGCCGGGTGCGCGTGGCGAGGGCGATGTGGTGGGCCACGTGGCCCTCGCTCGGGACACGGACCGTCTCCGCCACCGGCGCGAGGCGCGGGGCGGCAGCGGTGAGGGTGTAGGTGCCCTCGGTGAGGTCGGCGAAGCGGTAGCTGCCGTCGGCGCCCGAGCGTGTCACGGCGACGACGGTGCCGCGCACGTCGGTGAGGGTGAGCACGACGTCGCCCCACCCGCTGCTGACGCCCGTGCCGGCGCCGTTGGTGCCGGACCCGTGGCGCACGCCCACCGTGCCGCCGAGCGACGCGCCGCCACCGGCGAGGCCGACGTCGTGGCGCAGCGGCCGGTCGGCGACGGCCACGAGCGAGGCCTGGGGCTGGTGGGTCGACGAGGCGCAGATGACCAGGTACGTCCCGCCCGTCGGTGGCACCAGCTGGTAGTGGCCGCCCTCGTCGGCGGCGGCACGGTCGAGCTGGTCACCGGAGAGGTCGCACAGCGTCAGCGCCGCGCCGGGGACCGGCGCACCGTCGCTCCGCGTCACCCGACCGAAGATCATGATCGGTTCCTGTCCGTCCACCGACGTCCACCTTTCTCGAACGCGCCACCGCTTCGCGTCCCATCGTCCACCGACTGCGCGCCCCGCGCCCGGACGATCCCTCGACGGAGGAGCATTTGCTTGGATAGTACAAGCATCATCTCCGGCGGGCTCGCCGGCGACCCGCCCGTGGTGCGCGTCCGGGGAGGGCGGTCCAGGCTGGACCCATGCCCGATCTCCCGGCGGACTTCCCGGCGCTGCCCCGGCCCGCGCTCGACCTCGACCCGGACCGCGACGCCGCCGCCGACTTCTACGACTACGCCGCGCTCCTCACCGACGCCGAGACCGCCATCCTGCGGCGACTGCGCTCGTACCTCGCCGAGGACGTCGCCCCGCTCGTGGAGGGCGCGTGGGAGCGGGCCGAGTTCCCGATGCAGCTGGTCAAGGGGTTCGCCGACCTCGACCTCGCCGGGCTGCCCTACGGCCTCGGCGCGAGCGCCGACGAGCCCGCCCGGCGGTTGTTCCTCGGCTTCGTCGCCGCCGAGATCGCCCGCGTCGACCCGTCGGTGAACAGCTTCTTCGGTGTCCACTCCGGCCTCGCGATGGGCTCGATCTGGGCCGGGGGCACCGAGGAGCAGCGGCAGCGCTGGCTGCCGTCGATGGCCCGGATGGAGACGATCGGCGCGTTCGGGCTCACCGAGCCGCACGGCGGCTCCGACGTCGCGGGCGGCATGGAGACCACCGCGCGTCGCGACGGCGACGGCTGGGTGCTCGACGGCGACAAGCGCTGGATCGGCAACGCGACGTTCGCCGACATCATCGTGATCTGGGCGAAGGACCTCGAGACGAACGAGGTGCGCGGCTTCGTCGTCCCGCGCGAGACCGAGGGCATGACGATCGCCAAGATCGAGGGCAAGACGGCCCTGCGGATCGTCCAGAACGCCGACATCGCCCTGCGCGGCGTGCGGGTGCCCGACGAGCACCGCCTCGCCGGCGGCACCGGGACGTTCGCCGACGCGGGCGGGGTCCTGCGGGTCACGCGCGCCAACGCGTCGTGGGGCGCGACCGGCACGCAGATGGGCGCCTACGAGATGGCGCTGTCCTACGCGCAGCAGCGCGAGCAGTTCGGGCGCCCCATCGCGGGGTTCCAGCTCATGCAGGAGCTCCTCGTGCAGATGCTGGGCAACGTGACGGCGTCGCTGGGCATGGCGGTGCGCAACGCCCAGCTCCTCGACGCCGGGGGCGGCTCGGACGCGCACTCGTCGCTGGCCAAGGAGTTCTGCGCCACCCGCATGCGCGAGACCGTCGGCTGGGCCCGCCAGCTCGTCGGCGGGAACGGCGTGCTGCTCGCGAACGGGGTCGCGCGCTACTTCGCCGACGCCGAGGCGCTGTACTCCTTCGAGGGCACCCGCGAGATGAACACGCTGATCGTCGGCAAGGCGGTCACGGGTCACAGCGCGTTCGTCCGCTGAGGGCGGGCGGGTAGGAACTCCCCGTGGTGCTCCGGTGACGAGTCAGCCGACGGTGGCGGTCGCGCTCGCGCTGTGCTCGGTCGTCGCCTACGCCTTCTCGGCGGCCCTGCAGCGCCGCGAGACGGCGCGGGCCGCCGAGCCCGACGACGCCGCGGGCGGGTGGGGCTTCTTCCGCGCGCTGCTGCGTCGCCGCTGGTGGTGGGGCGGCGTCGCGTGCATGGTCGCCGGCGCGATCATCCACGTCGGGGCCCTCGGGTTCGGCTCGATCACGCTGGTCCAGCCGATCGGCGTGACGACGCTGATCCTCGCGCTGCCGCTGGACTCCTGGCTGGAGAAGCGGCGCATCCGCACCGGCGAGTGGGTCGGCGCGATCGTGCTCGTCGCGGGCCTCGTCGGCCTGCTCACCCTCGCCGCGCACGGGCCGCCGTCCCGGACGCCCGCCGCGCCCGTCGTCCTCGGGGCGGTGGGTGTCGTGATGGCCGTCGCCGTGGTGCTGGCGGCCGCCGGGGCGCGCGGGCGGCCGATCGTGCGCGCCGTGATCCGGGCGGCCGCCTCGGGCCTGTGTGCCGGGGCGACGTCCGGGCTGGTGCGCCTGATCATCCGGCTCATCGCCGACGGACGCTCGCCCGCGCTCATCGCCGTGGTCGTCGTGGCGGCGCTGATCCTGCCGGTCGCGTCGATCCTGCTGGTGCAGACGGCGTTCCGTGACGGCGGGCTCGACGCCGGCCTGTCGACGCAGATCACCGCCGACCAGATCGCGGCCGCGGCCATCGGGATCGTCGTGCTGGGGGAGCGCTACACCCTCGGGGCGGCCGGGGCCGTGCTCGCGACCGTCTGCGCGGTGGTGGCGCTCGCCGGGCTGGTGACGCTCATCCGGGCGGGGCCGACGCCCGAGGAACGCCGACCGGAGCCGGCTACCGCAGCGCCAGCACCACCCCGGTGATCAGCGCCAGCGCCGTCACCGCGGCCCCGAGCAGGGGGACGGCGCGGCCGGCGGCCAGCGGGACCGGGAGCGGGCTGCGGTTGATGCGCGCGGAACGCCGCCGGCCGTAGACCGCGACGACGACGGCCAGGGCGGCCGCCGACCCGGCGAGCACGAGCGACGGGCCGGGGCCGTCGTGGGTGAGCTCGCGGACCGCGAGGAGCACCGCGTTGGCCGCGACGCCGAGCGAGGTGCGGCTCCAGGCCAGCCCGGTGCGCTCGGCCTGCAGGCCGGCGTCGGACGGCGAGGTGCTCACGCCGCCGCCCGCAGCGCCACGAGCACGAGCCCGAACAGGGCGAGCACGACGAGCCCGCCGGCGAGCACCCACGGCAGCCGCTGGCGGGGCAGGGGCCGCCCCCGCCGGATGGCGAACTCCACGCCGCGCCAGCGCAGGACACCGCCGGCGGCGGTCACCACGGCCAGCGCCGCGAGCAGGGCGCCGACGACCCCGCGGGTGCCGGGCACGGCGAACTCGGGCAGCAGCTGCACCACCGCGACCCCCGCCGCGAGCAGCGAGAGCGACGTCCGCAGCCAGGCGAGGAACGTCCGCTCGTTGGCCAGGGTGAAGCGGTAGTCGGGCTCGTGCTCCTGCTGGTCGGGCGCCTCAGCCACGAACCGCTCCCCAGATGTCCGGACATTTGCTCGCCCGTCATCGTGCCCGACCGCGGCGTGGGGTGCTCAGGGCCCTCCGGGGAAGAGCAGCACGACCATCCCGTTCGTCTGCGGGCTGGTGGGCGGGGCGCTGCCCTGGGCGGTGAGGAACAGGACCACCGCCAGCGCGACCAGCACGGCCAGCAGGACGGCGATCAGGACCCCGATCGACGGGCGGCGGCCCGTCACACCACGATCGTTCGAGCTCACAGCGACCTCCTCGGTCCTCGTCCGTGACCCCGGCGGGTGCCCGCTGCGCGTCGGCTCACCCGCCGCCGGATGCGACCGCGTGCAGCGTCACCCGCGCCCAGGAGTTGTTGACGTAGCCCTTGGGGTTCCACAGCTCCGCGGGATCGGCCGGCTGTACCCCGGCGGCGGAGTCCCAGGCGCGGGCGACGACGCGCGTCGTCCCGGCGGGCAGGTCCAGCGTGGTGTGCCAGTGGCGCCAGCTCCACCGGCTCGCCTGCGGCTCGAGGTCCGCCTCGTGCCAGGTCGCGCCGTCGTCGGTGGAGACGTCGACGCGCACGACCGTGCGGTCGCCGCCGGCGAGCGCGTCGCCGGTGACGCGGACGGGTCCGGCGGGCACCTCGGCGCCGTCGGCCGGGGAGAGCACGTCGGCGTTGACCGCGATCGGTCCCAGCGCGACACCCCGGCCCGGCGCGGGCGCGTCGTCCGCGGGCAGCAGCCGGTACGCGACCGCCTGGAAGTGGCCGCGGGAGGGCTCGTCGGCGACGGTGACGCGCTCGAGCCACTTGACGCTGCGCGCCCCGATCCACCCCGGGACGACGACGCGCACCGGGGCGCCGTGCGCGGACGGCAGCGGCGCGTCGTTCATCGACCAGGCGAGGAGCACCTCGTCCGCCAGCGCCTTCTCGAGCGGGACCGACACGGCGTACGGCTCGTCCGCCTCCTCGGCGACGTCGGCGCCGGTGAACGCGACGTCCGTGGCTCCGGGCGCGACTCCGGCCTCGCGGAGCACGTCGGCGAGCCGCACCCCCGCCCAGCGTGCGGTGCCCGTGGCGCCCGGTCCCCACGGCGTCTCGCCCGGCGGGTCGGCCACCTCCATCAGCCCCGCCCGGCGGTTGCCCGCGCACTGCAGCGTCACGACCTCGCTGTGCTCGCGGAACCGCTCGCGCAGGGCGTCGAGCGAGAACGTCGCCGGCCGCTCGACCATCCCGTCCACCCGCAGCGCCCACGTCGCCGGATCGAGGCGAGGCCGTTCCGCGGCGTGGTTGCGGTGGTAGAAGGCGTCGACCGGGGTCAGGTCGCGGTCCGCCAGCGCCGTGCGCGGGGGCTCGGCGTTGTACGGCTGGGACGAATGGACGGTCGTACCGGCCGGCTGGGTGGTCATGGTGCTCCGGGGGACAGCGGGGTTCGGCGACTGCGGGTGAGGGCGGTCGGCGGCGGATTGATCCGACCGGGTGGACCTCGGATCCGGGTACGTGATCGAGCCTTCCGAACTCCCTCGTCAAGATCGTCCCGCGGGGGCCCGCGGCCGGGTGTTCCCAGCTCAGGGGCCGAATCACACGCGTGGCATCGCGCACCGATGTGCCCGCCGGTACCCCCGGACGGAGTCGTAGGGTGCCGCACATGTCGCAGACGCCGATCTACGAGGAAGTCCGCCGGGCGTTCGGCCGTGCCGACCGCGGCCTCGAACGGCGTGCCTTCCGCGAGGACGTCGCGAGCGGGTCCGAGGACCGTCCCTCGCGCCCCGTGATGCTCCGCGGCAACGGGGGCCGGCACCGGCGCTCCGGGGACTGACGACCCGCTCCCGCCGTTCCCGTCCCGGTGGCTTCCCGGGCCCCGACCGCAGGCCGTCGGGGGCGTGGGGCAGGGTTGGGGGAGGTCCGCCGCGTGTCGGCGGGCCGGTCGTCGAGGTCAGCGAGGGCAGGATGAGCGAGCAGTCCGGACCCCCGGGCCCGCCCGGGCCCGGTCGCGGTCGGCACGCCGCGCCCGGCGCCGACCCCGACGCCGCCGACAGCCCGTCGGCCGGTGGCGGGCGCCACGGCGCCGAACCGGACGGCCCGGGCCGTCCCCCGATGCCGCCGCCTCCGGGGCCCCTGCCACCCCGCGCGCCCGGACCCCCGCAGGGTCCCGGGCCGCAGGGTCCCGGGCCGCAGGGCGTCGGACCGCAGGGTCCAGGGCCGCAGGGTCCGCCGCCGAACGCCGGACCTCCGGGACCGTACGGGCCTCCCGGTCCCGGACGGCCCGGTCCGCCGGGCGGCCCGGGAGGACCCGGCGCAGCGCCCGGTCCGTACGCCGGCCAGTACGCGGGCCCACCCGGGTCGTACGGCCCACCCGGTGCCGGCGGTCCCGGAGCCGGGCCGGGCGGGCCCACCTCGGCGTTCCCGGGCGGCGCCGCCGGACGGCCCCCGGTCGAGACGCCGACCAGCCACGAGGCGGCTCCCCGACCGCCCGCGGACGCCCCGACCACCCACGCCGGGACCTCCGCGGCGCCGGTGTCCGGGCTGTCGGTCGTCAAGCTCACCGGCGGGGCCGCGGCGGCGGTCACGACGGCCGGCGTCGGATCGTTCATCGGCGGCGCCATGGGCACGGTGGCCGGGGCCGGCATCGCCGCCGTCATCACCACGGTCGGCGACGCCGTGTACCAGCGCTCGATCGAGCGCACGCGCGACCACGTCCGGAGCCGCCTGCGCCCGCGGGACCGTGCAGACCGCTCCGAGCCGGTCGAGGAGCGGACCGTCGTGGCGAGCACCGCAGGGACCGGCGCCGCCGGCGACCGGACGCGGGTGACCGGCATGCCCCCGGTCGACGACGCGACCCGGGTGACCGGACCCGCCGGCGGGCCCGGCCGCGGGGCGGACGACACCCCGACCGTCGTGATCGGCTCCGACGGGGCCACCCGGGCGCTCGGCGGGCCCGGCGAGGACGCGACCCGGGTCGTCGGGCCGGGCACGCGCGTCATGGACGCGGGCGAGGAGCGCGACGACGACGCGACCGCGCTCGTCGCCACCCCGGCTGGTGACGACGGCGACAGCGGGGACAGCGGGGAGGACGGGGCCCGCCGCCCGCCGTGGCGGCGCTACGCCCTGCTCGCGGCCACGGCGCTGCTGATCTTCCTGATCGCGATGCTCGCCATCACGGGCATCGAGCGGGTCAAGGGCTCACCGCTCTCGGGCGGGGAGTCGGGCACCAGTGTCGGCTCGGTGCTCGGGACGGCCCCGACCACGTCGACCGAGCCCTCGGCGCCGGAGACGACCTCGAGTGCCCCGGGGGGCGGTGCGGAGCCGACCGGCTCGTCCGAGGCGCCCACCAGCGGGGCCGACGAGACCAGCGAGCCGGAGTCGACGACCACCACGTCCCAGCGGCCGCCACTGGTACCGACGGGGCTGCTGCCGGGTAACAACTGATGGTGCGCACCGACTTCGACCCCGACGCCGTGGGCGCCCGCGGCGTCTACAAGCTCCTCACCGCGGTGATCGTGCCGCGGGCGATCGCGTGGGTCGTGACCCGCTCGGCGGACGGCGTCGACAACCTCGCGCCGCACTCGTTCTTCACCGTCGCGAGCACCGACCCGCCGGTCGTGCAGTTCACGTCGGTGGGCGAGAAGGACTCGCTGCGCAACGCGCAGGCCACCGAGGAGTTCACGGTCTGCCTGACGCCCGAGCCGCTGCTCGAGCACATCAACGCCACGGCCACCGACTTCCCGCCTGACGAGAGCGAGATCGACGCCACCGGGCTGACCCGCGAGCCGCCGCTGCACGTGAAGACCCCGCGGATCGCCGAGTCACCGGTGGCGATGGAGTGCCGTCTCGAGCGGACGCTCGACGTCGGCAACTCCACGCTCGTGCTCGGACGGGTCGTGCACATCGCGGTGTCCGACGGGGTGCTCGTCGACGGACGCCCCGACGCTCGCCTGCTCGCGCCGCTGGCGCGCCTCGGCGGCAACGAGTGGTCCCGGCTCGGCGAGGTGGTCTCGACCCCGCGCATCCGCTACGGCGACTGGCCCGGTCACTTCACCGAGTCGTCGAGCACCTGAGCCCCCTCCGGGTCGGCCAGGGCCCGCAGGCGGCCGCGGGGGTCGGCGACGAGGCGCCGGGTGGCGTGGTCGAGGAGACCCATCGTCCCGGTGATCGTCGCGGCCACCACGTCCCGGCGGCGCAGCTCCATGTCCATCCGGAACGTCTTGCCCTCGCCGAAGCGCAGGTCGAGCACGATGTCGACCTCGTCGCCCGCGCGCAGCTCGGCGAGGAAGCGCACCGTCGTCTCGAGGATCACCGGGCCGAGGCCCGCCGCCGTGAGGTCGACGATCTCCACGCCGAGGGACCGGAGGGTCTCGGTGCGCCCGTGCTCGCCGTACTGGTGGTAGACGGCGTGGTTGACGTGGCCGTTGGCGTCGCACTCGTAGCCGCGCACCGTCACCGTCGTCGTGAACACGTCGCCTCCTCGCCTCGCACTCCCCATGATCAGGGCGATCGTGGCAGGGTGCCCGGGTGCGCATCGGGATGGGGCTGAACTACAGCGGCGGCTTCGAGGAGACGGTGGCCGAGCTCGCCGAGCACGAGGCGGCGGGGCTCGACATCGCGTTCGTGCCCGAGGCCTACAGCTTCGACGCGGTGAGCCAGCTCGGGTTCATCGCCGCGCGGACCACCCGGCTCGAGATCGCCTCGGGGATCCTGCAGATCTACACCCGCACGCCGTCGCTGACGGCCATGACCGCGGCCGGCCTCGACTACGTCTCGGGCGGGCGGTTCACGCTGGGCATCGGGGCGTCCGGCCCGCAGGTCATCGAGGGCTTCCACGGCGTGCGCTACGACGCCCCGCTGGGCCGCACCCGCGAGATCGTCGACATCTGCCGGCAGGTGTGGCGCCGCGAGAAGGTGCAGCACTCCGGGCGGTACTACGACATCCCCCTGCCGGCGGACCAGGGCACGGGCCTCGGCAAGCCGCTGAAGATCATCAACCACCCGGTGCGCGACCGGATCCCGATCGTCCTCGCCGCGATCGGGCCGAAGAACGTGGCGCTGACCGCGGAGATCGCCGAGGGCTGGCTGCCGATCCTCTTCGTGCCCGAGCGGGCGCACGAGGTGTGGGGCGAGTCGCTGGAGGCCGGCAGGGCGAAGCGCGACCCGTCGCTGGGGCCGTTGCAGACCTACCTGCAGGCGTCGCTGTGCATCACCGAGGACGCCGACGTCGCGCAGCAGATGCTCGACGGCATGCGCCCGTTCGTCGCGCTCTACGTCGGCGGCATGGGGGCGAAGGGCAAGAACTTCTACAACGAGCTCGCCCAGCGCTACGGCTACGAGGAAGAGGCCGCGAAGGTCCAGGACCTCTACCTCGACGGCAAGAAGGACGAGGCCGCCGCCGCGGTGCCCGAGGACCTGGTGCGCTCGATGTCGCTGATCGGCCCGCGCTCGTACGTCGCCGAGCGGCTGCAGGCCTTCGCGGGCGCGGGCGTCACCACGATCAACGTCACGCCGCTCGCGGGGACACCGGCGGAACGCGTGTCGTTGGTGGGGCAGGTCAAGGAACTCGCCGCTGATCTCTAGCCGATCTCCAGTCGATCTCTAGGAGCCCCGATGCGTGTGTTCGCCGACGTCGACGAGCTGCGTGGTGCGGTGGGGGAGGACCTCGGCACGAGCGAGTGGGTCACCGTCGACCAGCACCGCGTCGACATCTTCGCCGACGCCACCGACGACCATCAGTGGATCCACGTCGACCCCGCGGCGGCCGCGGACGGACCGTTCGGGCGCACCGTCGCCCACGGCTTCCTCACCGTCGCCCTCATGCCCAAGTTCGGCTGGGACACCTTCCAGGTGAAGGGGGTGTCGATGACCGTCAACTACGGGCTCAACAAGGTGCGGTTCCCGGCGCCCGTCCCCGTACCCAGCCGTGTGCGAGGTCACTGCCGCCTGGTGGACGTCACCGACGTGCCGAACGGTGTGCAGGCCACCATCGGGGGGACGGTGGAGATCGAGGGGTGGCCCAAGCCGGCGTGCGTCGCCGAGGTCATCCTCCGGTACGCGCTCTAGAGGAGGTCCTTGCCGTGGTCGATGCGGTGATCTGTGAGCCCCTGCGGACGCCGGTGGGCGGGTTCGGCGGTGCCCTGCGGGACGTGGCGCCCCAGACGCTCGCGTCGACCGTGATCCGGGAGCTGGTGTCGCGCACGGGGATCACCGCCGACCAGATCGACGACGTCGCGTTCGGGCACTGCTACCCGACGATGGACGCGCCGGCGATCGGCCGGGTGGCGGCGCTGGACGCGGGCCTCGAGGTGTCGGTGCCGGGCATCCAGGTCGACCGGCGCTGCGGGTCGGGGCTGCAGGCGGTGCTGTACGCGGCGATGGCGGTGCAGACCGGCGGGGCGTCCCTGGTGCTCGCCGGTGGTGCGGAGTCGATGTCGGGGGCGTCGTACTACTCGGCGGCGCCGCGGTGGGGCACCAAGGCCGGTGGCTTCCAGATGAAGGACGCCCTGGCCGAGGGCCGCGTGCACGCCGGCGGCGTGAACCACCCGGTGTGGGGCGGGATGATCGAGACCGCCGAGAACGTCCGCAAGCAGTACTCGATCCCGCGCGAGGAGCAGGACCGTCTCGCGGTGCGCAGCCACGAGAAGGCGACCGCGGCGGTCAAGGACGGGCGGTTCGCCGACGAGCTGGTGCCGGTGACGGTGCCCGGGCGCAAGTCGGACACGGTCGTCGACGCCGACGAGCACATCCGGCCGGACGCGTCGCTGGCGTCGCTGGAGAAGCTGCGCCCGATCATGGGCAAGCAGGACCCGGACGCGACGGTCACCGCGGGCAACGCGTCGGGGCAGAACGACGGTGCGGCGGTGTGCATCGTGACGACGCCGGATCGTGCGGAGCAGCTGGGGCTGCGGCCGCTGGCGCGGCTGGTGTCCTGGGGCCTGGCCGGCGTGGGACCCGAGGTGATGGGGATCGGGCCGGTGCCGGCTTCCTCCGCTGCCCTTGACCGGGCGGGCCTGTCGCTCTCGGACATCGACGTGATCGAGCTGAACGAGGCCTTCGCGGCCCAGGCCCTGGGCGTCGGGCGCGAGTGGGGCATCGACCTGGTCACCGACGAGCGCGTGAACCCCAACGGCTCGGGCATCTCGCTGGGCCACCCCGTGGGCGCCACCGGCGTGCGCATCCTCGCCACGATGCTGCGCGAGATGGAGCGCCGCGAGGCCCGCTACGGCCTCGAGACCATGTGCATCGGCGGCGGCCAGGGCCTCGCGGCGGTCTTCGAGCGGGTGCGCTGACGCGCATGTGAGCACTTTGGAGTGCTGGGGCACTCCAAAGTGCTCACATGCACGACGTGCACCTCTGCAGCTCGTCTTCCCACCCGAGCTCGCGCAGCCGCCGACCGACGAGAACCGCGGTGGGACACGGTTCCTCGTGCACCTCGTCCCACCCGAACGTCATGCGGGCACGGTGGGCGAGCTCGGCGGCGTTGTCACGTGCGCGGTCGATCTGCGCCGTTCGCTTGTCCGCGTGGTATCGCCAGCCATCGAGGCGCACGATCAGGTCGCCGAGCGGCATCTCGAAGAGCAGATCCTCGGCGCGCCACTGACCGTCGACGACGACGCGGAACTGCCGTCGTGGTGCGGGTAGAGCGTGAGGACGCTCCACGTTGAGCACCCAGTCGGTCTCGAGGATCGAGCCGACCCCGTCCCGCAGCAGGCTGACGGCGTCCTGCAGCGGTTTGAGGTACCGGCGGGGGCGACGCAGCTCGAGCGCTTCCTGGAGGCGTTGCGCCGGGATCCGAGCGGCGGCGGCGAGCGATGTGAGGGTCCGCAGCGCGCTCCGCGCATCGGGCTCGTCGACGGCGAGGTCGATGATGGTGTGCACCTTCCCCACCCGCGGAGGATCATCGTCGACCGTGATGTGCGCGAACGCGCGGGAGCGATGGACGCACACCCCCTCGCAGCCTCGCGCGGACGACCCGTAGGGGACCGCGACGTGGACAGGAGCCGACTCGTCCTCACGGCGCAGACCGAGCACCGCGGCGGCCGACGCGTGACTCAGGGCCGCCGGCCCGCGCACGAACAGCAACGCTGCGCGACGGCGCGCGGCCGGGGTCAGCGGGCCGGTGAAGGTCGAGAGGACGCCGGGCTTCCGCAGCAGCCACCGTTCGCCGTCGATGTGCGCGGCAATCTTGTCGTTCGTCAGGCCGTGAGCGAGCGCTTGCTGTCGCGTCACCAGGCCGTCCTGCGCCTTCACGAGACGCATCCAGTCTTCGGGATTCTCCATGCAGAGTTCGACGCAGCACCGAACTCATCGGCTCCATGTGCGCTGCGCGCACGTGAGCACTATGGAGTGCTGGGGCACTCCAAAGTGCTCACATGCACGAAGTGCACCTCACCGCCCCTGCCAGCGGGGCGCGCGCTTCTCGCGGGCGGCGGCCATGCCCTCGGCGGCGTCCTCGGTCGCCCCGGCGACGCGGCGCATGGTCTCGCCGAAGCGGATGGCCTCGGTCTCGGGCAGGTCGGGCGCGCGCCGGGCCATCTCCTTGATCGCGCGCTGGGCCAGGGGTGCGCCGGCGAGCAGGCGGTCGGCCAGCGCCCGTGCCTCACCCATGAGGTCCTCGTGCGGCACGACCCGCGACACCAGCCCCATCTCGCGCGCCCGCTCGGCGTCCACGCGCTCGCCGGTGAGCAGCAGCTCCATCGCCGGTTGCCACCCGATGCGCTGGGGCAGCCGCAGCGCGCCGACGATCGTCGGGATGCCCAGGCGCACCTCGGGGAAGCCGAACGTCGCCCGCTCGCTGGCGATGACGAGGTCGCACCAGGTGACGAGCGTCAGCCCGTAGCCCAGGCAGTGCCCGTTCACCGCCGCGATCACGGGCTTGTAGATCTCCCAGCCGCTCTCGAAGGAGTTCACGGTCGGGCGCTCCCAGAACGAGCCGGGGAAGTCGCCGGCCGGGTTGCCCTCGCCGCGCGCGTCCGCGCCGACGCAGAAGGCGCGCCCCTCGCCCGTCACGATCCCGACCCACGCCTCGTCGTCGGCGCGGAAGCGGTCGAACGCCTCGTTGAGCCCGGCGCGCATCGCCCCGTCGATCGCGTTGAGCTTCTCCGGGCGGGAGTAGGTGATCGTCGCGACGTGGCCGTCCCGCTCGTAGGTGACGCGCTCGCTGTCCACGGTCCGACACCGTAGGGCTCGCGGGGCGGAGATCTGTGTTCGTGGAGCGATCGTTCCGCTCAGCGGAGCGCACGCTCCACGCATCCGGATCTTGCGCCTGGCGTCCGGCGAGGGGCGCCCGCCGCCCGTCTCTGCGAGCCAAGGTGCCCTTCGCTCGGAACAGGCGACGGACAGGCGAGGACCCCGGACGGGGGACCGGCGAGTGTGACGTGCTCGTCGGGGGGACCCGGCTGGCGCGGCAGGACCCGGCAGGCGCATGCTTGTACGCAGCAACCGATTGTACGGAGCATGCAATGGAATCCTCGCGGCTCCCGGCCCCGCCGGGGGTGGACGACCGCTGGCTCGTCTCGGACCGCCTCGGTCACCAGCTCATCCGCGTCATGCGCGCGGTCGAGCGGGCGAAGGCCGGCAAGTCCGTCGGCCCCGACGGGGTCGAGCGCGCCGCCTACGTCCTGCTCGCCCGGCTCGTGCTCGAGGGCCCCCGCCGGTCGAACGCCCTGGCCGAGTCGGTGCACTCCGACCCGTCGACGGTCAGCCGGCAGGTCGCCGGGCTGGTCCGTGCCGGGCTGGTCGAGCGCCGCCCCGACCCCGAGGACGGCCGCGCGACCCTGCTGGCGCCCACCGACGAGGGCCTGCGCGTGTTCCAGGCCAACCGCGACCGCCGCAACCGCGAGATCGGCGCCCTGACCGGGCGCTGGGACGAGGCCGACCGGGTCCGCCTCGCCGAGCTGCTCGAGCAGCTGGCCGCCGATCTCGAGGACCACCACACCCCCACCACGCCGTCGGCCGCCCTGCGCGGCCAGGAGGCCTCATGAGCACGCCCGCCACCGCGGCGCCCCCCACCACCAGCAGCAGCGGGTTCACCCACCGCCAGATCGTCGTGATCCTGAGCGGCCTGATGCTGGGCATGTTCCTGGCCGCGCTCGACCAGAACATCGTCTCGACGTCGATCCGCACCATCGCCGACGACCTGCAGGGCCTGAACCTCCAGGCGTGGGCGACCACCGCGTACCTGATCACGGCGACGATCACGACGCCGCTCTACGGCAAGCTCTCCGACCTCTACGGGCGCCGGCCGTTCTTCCTCATCGCCATCGCGCTGTTCGTCCTCGGCTCGGTGCTGTGCACGATCTCGACGTCGATGTACGAGCTGGCGGCCTTCCGCGCCGTGCAGGGCCTCGGCGCCGGCGGTCTCATGTCGCTGGCGCTAACGATCATCGGCGACATCGTCCCGCCGCGGGAACGTGCCCGCTACCAGGGCTTCTTCCTCGCGGTGTTCGGCACGTCGAGCGTCATCGGCCCGGTGGTCGGCGGGTTCCTCGCCGGCCAGGACACGATCCTCGGCATCACCGGCTGGCGCTGGGTCTTCCTCGTCAACGTCCCGATCGGCGCGATCGCGTTCCTCGTCGTGTGGAACGTGCTGCGCCTGCCCCACACCCGCCGCGAGCACCGGCTCGACTTCCCCGGCGCGGCTGCGCTGGCCGTCGCGCTCGTGCCGCTGCTGATCGTCGCCGAGCAGGGCCGCGAGTGGGGCTGGGACTCCACCTCGGCGATCGTCTGCTACGTCGTCGGCGCCGTCGGGCTCGTCGCGTTCTACCTCGCCGAGCGGGCCTACGGCGACGACGCCCTGCTGCCGCTGCGGCTGTTCCGCAACGGCGTGTTCAGCCTGACCTCGATCATCGCGATCATCACCGGCGTCGGGATGTTCGGCGGCATCGCGATCGTCCCGCAGTACCTGCAGATCGTCACCGGCGCCGACCCCACGCAGGCCGGGCTCCAGATGATCCCGCTGGTCGGCGGCATCATGGTCGCCTCGATCGTCTCCGGTCAGCTCACCAGCCGCACCGGCCGCTACAAGATCTTCCCGGTGATCGGCCTCGCGCTGATGACCGCGGGCATGCTGCTGTTCCACTTCCGGCTGCACGCGGACACCCCGTACTGGGAGATCGCGCTGCTCATGGTCGTGTTCGGCCTCGGGCTCGGGAACTGCATGCAGACCCTCGTGCTCGCGGTGCAGAACGCCGTCCCCGCCAAGGACATGGGCGTCGCGACGGCGTCGGCGACCTTCTTCCGCCAGATGGGCGGCACGCTCGGCGTCGCCGTCTTCCTCTCGGTGCTGTTCTCCACGGTCGGCGACCGCATCCGTGACGCCTTCGCCACGATCGCCCCGACCCCGGGCTTCCGCGCGGCCCTCACCGACCCCGCGGCGCTCGCGAACCCGGCCAACCAGGTCGCGTTCGACCCCGTCACGGGGGCGGCGCAGGTCGCGCAGGACTCCTCGGTCCTGCAGCGGATGGACCCGCGGCTCGCCGAGCCGTACCTCGTCGGGTTCTCGAACGCGATGGACCTGGTCTTCCTCATCGCCGCGTGCGTGATCGCCGTCGGCTTCGTGCTCGTGCTGTTCCTGCGGGAGGTCCCGCTGCGCACGCAGTCCGGCATCCAGGCCCGCGACGCCGAGGCCGCCCCGAGCGCGCCGGCCCTCGACACGCCCACGTCGGCGCCGCCCGCCCCGGCCGCCACGTCCACGGCCGACTGGGGTCCCCCGAGCACGGCGGACGCCGGCCGGCACGCCCAGCGCCCCGCGGTGCGCAACGGCCACCACCCCGGCCCGACCGTGCACGGCCGGATCACCGGGACGGGCGGGCGCCCGGTCACCGCGCAGGACGAGGTCACGGTCTCCCTGCACGGTCTCGACGGCGCCCCGGTGGAGCGGGTGGGTCTCGACGACCAGGGCGGCTACACCCTCGTCGCCCCGGCCGCCGGCACCTACGTGCTGATCGCCGCCTCGCCGCGCCGGCGCCCGTTCGCCGAGCTCGTCACGGTCGACGGGACGCCGGTGCGCCGTGACGTCGCGCTGGCCCGGGTCGCCACCCTCGGTGGCCGGGTCACCGAGGACGACGGGACGCCGGTCGCCGGCGCCGCGGTGACGATCACCGACGCGTCCGGCGGCGTGGTCGGCGTGCGGCGCAGCGACGCCGACGGCCTCTGGGAAGCCGGGGAGACCGTGCCCGGCAGCTACACGCTGACCGTGCTCGCGCCCGGGCGCGCGCCGCAGGCCTCACGGGTGGAGGTCGGCGACGAGGGCGCCCGCCGGGACGTCACGGTGGCCGCCGCCCGCCACACGCTCGCCGGTGCGGTGCGCGCCGCGGGCGGGGCGCCCGTGCCCGAGTCGCTGGTGGTGCTCGTGGGTCGCGACGGCGGCGTCGTGGCCTCGGCCGTCACGGGCGCCGACGGCCGGTTCCGCTTCGACGACCTCGCGCCGGGACGCCACATGCTCACCGCGAGCGGGTTCGCGCCGGTGAGCAGGCAGGTCGTGCTGGACGGAGGGGTGGACGGGAGCAGCGGGCCGGCCGACGTCGACCTGCTGGTCACGCCGCCGCAGCCGGCCACCGGGGACCGCCGGGAGGACGCCCCGGACGCCCCGGACGGCCCGCGGCCGCCCGCGGACCTCACGCGCACCGGGCGCTGACCCGCGGGCCGACACGACACCGCCCACGGCCGCCGGGACCACGCGTCCCGGCGGCCGGTGGTGTCGTCAGGAAGTCGGGGCCGGGACGTCCTGGGCGCGCTTCAGCGAGGCCTGGATCTCCTGCTCGGCCTCCGCGCGGCCGACCCACGAGGCGCCCTCGACGCTCTTGCCGGGCTCGAGGTCCTTGTAGACCTCGAAGAAGTGCTGGATCTCGAGGCGGTCGTACTCGGAGAGGTGGTGGATGTCGCGCAGGTGCTCCTGGCGGGGGTCGCCCGCCGGCACGCACAGCACCTTGTCGTCGCCGCCGGCCTCGTCGGTCATCCGGAACATGCCGATCGCGCGGGCGGACACCAGGCACCCCGGGAACGTCGGCTCCTGGATGAGGACGAGCGCGTCGAGCGGGTCCCCGTCCTGGCCGAGGGTCTCCTCGATGTAGCCGTAGTCGGCCGGGTACTGCGTGGCCGTGAAGAGGGTGCGGTCGAGCCGCAGCCGGTTGGTCGCCTTGTCCATCTCGTACTTGTTGCGGACCCCCTTGGGGATCTCGATCAGTACGTCGAACTCCACGGTGTCGTTCACCGCTTCCTGTGCTCGGTCGTCGGTCTTCCAGCTGCCCCGGGCGGTCCCGGTGGGTCGGCCGCAGCCCCCGCTGTTCTCTAGTGTGGGGCACCGGCCGAGGTGACCCGGCACACCGTGGGGTGACCTCGGCCTCGTCCGGGTGAGCGTGAACAGCAGGTGAGGAGGGGTGCGGGGTCGTGAGCGGCGAGGGTCACCGCGCGGTCCCCGCGGCGTCGTCCGCCGTTCACCGATGGGCGCCCCGGCTGCTGGCCGCCGCCGTCGCCCTGGTGCTGCTCGCCGGCGTCGTCGTCGGTCTCACGCTCTCCGCCCCGTCGTTCGCCCGGGCGGCGGGGCTGCCGGTGTCGCTCGTCGGCGGCGAGGCCGCCGACCCGCCGGAGCCCACGACGCCGCGGCTGCAGCTGGCCGCCGTCGGTGCCGACGCCCCGGCACCGACCGGGGCCGGTCTCGCGACGGCCCTCGACGCGCGCGCCGCCGCCCTGGGCGACCTCACCGGCGCCGTCCTCGACCCCGCCACCGGGCAGGCGCTCTGGAGCCGCCGCCCCACCGAGGCCCAGGTCCCGGCGTCGGTGACGAAGCTGCTCACGAGCTCGGCGGCCCTGCTGCGGCTCGACCCGACGATGCGCTGGACGACGTCGGTGGTCGCCGGGCCGACCCCGGACACCGTCGTGCTCGTCGGCGGCGGCGACCCGACGCTGTCCTCGCTGCCCGCCGGGCGCCGGACCGTCTACCCCGACGCCGCCCGCCTCGACGACCTGGTCAGCGCCGTGAACGCCGCCCGCGCCGGGCAGCCGCCGGTGACGCGCGTGCTCGTCGACGTCTCGTACTACGAGAACGGCGGGGGCAACGGCGTCGCTCCCGGCTGGGACCCCACCGACGTGGCCGGCGGGTTCGTCGCCCCGATCGTTCCGGTGATGCTCGACGGCGGGCGCAGCGATCCCACCGTCCTCGACATCCCCCGCACGGCCACCCCGGCCTCCGACGCCGCCCGGGAGCTGGGCGCGCGGCTCAACCGGGGCGCGGCGGCCCCGGCCGTCGCCGTCGGCACGGCGCCGCCGGGCGCGGCCGTGCTCGGGCAGGTGCAGTCGCCCCCGCTCACCGAGCTCGTCCGGACCGCGCTGCAGAACTCCGACAACGTCCTCGCCGAGGCCCTCGGCCGCGAGGTCGCCCGTGCCGTCGGCGAGCCGACGACGTTCGAGGGCGCCGCGAGGGCGGTGACGCGGGTGCTGGACGAGGCCGACATCGACACCTCGGGCGTCCGGCTCTCCGACACCAGCGGGCTCTCGGTCGACGACCGGGTCCCCGCGAACGCGCTGTCCGGGGTGCTCGCTCCCGCGGCCGCCCCGCCGGGCAGCGACCCGCGCAGCGCCGCCCTGCGCCCCCTGCTCGACGGGCTGCCCGTCGCGGGCGGGGGCGGGACCCTCGCCGACCGTTACGGGCCGGGCACCCCGAGCGCGGACGGGCGCGGCTGGGTGCGGGCGAAGACCGGGACGCTGACGGCCGCCAACGCGCTCGCGGGCGTCGTCGACACCGCCGACGGTCGGGTGCTCGTGTTCTCGTTCATGAGCAACGGCGTCGACCCGGGCACCGCGCGGCCGCGCCTCGACGCCCTGGCCGCGGCGCTGCACGAGTGCGGCTGCCGCTGAGCGAGCTCCGTCTCCCGCGCGACGTACGGTGGGGACGTGTCCGTCGACCTGACCTCCGCGCCCCGCGGCACGGGCCTGCCCGTCGACCGGGACCTCGCGATCGCCACCGGCACGCGCCTGGTGCCCGCGGGGCCCGCGGTCTCGCCCGCGGAGGCCGCCGCCGAGGTGGCCCGGCTGCGTGACGGCGCCCGCGTCTCCGAGCAGCACGTCCGCTCGCTCACCGGGCTGGGCGCCGGCCTGCCGGTGCCCGAGGCCGACGTCGTCGACCGTCCCGGCTGGATCCGGTCCGCCGTCGACGGCATCGACGCGCTCCTCGCCGACGCGCCGCTGCCCGGCCCGCCCGACGGCATCGTCGGGAGCACCGTCGGGCGGGTGACGCGCTCGGCGGCCGGCCTCCAGATGGGCACGCTGCTGGCGTTCCTCGGCAGCCGGGTCCTCGGGCAGTACGACCCCTTCGGCGGCCCGGAGCAGGCCGGGCGCCTGCTGCTCGTGGCGCCGAACGTCGTCGCCGCCCGCCGGGCCCTCGACGTCGACGGCGACGACTTCGCGCTGTGGGTGTGCCTGCACGAGGCCACCCACCGGCTGCAGTTCACCGCCGTCGACTGGCTGCGCGACCACTTCCAGGGCGAGGTCGCGACCTTCGCCGGCGGCTTCGACAGCAGCGCCTCGGGTGCGGTCGACCGGCTGCCCGAGATCCTCAAGGCGATCCGGCGGGAGCCGCCGCGCGACGGGATGGCGCTGGTCGAGATGTTCCAGGGTCCCGAGCAGCGCGCGGTGCTCGACCGGCTGCTGGCCCTGACCACCCTGCTCGAGGGCCACGCCGAGCACGTCATGGACGCCGTCGGGCCGGGTGTCGTGCCGTCGGTGGCGACGATCCGGGCGCGGTTCACCACGCGCCGGCGCGGCGGCAGCCTCGTCGACCGGATCCTGCGCACGCTCCTGGGCGTCGACGCGAAGATCCGGCAGTACGAGCAGGGGCGCGTGTTCGTCGACCGCGTCGTCGAGCGGGTCGGGATCGACGGCCTCAACGCGGTGTGGACCTCGCCCGACACCCTGCCCCGCCGCGCCGAGATCACCGACCCGGACGCCTGGGTCACCCGCGTCCACGGCTGACGACCCGTGGTGCGCGCGCCGGAGCCGGTCGCCGAGGTCCGGCGCGCGGTGCGCGAGGCCTTGGCCGCCGCCCTGGCCGAGCGCGCCCTGCCCGCGCGCGCCCTGCCTGAGCGAACGAACGGCGCTCTCGCTGCTCCCGAAGCAGCGAAAGCGCCGTTCGTTCGTCAGGGCGAGGCGCAACCGGGCGAGCGCCTACCCCTGATCGTCGCGTGCTCCGGCGGGGCGGACTCCCTCGCGCTCGCCGCCGCGGCGGTGCACGTCGCGCCCGGCGCGGTGCACGGCGTCGTCGTCGACCACGGCCTGCAGGACGGTTCCGGCGACCGCGCCGCGGTGGCCGCGGACCAGCTGCGCGGGCTCGGGGCGGCGAGCGCCGAGGTCGTCGCGGTCGAGGTCGGCACCGCCGGCGGGCCCGAGGCGGCCGCGCGGACGGCCCGCCACGCCGCGCTCCGGGCGGTGTCGCGGGACCGGGGCGACGCGCCGGTGCTGCTCGGGCACACGCTCGACGACCAGGCGGAGACGGTGCTGCTCGGTCTCGGCCGCGGGTCGGGGGCGCGCTCGCTCGCGGGGATGGCGCCGTGGGATCCGCCGTGGTGCCGCCCGCTGCTCGGCATCCGGCGCGCGACCACCCGGGCGGCGTGCGCGGCGCTCGGACTCGCGGTGTGGGACGACCCTCACAACACCGATCCGCGCTACACCCGTGCGCGGCTGCGCCACGAGGTCCTGCCGTTGCTCGACGAGGTCCTCGGCGGCGGTGTCGCGCCGGCCCTCGCCCGCACCGCGGCCCAGCTCGCCGACGACGACGCCGCCCTCTCCACGCTGGCCGCCGGCCGTCTGGAGCTGCTCGTCGACGCCGACGGGTCCCTCGATGCGGTGGTGCTCGCCGGGGATCCGCCCGCCGTGCGCCGGCGCGTCCTGCGGGCGTGGCTGGCGGCCGCCGGCGCCCGCGAGCTCTCCGACGCCCATGTTCGTGCCGTGGACAGCGTCGTCGCCCAGTGGCGCGGCCAGGGGGTCCCACCCCTCCCGGGCGAGTTGGAGGTGGTCCGGGCGCGTGGCAGGCTGCGGGTGCTCGAGGGCCCCCGCCACGTCTCGGGAGCCCCGGCCCGTTCCGCCGGGCCGCCCCCGACCCGGTGAGGAGCTCGACAACGGTGTACGACGGCGACATCGCGTCCGTACTGATCACCGAGGAGCAGATCCAGGGACGGATCGCCGAGCTCGCCGAGCAGATCGGGGCGGAGCACGGCGAGGGTGACCAGGACCTCGTCCTCGTCGGCGTCCTCAAGGGCGCCGTGATGTTCATGACGGACCTCGCCCGCCGGCTGCCGATGCCGACCCAGCTCGAGTTCATGGCGGTGAGCTCGTACGGGTCGTCGACCTCGTCGTCGGGCGTCGTGCGCATCCTCAAGGACCTCGACCGCGACATCTCCGGTCGGCGGGTGCTCATCGTCGAGGACATCATCGACTCGGGGCTCACGCTCTCCTGGCTGCGGAAGAACCTCGAGTCGCGGGGCCCGGCTTCGCTCGACGTCGTGACCCTGCTCCGCAAGCCGGAGGCGGCGAAGCTCGACGTCGACGTCGCCTACGTGGGTTTCGACATCCCCAACGAGTTCGTCGTGGGCTTCGGGCTCGACTACGCCGAGCGCTACCGGGACCTGCCCTACATCGGCACGCTCGACCCGCACGTCTACGCCTGAGGTCGCTGAATCCTCACTCAGTGGGCCCGACCCCGCCGGTGGGTCGCCGGTGACCGATGGATACCGTCCGCCACATGGCGGGCTCGCGTCGCTCTCTGTGGCTCGTCAACGGGCTGATTGCTCTCGTGGTGCTGCTCGCCGCCGGGGGGACGGTCGTCGCGCTCACGGCGAGCGGCGGCAGTGACGACGCCGGGCTGCGCACCACCCCGGTCGGCCGCGGCACCGTCGCCGAGACGGTCACCGCCTCCGGCGCGGTCACCAGCGCCCGCAGCTCCACGCTGAACTTCGCCGGCGGCGGGCGCGTCGAGGACGTGCGCGTGGCGGTCGGCGACCGCGTCGAGGCCGGCCAGGTCGTCGCCACCCTCGACGCCGAGTACGCCGACGCCAACCTCGACGCCGCCCGGGCCCAGCGCGACGCCGCCCGGCAGCAGCTGCGCGACGCCCGCGAGGCGCGCGACAACCCGCAGACCAGCGCCGCGGCGCCGGCCCAGGCGCAGCAGCCGGCGGCCGGCGCGGGTGCGGGTGCGGGTGCGGCCGGAGCGGCGGCGCCGATGGCGCCCGCGGCCCCAGCACCCGCCGCCCCCGCACCCGCGGCCCCGGGAGGACCCGGCGGCCCAGGAGGACCGGGAGGACCGGGAGGACCGGGCGGTCCGGGCGGTCCGGGCCTGATCGGGGGCAACGGCGGCCACGGCGGTCAGGGTGGTCAGGGCGGGCCCGGCGGCCCGCAGGCGCCCGCGAACGCCCAGCCGCAGCCACTCATCGGCGTCAACGGCCTGCGCAGCATGCCCTCCGCCGACCCCAAGGCCGCCCCGGCGCCCACGCCCACCCCGACCCCGGGCGCCTCGTCCGGTGCCGCCGGTGGGTCGTCGGCAGGGGCGGGCGGCGCGTCGGGCGGGGCCGGAGCCGCCGGCGCCTCGACCCCCGAGGGCCAGGTCGCGTCGGCCGAGGCGTCGCTGGCCCAGGCCGAGGCGTCGGTCATCCAGGCCGAGCAGGCCACCGAGGACCTCGAGCTCTCGTCGCCGCAGGACGGCACGGTCGTCAGCCTCGACATCGGGCCCGGTCAGCTGGTGCCCGCCGGGGGCACGACGACGAGCTCGACGTCGTCGGGGAACCCCACGGGCGGCACGCTGCCCGACGGCACCGCCGGGGGCACGGGCGCCGGCGCGGCGGCCGCGTCGGGGGCCGCGGGCGGCGGCGCCACGGGCGGCGGGGGCGCGTCGAGCGGCGGCTCGCAGGTCACCGGCTCGCCGTCGACGCCGGCGGCCCTCACCGTCCTCGACCTCACGTCCCTGCAGATCCGCGCCGACGTTCCCGAGCTCGACGTGGGCCGGCTCGCGGTCGGCCAGCCCGTCGAGGTGTCGGTGAACGCGCTGCCCGGCCAGCCGCTGCCGGGCATCGTGAGCACGATCGACCTCCTGCCCGGCGCCGGCACGTCGGTGCAGTACGGCACGGTCGTCACGCTCACCGGGCCGCCGCCGAACCTGCGGCCCGGGATGTCGGCGAGCGTCGCCGTCACCGTCGCGCAGTCGCCGAACGTCGCGTTCCTGCCGTCGGTGGCGGTCACGCCGATCGGCGGCGACTCCGCGACGGCCGGGACGGTGCAGGTGCTCGGGCCCGACGGGGTCCCGCAGCCGCGCACGGTCGGCCTGGGCCTGAGCTCCGACACGCTCACCGAGGTCCGTACCGGTCTCGCGCCGGGCGAGCTCGTCGTGCTGCCCGATCCCGACACCAGCAACCCGTTCGGTCCCGGGCAGGGGCCGCCGCCGAACACGCAGGGCGGCGGCCAGGGCGGTGGCGGCGGGGGATGACCGGGGTCGCGCACGTCGAGCACGTCGAGCACGTTCTGGACGTCCGGAAGCTCTCCAAGGTCTACGGCGCGGGCGAGACCGCGGTCCACGCGCTGCGCGACGTCGACCTGACGGTGCGCCGCGGGGAGTACGTGGCGGTCATCGGCCAGTCGGGCTCCGGGAAGTCGACGCTGCTCAACATGCTCGGCTGCCTCGACGCCCCGACCTCGGGGCGTTACCTGCTCGAGGGCCTCGACGTCGCCGACCTCGACGAGCGCCAGCAGGCCGTGCTGCGCAACCGGCAGATCGGCTTCGTGTTCCAGGCGTTCAACCTCATCCCGCGCACGACCGCGCTCGCGAACGTCGAGCTGCCGCTCGTCTACGCCGGGGTCGGCCGCCGGGTGCGGCGTGAGCGGGCGCAGGCGGCGCTCGCGCTCGTCGGCCTCGAGGGACGCGAGGACCACCGGCCGAACCAGCTCTCCGGCGGTCAGCAGCAGCGCGTCGCCGTCGCCCGCGCCCTCGTCACGAGCCCGGCCCTGCTGCTCGCCGACGAGCCCACCGGCAACCTCGACTCCCGCAGCACGGCCGACGCCCTCGCCCTGTTCGACCGCCTGCACGCCGCGGGCCGGACGATCGTGCTGATCACCCACGACGACGAGGTCGCCGAGCGCGCGGAGCGGGTCGTGGTGGTCACCGACGGCCGTCTCACGGAAGCGGGCGCGCGGCGGTGAGCCCACGATGAGCGTCGTCGAGATCGTCCGCTTCGCGGTCCGCGGGCTGGTCGCGAACCGGCTGCGCTCGCTGCTGACGATGCTCGGGATCATCATCGGCATCGCGGCGGTCATCCTGCTCACGGCGCTGGGCAACGGGGCGTCGCAGTACATCCAGGGCCAGATCGCGGGCCTCGGGGCCAACAGCATCACGATCCTGCCGCGGCAGCCGCCGGACACCACCGGCACCAGCGGGCGCCCGCTGACCACCGGCGACGTCCGGGCGCTCGACGACCGGCAGGGCGCCCCGGACGTCGCGTCGGTCTCGCCGGTGGTGCAGCTGTCGACGTCGGTGGACGCCGGGCGGGCGACCAGCGACGCCACCGTCGTCGGCAGCACCCCGTCCTACTTCCCCGGCGCCAACGTCCAGATGGGCACCGGCCGCGCGTACACCGACGCCGACGTCGACGCCGGCCGCAAGGTGGTCCTGCTCGGGCGCACCGTCGCCGACGACCTCTTCGGTGCGGGTTCCGACCCCGTCGGGGCGGACGTGCTCGTGCGGGGGGTGCCGTTCGACGTCATCGGGGTCCTCGCCCCCGCCGGCCAGGGGCAGGGCCTGGCGAACCCCGACGAGAACGTCCTCGCGCCGATCACCGCGGTGCAGGGCTCGCTGACCGGCTTCGGCGACCTCAGCCAGATCGTCGTGCAGGCCCGCTCGACCGAGGCCCAGGCCGCCGCCGAGAGCGAGATCAACTCGATCCTCGACCGCCGGCACGGCATCGACGTCCCCGACGACCGCGACTACCAGGTGCTCAGCGCCCGCCAGCTCGCCGACGTCCTCGACGACACCCTCGGCGCGTTCACGCTGCTGCTCGCCGCCATCGCGGCGATCTCGCTGGTGGTCGGCGGGATCGGGATCACCAACATCATGCTCGTGTCGGTGACCGAGCGGACGCGCGAGATCGGCATCCGCAAGGCCCTCGGCGCGCCGCCGTCGGCGATCCTCGGCCAGTTCCTCGTCGAGTCGATCATCCTGAGCGTGGTCGGCGGCGTGCTCGGGGTGGCGGTCGGCTACGCCGGCACCCTCGTGCCGCTCGGCGACTTCCGGCCGGTGGTGCTGCCGTCGGCCGTCGTCGCCGCGGTGGGTGTCTCGGCCGCCATCGGCATCTTCTTCGGCGCCTACCCCGCCCGTCGGGCCGCCCGCCTGCGCCCCATCGAAGCCCTGCGCCGCGAGTGAGGCGCACCTCCGGGAGGACCTCGTGACCCAGCCACCCGAGCCCGAGACGGAGCGGTCGACCGACGCGGCCGCCACCGAGCAGATCCCCCTGCCCCCGCCCGCGGCGCGCCGGTCCGACCCGCCGCCGCGCAGCGTCCGCACGGCCGAGCAGGAGCGCCAGGACACGCGCGCCGAGACCGACGACGACGAGGCGCGGACCCAGCAGGACCACGCGGCGGAGGTGCTCGACCGTCCCGTCGACAACGTGGACCTCGCGACCCGCCTCCGCCGTCCGGGGTTGGCGCGCTCGACGCGGATCCTCCTGCTCGTGCTGGGCGGGATCGTGTGCGTGGCGCTCGGCGCCCTGATCGGGCGCGCGACCGCGCCCGACACGGGGCCCGGCTCGGTGCCCGACCTCCTCGGCGTCGTCGAGTCGGTCCAGCCCACGGGCGGCGGCTTCCCGATCGTCACCGTCCGCGGGGGCGACGGCACCCAGACCGCGCTGCGCACGACGGCCGGCACGAGCGTCGCCGTCCCCCGCCCCGACGGCCCGGCCGGCCTGCGCATCGGGCAGCAGGTGACCGTGCACGCCGAGCGCGGCGCCGACGGCGCGATCACCGCGGTGCGCGTCGACGTCCCCGCGGGGCCCTGACCCCGCACCCGCCGGTGAGGTGAGCGAGGGACTCCCTGAGTGCGTCCAGCGCAGCGAGGGACGCCCTCGCTCCACCCCACGGCGGCCGCGACGTGCCGACCGCACCGAGCCGGCGGATTTCCTGACGTCCGACGTCAGCGTGGCCGCCACGCTGATCCACCCACGCCCGACCGGTCACCGCTAGCCTGCCCCCGTGGCCGACCAGGGTGCTGCTGCAGAGATCGCCGCCGGATACGCGACCGAGGGCGCGGCCCTCGAGGTGGGGACGGTCGTCGTCGACGGCACCGTCGACCCCGGCGCCCGGGTCCGGATCCCGTTCGCGACGTTGAACAGGCACGGCCTGGTGGCGGGCGCGACGGGCACCGGCAAGACGAAGACGCTGCAGAACCTCGCTGAGCAGTGCTCGGGGGCCGGGGTGCCGGTGCTGCTCGCGGACATCAAGGGCGACCTGTCCGGTCTCGCCCGCGCCGGGGAGCAGAACGACCGCGTCACCCAGCGCGCCACCGACACCGGCGACGACTGGACGCCGACCGCCTACCCCGTGCAGTTCCTCTCGCTGGGCGAGGGGATCGGCGTGCCGGTGCGGGCGACGATCACAGGGTTCGGCCCGATCCTGCTGTCCAAGGTGCTCGGGCTCAACGACACCCAGGAATCGACGCTCGGCCTGATCTTCCACTGGGCCGACCAGCAGGGCCTCGCGCTGCTCGACACCAAGGACCTGCGCTCGGTCATCACGCACCTCCTCTCCGACGAGGGCAAGGAGGCGCTCAAGGGCATCGGCGGGGTGTCGACGTCGACGGCGGGCGTCATCCTGCGGGCCCTGGTCAACCTGGAGGCGCGGGGCGGGGACAAGTTCTTCGGGGAGCCCGAGTTCGATCCCGCCGACCTGCTCGTCGTCGAGGGCGACGGCCCCGATGCCAAGGGTCGCGTCACCCTGCTGGAGCTCGCTGACCAGCAGGCCGACCCGATGCTGTACTCGACGTTCCTCATGTGGCTGCTCGCCGAGCTCTTCGAGGACCTCCCCGAGGCCGGCGACATCGACAAGCCCAAGCTCGTCTTCTTCTTCGACGAGGCCCACCTGCTGTTCTCCGACGCGTCGAAGGCGTTCCTCGACCGGATCGAGCAGACGGTCAAGCTGATCCGCTCCAAGGGCGTCGGCGTCTTCTTCTGCACCCAGCAGCCCACCGACATCCCCAACGACGTGCTCTCGCAGCTCGGCGCCCGCGTCCAGCACGCGCTGCGCGCCTTCACCCCCGACGACCAGAAGGCGCTCTCGCGCACGGCGCGGACCTACCCGAAGAGCACCGTCTACGACATCGAGACCTCGCTGACCTCCCTCGGCACCGGCGAGGCGATCGTCACCGTGCTCTCCGAGCGCGGCGCCCCGACGCCGGTGGCCTGGACGCGGGTGCGCGCGCCGCGCTCCCTGATGGCCGCGATCGGCGAGCCGGCCGTCACCGAGGCCGCGAAGGCGTCGCCGCTGTGGGGGAAGTACGGCACGCCCCTGGACCGCGAGTCGGCCTACGAGAAGCTCTCCGCGGCGACCGGGGCCACCGGCGCGCCCGCCCCCGCCGAGCCGATCCCGGCCGACCAGGCCCCGCAGCCCGCGCCGCCGCAGGCCCCGCCGCCGGCGGAGGACGACGAGCCCGGGCTGGTCGAGAAGGCGATGGCCAACCCGGCGGTGAAGTCGTTCGTGCGCTCGTTCGCGAGCCAGCTCGGCCGCGAGATCACCCGGGGCCTGTTCGGGACGTCCCGCCGGCGGCGCTGAGCCGGCACGGTCGCGCCCGGACCGGTGTCGTGACCGGGGGGTACATTGAGCAGATCAGGGCCCCACGGACGTCCGTGCGTGCGCGGACCCGGAGCCGAGACGACTGACACCGACCGCAGGGTCCACCCGGGGAGGGTCGAGGGCCGCCTGGAGGCCGCAACCGCATGGACCGCAAGCGCCTTCTCCGCAATCCACTCATCTGGATCGTGGTGTTCTTCCTGGTCTACCTCGGGATCTCGTCGCTGCTCAGCGACACCCGCGGCTACACCGAGGCCCCGACGTCGCTCGCGCTGCAGCAGGTGGAGGCGCGCAACGCGTCCGAGATCACGATCGAGGACAAGGAGCAGCGCCTCCGGCTGACCCTCACCAACCCGGTGCAGGTGCCGGGCGTCGAGGGCGCCCAGCCGACGACGACCAACCAGATCTACGCGCAGTACCCGGCCGCCGCGACCGACCAGGTGTTCGCCCTGGTCCGCGACAACCCCGCGCCCTCGGGCTTCGACACCCGGGTCACCCAGGACTCGTTCCTGACCCAGATGTTGATCTACCTGATCCCGCTGGGCCTGGTCCTCCTGCTGCTGTTCTGGATGATGAACTCCCAGGGCGGGGGCAACCGCGTCCTGTCCTTCGGCAAGTCCAAGGCCAAGCAGCTCAACAAGGACATGCCGAAGACCACCTTCGCCGACGTCGCGGGCGCGAACGAGGCGGTGGAGGAGCTCTACGAGATCAAGGACTTCCTGCAGAACCCGTCCCGCTACCAGCAGCTCGGCGCGAAGATCCCCAAGGGCGTCCTGCTCTACGGCCCGCCCGGCACCGGCAAGACGCTGCTCGCGCGCGCCGTCGCCGGCGAGGCGGGCGTGCCCTTCTACACGATCTCCGGGTCGGACTTCGTCGAGATGTTCGTCGGCGTCGGCGCGTCCCGCGTGCGCGACCTGTTCGAGCAGGCCAAGCAGAACTCCCCGTGCATCGTGTTCGTCGACGAGATCGACGCCGTCGGTCGCCACCGCGGCGCCGGCATGGGCGGCGGTCACGACGAGCGCGAGCAGACGCTCAACCAGCTGCTGGTCGAGATGGACGGGTTCGACTCCCGTGGCGGCATCATCCTCATCGCGGCCACCAACCGGCCCGACATCCTCGACCCCGCGCTGCTGCGCCCCGGCCGGTTCGACCGCCAGATCCCGGTGGCGGCGCCCGACCTCGCGGGCCGGCGCCAGATCCTCCAGGTGCACTCCGCGGGCAAGCCGCTGGCGCCCGACGCCGACCTCGACGGGCTGGCCAAGCGCACCGTCGGGTTCTCCGGCGCCGACCTCGCCAACGTCATCAACGAGGCCGCGCTGCTCACCGCGCGCCTCGGGCAGACCCAGATCACGGGCACCGCGCTCGAGGAGTCGGTCGACCGCGTGATCGGCGGCCCGGCACGCAAGAGCCGCATCATCTCCGAGCAGGAGAAGAAGGTCGCGGCCTACCACGAGGCCGGCCACGCGCTGGCCGCGTGGGCGATGCCGGACATCGAGCCGGTCTACAAGGTCACGATCCTGCCGCGCGGGCGCACCGGCGGGCACGCCCTCGTCGTCCCCGAGGACGACAAGGAGCTCATGACGCGCTCCGAGATGATCGCGCGCCTGGTGTTCGCCATGGGCGGGCGCTCGGCCGAGGAGCTCGTCTTCCACGAGCCGACCACCGGCGCGTCGTCCGACATCGAGCAGGCCACCAAGATCGCCCGCGCGATGGTCACCGAGTACGGCATGAGCGCGAAGCTCGGCGCGGTCAAGTACGGCCAGGAGCAGGGCGAGCCGTTCCTCGGCCGCACGGCGGGCCGGCAGGCCGACTACTCGCTCGAGGTCGCCCATGAGATCGACGAGGAGGTGCGCAAGCTCATCGAGGCGGCGCACACCGAGGCGTGGGACATCCTCAACACCCACCGCGACGCGCTCGACGCCCTCACCGGCGAGCTGATCGAGCACGAGACGCTGCAGCGCCGCGACCTCGAGCGGGTCTTCGCGTCGGTCACCAAGCGCCCGCGCATCACCGCGTTCAACGACTTCGGCGAGCGCGTCCCGTCCGACCGTCCCCCGATCAAGACGCGGCGCGAGCTCGCCACCGAGCGCGGCGAGCCGTGGCCCCCGCCCGGCGAGGCCGCCGACACCGAGCGCACCGAGCGCACGGCGGTCGGCTCGGTCGCGGGCACTGGCATCGGCACCGGGAACGGCAACGGGCACGCCCCGGCCAACGGCTACGCCGGCTCCCACGCCGCGGGCAACGGGCACGACGGGGGCTACGAGACGAGCCGCGAGACCGGCTACGGCACCGCCCGGCCGGGCGCGGACGGCGGGTCGTCCCCGACGCCCCCGGCCGGCATGCCGGCGACGGGCATCCCCGACGTCTACCGCACGGGCGCCAACGGACGTCGCGGCGGCGAGGCCGGCGACAAGCCCTCCTCGGTCGCGCCGAACTACGGCGCCCCGCCCGGGTGGACCCCGGCGACGGTCCCGCACGGCACGACCTGGAACCCGGGCGGCGCCGGTCGCTCCGGCAGTTCGAGCCCCTACGGCGACGGCGGTGCCGGAGGAACCGGCGGGGCCGGCCCGTACGGCACGTCACGCTCGCCTGGCGAAGCCGGCGCGAACCCGTACGGTGACCCGGATGGCCGAACCCGCGAGGGCTGGTCGGACGGCTGGTCGGACGGGCGGCACTCGGGGTCCCCGAGCTGGGGCCACGACGGCACCACCGGCGGCGAGGGCGGCACGGCCTCGGGCCCGGAGGGTCGGGACACCCCGCGCGGCTGACACGGCCAGGGCGCAGGGGGCCGGTTCGTCCTGACGGGCGGCCGGTCGGGTCGAGGAAGACCGTGAGGGAGACGTGACCACCAGTCAGGAGCTGGACGAGTCCAGGACGCGTCCCACCGACGACGGCGACGGCGGGCCGGTCGGGACCGAGGTGGCGCCGGAGTGGCCGGGATTCGACGCCTCGCGCGCCGAGGCGGCCGTGCGCGAGCTGCTCCTCGCCATCGGCGAGGACCCGGACCGCGAGGGCCTGCGCGACACCCCGGCACGGGTGGCGCGCTCGTACCAGGAGCTGTTCGCCGGCCTCCGGGCCGACCCGGCGCAGGTCCTCGAGCGGGTGTTCGACGAGGACCACGAGGAGCTCGTGCTCGTCCGGGACATCCCGATGTTCTCGATGTGCGAGCACCACCTGCTGCCCTTCCACGGGGTGGCGCACGTCGCCTACATCCCGGGTCCGCAGGGGCACGTCACCGGGCTGAGCAAGCTCGCCCGGCTCGTCGACCTCTACGCCCGCCGCCCGCAGGTCCAGGAGCGCCTGACCAGCCAGGTCGCCGACGCGCTGGACAAGAAGCTCGACACCAGGGGCGCGCTCGTGGTGATCGACGCCGAGCACCAGTGCATGTCGGCGCGCGGCGTCCGCAAGCCCGGCGCGCGCACCACGACGTCCGCGGTCCGCGGGATCTTCAAGACCTCGGCCAGCACCCGGGCGGAGGCCCTCAACCTCATCCGGAGCGGCTGACGTGGGCGGTCCGTCCGACGCCACCCCCGACCCGGCCCGCCGCGGGCACGCCCTCCCGGAGCCGGGGCGCTGCGTCGTGATGGGCGTGCTCAACGTGACGCCCGACTCGTTCTCCGACGGCGGGCGCTGGCTCGACCGCGACCACGCCGTCGGGCACGGCATCGAGCTGCACCGCCGCGGCGCCGACCTCGTCGACGTCGGCGGGGAGTCCACGCGCCCCGGGGCCGAGCGGATCGACGCCGCGACCGAGACCGAGCGCGTCGTGCCGGTGATCCGTGACCTCGTTGCGGACGGGGTGCGGGTCAGCGTCGACACCACGCGGGCGGCCGTCGCGGTCGCGGCGGTCGAGGCGGGCGCCACGATGATCAACGACGTGTCCGGGGGTCTGGCCGACCCGCACATGGCCCGCGCGGTCGCCGAGACCGGCGTGCCGTGGGTGATCATGCACTGGCGCGGGCCGAGCAACCGGATGTCCGCGCTCGCCTCCTACGAGGACGTGGTCGGCGAGGTCCGCGCCGAGATGGTCGAGCAGGTCGACCGGGCGGTGCTGGCGGGCGTCGACCCGTCGTTGCTGGTCCTCGACCCGGGGCTCGGCTTCGCCAAGACCGCCGCCCACAACTGGCAGCTCCTGCGCAAGCTGTCGGTGTTCACGGGCCTCGGCTTCCCGGTGCTGATCGGCGCCTCCCGCAAGCGGTTCCTCGGCGCGCTGCTCGCCGACGACGACGGCACTCCCCGCCCGCCGGACGGCCGCGAGATCGCCACCGCGGCGGTGTCCGCGCTGGCGGCGGCCGGCGGCGCGTGGGGTGTGCGGGTGCACGAGGTCGGGCCGTCGCTGGACGCGGTGGCCGTCGCCGCGGCGTGGTCGTGGGGGACGTCGCCGGCGGAGATCGAGCCGTGAGTCCGACCGGGAGGATCCTGCTGAGCGGGCTGCGCGTCCGCGGGCACCACGGGGTGTTCGACCACGAGCGCCGCGACGGCCAGGACTTCGTGCTCGACCTGGCCCTCGAGGTCGACCTCACCGCCGCGGCCGCCTCCGACGACCTCGTCGACACCGTCGACTACGGCGCGCTCGCCGAGGGCGCGGCCGCGATCGTCGGGGGACCGCCGCGACGGCTGATCGAGACGGTGGCCGGCGAGGTGGCCGACCGGGTCCTCGAGGACGAGCGGGTCGCGGCCGTCGAGGTCACGCTGCACAAGCCGCAGGCGCCGATCACGGTGCCGTTCGACGACGTCGCGGTGGTGCTGCGCCGGGAGCGGGGCGTCCCGTGAGCCGGGCCGTCCTCTCCCTCGGGTCCAACATCGGCGACCGTGCCGCGAACCTGCGCGGGGCGCTCGCGACGCTGCGCGCCGCCGGGGCGCGGGTCGTGGCGGTCTCGCCGGTGTACGTCACCGCGCCGTGGGGCGGGGTCGAGCAGGACGACTTCCTCAACGCCGTGGTCGTCGTCGACGACCCGGCGTCACGCCCGCGCGACTGGCTGGCCCGCGCCCGCGCCGCCGAGAGCCGCGCCGGGCGCACGCGCGACGTGCGGTGGGGCCCCCGGACGCTCGACGTCGACGTGCTCGACGTGGACGGCACGACCGACGACGACCCCGAGCTGACCCTCCCGCACCCGCGCGCCCACGAGCGGGCGTTCGTGCTGGTGCCGTGGCTCGCCGTCGACCCGAACGCCACGATCGTCGGTCACGGGCGGGTCGCCGACCTGCTCACCGCGCTGCCGGCCGACGAGCGCGACGGGGTGCGCCGCGACGAGGCGGTGCTGGAGCCGGGCCCATGAGGACGAGTACGAGCCCGTCGCTGCTGGTCGTGGCCGCCGTCGCGGCGGGCCTCGCGGTCAACGTGCTGCTGCAGGCGGCGTACGGCGAGCTGCCGCCGCTGCCGTTGCTCGCCGGGCTGACGCCGCTCGTGCTGGGGGTCGCCGAGCTGGTGCTCGCCGCGGTCCTGCGCGCCCGGATCCGCCGCCGGCCCGGGGCGCGCCCGGTCGACGCGCTGGCGACGGCCCGGGCCGTGGCGCTCGCGAAGGCGTCGTCGCTGGGCGGCGCGCTGGTGGGCGGCGCGTGGCTGGGGGTGCTGGCCTACGTGCTCCCGCTGCGCGACCAGGTCGACGCGGCCGGCGCGGACACCGCGAGCGCGGTGGTCGGCGTCGTCGGGGCGGCGGTGCTCGTCGGGGCCGGACTCTGGCTCGAGCACAGCCTGCGCACGCCCGACGACCCGCGGAGTGACGACCCGCAGGACGGGTCGCGGGGTGACCCGCGGGGCGAGGGCTGGGGACGACGGTCGTGACGGCCGGTGCTGCGTCACCCGTCGGGGCCGGGTGGCGTGCCCGGCGGGGGGACGGGGCGCGGGTCGGGGCTCGGTACCCTGCAGCGATGAGCACCCCGGACGGGGAGCTGCGCGCAGGCGCCGGCCCCGACCGCCGTCGCGCCGCGCTGATGGTCACCGCGGCCGTGCTCGCCGTGCTCGCCGGCGCGGCCGTGGTCTTCGCCGACGACGCCCGCTGGCTGCGGCTCGCCGTGGTCGCGGCGCTGTGGGCGTCGCTGCTCGCGGCCGTGGTGCTCGCCCGCCGGTCCCGCACCGAGCAGGAGCTGGCCGCGCAGGCCCGCGAGGCCGCGGACGAGCTCGCCGCCGCGGAGGAGGACGCCCAGGGGCGGATCGCGGCGCTCGAGGACGACCGCGACCGGATGCTCGCCCAGGAGGTCGCCGCCCGCGAGGAGGCCGAGCAGAGCGCCGAGCGCGCCCGCGAGGACGCCGCCTCGCTGCGCGAGGAGCTCGAGCGCGCCCGCAGCGAGGAGGCGGTGACCCTGCAGGGGGTCGGCCTGCCGGTCGCCCCGGGCCCGCCGCAGGGCGCGCGCCTGCGGGTCGTCGGCGAATCCGGACCGCAGCCGGGGTTCCCGCCCGTCCCGCCGCCCGCCCAGCGTCGCCCGTCGATGCCCGGGGCGCCCACGCAGCGGGTGCCCGGCCCGGCCGCGGCCGCGCCCGTCCGCCCCGCGCACCCGGCGCCGCTGCCGCCTCCCGATGTGCCCCAGGCCGACCCGTCGGTGCTGGCCGCGACGTCGTTCGTCGACCAGTACGTCCGTTCCGCCGGCTACCAGGCCCCGCCCGCGCCGCCGGCCGTCGCGGAGGAGGCCGACGAGCGCCGCTCCCGGCGCGCCCCGGCCGAGTCGGCGACCACGGGCCGCACGGTCGCCGAGCTCCTCGCCGCCCACGCGGCCTCGGGCGGCACGGTCGGCCGCCGCCGCCGCGACCCCTGAGCCCGCTCGTGGTCGGCCCCCGGTAGCAGCGAACGCGCTGTTCGCTGCTTCTATGCGCGCAAACTCCGCGTTCGCAGGCTCGCCCGGACACCCCGAGGCCCCCTGGGAGAGGCCGAGTGGGGGAGGAGTCGTTACCCTCCGGCAGGGTGATCGCCCCTCCGGTCCGCCTGGCGCCGCAGCAGCGCCGGACGCTCGTGTGGCCGGTCGTCGGCCTGATCCTCCTGGGGATCTGCGCGCTCATCACCGTCGGGCTCGCGAGCTCCGAGATCGGCGCCGTCGGCGTCGTCATCGGCGTGGTCCTCGCGCTGCTGCCGGTCGCGCCGGTGGTGGCGGCGTTCCTGTGGATCGACCGCTTCGAGCCCGAGCCCCCGCGCCTGCTGCTGGGGGCGTTCCTGTGGGGCGCCGGCCTGTCGGCGCTGGTCGCGGTCGTCATCAACTCCAGCGCGATCATCGCCGCCGAGCTGCTCCTCGGGCGGGGCCAGGGCGACGTGGTCGGCGCGGTGATCTCGGCGCCGCTGGTCGAGGAGTTCGTCAAGGGCGCGTTCGTGGTCGGCCTGCTGCTGATCCGGCGCCGCGAGTTCGACGGGATCGTCGACGGTGTCGTCTACGCGGGGATCACGGCGGCCGGGTTCGCGTTCACCGAGAACATCATCTACTTCGGCCGCGCGTTCGCCGAGGCCGACGGCGCCGTCGGGCCCGCGGTGCTCGCGACGTTCGTGCTGCGGGGGGTGCTCTCCCCGTTCGCCCACCCGCTGTTCACGGCGATGATCGGGATCGGCGTCGGGATCGCGTCGCAGGCGCGGTCGCGGGTGGTCGGCACGCTGGCGGTGCTCGGCGGCTACGTGCTCGCGGTCGTGCTGCACGCGCTGTGGAACTCGTCGACCCAGCTCGGCGCGGGCTTCTTCGGCGTCTACGTGCTGATCATGCTGCCGCTGTTCGCCGGGATGATCGGGCTCGTCGTGTGGCAACGACGCCGGGAAGCCGACGTCCTCGCGCGCCAGATGCCGGGGTTCGCCGCCGCCGGGTGGATCGCGCCGAGCGAGGTGCCGCTGCTCTCGAGCCTCGCCGGGCGGCGCCGCTGGCGCACCGCCGTGCACCGGCGCGCCGGCGCCCCCGCCGCCCGCGCCGTCGAGGACTACCAGCACGCCGTCACCGAGCTCGCCTTCCTGCGCGCCCGGGCCGAGCGCGGCGCGCTGCCCCCGCGGGCGGACTGGCACGCCGAGCTGCTCGACAGCGTCGTGCGCACCCGGCTCGCGGCCGTCAACGCGCCCGGTGTGCAGGGCCCCGCCGGCCCCGCCCCCGGCCCCGGCGGGCAGCCGCCGCAGCAGTGGCCGGGCGCACCGCACGGACCGGGCGCGCCGGGCGGCGCCCACCGCCCGCCGGGGCCCTGACCCCTGCCCCGACGATCACGAGCGGGTGATCAGGAGCGCGGCATGCACGTCCACGGCGCGTTCCGGGTGTGTCGTGACCGGCGACATCCTTGACACGCCGTGCCGGGGAGATGCCTGACAGCCCGGTACTTCTGGTGCGCTGGTGGATGCCGCTGAGGGTGATGGATGTCGTGGAGCAGCGTCTGGCCGTGTTGATGGAGCCGGGCTGGTCGGGCCGGTCGGTCAGTGAGGTGTGTCGCCGCCACGGGATCAGCCGCGAGACGTTCTACGACTGGCAGCGTCGCCACGACGCTGAGGGCCTCGAGGGTCTGGCACCGAGGTCTCGTCGCCCGCATCGCTCGCCGGGTCTGGTCGGCGAGATGCTCACCGACCGGATCCTGGAGCTGCGCAAGGAGCAGGGCTGGGGCCCACGCAAGATCCGGGACCGGCTGGTCCTCGACGGGATGTCCCCGGTGCCGGCGACATCGACGGTGCAGCAGGTGCTGGCCCGCCACGGCGACGGGGCGCTGCGGCGGCGCCGCGGCGCCGGGCCCGGTGGGCGGGATGAGGGGCAGCGGTTCACCTACGCGCACGGCAACGAGCTCTGGCAGATCGACGGGGCGATGCACCACCTCGCCGACGGGCACGGGTACTGGGCGGTCGACATCATCGATGACCACTCCCGGTTCTGTGTGGGGATCGAGCTCGGCCAGGCGCTGACCTCCAGCCTGGCCTGGACCGCGATGCGCACCGCGGTCGCCGGGCACGGGCTGCCCGCCGGGTTGCTCTCGGACAACGGGCTGTGCTTCACCGGGCGGCTGCGCGCGGTCACGGTCAGCTTCGAACGACAGGTCACCGCCGCGGGGGTCCGCCTGACCCACTCCAGGCCCTACAACCCCCGCTGCTGCGGCAAGATCGAACGACTGCACCAGACCGCGCGGGGCTGGCTGGCCCGCCGCCCGGCCCCAGCGACGATGGCCCAGGCCCGCGCACTGTTCGCCGAGTTCGCCGAGCACTACAACACCTACCGGCCCCACCAGGGCCTCGACGGCGCCCTCCCCGCCCAGCGATACCGGCCCGGCGCGCCCACCGTGCTGCCCGTGCTCGAGGTCGAACCCGCCGACGCCCACCTGCCCGCCGGCGCGCTGCTGCGCGAGGTCAACCGCGGCGGGCGGATCGGCTACGCCGGGCGCAAGCTCTACCTCGACGCCCGATTCGCCGGCCTGACCGTCGGGCTGCTGCGCGACAAGGGACGCCTGCACGTCTACTACGGCTCCAGCCGCATCGAGACCTTCTCCATCGGCGCCACCCACCCCCACCCCCGCCGATGACCCACCTGTCAGGCATCTCCCCGGCACGCCCTGTCAGGCATGTCCCGGGTATTGACACACGTCCACGGCGCGTTCCGGGTGCACCACGCGCTCGTGACCACCCGCGTGGGCTGCTCCGGCTTGGCTCCATGCCGCGAGGGGCGCCCTCGCTGCCACCCACGCAGCCGCTGGCGCCCTCGCTCCCGTGCCCGGCGTGTCGTGCCGGCGAGCGTGTGGCGATCCTGGTGTCACACGCCAGGAAAGCCGCATTGCTCGCACCTCCTCGAGCCCCGCGACACCCCGATCACCGGCGGCCAGAGCCGGGCGTGAACCCGCTCACCGCGGCGGCCGCGGGACGCGGGGACGGCTACCGTGGGCACCAGTGATCGTCCGGTACCCGCGCGAGCGGGACGGGAACGAGCCGAACGAGTGAGGTGGCGCGTGGGCACCGACGGCGAGGGCGCCGGGCGGTGGGAGGAGGCCGGTCGCGGCCTGCCACCCACCCCGCGCGAAGGCTCACGGCTCGCGGTCGGCGTGGTCTCCGCCGGCCGGGTCGGCGCGGTGCTGGGCGCTGCGCTCGCGAACGCCGGGCACACGGTCGTCGCCGCCTCCGCGGTCTCCCGCGCCTCGCGGGCCCGCGCCGAGGAGCTCCTGCCGGGTGCCGAGATCCTCCCGCCCGACGAGGTCGTGCGCCGCGCCGACCTCGCGCTGCTGGCGGTCCCCGACGACGTCCTGCCCGGCCTGGTGCGGGGGCTCGCCGCGTCGGAGTGCCTGCGGCCCGGGCAGATCGTCGTGCACACCTGCGGTGCCGCCGGGGTCGGCGTGCTGGCCCCCGCCGCCGAGCACGCGGTGCTGCCGATCGCGCTGCACCCGGCCATGACGATCACCGGGCGCGCCGAGGACGTCACGCGCCTGACCGGTGCCTGCGTCGGCGTCACCGGACCGGAGGGGCCGGGCGAGGACGCCGACGCCGCCTGGCTGGTCGGCGAGGCCCTGGTCGTCGAGATGGGCGCCGAGCCGGTCCGCATCCCCGAGTCGGTCCGCCCCCTCTACCACGCGGCGCTCGCCCACGGCGCGAACCACCTGGTCACGCTGGTGCGCGAGGCCGCCGACCTGCTGACGAACGCCGGCATCGAGCCCTCCGAGCGTGTGCTCGCCCCGCTGCTCTCGGCCGCCCTGGACAACGCGCTGCGCCACGGCGACCGCGCGCTGACCGGCCCCGTGGTGCGCGGCGACGCCGGCACGGTGGCCACCCACCTGCGCCACCTCGACGACCGCGCCCCCGACGCGGCCCCGCTCTACCGGGCCCTGGCCCGGCGCACCGCCGAGCGCGCCCGCGCCGGCGGACTCATGGACCCGGCCGCCGCGGACGACGTGGTGGCCGCCCTCGAGAGGCCCCGCTCGTGACCAAGCCGTCCAGCCTGCGCACGCACGACCTCGTCGGTCGCGCGCGTCCGCAGTACTCCGCCGACAAGCTCACCGTGCACCGCGACCCGAGCGCGCTGCGCCGCGTCACCCGCGCCCTGCGCACCGCCGGGCGCCGCGTGACGCTGGTGCCGACCATGGGTGCCCTGCACGACGGGCACCGCGAGCTGATGCGTCGCGCCCGCGGTGTCCCGGGCGCGACGACCGTCGTGTCGATCTTCGTGAACCCGCGCCAGTTCGGGCCGGACGAGGACTTCGACCGCTACCCGCGCGCCTTCGAGGCCGACCTCGAGGTCTGCCGCGAGGAGGGCGTCGAGCTGGTCTTCGCGCCGTCGGTCGAGGACATGTACCCGCACGGCTTCTCGACGTCGATCGACCCGGGCCCGCTCGGCGGCGACCTCGAGGGCGCGATCCGCCCCGGCCACTTCGCCGGGATGCTCACCGTCGTCAACAAGCTCTTCGCGATCACGGTGGCCGACGCCGCGTTCTTCGGCGAGAAAGACTACCAGCAGCTCACGCTGATCCGCCGCATGGCGCGCGACCTCGACATCGACATCCACGTCGTCGGCGTCCCGACCGTGCGCGAGGCCGACGGCATGGCGCTCTCGAGCCGCAACGCCTACCTCTCCGCCGAGCACCGCCACGCCGCCGTCGCCCTGTCCGCGGCGCTCTCGGCCGGCCAGCACGCCGGCGAGCAGGGGGCGCAGGCCGTCCTCGACGCCGCCCGCGCGGTCCTCGCCACCGAGCCGTCGCTCGAGGTCGACTACCTCGAGCTGCGCGACGAGGACCTCGGCCCGACCCCCGACATCGGCCCCGCGCGACTGCTCGTCGCCGCCCGGGCCGGCACCACCCGCCTGATCGACAACGCCGCGGTGTCCCTCGTGAGGAGAGTCTGACGTGCAGCGCACGATGCTGAAGTCCAAGATCCACCGCGCGACGGTGACGGACGCGAACCTGCACTACGTGGGGTCGGTGACCGTCGACGAGGACCTGATGCGGGCCGCGGATCTGCTGCCCGGCGAGCAGGTCGCGATCGTCGACGTCACCAACGGCGCCCGCCTCGAGACCTACGTGATCACCGGGCCCGCGGGCTCCGGCGTCATCGGGATCAACGGCGCGGCCGCGCACCTCGTCTCGCCCGGCGACCTCGTCATCCTCATCTCCTACGGGGTGATGGACGACGCCGAGGCGCGCACCTACCAGCCGCGCGTGGTCTTCGTCGACGACGCCAACCGCGTGCTCGACCGCGGCACCGACCCGACCCACGTGCCGGACGCCGCCCCCACCACCTCGCTGCTGCGGCCCGGCACCGAGGCGCGCCCGGCCCGGCGTCACGGCGCCCCCGGCCCGGCCGTCACGACCATCAGCGGCGGCTGGGACACCGAGCCCCAGCGCGAGGACCGCCCGGGTCGGCGGCGCAAGGACTCCAGGGACAGCCGGGACGTCTCGGAGACCACCGACGCCCGGCGCCTCGACGCGCTGCTCTCCACCGACCACTGAGGGGGACGACGTCATGCTGCTGTGCATCGACGTCGGCAACACCCAGACCGCCCTCGCCCTCTACCCCGAGGACGGCCCCGCCTGCTGGGACGCCCGGCTGCGCACGGAGCCCCGCGCCACCGGCGACGAGATGGCGCTGCTGGTGCGGGGCCTGCTCGGCACGCGGGTCGGTGACGTGACGGCCGTGGCCGCGCTGTCGACGGTGCCGGCGCTGCTGCGTGAGCTGCGCGGGATGGTCACGCGGCACTTCGCGGGGCTCGACCACCTGCTCGTCGAGCCCGGCGTGCGCACCGGGGTGCCGCTGCTGGTCGACAACCCCAAGGAGGTCGGCGCCGACCGCGTCGTCCAGGTCCTCGCCGCCTTCGAGCGGCACGGCGGGCCCTGCGTCGTCGTCACCTTCGGGACGTCGACGACGGTGGACGGGGTGTCGGCGCGCGGCGAGTTCCTGGGCGGGGCGATCGCCGCGGGCGTCGCCGTGTCCGCCGAGGCCCTCGCCGTCCGCGCGGCGGCCCTGCGCCCGGTGGAGCTGGTGGTGCCGCGCTCGGTGCTCGGGCGCAACACCGTCGAGAGCATGCAGGCCGGTCTCGTGCTCGGGGCGGCGGCCCAGGTCGACGGCCTCGTCGCCCGGGTCAGCCGCGAGATCACCGCCCGCGACCCCGACGGGCGCGCGCCGGTCGCCGTCGTCGCCTCCGGCGGGCTCGCGCCGGTGGTGGTCGACGAGTGCGCGACCGTCACCGAGCACGTCCCGGACCTCACGCTGCTGGGCCTGCGCTCGGTGCACCGGCGCTGGCTCGAGCGGCGCGACGAGCGTGCCGCCCGCCGCGCCGCCCGCCCCTGACCCGCGCCGGCCGGACCCTCACACCTGTGCCGGCACCCCCTGCCAGCGGGTGCGGTCGGCGAGGCGCTCGCCCTTCATGACGAGCGAGAGCCCGCCGAGCTCGGTGCCGTCGCCGACGACGGTGTCGTAGAGGACCACCGACCGGTCGCCGACGGTCGCGCCGTGCCCGATCCGCAGGTGCGACATCTTCATCACGCGGTCCTCGAACAGGTGCGTCTGCAGGGAGACACCCCGCCCGATCGCGGCGTCGTCGCCGACGTGCACGAGGTCGAACTCGGTGAGGTGCGTCGTGCCGATCCAGGTGCGGCGACCGAGGTCCGCGCCGAGCAGGCGCAGGACCCACGGCAGCATCGGCGTGCCGACGAGCGCGCCGGCCGCCACCGGTACGGCGGCGCCCTCCCAGACCCCGGTGACGAACTCCGTGCGCCGCACGAACAGGTCCCACAGCGGCTCGGTGCGCGGGCGGTAGCGCCCGACCACCAGCCACTTCAGCGCGACCACGGCGAGCACGACCGCGAGAGCGGAGGCGGCGAGCACCACGGGGGCGAGGAGCACCGCGGCGAGCACGCCCAGCGTCGTGGCGGCGAGGAACAGCGCGAAGGTCCCCGCCGTCGCCGCGACCCCGAGCAGGGAGGCGGGCAGCACGGCGCGCACGAACTCGATCGCGAGCCGTCCCGCGACCCGGCCGCGCGAGGGCCGGAACGTGCGGGACGCGTCGTGCTCACCGGAGTCCTGGCGGCGCGGCAGGTGGATCGCGGGCGACCCGAGCCAGGAGCTGCCGGCCGGGACCTCGCGCGGCGGCACCGTGTGCACGCCGACGAGCGACCCCTCCCCGGTTCGTGTCCCGGCCGGCGCCACCGCGGCGTTGCCGACGAAGGCGCGGTCGCCGACGACCGTCGGCCGCATCCGGATGCGGCCCCGGACGACCGACGCGCTGCCGACCGTGGCCATGTCGGCGACGAAGGCCTCCTCGCCGATCGCCAGCAGGTCCGGGTCGAGGTTCGAGACCGTCGAGACCTCCGAGCGGCGCCCGACGTCCGCGCCGAGCAGGCGCAGCCACGCCGGCGTGTAGAGCGTGGCGTAGAGGGTGTTGGTGGTGGTGAGACTGCGGGCGAACAGGCGGTCGGCGATCCACTTGCGCAGGCCGAAGCCCGAGCGCAGCGGGTGGACGCCCGCCGGGGTGCGGGGCAGGACCGCGCGGCGCCCGAGGGCGACGACCGCGCAGGTCGCGAGCACGAACACCGGCCCGGCGGCGACCGCGGCGAGCAGCGCGAGGCCGATCCCGCCCGCGGCGTAGCCCGCGAGGACGAGGGCCAGCGTCGGCAGCGTCGGCAGCAGTGCCGTCAGCTCGAGGCCCACGGCACCGGCGACCGCGGCGAGGTGGTGCACGGGACGCCAGCCGGGCAGCGCCGGTGCCGTGCGGAGCTCGTCGACGTGACCGGGGGCGTCCTCGGCCTGGGCGGGGGAGCCCGCACGGCTCGCGCCCGCGGCCACCGCGTCCCCGGCGGCGAGGACGGACTGCTCGGCGAGGTAGCCGTCGGCCCCGAGCGAGGCGCCGGCCTCCAGCACGGCGGCGGTCCCCACGGCGGCACGGTCGCCGACCGTGATCGGGGCGACGACGACCCGCCCGCCGCGGACGTGCCACGGGTGCAGGTGCACGCCGTAGCCGAGGGCCGCCTCGTCGCCGAGGGCGAGCAGCCGGGGCAGGCCGACGTCCGCGGTGGCGAGGTGGACGTCGCGGCCCACGCGGGCGCCGAGCAGACGCAGGTAGGGGCCGGCCAACGGCGATCCGGCGAGCGTCTCGAGCAGCGAGAGCCGCAGCAGGCCGTCGGCGGCCCAGAGCCGCAGGTGGGTGACGCCCCACAGCGGGTACCGCCCGGCCGCGATCCCGGTCGTCAGCAGGCGTGCGCCCAGCGGGAGCAGGCCGCGCAGCAGCACCCAGCCGCCGAGGGCCGCACCCACGACCCCGCCGACGTACCCGGCGGTGAGGGTGCCGTCCCACCGGCTCCAGGCCAGCGCGAGCGGTGCCGCGACGACCAGGAGCAGCACCCCGAGCAGGGCGGCCTGGGCGGCGCCGCCCGCGACGACGCGGCGGGTCGGGTGGCGCAGCGGCTCCTCGGCCGCCGGAGCCGGTGGCGTGGTCGTCAGCCGGGCGAGGCCCCGCACCGTCGGCTGCGCGTAGAGGTCCCGGACGGCGACGGCCATGCCGGCCTCGCGCAGGCCGCTCACGACGCGGGCGGCGGCGAGCGAGTGCCCGCCGAGCTCGTCGAAGAAGTCGGCCGTCACCGACACCTCGTCGAGGCCCATCGCCGCGGCGACGACCTCCGCGACGCGCTCCTCCGCGGGGCCCTCGGGCGCCACGGCCGGACCGTCGGTGGAGACGAGCCGCCGCCCCGTGGGCTCCGGGAGCCTCCCGCGGTCGACCTTGCCGCTGGGCTGGGTCGGCAGCTCGTCGATCACGTCGATCGTCGCGGGGACCATGTAGCCGGGCAGCGTCTCGCGCAGCGCGCCGTGCGCCCGCTCGACGGGCGGCGCGCCGGCGTCCGCCACGATCACGTAGGCGGCCAGCTCGCCGGTCGCGCCGTGCAGGTCGACCGCGGCGGCCGCGATGCCGTCGTCGGCGAGCAGGACGCTCTCGATCTCGCCGAGGTCGACACGGTGCCCGCGGACCTTGACCTCCGCGTCCGCGCGGCCGAGGTAGACGATCTCGCCGTCCTCGTCGAACCGGCCGAGATCCCCGGTGCGGTACACCCGCTCGCCGGTCTCGGGGTGGGCGACGAACCTCTCCGCCGTCCTCTCCGGCATGCCGACGTAGCCGCGGGCGACGCCGGGCCCGCCGAGGGTGATCTCGCCGACCGCGCCGTCCCCCACCGGGTGGTGGTCCGGGTCCTCGGGGTCGGTGAGCTCGGCGGTGTAGGTGGGCAGCGGGGTCCCGATGGTCACCGGCCGCCCGGGCTCCAGCTCGCACCACGTCGCCGTGACCGTGGCCTCGGTGGGGCCGTAGGTGTTGAGCATGCGCCTTCCCGGACGCGCCCAGCGCTCGACGAGCTCGGCCGGGCAGGCCTCGCCGCCCACCATGAGCGCGCGGACCTGCGGCAGGTCGCGCGGGATCGTCGCGAGCAGCGTCGGGACGGCGTAGAGGACGGTGACGGCGCGCTCGTCGAGGAAGTCGGCGAGGTCGCCGCCGACCCGGCCGGCCCCGGTGGGGGCGGCGACGACGGTGGCGCCGGCCGCCCACGTCGGCCAGATCTCCTCGATGGAGAAGTCGAACGAGATCGTCATGCCCTGCAGCACCCGGTCGTCGGGGCGCACGTCGTAGACGTCGGTGACGACCTCGACGAAGTTGACGATGCTCGACTGCCCGACCTCGACGCCCTTGGGGCGCCCGGACGAGCCCGAGGTGTAGATGACGTAGGCGGGGGCGTCGGCCGCGGTGTCCCGCTCGGGTCGGTGGTCGGGCACGAGCGCCGCGCGGGCGGCGGTCTCGCCGTCGTCGAGGGCGAGGACGGGGGCGGTCAGACCCGCGGCGGCACCGGCGAGGAAGTCCTCGGTGGTCAGCACCAGGTCGACGCCGGCGTCGGCGACGACGTACTCGACGCGGTCGGCGGGCGAGCCGGGGTCGATCGGGACGAACGCGGCGCCGGCCTTCCCGACCGCGAGCAGTGCGACGTAGGTGGCTATCGAGCGCTCCAGCAGGATCGCGACCCGCCCGCCTCCGTCACGACGGCCCGCGCCGACGTCGTGCTCGGCGATCAGGTGCGCGAGCCGGTTCGCGTCGCTGTCGAGCTGGGCGTAGGTGCGGACGTCGTCGCCGTGCTCGACGGCGATCGCGTCGGGGGTCCGGTCCGCGCTGCGCTCGAAGAACTGTTCGAGCCGTCGGACCCGCGTCTCCGGGTCGGCTCCGGTGGTGGGGCGGGCGGTCGGGGTGGCCGCGGGCAGGAGCCCGGTCATCGGGTCGCGCCTCCTCACGACGTCGTCGTCGACGCCTGCGGGGTGACCCCGACGGTGACGAAGCGTGACCGTGGTCGCCGGACGCGTCGGGGCCGGTGGACGGGTGAACCGCTACCGACGATGCCCGCCACGGGACCCGGAAAACGTCCGTGAAGTGCGCGTTCGGTGGCTCCCGGTGTCCGGCCGAACCGTCCCGGACCCGGGCGCGTAGCGGCCCGGAGGACGGGTTTCCGCTGGCGAGAGGCGCGCACCCGATCGGGTCCACCCGCCGGCCCCGGCTACGGAATGAAGCAATCGTTAAGGAGCGTTGTGATCAGCGCGACGCTGCTGCTGTGAGGGCGCTCATGCGCCGAGGAGGTGGCAGCGGGTGACGGCGCGGACGCGTCAGACCGGGCCGTCGACGAGCTCGTCGCGCCGGGGATCGCCGTCGGGCAGCAGCATCCGCAGCCGTTCGGCGAGCTCCTCGTCGCCGGCCCCGGTGTCGGTGTGGGCGAGGGCCCACAACGCCTCGATGTCGCCGCGCCGCAGGACGGCACTGCGCACCGCCACCTCGAGGTGGTCGCGCTCCTCGCGCACGCCGGGGGCGTCGGAGGCCGGCAGCAGCGCGCCGCGGCGCAGCACCGCGGGCGGGGGCAGGCGACGGTCGCGCAGGGCCGTGCGGACGTCGAGGAAGTCGGCGTCGACGCGGGCGCGCAGCTTGTAGGGCTGGGTGGACAGGAGCGAGGTGCCGAGTGCGTTGCGCAGGCGGTGCACCTCGGCGCGCACCGTCACGGGGTTGCCGGCGTCGCCGTAGAGCGCCCGGGCGAGCCCGTCGGCCGTGAGTCCTTCGGGGTGCAGCGCGAGCACGACGAGCATCTCGGCGTGCCGCTGGGACAGGCGCACGGGGCGACCGTCGAGGCGTGCCACCGGGCGCTCGGCACCGAGGAACGGCAGGGACAGGGTGGGGTGCGAGGGCGCGCGCGGGGCCACGCGCAGCAGCCACCCCTCCGCGAGCGGCTCGACGACGCCCTCGCCGCGCTCGCCGAGGTCGATGCGCCCGCCGCCGTCGGGGACGGCGACGCGTTCGGGCAGCCAGTCCGCCGACTGGGCGGTGATCACGCGCCCGCCGGGGGCGAGCAGCGCGCCGGGGGCGCCGTGCAGGCCTTCGAGGTGGGGCCGGTTGCGGGCGCGCAGGCGCTCGTCGCGCTCGACCAGGCGCGCCTGCAGGTGCACCTCGGCGAGCTCGGCCGCCGCCTTGACCAGCGCGAGCGTGCTGGGGTGGAACGTCTGCAGCGGGCCTGTGAGGTCGATGGCCGCGACGACCTCGCCGGACTCGGGGTCGTGGATCGGCGCCGCCGCGCAGGTCCACGCGTGGTAGAGCTTCACCAGGTGCTCGGCGGAGTGGATCTGCACGGCCCTGCCGGAGGCCAGCGCCGTGCCCATCGCGTTCGTGCCGACCGAGTCCTCGCTCCAGCGCGTGCCCTCGACGAGCTCGACGCTGTCGGCACGGCGCAGGACATTGCTGTTGCCCTCGCGCCACAGGATGTGGCCGCGGACGTCGGTCACGATCATCATGTGCACGGCGTCGTCGGCCACGTCGAGCAGCGTGCGGCGCAGCAGCGGCAGGACCGGCGCGAGCAGGTGGCCCCCGCGGACGTCGCGGAGCTCGTCGTCCTCGTAGACGTGCTGGGGCCGGCCCCGCTCGGGGTCGATGTGCGCGTCGAGCGAGCGCTGCCACGACGCCGAGACGACGTCACGGGGCGAGGCGGGGCTCGCGCTGCCGGAGAGCACGGCGTCGCGGATGCGTTCGAGCAGGTGGGCCCGCTCGAGCGGGTCGGACGGCACGAGAGGCGTCGACAGCGTGCCGGGGACGGTCAGGCGGGTGGTCCCGCGCGCGCCGCGCTGGCTCTCCGGCATCGGCGCCCCCTGCTGTGGACCGTGACGGGCGGGACGGTGCCGCCACGACACCGATGTTCCACGCCCGGGAACGGGGAATCCCCCTCCCGGAGGATGGTCCTGCATCCCCTCCGGTAAGGCAACCCTTCATCAAACCCTCGTGCGCGGCTCGCGGGCATGGACAACGCCGCAGATGCGTTGCAACGCCGGTGCAACCCTCCCCTACCTAGTGTCCGCGGTCACGTAGTCGCACTGCGTATCCCACGATGTGGAGGGAAACACCGATGGCCATCTACGCGGCACCGGGCTCGGCGGACAGCGTCGTCACGTTCAAGCCCCGCTACGACCACTACATCGGCGGCGAGTACGTCGCGCCGGTGAAGGGTCAGTACTTCGAGAACCCGACCCCGCAGACGGGGCAGACGTTCACCGAGGTGGCCCGCGGCACGGCCGAGGACATCGAGAAGGCGCTCGACGCCGCTCACGCCGCCGCTCCCGCCTGGGGCAAGACCTCGACGACCGAGCGCGCCAACATCCTGAACAAGATGGCGGACCGCATCGAGGCGAACCTCGAGAAGATCGCGGTCGCCGAGAGCTGGGAGAACGGCAAGGCGGTCCGCGAGACCCTCGTCGCCGACATCCCGCTCGCGATCGACCACCTGCGCTACTTCGCCGGGTCGATCCGCGCGCAGGAGGGCCACCTCTCGCAGATCGACGAGGACACGGTCGCCTACCACTTCCAGGAGCCCCTGGGCGTGGTCGGCCAGATCATCCCCTGGAACTTCCCGATCCTCATGGCGATCTGGAAGCTGGCCCCGGCCCTCGCCGCCGGCAACGCCGTCGTCCTCAAGCCGGCCGAGCAGACCCCCGCCTCGATCCACGTCCTCATGGACGTCGTCGGCGACCTGCTGCCCCCGGGCGTGCTGAACATCGTCAACGGCTTCGGCGTCGAGGCGGGCAAGCCGCTCGCGTCGTCCCCGCGCATCCGCAAGATCGCCTTCACCGGCGAGACCACGACCGGGCGCCTGATCTCCCAGTACGCCTCGGAGAACCTCATCCCGGTCACGCTCGAGCTCGGCGGCAAGAGCCCGAACATCTTCTTCGACGACGTCGCCGCGCAGCAGGACGCCTTCTACGACAAGGCGCTCGAGGGCTTCGCGATGTTCGCCCTCAACCAGGGCGAGGTCTGCACCTGCCCGTCGCGTGCCCTCGTCCAGGGCGGCATCTTCGACGAGTTCGTCGCGCAGGGCGTCAAGCGCGCCGAGCAGGTCAAGATGGGCAACCCGCTCGACACCGACACGATGATGGGCGCGCAGGCCTCGAACGACCAGCTCGAGAAGATCCTGTCCTACATCGACATCGGCCGCCAGGAGGGCGCGAAGGTCCTCACCGGCGGCGAGCGCGCCGACCTCGGAGGCGACCTCTCGGGCGGCTACTACGTGCAGCCGACCGTCTTCGAGGGCCAGAACTCGATGCGGATCTTCCAGGAGGAGATCTTCGGCCCGGTGCTGTCGGTGGCGCGCTTCTCCGACTACGCCGACGCGATCTCGCAGGCCAACGACACGCTCTACGGGCTGGGCGCCGGCGTCTGGTCGCGCGACACGAACACGGCCTACCGTGCCGGCCGCGACATCCAGGCCGGTCGTGTCTGGGTGAACAACTACCACGCCTACCCGGCCCACGCGGCCTTCGGCGGGTACAAGCAGTCCGGCATCGGCCGTGAGAACCACAAGATGATGCTCGACCACTACCAGCAGACCAAGAACATCCTGCAGAGCTACTCGGACAACGCGCTCGGATTCTTCTGATGGACGCCGTCAGCACCAGCACCGACGTCACCGACCAGGTGCCGGAGGTGCCGGGCTCGGGCACGGGGCGCGTCGCCCTGTCGCCGCAGGCCTCCGAGCTCCTGGTGACGCTCACCGACATCCACGGCCCCCTGATGTTCCACCAGTCCGGCGGGTGCTGCGACGGCAGCGCCCCGATGTGCTACCCGGACGGGGACTTCAAGATCGGGGGCCAGGACGTGCACCTCGGTGACCTCACCGTGGAGGGCCTGGAGAAGCCGATCGGCTTCTACATGTCCGCCTCGCAGTTCGAGTACTGGAAGCACACGCACCTCACCGTCGACGTGGTGAAGGGCCGCGGCAGCGGATTCTCGGTGGAGGCGCCCGAAGGGGTGCGCTTCATCATCCGCTCGCGGCTGTTCACCGACGACGAGATGCGGGAGCTGGGCGACCTGTAGCCGGTCGGTTGTCCGACCCGAGCACGACCCAGTAGGACCGAGGGGCGCCTCGGCTGCGCACGACGCAGCCGGGGCGCCCCTCGCACGTCCGCCCCCGTCTGCCCACTGACCCCACCGACGAAGGAGTTCGACGATGAGCACTCCGTCTCCCACGCCCTCGACGACGCTGCGCGAGATCACCGGGATGCCGGCCTCGCCCGCCTCCCTGCGCGAGTCCGCGCTCGTGATGATCGACCTGCAGAACACCTACACCCGCGGCGTGATGGCGCTCGAGAACGTCGAGCCGGCCATCGACGAGGCCGCCGCCCTGCTCGACCGTGCGCGCAGCGCCGGCATCCCGATCGTCCACGTCCAGCACGACGCCGGGGAGGGCTCGCCCTACGACGTCCGCGCCGAGATCGGGGCGATCGTCGACCGCGTGGCTCCCCGCGACGGCGAGCACGTCGTCGTCAAGAACTTCCCGAACTCGTTCGTCGGCACCGACCTCGAGTCCTACCTGCGGGGGAAGTCGGCCTCGAACCTCGTGCTCGCGGGCTTCATGACCCACATGTGCGTGAACTCGACCGCCCGCGGTGCGTTCAACGCCGGGTTCGCGCCGTCGGTCGTCGCCGGGGCGACCGCCACCCGCGCCCTGCCCGGGCCCGACGGCACGGTCCCCGCGGCGTCGCTGCAGAGCGCGAGCCTCGCCGCGCTCTCCGACATGTTCGCCGTCGTGGTTCCCGACACGTCCGCGATCCCCGACTGACGCACAATTCCGCGATCGGGGAGAAATCGCGGCGTGGATCACTCGACAACGTCCCGATCCCGGAAATAAGGTCCGGCCGTATTCATTCCGAGGATCGGTGCGGAGGTCGCGTGATGGCGCAGAAAGTCGTGGTGTCCCTCGTCGACGATCTGGACCAGTCGGAGGCGGACGAGACCGTCGAGTTCGGGCTCGACGGCGCCACGTACGAGATCGACCTCTCGGACGCGAACGCGTCCGCGCTGCGCGACACGCTCGCCGACTACGTCGCCCACGCGCGGCGCAGCGGGGGCCGGCGGAAGTCGTCGACGGGGGCGTCCTCGGCGTCCTCGGCCCCTGCGGCGCGTCGTGGCGGGGGCCGGGCCGCGGTCGACCGCGAGCAGAACCAGGCGATCCGCGAGTGGGCGCGCAAGCAGGGCATGACCGTGTCCGAGCGCGGGCGGATCCCGAGCGAGGTCAGCGAGGCCTACCACAAGGCGCACTGACCCCTGGGGCGTCAGCGGGTGTGGGGGGCGTCAGCGGGTGTAGGCGAGCAGCGCCGGGCGGTCGAGCGTCACCCCGCGCCCGCCCGGGTGCACCGTGATGAACCCGCGCTCGGCCAGCGTCCGCAGCGCGGCGTTGAGCGTCTGCCGGGCGACGCCCAGGCGCTGGGCGAGCAGGGTCTGCGGTCCGTCGAAGCGGACCTGGTCGCCGTGGTGCTCCAGCTCGAGGAGCAGGGCGGCGAGCCGGCGCGGCACCGGGTGGAACGTCGAGCCGGCCCGGGCGCGGTTCGACTGGCGCACGATCCGCACCAGGTCGCCGGCGAGGGCGAGGAGCGTCTCGGGGCTGGAGCGCAGCGCCCGCAGCGCCGCGGCCGCGGGCAGCACGAGGATCCGGGACTCGCGCAGCGCGACCGCGTCCTCGGTGCGCGGCCCGGGATCGATCAGCTCGAAGTAGCCGAAGGCCTGCCCCGCGGACGCGACGCCCAGGTCGACGACGTCGCCGGCCGGCGAGCTCAGGCGGGACACGACCGCGCCGCGCAGGAGGACGAACATCGCGTCGCCGGGGTCGCCCGTCCGGAAGACCGTGTCGCCCGGGGCGTAGCGGCGCGGGACGGCGGCGCCGGCGAGGTCGTCGAGGGCGTGGGGGGCGAGCCCGCGCAACTGGGGACAGGCCTGGAGAGCGGACCGCGCACCGCGGCCGGCCGTTATGGGTCGTGCCACCACCGTCATGTCGCCCTCCGTCGTCCGGGGCCCTGACGCTCACCTGTCCGGCCCAGTCGGTCTGTCGTCGCCGTGACAGCGCGTCGATCTTCGGTGAGCTTGGCTTCGACGTCGACGCTCCCGTCGGATCCCCGACACCGGAGGTCGTGGAAGCGCCCCGACGGGGGCGCGGGGGAGGCCGACGTGCGGACGTGGAGAGATCGGCTGCCGGCGCGGGTGGGCGCCCTGGTCGGGGCCCTGGCCCTCGTGGCCGTGGCGGGCTGCGGGGCGTCCTCGACGACGACGGCGGCGGCCGCGGCACCACCCGCGCCGACGGACCCGTCCGCACCGGCGGGGCCGTCGGGACCCTTCGGTGGCCCCTCGGCCGCGGACGCGCCGGCCGGCGGTGTCTCGGTGTTCACCCCGCTCACGGCCTCCGTGCTGCGGGCCCCGATCCCGGTGCCCGCCACCGACGGCCGGGTGCACCTGGCCTACGAGATCCAGGTGAACAACATCCTGGCGTCGCCGGCGACGATCAACGCGGTCGAGGTCGTCGGCGACGGCCGGTCGCTGCTGCGCCTGGAGGGCGACGCCCTCGCCCCGTGGATCAAGCCGTTCGGCGGGGACCTGGGCGTCCGCGACCTCGGGCCGGGCCAGGGCGGGATGGTCTGGCTTGACGTGACCCTCGCACCGTCCGACCCCGTCCCCGCGCGCCTCGAGCACCGGCTCGACCTGGCGTTCGCGCAGGCGGCCCCGCCGCTCGTCCCCGCGACCCTGACCGAGACGGTGGCCCCGGTGGCGGTGGACCGGACGCCGCCGGTGCGCATCGCGCCGCCGCTGCGCGGGCCCGGGTGGCTCGACGGCGACAGCTGCTGCCGACTGGGTGCGCACCGGGGCGCGGTCAGCCCGATCGACGGGCAGCTGTACGCGCCCGAACGCTTCGCCATCGACTACGTGCAGGTCGACCCGGCCGGCCGGATGATGGGCGGGCCGCCCACGGACATCGCGAGCTACGCCTACGTCGGCGCCGACATCCTGGCCGTCGCGGACGGGCCGGTCGTCGGGCTCGTCAGCGACCTCCCGCAGCAGCCGCCCGGCGGGAACCCGAGCGGTCTGACGCTGCAGCAGTACGGCGGCAACCACGTGGTGCAGGATCTCGGTGGCGGGCGCTACGCCTTCTATGCGCACCTGCAGACGGGGAACCCGTTGAACCTCGCCGTGGGGCAGCAGCTGCGCCGCGGCCAGGTGATCGGCAAGCTGGGCAACTCCGGCAACACCGATGCGCCCCACCTGCACTTCCACGTGATGGACCGCCCTGACCCGCTCGCGTCGAACGGCGTGCCGTTCGAGTTCGACTCCTTCACCCTCGACGGCCGGGTGGTCTCCGAGGAGTCGCTGCAGCAGGGCACCGTGGGGCCGGTGCCGTTCCAGATCGACCGGGCGGGGGCGGGTCCGCGGGCCGGTGTCTCGCCGCTGGGTCTCGACATCATGGGCTACCCGTGATCCGGGAGAGTGGTTCGCTCGCCGCGAACGGCTCCGGGGGATGACACGGACGTCCGGGACGGTTGGACAGGACGGAGCGGGACGGAGACCACGTCCGGGTACGCCGGACGTAGTACCCGTCACGGTCGTGCAACCGTCACCCTCCTGTGACGTCACGCGCGACGACTAGGATGGCCTTACGGTGCAGTGGCAGTTCAGGCACCGTGGGGGTCCCGATCCGTCATCGGGCACCAGCCAAGGGGCCACCGGGGCGTTCCTTCGGGGACACTCGGTGGAGGACCGCCGGCGCAGCAGTCAGGAGTGACAGATGTTCGAGAGGTTCACCGACCGCGCGAGGCGGGTGGTCGTCCTGGCCCAAGAAGAGGCCCGGATGCTCAACCACAACTACATCGGCACCGAGCACATCCTGCTCGGGCTGATCCACGAGGGCGAAGGCGTCGCCGCCAAGGCCCTCGAGTCGCTGGGCATCGCCCTCGAGGGCGTGCGCCAGCAGGTCGAGGAGATCATCGGCCAGGGCCAGCAGGCGCCCTCCGGCCACATCCCCTTCACCCCCCGCGCCAAGAAGGTGCTGGAGCTGTCGCTGCGCGAGGCGCTGCAGCTCGGGCACAACTACATCGGCACCGAGCACATCCTGCTCGGGCTCATCCGTGAGGGCGAGGGCGTCGCCGCCCAGGTGCTCGTCAAGCTCGGGGCCGACCTCAACCGCGTGCGCCAGCAGGTGCTGCAGCTGCTCTCGGGCTACCAGGGCAAGGAGCCCGCGGAGTCCGGCAGCCAGCGTGGCGAGGGCACCCCGTCGTCCTCCCTGGTGCTCGACCAGTTCGGTCGCAACCTCACCCAGTCGGCCCGCGAGGGCAAGCTGGACCCGGTCATCGGCCGGGAGAAGGAGATCGAGCGGGTCATGCAGGTCCTGTCCCGCAGGACCAAGAACAACCCGGTGCTCATCGGCGAGCCCGGCGTCGGCAAGACGGCCGTCGTCGAGGGTCTCGGCCAGGCCATCGTCAAGGGCGAGGTGCCCGAGACGCTGAAGGACAAGCAGCTCTACACCCTCGACCTCGGGTCGCTGGTGGCGGGCTCGCGCTACCGCGGTGACTTCGAGGAGCGCCTCAAGAAGGTCCTCAAGGAGATCCGCACCCGCGGCGACATCATCCTGTTCATCGACGAGCTCCACACGCTCGTCGGCGCGGGTGCCGCCGAGGGCGCGATCGACGCCGCGTCGATCCTCAAGCCGATGCTGGCCCGCGGCGAGCTGCAGACCATCGGCGCCACCACGCTCGACGAGTACCGCAAGCACGTCGAGAAGGACGCCGCCCTCGAGCGCCGCTTCCAGCCGATCCAGGTGGGGGAGCCCTCGGTGGCCCACTCCATCGAGATCCTCAAGGGCCTGCGCGACCGCTACGAGGCCCACCACCGCGTCTCGATCACGGACCCGGCACTGGTCGCGGCGGCCACCCTGGCCGACCGCTACATCAACGACCGCTTCCTGCCGGACAAGGCCATCGACCTCATCGACGAGGCCGGCGCCCGCATGCGCATCCGCCGCATGACCGCGCCGCCGGACCTGCGCGAGTTCGACGAGAAGATCGCCGACGTCCGTCGCGAGAAGGAGTCCGCGATCGACGCGCAGGACTTCGAGAAGGCGGCGCGCCTGCGCGACGAGGAGAAGACCCTCATCGGGCAGAAGTCCGAGCGCGAGAAGCAGTGGAAGTCCGGTGACCTCGACGTCGTCGCGGAGGTCGACGACGAGCAGATCGCCGAGGTGCTGGCCAACTGGACCGGCATCCCGGTGTTCAAGCTCACCGAGGAGGAGACCACCCGTCTCCTGCGCATGGAGGACGAGCTCCACAAGCGCATCATCGGGCAGGAGGACGCGGTCAAGGCCGTGTCGCAGTCCATGCGGCGCACCCGCGCCGGCCTCAAGGACCCGAAGCGTCCCTCGGGCTCGTTCATCTTCGCCGGCCCCTCGGGTGTCGGGAAGACCGAGCTCACCAAGGCGCTCGCGGAGTTCCTCTTCGGCGACGACGACGCGCTCGTCCAGATCGACATGGGCGAGTTCCACGACCGCTACACCGCCTCGCGGCTCTTCGGCGCGCCCCCCGGGTACGTCGGCTACGAGGAGGGCGGCCAGCTCACCGAGAAGGTGCGCCGCAAGCCGTTCTCGGTGGTCCTCTTCGACGAGATCGAGAAGGCCCACTCCGAGGTCTACAACACGCTGCTCCAGGTGCTCGAGGACGGCCGCCTGACCGACGGTCAGGGCCGCATCGTCGACTTCAAGAACACGGTCATCGTGTTCACGTCGAACCTCGGCACCCAGGACATCTCGAAGGCGGTCGGCCTCGGGTTCCAGTCCGGGCAGGACTCGGGCTCGAACTACGAGCGCATGAAGAACAAGGTCACGGACGAGCTCAAGAAGCACTTCCGTCCCGAGTTCCTCAACCGCATCGACGACATCATCGTGTTCCACCAGCTGCGCGAGGACGAGATCGTGCAGATGGTCGACCTGATGATCGGTCGCACCGAGAAGCAGCTGCAGAACAAGGACATGTCGATCGAGCTCACCGACGCCGCGAAGAAGCTGCTCGCGCAGCGCGGCTTCGACCCGGTGCTCGGCGCCCGTCCGCTGCGCCGCACGATCCAGCGCGAGATCGAGGACCAGCTCTCCGAGAAGATCCTCTTCGGCGAGGTCGAGTCCGGTCAGATCGTGCTCGTCGACGTCGACGGCTGGTCGCCCGAGCCCGACGAGAACGGGGTCACCAAGCCGGCCCCGGAGTCGGCGACCTTCACCTTCCGCGGTGAGGCCAAGCCGACCCCGGTCCCGGACACCCCGGAGGTCGCGGCGGCGGAGTGATCCGCAGCTAGCCAGCACCACCCCGGAGCCCCGGTCCCTCCTCGCGAGGGCCCGGGGCTCCGGCGTGTCCGGGGTCGGCGTGTCGTGTCAGCGGCGTGGCGTCGCAGACACTGAGTGTCCGTAACGCCACGCACTCGCTTCGATCATGGTCAGACCGTCGCGGTCGGCGACCCGTAGCTCACGCGGGGCGCCGGCAGCAGCGCGGCCGCGGCGAGGGCGTCGAGCACGTCGATGTGCAGGCCGTCGGGATCGCCGCTGACCTGTGCAGGCCGGGTGCTCAGTACGTGGAGGCCGACCGCGCGGAGTCGACGCTGGTACGCGAGCGTCTCCTCCACCTGCTCAGGGGTGGCGAAGTGGTACTCGACGGAGTCGATCTGCCAGACGAAGCCGAGGTCGCGGACCAACCCGTCAGCGATCGCGAGGAAGCGACCGTGCTCGTCGTAGATGCGGACGTTCCACTCGATCTCCGGGAGGTCTGGGCGCGATCTCCAGAACTCCCGCGCCTCGTACTCGGCCGCAGACCACACGCCGTCCTCCACAGCTTGGAGCACACGGCGTGGAGCGGCTGTGCCTTTGCGGCTTCCAGTCTCCAACTCGAAGCGCAGCGCCGCGATCAGCACCATTCGGCGACGCACGGCTTCCGACAGGACAGCAGCGATCACCGTCAGGTTCTTGATCCGACGCGTTCCGTCGCTGAGACAGCGCACCAGAGGGGCGACAGCGAGCCCGTTGCGGGTCGTGGGCTTCGGTAGCCGCCGTGTGCGCTCGATGATGATCTTCGGAGTGCTCAGCATCCTCCGTGGCTCGTCGATGAGAACGTGCACCGTGGTGGGGTCGTCGCCCGTCTTGATCCCGTAGTGCCTGGCCCCTCCGATACCCGTGAGCACCGCGCCCTCGCCGGCGTAGACGAGTGCGGCGATCTCCCACTGCCGATACGTGGGCTCGCCGTTGGACAGGAGGAAGGTGGCGGGCGCGAGGAGTGTCCACGGCCCGTCCTCCTGCGTCCGTCGGTAGGCCGTGCGCTCGGGGACTCCCATCGCTACGAGCTCGTCGATCGAGATGACGCCTTCCCAGCTCGCAGTGCGAAGCCGCTCCATCTCCTGGGCCCACCTACCTCGCCGCACCGGATCAGGGTCGCGGTCCCAGCTCGGACGCGTGTGCGCTTTCGAGGTGGATGTGGACAACTCCGTCGGCGAGGCTCTCCTCGGCCGGATTCCTGTGGATGGGCGCCCGCCCCGGAATCGAGTGCGTGGCGTTACGGACGTTCAGTGTCTGCGACGCCACGCCGCTGACAGCTACGATCCGCGAGCGTGACGGGTGGGACGCCGAGGAGTGCGCCGACGTTCCTCGCCGACGTCCCGCCCGGCGAGGCTCTGCTCTTCCTCTCCGCCCACCTCGACGACGCCGTGCTCTCCTGCGGTGGGCTCATGGCCGCGGTGGTCGACCAGCACCCCCTGCTCGTCGTCACCATCTTCAGCGAAGCGAGCCCGCCGCCCCACACCCGCGCCGCGCGGACGTTCCTGCGCCAGTGCGGCGCCCCCAACGCCGCGACGCTGTTCGCCGAGCGCCGGGCCGAGGACCGGGCCGTGCTCGACGGCCTCGGCGCGCGCGTCGAGCACCTCGGCGAGGTCGACGCCCTGTTCCGCCGGCGCGGCGTCCCCGGCCCCCTGCACGCCGCGGAACGCCTCCCCGAGCTCGTCCACCGCTACCCGACCTACCGCTTCGACATCGCCCTCGGGCGCGTGTCCCGCGGCGACCGGAAGATCGTCGACGACGTGACGCCGCGCGTCCGTGCCCTCGCCGACGAGGTCGGGGCGCGCACCGTGTTCTGCCCGGTCGGCGTGGGGCGGCACGTCGACCACCTGCTCACCCGGCGCATCGGCGAGGCACTCGGTCTGCGGGTGATCCACTACTCGGACTTCCCCTACGACCTCACACACCCCACCGACCCGGCCTTCCTCGCCGGCCACGGCGCCGCGCGACGGGCCTTCGCCGACGGCACCGCCGACCGGGAGCGTCTCGTGCGCGGTTACACCACGCAGGTCGACGCCCTCTTCGGCGACGGCACGATCCCGGCGACGCCCGAGGTCTACTACCCGGAGGGCGTCTCGTGATCCGGACCCTCGACGCCGACCTCCTCGAGGCCTGGGACGCGCTCGCCCTGGCGACGGGCGCCCCGGTGTTCGCGCGCCCCGGGTGGCTGCGGGCCTGGGCGACGGCGTTCGGCAGGCTCGACGACCTCCGCGCGCTCACCGTCCACCGCGGGGGCGAGCTGGTGGCGGTGCTGCCGGTCGTCGGCGGCCGGGCCGCCGTGCGCACCCCGGTGAACTCCGAGACCGCCATGATCGTGCCGGTGGTCGCCGACGGTGACGCCGCGGCCGAACTGGCGCAGCTCCTCCTCGCGCGACGGGCCGGGGTCGTCGACCTCGACGCCGTCCTCGCCGACGACCCCCTCACGACGCAGGTCCGCCGGACGCGGAACCCCGTCCACGCGACCGTGCGGTGCCGCTCGCCCTACGTCGACACCTCCGGCGAGGTCGACGCCTACCTCGCGACGCTGTCCAAGAGCCGGCGCAAGGAGGTCCGCCGGCGTGAGCGGCGGCTCGAGGAGATGGGTGAGCTCACCTTCGAGATGGACCACGGGACGGGGGACGACCTCGGCGCGCGGCTGGAGGAGGGGTTCCGCCTCGAGGCCAGGGAGTGGAAGCTCGCCGCCGGCTCGGCCATCGTGTCCAGCCCAGCGCGGGTCGCGTTCTACACCGCGGGCGCCCGGTGGGCCGCCGAGCAGGGCGTGCTGCGGCTCGCGGCCCTGCGCGTCGACGGGCACGCGTTCGCGTCGGGCTACTGCCTCGAGCAGAGCGGCACGCTGCACTTCCTCAAGCTCGGCATGGACGACGCCTACGCCAAGTACGGGCCGGGCCTGATGATCAACCTGCGGATGATCGAGCACGCCTTCGCGCGGAGCGACCTCGACACCTTCGACATGCTCGGCGAGTTCGAGCCGTACAAGGCCGACCTGACGGGCACGGTGCGCGAGCAGCACCGCCTGCGGGTCTACCCGACGCCCGTCGTCGGCGGCGTCCAGCGCGCGGCCACCGCAGCCGCCGGGGACCTGCGCCGGGCCGTCGTCGCCCGCCTGTCCGCTCCCACCCGCGAGCGTCTCCTGGCGATCAAGAACCGCCTGCAGCGCTGACCTCGGCCACCTGGCCCCCCTCGCTCACCCGTCCGCGGCGGCTGCGGAAGAACGAACGGAGCTTTCGCTGCTTCCGATGCAGCGAGAGCGCCGTTCGTTCGCGCGGCCCCGCGCGGCGCGACGCCGCTCGCGCGACCCCGCCGGCACGCCCTACCGGCAACCTCCCGCAACCCCACGCCGGCACCGGGGGAGGACCCCACCCCACGAGGCGGGTCCCCACCGCCGGTCGGCGGGTCCGCTCCACCGACCCGGCGACGATCTCCGACGACTCTGGCTCCTGCCAGCGAGAACCGCCGCCCGACCGGGCGGCACACCCCCAGGAGCCCGCCGTGAACGCCTCGACCGCCACCCGCCGGGCCGCCGACCTCGAGATCGTCATCCCCGCGTACAACGAGGCCGAGCGGCTCCCCCGCACCCTCGAGGCGACCGCCGCCTTCCTCGCGCGGCAGCCCTGGGACGTGCGGATCGTCGTCGTCGACAACGGCAGCGTGGACGACACGGCCGAGGTCGCCCGCCGGGTGGCCGCGCGCTGGGCCGACGTCGTCGAGATCGACGTCATCGGGTGCTCGACCAAGGGCAAGGGCGCCGCCGTCGCCCGCGGCCTGTCGACCAGCACGTCGCGCTTCGTGGGGTTCATGGACGCCGATCTGAGCACGCCGGTCGAGACGCTGACCGCCGCGATGTACCACCTCCAGACCGGGGCCGGCGCCGTCATCGCCTCCCGCCATGCGCCCGGCGCGGCGTTCGCCGAGCCGCAGCCGCTGGGCCGCCGGGTCGGCGGCGCCGCCTTCCGCGCGCTGAGCCGCTCGCTGGTCCCCGGGGTGCGCGACTCCCAGTGCGGGTTCAAGTTCTTCTCCCGCGAGCTGGTCGCCCGGGCGCTCGAGGAGTGCCGGGTCACCAACTTCGCCTTCGACGTCGAGCTCCTCCGCCGCGTGCGCCAGGCCGGCGGCGACATCGTCGAGGTCCCCGTGACCTGGACCGACGACGCCCGCTCGACCTTCCACCCGGTCCGTGACGGCATCCCGAGCTTCCTCGCCGTCCTGCAGCTGCACGCCGCCTGAGCCGGTCGGGGCCATCCGTAGGGCAAACCCCACCACCCCGGCGGGTCCACACCATTCGATCACCGGGCCGCGCCGACCAGAGTCGTCACCAGCACCAGGAGCCGCCCGAGGAGCACACCATGAGCGCCACGCAGATCATCGACCTCGCCGCCGAGCGTCGCGCCCGTCGCGAGTCCTCCGTCCGGCACGACCACCAGATCGCCCGCCTCGCCGGCCGCCACGTGCTGGTGCTCAACTGGCGCGACGTCCGCCACCCGCAGGCCGGCGGCGCCGAGCAGTACATGCACGAGATCGCGCGCCGCTGGGTGGCCGCGGGCGTCCGGGTCACCTGGTACGCCGCCCGCCCCGAAGGGCTGTCCCGTCGCGAGGTCGTCGACGGCATCGAGATCGTCCGCTGCGGCGGCGAGCTCACCCTCTACCCGCGGGTGCTCGCCCGCCTGGCCCGCACCCGCGGCCGCTTCGACGCGATCGTCGACTGCCAGAACGGCATCCCCTTCTTCTCGCCGCTGGTCGCGGGCGACCTGCCCGTCCTGCAGGTCCTGCACCACGTCCACCAGGACCAGTTCGCCACCCGCTTCCCGGCCCCGATCGCCGCCGTCGGCCGCTTCCTCGAGGGCCGCGCCGCCCGCCGCGTCTACGGCGAGCGCACCGTCGCCGCGGTCTCCCCGTCGACGCGCCGCGAGCTGCGCCGCCGGCTCGGCTTCCGCGGCCCGGTCGCGATCGTCCCCAACGGCAGCGCGCCCCTGCCGGCCCCGCGCACCCACCGCGCCGCGGCCCCCACCGTCGCCGTCGTCAGCCGCCTGGTGCCCCACAAGCGCGTCGACGTGCTGCTGGGCCAGCTCGCCGAGGTCGCTCGCGCCGTCCCCGGCCTGCAGGTCGACATCGTCGGCGACGGCCCGGAGCGCCCCCGCCTCGAGGCCCTCGTCGCCGAGCTCGGCCTGACCGGCACGGTCACCCTGCACGGCTACGTGTCCGACGAGGTCCGCGACGCGATCATCGGCCGCGCCTGGGTCACCACCTCCACCAGCGACGCCGAGGGCTGGGGCTGCACCGTCATCGAGGCCGCCGCGTCCGGCGTGCCCTGCGTCGCCGTCGACGTCCCCGGCATCCGCGACTCGGTCGTCGACGGCCACACCGGCCGCCTCGTCGCGGACGTCACCGCCATGGGCGCGGGGATCACCGAGGTGCTCCGCGAGCTCGCCGACGACGCCCGCGCCGCGGCGTGGGAGACGGCCTGCCGCGAGTGGGCCGGTGCCTTCACCTGGGAGCGCAGCGCCGACCTGCTCGCCGGGGCGCTACTGGCCGACGCTCGCCCCGCCCGCTCCGACCTCGCCACCGTCGCGCGCTTCCGCCGTCCCGCGGGCCTCGACGCCCGCGCCCTCGCCGACGCGCTGCGCAGCACCGACCAGGTCCACGTCGAGGGCGACGAGGTCGCGGTCCTGCTCACCGGGTGCGACGAGACGGACGCCGCCGCCGTAATCGCCCGGTTCGGCGTCACGGGGGCGGAGCTCCGCCTCGCCGAGAAGCGCGACCTGCTCGCCGGCCCCACCGTGGGCCGCGCCACGACCGCGGTGGTCGGGGCGTGAGCAGCGGGACTGTCCGTGACCGTGGATCAGCCCTTAGAGTGACGACGAACACCACCCAGGCGGATCCGTCACGGTCCGTGCTGCCACGGCGAGGGGAGGCGGAGGCGTTGCGGATCCTCCACCTCGCCTTCGAGCACCCCCGGATGCCGGGCGCGGGCGGCGGGTCGCGGCGCACCCACGAGATCGACCGGCGGATCGCGGCGGCCGGCCACGAGGTCACCGTCCTCACGACCCGCTATCCGGGCGCGGTCGAGGACGTCGTCGACGGCGTGCGCTACGTCCCGGTCGGGCCGGGCACCGGAGGCAACCGATTGAGCCGCCTCGCGGGCTACGTCCTCGGCCTGCCCGCCGCCGTGCGACGCCACCGCGCCGGCGTCGACGTGGTCGTCGAGGACTTCTTCGCGCCGTTCTCCACCATGGCCGCCCCCCGCTGGACGGGGCGGCCGACGGTCGGCGTCGTGCAGTGGCTGCACGCCCGGGACAAGGCGCGCCAGTACAAGCTGCCGCTGCACCTCGTGGAGCGCGCCGGCGTCCGGCGCCACCACCGCCTCGTCGCGGTGTCCGAGGGCACGGCCGAGAAGCTGCGGGGGCTGAACCCCGACGCCCGGGTCGACGTCGTCGGCAACGGCGTCGACCGCGCCCTGCTCGAGGCGCCGACCACGGTCGGCCGCGATGTGGTGTTCGTCGGGCGCCTCGAGCTCGAGGGCAAGGGTCTGGACCTGCTGCTGCGCGCGTGGCAGCGGGTCGGCGCGCAGGTCGGCGGCGAGCTCCTCATCGCCGGCGGCGGTCCCGAGGAGGCCCGCGTGCGCCGCTTCGCCGACGAGCTCGGCGTGACCGGGGTGCGCTTCCTGGGCTGGTGCGACGGCCCGGAGAAGACGGCCCTGCTCGCGGGCGCGCGCCTCGTCGTCGTCCCGTCCCGGCACGAGACCTTCGGGATGGTGGCGGTCGAGGCACTCGCCACCGCCACCCCGGTGATCGCGTTCGACATCCCGTGCCTGCGGGAGGTGGTCCCGCCCGGGGTCGGGTGGACGGTGCCGCCGTTCGACGTCGACGCCCTCGCCGCGCGCCTGCTCGACGCCGCGGGGGACGCCGGGCGACTGGCGGCGATGGGCGCCCGGGGCCGGGAGTTCGCCCGCGCCTACGACTGGGACGCGCTCGCGCAGGCCCAGCTCGCCGTGTTCCGGGAGGTCGCCTCCGGTGTGCCCGAGGTGACCGACCGGATCCCCGCCCCCCGGGCAGATGTAGGGACTGCCCCCCTGGCCGGGGGGTCGGCTCCCTCCTCCGCCGATCTCTCCGGGACGACGCTGGTCCCACCAGCGAACGGGGAGGGCGAACCACGATGCGAACGCTCCGAGGACACCAGTCCGCAGCCACCGGCACCGCCGTCCTGATGATCGGGATCGTGCTGACGGCGCCACTGAACTACGGCTTCGGACTCGCGCTCGCGTGGCTGCTGCCCACCACCGAGTTCGGTGTCGTCAGCGTGCTGCTGACCGTGCTGCTCCTGGCCACCTCGGTGCTCGCCGCCGGCTTCCCGTGGGCGCTGGCCCGCACCGTGGCCCGCGCCGACGAGCACAGCGAGGGGGCCGCGGAGGCCTTCCGCGGCGCGCTCGTCGGCAACGTCGCGATGGGCACCGCCCTCGCCGGCGGCTTCGCCGCGGTCCAGCTGACGACGGGCGCGATCCTGCCCGGCGTCGGGCCCGGCCTGACGCTGCTGGTCGCCGCGACGATCGTGGTGCTCGCGCTCGGCCAGGTCCTCGTCGGCGGACTGCAGGGCGCCCAGCGGTTCACCGCGGTCGGCGCCGCCCGCGTGGTCGAGGTGATCGTCAAGGTCGCGCTCGGGGTCGGCGTCGTGGCCCTGCTCGGCGCCGGCGCCGTGGGGGTCGGCTGGGCCCTGCTGCTCGGCGCCGCCGGTGCCGCCTGCTGGGCCTGGTGGACGCTGCGCGACCGCCTCCCGAGCCTGCGCGGCGCGATCGCCGGCTGGCGCTCCTTCGCCGCCGCCGCCCCCATGGCCGCGGGCACCACCGGCTTCGGGCTCATCGGCACCCTCGACGTGCTGCTGCTCGGCGCGATCGGCCACGGGCACGGCGTCACCTTCGCCGCCGTCGGCGTCTACCAGGTGGCCGCGATCCTGGCCAAGGCGCCGTTCCTCGCCGGCAGTGCGCTCTCCGAGGCCGTCTTCCCCTTCATCGCCCGCTCCCGCGGTGCCGCCGAGGCACACGGCTGGTTCGTCACCGCGTTCCGCTGGGTCCCGCTGGCGCTGACCCCCGTGGTGCTCGTGCTCGTCGTGACCCCCGAGACCCTCGTCGGCCGCCTCTTCCCCGCCGAGTACGCCGCCGCGGTCGGCCCGACGCGCGTCGTCGCGATCGGTGCGCTCGGCCTCATCGTCGGCGACATGCTGCTCAAGGCCCTGTTCGCCCGCGGCTTCGCCGGGTCCGCCGCCGCACGCATCCCGCTCGCCGCGGTCGCCGAGATCGTGACGATGGTGCTGCTCGTGCCGGGCCACGGCGCGATGGGCGCGGCGGCCGGGTTCGCCGTCGGCGCCTGGGTCGGCGTGCTCGCCCTCGCGTCGGTGTACGTCCGCCACCACCGCCTCGGCCGCGTCCCCGCCCGCGTCGTCACCGCCTGGACCGCCGCGATCGCGGTGCTCGGCGCCCTCCTCACGGCCGCCGCACTCGCCGGCGCCGTCCTCGACCTGCCCCTGATCCTGCTGGGCCTGACCGGCTACGTCGTGCTCGCCGTCCGCGGGGGCGCCGTGCCCGCCGCGGACGTCGCCCGCGTCCGCGACCTGCTCGCCCGCGTCACCCGCCGTGCTCCCGCCGAGGAGGCCACCGCATGACCACCGGCATGACCGTCACCAGCCCCGCACCCCGCGAGGAGTGGCGCCGCCTCCTGGCCGCCGACCCGCAGGCCGTCGCCACCCAGACCCCCGAGTGGCTCGACGTCCTGTGCGCCCGCGCCGGGCGGACCGACGCGAGCCGGCTCTACGAGCTCCCGGGCGGTCGCCGGGGCGTTCTGCCGCTGGTCGCGAGGACCGTCGCCGGGATGCGGGTGGCCGAGGAGTCGTTCCCGTACGGCTGGGGCTACGGCGGCCTGATCGCCGAGGGCGGGGTCACCGCGGACGACTGCCGCGTCGTGCTCGACGACCTCGCCCGCCGCCCGGTGGTCCGGACCTCGGTGGTGCCGACGTCGCTGTCCGGGCAGGCCTGGGCGGACGCCGCGCCGTACGGGGCGATCCGCGTGCCCTACACCGCCCAGGTCGTCGACCTCTCGCCCGGCTACGACCACCTGTGGGAGAAGGTCTTCAAGCGCCAGGTCCGCAACTCCGTCCGCAAGGCCGAACGCTTCTCACTCGACGTGCGGCGCGAGCGCGGGGACGACCCCGACGGCGTCGGCGTGCGCGCGTTCGCCGAGCTCTACGGCCAGCAGGTGCAGCGCTGGGCCGCCCAGCGCGGGCAGCCGCTGTGGCTCGCGCACCGCGTCGCCGCCGCCCAGGACCGCCCCGGCCAGGTCGCGGCCGTCGCGGCCGGCCTGGGGGAGCGGTGCATCGTGTGGTCGGCGTTCCACGAGGGCCGGCCGGTGGCGGTCAACGTCGTCCTCCAGCACGGGCGGCACGCGCTGGGCTGGCTCTCGGCGATGGACGACGCCCTGTCCCGCGAGACGCTCGCGACCTACGTCCTGCACACCCGCTCGTTCGCCGACGCCGCGGCCGAGGGCGTGCAGTGGTTCCACATGGGTGAGTCCGACCCCGGCTCGGCACCGGAGCGGTACAAGGCCTACTTCGGCGCCGCGTCGGTGCCCTACGAGGCGCTGCGCTTCGAGCGGCTCCCGCTCACCCGCGCCGACAAGGGCCTGCGTCACGTCGTGGCCGAGGCGTCGGCGTGGCGGGCGCGCCGGAAGGACCGTCAGGCCGGGTAGAGCGACGCCATCGTGCGCGCGGTCTCGGCCATCTGCTCGCGCAGCGCCGGCGGGCCGAGCACCTCGACCTCCGCGCCGAGCGCCAGGAGCTCGGAGCGGGCGTGCGCGAGCGACTCGATCGGGATGACCGCCCGGACCCAGCCGTCCTCGTCGGCCGGCCAGCTGCCCTCGGCGAGCGCGCGGGCGGTGTGCGGCCGCAGGAGCACCGGGGCGAGCTCGAGCGCGCGCGGGGAGAACCGGACGTCGGCCTCGGCCTGGTACAGCGCGTCGGTGAGCTCCTGGGTGCGCTGGTGCCAGTACTTCCAGAGGTCGAAGCCCTCGGGGCGGTCGAAGCGCACGTCGAGGGTCTCGAGGTCGAGGATGCGGGCGATGCGGTAGGTGCGCGGCTCGGCCGCGCTGTCGCCGTTCGGCACGGCGACCAGGTACCAGGTGCCCGCCTTGAGGACGAGCCCGAGCGGCTCGAGCTCGCGCTCCACCTCCGGCTCGCGCCCGCCGGTGGCCCAGCGCCGGTAGCGCACGCGCAGGACGCGCTGGTTCCACACGGCGTCGGCGACCCCCGTCAGCGTCGGGACATGGTCGGCCTCGCGGAACCAGCCGGGGGCGTCGAGGTGGAAGCGCTCGGCGATCCGGCCGGCCCGGTCCGAGAGCTCGGTGGGCAGCGCCGCCTGGACCTTGAGCTGCGCGGCCGCGAGCACCCGGCCGAGCCCGAGCTCCGCGGCGGCGTCGGGCATCCCCGAGAGCGCGAGGGCGTCCGCCTCCTCGGCGGTCATGCCCGTGAGGTGCGTGCGGTAGCCCTCGAGCAGCGAGTAGCCGCCGTCCGGGCCGCGGTCGGCGTAGACGGGCACGCCGGACGCCGAGAGCGCGTCCATGTCGCGGTAGATCGTGCGGATCGACACCTCGAGCTCGTCGGCGAGCTCGCGCGCGGTCAACCGGCCGCGGTTCTGCAGCAGGAGGAGCACGGAGAGCAGGCGGCTGGCGCGCACACGTCAGTGGTACCCCATGCCTGACAGGTCCTGTCAGGCACGTCCCCCGTCCGGGCTCACGGGTTCAGCCACCTGCTGCTCCGCGGGCTGTTCCTCGGGCTGGAGCTCGTCCGGGATCCCGTCCGCGTCGTCGTCGCGCAGCAGCGGATCGCCCTGCCCGGCGCGCGCGGCCTCGAGCTGCGCGGCCACGGCCACCCCCAGCAGCAGCGCCACGCCGGTCACCGTCGCCCACAGCAGCAGCGCCATGATCCCCGCGAGCGGGCCGTAGGTGTCGCTGAAGTCGCCGGAGACCGCGACGTAGAGGGCCACGCAGCCGGACGCCGCGAGCCAGAGGACCACGGTGAGCCCGGCGCCGAGCGCGAGCCACGACAGGCCGGGCTGGTGCCGGCGCGGCGAGAACCGGAAGAGCACGGTCACGGCGAGGACGAGCGCGGCGAGCCCGACGGGCCAGCGCAGCACGTCGAAGATCGTCTCGGCGACGTCGCCCCAGCGGTAGACGTCCTCGACGGCGTCGCCGAGGGGGCCGCCGGCGATGATCAGCACCAGACCGACGCCGAGCGACGTGCCCGCCGTCAGCGTGAGGAGGGCCGCGCGGGAGTACTTGCGCAGGAACGGACGGTCGCGCTCGGTGCCGTAGATGCGGTTGGTGCCGCGCTCGAGCTGGGCGATGGCGCTCGTCATCGCCAGGAACGCGGTGGTCAGCCCGAGGGCGACGGCGAGCTCGCCGACGTTCTCGCTGCGGGAGTCCTCGGGTTCGGCCCCCTCGCCGTCCTCCTCGGGCAGCTCCGCGGGGCCGCGGGCGACGACGTCGGCGAGGAGCTGGTCGCCCGCGCCCGGGGAGACCGCGACGACCGTGCGCGCGACGACCTGCGCGACCGACTCCGCGCCCACCGCCGTCGCGAGCCCGCTGCCCGCGATGACGAGCGGGACGATCGCGAGCGCGAGCTGCAGCGCGAACCCCCGGGCGTGGCTGAACCCGTCGCCGTAGCGGAAGCGCGCCAGGGCGTGCCGCAGCAGGCTGACCAGCCCGACCCGGCGCGCCGTGTGCCAGGCGTCGTCGGCCGACAGCGCCTCGCCGTCCATGTCCGTGGTGACGGGCACCGCGCGCACCGAGCTCACGGAGCCATCATTGCCCAGGATCCTGACCGAAGATGTCAGCGTCGGTGCGAGAAGCTGTCGCCCATGGTCGAGACGCTGACCCGCGAGCAGGTCATGGCCCACCGCATCGCCGCGCAGGGCCTGCACCGCGATCGCGCCCTGGACCCCCTGTCCTCCCTGGGCCTGCAGGACTCCGGGCCGACGGCCCGGCTCGCGCTCGCGGCGCGCACCGACGGCGAGGTCGATCCGGTCGCCCGCGGGCTCGTCGACGGCTGGACCCACCGCGGTGCGCCGCACCACCACCCGCCCGCCGAGCGCAACGAGATCGCCGTCGCGGCCCGGCCCTTCGACGACGCCGACGCCGGCGCCCGCCTCAACTGGAGCGGGCCGGAGCAGCGGCGCGTCGGCATCCCCGCCCGCGAGGCCGTCGACCGCGCGGCCGACGCGCTCGTCGAGGTCGTCACCGAGCCGATGACCAAGGGCGCGGCGAGCGGCGGCGTCACGAAGCTGTTGCCGGACGCCCTGCTGCGCGACTGCCGTCCCTGCGGGTGCGTCCACGTCAACGAGCAGCTCTTCCGGCTCTCGGCGTTCCCGGTCGGTGTCGGGCTCGACCCGACGCAGAAGACGCTGCTGCTCACGCCCCCGCCGGCGGACTGGGAGCGCCCGGTCGAGGGCGACCCGGCGCGCGCGGCCCGCCTGGTGCTCGACTACCTGCGGGTGCTCGGCCCGGCCGGTCCGCGCGAGGTGGCCGACTTCGTCGGGACCTCTCCCACGGCCTTCGCGCCGGCGTGGGAGCAGGCGCTGCCCGGCCTGGTCGAGGTCTCGGTCGAGGGCCGCCGGGCGTGGCTGCCCGCCGGCGACCTCGACGCCGCCCTGGGCGCTCCCGACCCCGACGTCGTGCGCCTCCTGCCGCCGCTGGACCCGATGCTCCAGGCCCGCGACCGGCCGCTGCTCGTGCCCGACGAGGCGTTGCGCAAGGACCTGTACAAGATCATCGGCAACCCGGGCGCCCTGCTGGTCGACGGCGAGATCGTCGGCACCTGGCGGCCCCGGGCGTCGGGGAAGAAGCTGACGCTCGAGCTCGCGCCGCTGCTGCCGCTCGCCCCGGACGCGCGGTCACGCCTCGACGACGAGGCCGAGCGCGTCGCCGCCGCCCGCGACCTGAAGCTGGCGGGTCTCACGGGACAGGCGGGCGTGTAGCCGGCCTGTTGGTGCAGCGAACGGGTATCTCGCTGCCTCTAGGCGTCGGAAGTCCCCGTTGATCACCGCAAACGGAGCCCTGGTGATCAGTCGCCGAGGGCCGCGTCGATCGCTTCCAGCGTCGCCCGCGCCCCCGACGCGAGCCCGACGCCCCGGCCGTGGCGGATCTCCGGCTCGCGCACGTTGATCCGGACGAGCGCCCCGGACGCCGCCGCGGCGAGCTCGGCGTGACGGCGGACGGTCGGCACCGCCGTCCCGGCGCCGAGCTCCACGACGACGAGCCGGCGGGCGTCCTGGTCGCGCAGCCAGGCCCGGTGCTCGGCCATCTTCTCGCCGTGGCGGCCGGGCACCCAGGAGGCGTCGCCGAACATCAGGATGTTGGGGCGCGCCACCCGCCCGCAGCGCGGGCACGACGGCAGCGGCGGGCGGGCGCGCATCGTGTCCTCGTCGACGAGGACGTCGACGCCGTCGGCCGGCCAGGTCCCGTCGTGGCACGGCCCGGTGCACTGCAGGGTGCCGATCGCGCCGTGGCACTCGGTGACGTGCTCGTCGGCGAAGCCCGCGACCTGGAACGCGCCGTCGACGTTGGACGTGAACACCCGCGCCGGCCACCGCTCGGCCCACCGGCGCAGCACGGCGTACCCCGCGTGGGGCTCGGTGCGGCGGTAGAGCCCCAGCCGGTGACCGTAGAAGCCCCATGCGAGCTCGGGATCGTCGTCGAAGTGCTCGGGGTCGGCGATCTCCTCGAACCGCAGCCCGAGACGCCGGTACGGCGGGTAGGCGCGCCAGAAGCCCTCGGGCCCCCGGAAGTCGGGCAGCCCCGAGTCGACGCCCATCCCCGCACCGGCGCAGATCAGGAGCGCCGACGCGCCGCCGAGGACCTCGGCCGCCGCGGCGACGCGGTCGGGGTCGGGGTCGGGGTCGGGGTCGAGTGAGGTCAGGAGTCGGAGCCCTCGACGCGCAGCACGACCTCGAACTCCAGCAGGTCGGCCCCGGAGGAGACGGGCTGCTTGCGCTCGCCGGCGTGCGCGGCGGCCGCGGCGCCCCCGTCGCGCCAGGCGGCGAAGGCCTCCTCGGACTCCCACTTCGTGTAGACGAAGTAGCGGGTGTCGCCGGCGGTGGGGCGCAGCAGCTCGTAGCCCAGGAAGCCCGGCGTGTCCTTGATCGACTCGCCGCGGGCGGCGAAGCGCTTCTCGAGCTCGGGGCCGCTGCCCTCGGGGATGTGGATGGCGTTGATCTTCACGACGGCCATGGGGGTCAGCCTACGTCGCCCGCCTCGCCCGGCAGCGCGAAGCGGCCGTCCGCGAGCGGCTCGACGAGACCGTCGACGAGCAGCGAGTCGAGGCACCTCGCCCGCTGGCCGGGGTCGGTGAGCCACGCGGCCTCGAGCGCGGCCGCGGTGACCGGTCCCGGCGCGCCGCGGAGCACGTCGAGCAGGCGCCCGCGCACCTGGCGGTCGGTCCCGGCCCAGGTCTGGGCCTTGCGGACGGGCCCGTCCCACGCCGGGCGGCCGCGGTGCTGCCACGCGCAGCGGTCGAGGATCGGGCAGTCGGCGCAGCGCGGGCCGCGGGCGACGCAGACCGTCGCACCGAGCTCCATGAGCGCCGCCGACATCGTGGCGGCGTCGGTCGTCTCCCGCGGCAGCAGCACCTCGACGTCGGCGAGATCCCGGGCCGCGGCCGCGCCGGCCTCGGCGTCCCCGTGGACGGCGCGGGCCACGACGCGCCGGACGTTGGTGTCGACGACCGGCACCCGCTGCCCGTGCGCGAAGGCCGCGACCGCCCGCGCGGTGTAGGTGCCGATCCCGGGCAGTGACTCGAGGGTCTCGACGTCCGCCGGGACGACGTCGTCGTGGTCGGCCGCGATGGCCTGCGCCGCGGCGTGCAGGCGCAGCGCCCGCCGCGGGTAGCCGAGCTTGCCCCAGGCGCGCAGCACGTCCGACGCCGGCGCGGCGGCCATCGCCGACGGCCGGGGCCAGCGCTCGAGCCAGGCGCGCCACGGTTCCTCGACCCGCGCCACCGGGGTCTGCTGCAGCATGATCTCCGAGACGAGCACGCCCCAGGCCGTGGTCTCCGGCCGGCGCCAGGGGAGGTCGCGGGCGTGCGCGCGGAACCAGGGGACGAGGACGTCGGCGAGCGTGGTCGCGCCGTCGGTGGCGGCTGTCGTGGCGGACGTGGTGGTGCCCATCGACCGCCGATCCTGCCTCGCAGGCCCGCCGTCGCCACCGTCGGGTGAAACGGGCGGGTCACCGCGTGGTGAACGGTCGCGGCGAGCGAGCCCGAACCTACTTTCCGTGACGTGTGGGAGCCGGTCGGACCGCTCGCGCCGTCGGTCTACTGGCGGCGCCGTTCCGTCGCGCTCGGCGTCGCCGTCCTGCTGCTCGCCGGGTTCGTCTGGGCGCTGGCCGGCCTGTCCGCGGCTGAGCCCGATGCGGCGACGGTCGAGGCGCGCGCCCGCGCGGCGGCGATGCAGGGTCCGGCGGAGACCTCCGGGTCCGAGGGGTCCGGCCCCTCGGACGTCCCGCCGGACGTGGCCCCGGGGGGTTCCGGCAACGGCGGCGCGCCCGGCCCGATCGCGGCCGCGCTGCCCTCGGTGATCCCGCCCGGCGACGCGCCGGGGCTCGCCCCGACACCGGCCGCCGGCGGCGCGCTGCTGGTGCCGCCGGGCGGTGAGGACTTCCGGGGCTTCCTGCCGCCGGGGGTGCCGGCGGGCTCGTCCGGTCCGCTCCTCGACGCGCCCACCACACCGGCGGCGACGCCGCAGCAGCCGGCCGCCGCGGCACCGGAGACGTCCCCCTCGGAGACGCCGGCCCCGGCCGCCCGGTCGGCACCGGCTCCGGGCCCCTGCGCCGACGGGGACATCCGCGTGACCGCGCGGACCGACGCCACCAGCTACCCCGCCGGCCGCAAGCCGGCGCTGAGCCTCGTCGTGACGAACACCGGTTCCGCGCCGTGCGTGCGCGACCTGGACGCCGCCAAGCAGGCCGTCGCCGTCGTGCGCACGCCAGGCGACGGGCTCTGGGGCAGCAACGACTGCTCGCCGGGCGACACCGATGACGTCCGCACGCTCGCGCCGGGCGAGGAGGCGGTGTTCACCGTGCGCTGGTCGGGGCGGACGTCGACGCCGGGCTGCGCCGGCGAGCGGACGACCGTGCCGCCCGGCACCTACCAGCTGCTCGCCCGCCTCGACGAGATCGTCAGCGACCCGGTGTCGTTCACTCTCGCGGGCTGAAGTCGGCGTTCACGCCGTTCAGGCTGGTGCGCATCAGCGCGCCGCGGAGATCCTCGACCGGCGCGGCCGTCAGCCCTTTCGGGGTGCGCACCTCACCCGGCGGCACGATCGCCCGGCTGATGCCCAGCCTGCCGGCCTCGGCGAGGCGGCGCTCGAGCGCGACGACCCGCCGGATCTCGCCTCCGAGACCGACCTCGCCGATCGCGACGAGCCCGGACCGGACCGCCTCGTTGTGGAAGGCGGAGGCGACGGCGACGGCCACCGCGAGATCGGCGGACGGCTCGCGCAGCTTCATGCCCCCGACGGTGGCGACGAAGATGTCCCTGTCGTGCAGCGGCAGCCGGCACCGCTCCTGCAGGACCGCGAGGACCTTCGCCACGCGGCCGCTGTCGAGGTCTGACACCACGCGGCGGGGCGGGGTGTCGGCGGGACGCCTCGCGACGAGCGCCTGGACCTCGGCCATCATCGGCCGCTTGCCCTCCATCGCCACCGTGACCGCCTGCCCCGCGACCGTGCGCTCGAGCCCGGCGGTGAACAGGCCCGAGGGATCGGACACCTCGGCGATCCCGCCGTCGTTCATCTCGAAGCAGCCGACCTCGTCGGTGGCGCCGAACCGGTTCTTGAGCCCGCGCACCAGCCGCAGCGGGGAGTGCCGGTCGCCCTCGAACGACAGCACGACGTCCACGAGGTGCTCGAGCGTGCGCGGCCCGGCGACGGCGCCGTCCTTGGTGACGTGGCCGATGAGCACCACGGGCAGGTCGCGCTGCTTGGCCAGGGCGACCAGCGCGGTCGTCACCGTGCGGACCTGGGACACACCGCCCGGCGTGCCCTCGGCGGTGGCGCTGCCGACCGTCTGCACCGAGTCGACCACGAGCAGCTCGGGATCGACCGCCTCGACGTGGGCCGCGACCTCCTCGAGATCACCGGTGGTGGACAGGAACAGGTGCGGCGCGATGGCCCCGGTGCGCTCGGCACGCAGACGGACCTGGCCCGCCGACTCCTCACCGGTGACGTACAGCACGGTGGCCCCGCTGCGGGCGCGTCGGGCGGCCACCTCGAGCAGCAGTGTGGACTTGCCCACCCCCGGCTCGCCCGCGAGCAGCACGACGACGCCGGGAACGAGACCGCCGCCGAGCACCCGGTCGAGCTCGGACACGCCCGTCGGCCTGGCCGTGGCCGTCTCGAGGTCGACCGAGCCGATCTGCCGGACGGGGCTGGACGGGCGGGCCGCCGGGGTCGGGGCCACGCCGGGGCGCCCGCTCGGCCCGGCGACCGGCATGTCCGGGGCCTCCTCGACGGTGCCCCAGCCCCCGCAGTCGGGGCAGCGGCCGACCCACTTGGCGGCGTGGTGGCCGCAGGCGGTGCATTCGAAGCGGCTGGCGCGGGACCGAGGAGGCACGAGCGCAATGTAGGACCGACCCCCGACAGCGCGGGGCCGGACGCCGGGATCAGCCCTCGGCGGCGAGCCCGCCCCCGCTGACGATCACGGGGACCGTGACGGCGCCGGCGCGCTCGAAGGTGAAGGTGACCTCGTACGTCGGGCCGGGTCGCAACTGCTGCGTGGTGCCGGTCAGCACCAGGCGCATCGTGGCGCCGACGCCCAGCGCGGCGTCCGCGGGACCGACCGGGCCGGGGTCGTCGCCGACGATGCGCACGGCGTTGGCCTGCGGGATCACCGCGGCGCCCTCCTGGCGCACGTTCAGCGCGTACGGCGTCGTCACCGACACCAGGCGGTCGGTGGTGGCGCCGTCGTTGACGATCGTCCCGCGCAGCGCGACCTCGCCGCCGGACGGCGTCGTGGCCTGCGCTCCGGGCTCGAGCGAGACGTCCTCGAGGGCGACCGGGCCGGCCTGGCCGCGGGCGCCGTCGGCCTGCGAGACGATCGTGTCGGTCTGCGTCACGGCTCCGGCGCTGCAGCCCGCGAGGGCGAGAGCCGCGGTCAGCAGGGTCGCGGCGACGATCCCGGGGCGGGTCCCGCGCGGGCGGCGGCTCATGATCCGAGGGTCCTCTCGGGTCGGGGGTGGGGGTCCAGCGGCAGCGACACCCTAGTACCAGTGGGCCGCAACGGCCGTCCGGGCGCGCCCCGTACCTGGGGGAGCACGCCGCACGGCGAGTTGTCAAGTCCCTGACCTGCGAAGACGGCGCAATCCCCTGCAATGCCCGTGCGTCGGACGTGTTAATCTGGGGGAAGCGAAAGGGGCTCGGGACACATGGTTTTCAAGGTCGGCGAGACCGTCGTCTACCCGCACCACGGTGCCGCTCTCATCGAGGCCATCGAGACCAGGACGATCAAGGGCGAGGAGAAGAAGTACCTCGTCCTCAAGGTTGCCCAGGGCGACCTGACCGTCCGGGTCCCCGCGGACAACGCCGAGATCGTCGGCGTCCGCGACGTGGTGGGCCAGGAGGGTCTGGATCGGGTGTTCGAGGTGCTGCGTGCGCCGCACACCGAGGAGCCGACCAACTGGTCGCGCCGGTACAAGGCGAACCTCGAGAAGCTCGCGTCCGGCGACGTGAACAAGGTGGCCGAGGTCGTGCGCGACCTCTGGCGCCGGGAGAAGGACCGTGGCCTGTCCGCGGGTGAGAAGCGCATGTTGGCGAAGGCGCGCCAGATACTGGTCAGTGAGCTCGCGCTCGCGGAGGGCACCGACGAGGTGGCCGCCGAGTCCCTGCTCGACCAGGTCCTGGCGTCCTGACCCGCAGGATCCCGAGGCGATGTCGGCCTCGGTGACCTTGTGACCGTCGCGGCGATCGTGCCCGCGGCGGGACGGGGTGAGCGGCTCGGCCTCGGCCGGCCGAAGGCGTTGGCGGTCGTCGGCGGTCTCGCGCTGGTCGCGCGGGCCGTCGACGCACTCGTCGCCGGTGGGGTCGAGGCCGTCGTGGTCGTCGCCCCGCCGGGCGACGAGGACACCGTGCGCGCGGCGCTCGGCTCCCGCCGCGTCGTGGTCGTGCCGGGTGACGACGACCGTGTCGGCTCGGTCGCGGCGGCGCTCGACGCCCTGCCCGCGGACGCCGACGTGGTGCTCGTCCACGACGCCGCGCGGTGCCTGTGCCCGCCGGAGGTGGTGTCGGCGGTGATCGACGCGGTGCGCGCGGGTCATCCCGCGGTCGTCCCGGTGACCGCCGTCGCGGACACCCTCAAGCGCACCGGCGCGGCGGGCGAGGTCCTCGCCACCGTCGACCGCAGCGGTCTCGCCGCCGTCCAGACGCCCCAAGGGTTCGACCCGCCGACGCTGCGGGCCGCCCATCAGCGGGCGCGGGAGCGGCGCGCGGCCGGCGGGCCCGTGCTCGCCACCGACGACGCCGGGCTGGCCGAGGACCTCGGCGTCACCGTCGTGACGGTCCCGGGCGACCCGCGGGCGTTCAAGGTCACCACTGCGCTGGACCTGGCGATGGCCGAGGCGCTGGTGTCGGCAGGGCCGGCGTGAGTTCTCGGGTCGGCATCGGCACCGACGTGCACCCGGTGCGCGCCGGGGTGCCGTGCTGGGTCGCGGGGCTGCTCTGGGAGGGCGTCGACGGCTGCGCCGGGCACTCCGACGGCGACGTCGCGGCCCACGCCCTGTGCGACGCGGTGCTCTCCGCCGCCGGGCTGGGGGATCTCGGGGCGGTGTTCGGGACCGGGCGCCCGGAGTGGGCCGGGGCCTCGGGCGCCCGCCTGCTGGGCGAGGTCCGGCGGCTCGTCGGGGCCGAGGGCTGGGTGCTCGGCAACGCCGCGGTCCAGGTGATCGGCAACGCCCCGAAGATCGGCACCCGGCGCGCGGAGGCGCAGGCGGCGCTCTCCGAGGCCCTCGGCGGGCCGGTCGCGGTGTCGGGCACGACGTCCGACGGGTTGGGGCTGACCGGTCGCGGTGAGGGCCTCGCCGCCGTGGCCACCGCGCTGCTGCTCGCGGGCTGACTTCCGCGAAACCGCACCCACCGCCCGCGCGGAGTTCTTACGATCCGCGCGAGGGGAGGTGGCCGGTGCCCGAGCAGCCGTTCCGTCACAACTGGTTCGCGGAGCCCCACGTGGCGATCTGGGACGCCATGAACACCGTGGCCGGCGACAAGGAGGGTTTCGGCGACGCCGGCGCCCGCTGGCGGGGTCTCGCCGACCGGATGCTCGCGGTGACCGACGCGGTCGGCCGCGCCAACGGCACCCTGGGCGTCGCGTGGAGCGGTGACGCCGCGACCGCCGCCCAGGACCGGATCGAGCCGCTGCGCCCGTGGGTCGACCAGGCGCGCGACACGGCCACGCGCGTGCAGTCGGCGGGCGTCGACCAGGGCGGCCGCCTGTCCGAGGTGCACGGCTTCGTCACGAGCAGGCCGCGCCCCACCGAGAGCGCGATGGCGGCCGGTGTCGGCGGCTTCATCGACGGGGCGTCGTTCCTCGGCACGGTCCCGCCCGGCGTGCTGGGGCCGCTCACGGCACCGATCGCGGTGCCCCTCGGTGGCATCGACGCGGTGATGCAGTACCGGCAGCACCAGCAGGAGGAGCGCGAGGCCCAGCAGGCGATGACGAACTACCAGGACGCCAGCGGTCAGAGCCTGACCACGCTGCCGCAGTTCGCGGGGCCGCAGGGCACCGAGGTCCAGGGCCCGGGTGCCGGCGGGACGGGAGGCGGGGGCGGTTCCGGCGGCGGGGGGCCGGCGCTCGGCGGCGGTGGCGTTCCCGTCAGCGGCGTCCCGGGCGGGGGCGGTGTGGGTGGCGTTCCCGGCGGCGCCCCGGCCGGGGTGCCGGGAGGTGTCCCAGGCGGCGTTCCGGCTGGTGTCCCGGGTGCTGCCGTCCCCGGTGCTGCGGGAACGGGCGCGGGAGGCGGTGCCGGCGGGGCTCCCGGTGGGGCGGGCGGAGCCGGTGGTGCCGGGCTGCCGGGCGGGGTGCCGTCGTCGACGACGGCCACGGGGGTGCCGGGGAGCCCGGGCGGACCCGGCGCGGCGGGCGGGGTCGCTCCCGGTGGTGTCGTGCCCGGTGCGGCTGGTGTGCCGGGTGCCGGTGGCGCCGGGGGAGCGGGTGCCGGCGGCGGTGTGGTCCCGCCGGTCGGGGCGGTGCCGGGGGGTGCGGGCACCGGGTCCGGTGGCGTCGGGCGGCTGCCCCCCGGTGCGACGACCGGTGCACCCGGATCGACCGCGGTGCCGCGCGTGCCCGGCGCGACGGGGCTGCCCGGCGAGGCCGGCGCGGCCGGCCGCGGCGGCGGGGGCCTCGGGGGTGGCGGTACCGGTGCGCGGCTGCCCGGTGCCGCCGTCGGTACCGGGGAGGTCGCTGGGGGTTCCTCCGGGCGCGGCGGTGGCGGGCTCGGTGGTGGGCTCGGTGGCGGTGCCGGGGGTGGTGCCGGGGGTGGTGCCGAGGGTGCTGCCGGCGAGCTGGGGTCCGGGGCGAGGTCGGGCGTCGGTGGCGGCGCCGCCGCGGCGGAGGCCGCGGCCGCGCGCGCCGCCGGGACGGCCGCGGCGGAGGGCCGCGGCGGGGCGGTGCCGATGATCCCTCCGGCGGGCATGGGCGGCGGCCAGGGTGCCGACGGTCAGCGACGGCGCCCCGACTACCTCGCCGAGGACGACCCCGACGCGATCGCCGGTGTGCTGCCCGCGACGGCGCCGCCGGTGATCGGCGAGTGAGGGGCGTCCTGCCGATGACGCTCGGCGCACAGTTCGCGGGCGCGCGGCTCGACGTCGGCCAGTACCTCGCCCTCTGGCGCCACCTCGGGCTCGACGTGCGCCCGACGGTGCTGCACGTCCTCGACCACGGGCGCACCTACGACGAGCGCGACGCCCTCGACGCCGCGGCGTGGCGGCGGCTCGCCGCGCAAGACCTGCTCGACGAGCGCGGCGCTCCCGACCCCGGACTGGTCGACGCGTTCGGGGTGCTCGCCCGCCCGGCGCGCGAGCTGGACGTCGTCGAGCAGGTCGAGGGACGGACACCGCGGGCGACGCTGGCGGCGGCGCGCGGGACGCTCGGGGTCGTCGCGCGTCTCGGCGACGAGGGACTGCTGGTCGAGCCGGCCGACCCTCACGACCTGCCCGGCGCCCTGCTCGCCCGGCTCCCCGACGTCCGCCCGGCGCCCGGGGTCCCGCTGTCGCTGCCCGCGGACGCGTTGTTCGGGCCGGGGCTGACGCTCGACGAGCGCTCGCGGCGGTTGCGACGGGCGGGGGTGCCGGCGCACCACGTCGACCGGCTGCGCGCGCTGTGGGCGACGGCACCGGAGCGCGCCCTCACGTTCGGGGTCGCCGCCCGCGACGCCGACGGCGTGCCCCGGCGCGGGTCGCGCACCCTCACCGTCCTCGACACCGCCGCCGGCCGGGTCGCGTGGGGCCTCGACGCCACCGGCCGCCGCGTCCTCGCCCACCCTCTTGACCGGACACGGCTGCGCCACGAGCTCGCCGTGCTCCTCGACGCGCACGCGGACGCCGTCGCCGGGCGCCGCGGCCCGGCGTAGGAGGCGCTGCTCCGTTCGAGCGTGTGGCGTTGCGGACGTCCAGTGTCTGCGGTGGCCCCCCGCTGACATCGCGAGGGGCGCGAGCGGCACGTTCCGCAGCCCGAATGCCATGTTGATCATGTCGAACGTGCCGCTCGCGGGCCGGTGACATTCCGGCGAAGGGCGCCCCCCGCCCGTCTATGCGAGCGAAGGTGCCCTTCGCTCAGAAAGGTTCAGGAGGGCACGGCGCGGCCGGGGCGCCCCCTCAGCGCAGGATCGCCCGCACCGCCGCCGGGGCGTCCGAGGGCTTGTGCAGCGCCACCGAGCGCCCGCCGCCGGCCGCGGCGAGGCGGGCGCAGGACGTGCGGGCGTCGTCGTCGTCGACCGTCACCAGCGTGTGCACCCGCGCCGCCCCCGACCCACCCGCGATGGGCGCCGGGTCCTCGCCCTCGTTCCACGCCCCGTCGGTGAGGACGAGGACGTCGGCGTGCGGGACACGCGCCGCCGTCGCCTGGGCGAGCGCCACCCGCAGGCCCAGCCCGAGGTCCGTCGTCGACCCCCCGCGCAGGTCGAGCAGCGCGCCGAGCACCGCGGACGCGGGCGCGGGCGAGTGCAGGTGGCGCAGCACCACCGCGCGCGACCAGAACGCCACGACGGCGAGCTCGTCGTCACCCCGCAGCCCCGCCGCGAGCGCCCCGGCCGTCGTGACGGCCGTGGTCAGCGGCTTACCGGCCACCGAGCCCGACGCGTCGACCAGCAGGATCAGTGCCCGCGCCGGGGAGCGCCAGCCGCGCCAGCGCAGATCCTCGGCGCGGATCGGGCGGTGCTCCAGCGAGCGCTCGAGGGTCGCGTCGAGATCGAGGTCCAGGCCGTCCCCGGTGACGGTGGTGAGCCGGCTCGAGCCGCGCCGCTCGGTCTCGCCCGCCCGCGCCGGCGGGACCAGCAGCCGCACCGCGAGCCGTCGGGCGGCCGCCCGCAGCGTCGGGTCGGTGGCCCGGGCGAGGTCGGCGAGCAGCTCGATCGACCCGTCGGGGTCCTCGTTGTAGGCACCGGTGAGCGCGGCCTCGTCGAGCACGCCGACCGATGGGCTGACCTGCTGGAGGTCGTCGTGGCGGCGCTGCAGGTCGGCGCGGGTCTCGGTGCGTCGGGCCTGGTCGCGCAGCAGCTGCTCGACCTCCTTCGGGTCGGACACCACGCGCGGCGGCGCCCCGGGCGAGCGCCCCGACTCGGGGGGCGGCGACCCGCCGGGGCTCAGGCTTTTCCCGGGTCCCCGCCCTCGCCCGACGGGTCCTCGGCGGGTGCCGTCGACGCCCACAGCTCCGCGACGACCTCCTCCACCGTGCGCGTCGAGCCCTCGAGCAGCTGGACGCGACCGGACAGGGCGGCCAGGGCGGCGTCGGTGCCCGTCGACTCGGCCGACGGGGCCAGCCGGCCCGCCAGCGCGACCGAGCGCAGCTCGGCCAGCGAGGCCGCGACGGCGACGAGGTCCAGCGCCCCCCGCACCGACGACCCGAGCCGCAGGTCGGGGTGATCGCGGGTCGCGCGGGTGGCGCGGACGGCCCGGTCGACGAACGCCGCGTCGACGACGCCGTGGTCGCGCCGGACGATGCGGACCTCCTCGTCGGCGTTCTGGTGGACGAACCCGACGCGGCACGAGCGGTCGTAGAGCGCCGGGGTGATCCGCCCGGTGCCGACGGCATCGGACGGGTTCATCGCCGCGACCAGCCGGAAGCTCGGCGCGGCGTCGACGACGCCGAGGCGCGGCACGTGCAGGCGGCGCTCGGAGAGCACGCCGAGCAGCACGTTCAGCGTCTCCTCGGGGACGCGGTTGAGCTCCTCGACGTAGAGCAGGGCGCCCGAGGTCAGGGCACGGACCAGCGGGCCCGGCACGAAGTTCTCGGGCGTGTAGTCCTCGGTGAGCACGCGCGAGGGGTCGTGGTGGCCGACGAGGCGCGCCGGGGACAGCTCGGCGTTGCCCTCGACGAGCTCGAGGCCGACGCCGGCGCCCTCGGCGAGCGCGCGCAGCAGGGTCGTCTTGCCGGTGCCGGGCGGGCCCTCGAGCAGGACGCTGCGCCCGGCGGCGAGCGCGGCGGCGATGACCTCGGACTCGCGCTCGCGTCCGACGACCCGCGCGTGGGAGGCGTCGATCATGGACCGGACCGGGAGCGGTCCGGCGGTGGGCAGACGGGGGGCGGCCCCGGCACCCACGAGGGATGCCGGGGCCGCGGAGCCGTTGGTCACGGGTGTCGGTTACCTCGGTCGGGAGATCAGTCGAAGATCAGGACGCCGCGGATGTTCTTGCCGGCGTGCATGTCCTCGTAGCCCTGGGCGACCTCGTCGAGCTTGTAGTTCTTGGTGACGAGCTCGTCGAGCTTGACCTTGCCGTGGTTGTAGAGGTCGAGCATCTTCGGGATGTCGGCCTTCGGGTTCGACGACCCGAACAGCGAGCCCTTGATCTTCTTCTCGAAGAGGGTGAGCTCGCCGATCGGGATCGGCACGCCGACCTCGGTGATGTCGCCGAGACCGGTGACGATGACCGTGCCCTGCTTGCGGATCGAGGCGAAGGCGTTGCCGACGTGCTCGGGCTTCGTGATGCCGATGGTGACGATCGAGACGTCGGCGCCCTGACCGTTGGTGTAGCCCTTGGCGACCTCGGTCGCCTCCTCGATCGACTCGAACGCCTCGGTGGCGCCGAGCTCGAGGGCCTTCTCGCGCTTGAACGCGACCGGGTCGACGGCGAGGATGTTCGCGGCGCCCGCGTGGGCCGCCCCCTGGACCGCGTTGGCGCCGATGCCGCCGATGCCCTGGATGATCACGGTGTCGCCCGGCTTGACCTCACCGGTGTTCACCGCGGTGCCCCAGCCGGTGCCGACCGAGCAGCCGAGCAGGCAGGCGACCTCGAGCTTGGTGTCCTGCGGGACCTTGATCGCCGAGTCGACGGCGACGGTCGAGTACTCGGAGAACGTCGAGATGCCGCACATCTGGCCGACGTTGGTGCCGTCCTCGAGGTGCAGGCGGGTGGAGTCCTCGGTCCAGCGCGTGCCGGCGAGCAGGCCCGCGCCGAGGTCGCAGAGGTTCGAGTGGCCCGTGGCGCACCAGCGGCACTTGCCGCAGGCGGGGAGGAACGAGAAGAGGACCTTGTCGCCGACCTCGAAGCCCGAGGTGTTCGGGCCCACGGACTCGACGATGCCGCCGCCCTCGTGGCCGCCCGCGAAGGGGTAGGTGCCGACGGGGATGTCACCGGTGGCGATGTGGTCGTCGGAGTGGCAGAGGCCCGAGGCGACCATCTTCACCCGGATCTCGTCCTGACGCGGGTCGTCGACCTCGACCGTCGCCGTCTCGTACTTGCCCGGGGCCTGACGGACGAGAGACGTCCGGCACGTGATGGACAACGCTGACCACTCCTCGCGTAGCGAAACCGTCGAATGACGAGCGTGACTCTATGGCCCCCCTCACAGGTTGGGAAGAGGCGAACCGAACGATCGATCGGTTGGGTTCGGCCCGGAGCCCGACGGGCCGACGGGCCGACGACCGCCGTTCCGTAGGATCCGGGCGGTGAGCCTGCACCTGTACGACACCGCACGTCGCGCGCTGCGGGAGTTCCGCCCGCAGCACGCCGGCACGGCGTCGATCTACGTGTGTGGGGCGACCGTGCAGGGCGTGCCCCACGTCGGCCACGTGCGGTCGGGTCTGGACTTCGACGTGCTGCGCCGCTGGCTCGCGCACTCGGGCTACGACGTGCTGCTGGTCCGCAACGTCACCGACATCGACGACAAGATTCTCACCAAGGCCGACGCCGCGGGCCGCCCGTGGTGGGAGTGGGCCGCGACCCACGAGCGCGCGTTCGCCGCCGCCTACGACGCGCTGGGGTGCCTCCCGCCGTCGGTCGAGCCGCGCGCCACCGGTCACGTCACGGAGATGGTCGAGCTCATCGAGCGCCTGATCGAGCGCGGGCACGCCTACGCCGTCGACGGCGACGTCTACTTCGCGGTCGGCACCTGGCCGTCGTACGGCGAGCTCTCCGGCCAGCGCGTCGAGGAGATGGAGCAGGGCGAGGGCGCCGACCCGCGCGGCAAGCGCGACCCGCGCGACTTCACGCTGTGGAAGGCGGCCAAGCCCGGCGAGCCGGACTGGCCGACCCCGTGGGGTCGCGGGCGTCCGGGCTGGCACCTGGAGTGCTCGGCGATGGCCACCCACTACCTGGGCCCGCGCTTCGACATCCACGGCGGCGGGCTCGACCTCGTCTTCCCGCACCACGAGAACGAGCTCGCGCAGTCCCGGGCCGCCGGCGACGGGTTCGCCGAGTACTGGCTGCACAACGCCTGGGTGACGATGTCCGGCGCGAAGATGTCGAAGTCGCTGGGCAACACGCTGACGATCCCGGCGGTGCTCGAGCGGGTGCGCCCGGTGGAGCTGCGCTACTACCTCGTCGCGCCGCACTACCGCTCGACCCTCGAGTACTCCGAGGAGGCGCTCGCCGAGGGCGCCGCGGCGTACCACCGGATCGAGACGTTCGTGCACCGCGTGCACGACCGCGTCGGTGCCGTCGAGGTCGGGCGCATCAGCGACGCGTTCGCGGCCGCGATGGACGACGACGTGGCGACGCCGGCCGCGCTCGCCGAGGTGCACGAGACGATTCGCCGGGGCAACGCCGCCCTCGACGCGGGGTCCCGCGACGAGGCGCTGACGCTCGCGGGCTCCGTGCGCGCCATGACCGGCGTCCTCGGGCTCGACCCCGTGGTGTGGGCGGAGGCCCGCGGCACCGGCGGCTCGGGCGACGCCGCCCGCCAGGCCCTCGGGTCGCTGGTGGAGGCGCTGCTCGAACAACGCACCCGCGCGCGGGCCGAGCGCGACTTCGCGCGGGCCGACGCCCTGCGCGACGAGCTGACCGCCGCCGGCGTCGTCGTCGAGGACAACGCCGACGGGCCCACCTGGACGCTCAAGGACGGTGCGTAGCGCGCATGGCCGGCAACTCGCGACGCCCCGGGGCCCGTCGCAACCCGGGCTCCAAGAAGGGGCCGACGAAGGGCTCGGGCGGCAAGAACCGCCGGAGCCTCGAGGGCAAGGGCCCGACCCCGCCCGCCGAGAAGCGCCCGAACCACAAGTCCTACCGCTCCGGCGGGGCGTCGCCCTCGGCGCCGCGCAAGCCTGCCGCCGACGACCGGGCTGCCGGGCGCCGCGCGCCGTTGCGTCGCGAGGACCCGGACGGCCCCCAGACCGTGCTCGGGCGCAACGCGGTCGTCGAGAGCCTGCGGGCGCACAGCCCGGCGACCGCGCTGTACGTCGCGCAGAACATCGACGTCGACGACCGCGTCCGCGAGGCGATCAAGATGGCCTCCGAGCGCGGTGTCTCGGTGCTCGAGGTGCCGCGCGGGGACGTCGACAAGATGGCCGACGGCGCCGTGCACCAGGGGCTCGCGCTCGCCGTGCCGGCGTTCGAGTACCTGCACCCCGACGACCTGCTCGAGGAGGCCCGCCAGCGCGCCCACCTCGACAGGGTCGAGCCGCTGCTGGTGGCGCTGGACGGGGTGCAGGACCCCCGCAACCTCGGTGCGGTGCTGCGCTCGGCCGCGGCGTTCGGCGCGCACGGGGTGCTGCTGCCGCTGCGCCGCTCGGTCGGCGTCACACCGGTGGCCTGGCGGACCTCGGCCGGCGCCGCCGCGCGCATCCCCGTCGGGCGCGCGACCAACCTCAGCCGCACGCTCTCGGCGTGGCTCGACGAGAGCCTGGTGACGCTCGGGCTCGACGGCGAGGCCGACACCGACATCGACCACCTCGACGACGTCGCCCCGGACGCCGCGCGCGGGCCGCTCGTGCTCGTCGTGGGGTCCGAGGGCAAGGGCCTGTCCCGCCTGGTGCGCGAGACCTGCACCGGCGTGGTGTCGATCCCCATGGCGGGCGACGTGGAGTCGCTGAACGCCTCCGTGGCGGCGGGCGTGGCCCTCGCCGAGGTGGCGCGTCGCCGGCGGGCGCCTCGGTGAGCAGCGAACGCGCTGTTCGCTGCTTCTAGGCGTCTGAAGTCCCCGTTCGCTCGGCCGACCCGTCACACGATCGGGGTGGCGTTGTTAGCGGCTCGATGTGTCGGGCGACACCGTTGTCGTGGACGCCGTCCGAGCGTGTCTCTCCGCCGTCATCGGTGCCGTGCTCATCGGCGCGGTCCTGGTGCTGACGGGGCAGGCCGACTCCGCGGTGACGGCGGTGGTCCCGCTCGCGGACCCCGTACCGCAGGCGCCTCTCGTCGCTGGTCCGCCCCCCGAGGTGCGGGTCAGCGCAGCACCCGCCCCGACCTCGTCGACCACGGCGAGGCCGACGACCACGCGGCGGACGACGACGACGACCACCACGACGTCGGCGGACGCCGCGACGGACGAGCCCGACGACCGCTGCACCAACCAGATCGACTACGCCTCCGATCCCAGGAGCAACGCGGAGATCAATTCGATCGGGGAGCAGACCGGGCGCTGCCCGCGGCCCCTCACGGCGTCGGAGCTGGCGAATCCGGGCGAGTTGGCGCTCGAGGCGTGCGTCGAGCAGACCGGGATGACGCGCGAGGAATGCATCGCCGACGCCGCCGCGGGCAACGCCAACTGAGTCCCCGGTTCGCTGATCTCGACGAGGATGCCGCGGGAATTCCGGCGAGGGGCGCCCCTCGCCGGTCTATCCGAGCGAAGGTGCCCTTCGGTCAGAAACCTGGGAGGCTTCGGAGCCCTCGGAAACCTCGGAATCCTGGCGCGCCCCCGACTCCTCGGACGCGCCCGAGTCCACGCACGCCCCGGCGTGCTCGCGCGGCACGGCCAGGTCGGTCTCGGCATCGCGGCCCCGCAGGACACGGGACTCGATGACCTGCCAGCGCTCGGCCTCGCCGCCCGCGCGCTCGAGTGCCGCGCCGGAGGCGACGACGCAGCCGTCGATCTCCTTCGCCGCCTCGGTGAGCCGCGCGGCCTCGTTCACCGGGTCGCCGATGACGGTGTACTCGTAGCGCCGGGTGTCGCCGATGTTCCCCGCGACCGCCTCGCCCGCCGAGACGCCGATGCCCGCGGAGATGTCGTCGAGCTCCGTGGCGATCCGGCGCGACAGTTCCCGCCCGGCGCGCAGGGCGCAGCCGGCGGCGTCGTCGAGCGCGGTCGGGGCGCCGAAGACGGCGAGCGCGGCGTCGCCCTCGAACTTGTTGATCCAGCCGTCGTGCTGCTCGACGACGTCGATGACGACGGCGAAGAACGCGTTGAGGGCCTCGACGACCTCCTGCGGCGGGCGGGTGGCGGCGAGGCGGGTGGAGCCGACGAGGTCGACGAACAGCACGGCGACCTCGCGGACCTCGCCGCCGAGCTCGACGTCGTTCTCGAGCGCGGTGCGGGCGACGTCCTCGCCGACGTGCCGTCCGAACAGGTCGCGGACCCGCTCGCGCTCGCGGAGCCCGGCGACCATGGTGTTGAAGCCGGCCTGCAGGACGCCGAGCTCGGTGGTGTCGAAGACGGCGACCTCGGCGTCGTAGTCGCCCTCCTCGACGCGGCGTTGCGCGCGGCGCAGCGCGAGCACCGGGGCGGCCGTGGAGTTCGCCGTCAGCACGGTGACGAGCAGGCCGACGACGAGCGCGACCCCGCCGAGGACGAGCACCACGATGGCCAGCCGGTCGGTGGAGTACCCGCCGAACGCGAGCGCCGCCGCGGCGGCGAGCAGCACCCCGACCAGCGGGACCGCGGTGCCGAGCGCCCACGACCCGATCGCGCGCAGCACGACGCCGGGCAGGAGGCGTCCCCGCGGGGGGCGGTCGTTGAGCACCCGCGCGACCTCGTGGCGCAGGACCCGCTCGACGAGCCGGTAGGTCACGGCGACCGTCGCGATCCCGCCGAGCGCGACCGTCACCCCCACCGAGATCCCCAGCCGCGGGCTCGAGAACACGTTGATCAGCACGAACAGGACCAGCGCCGCGATCCACAGGACGGCCTGCACCGTCGCCAGCCGCAGCGGCCCGCGCAGCACCACGCGCCGGACGCGCCTGCGGTGCCGTCGCACGGCGTCGTCGCCGGCACCCGGCCCGGGCGCCCGCGGGACCCGCACCCGGAAGTGCCCCCAGATCGAGCCGACGAGGATCGCGCCGAGGAGATAGGCGCCGAACGCGATGAGGTTGCGCACCAGGGCGGCGGGGTCGAACGCGACCAGCTCGCCGAGCGGGAGCACCCAGGCCGCCACGACCAGCACGACCCCGGCGCCGACGATGTTGGGCGTGACGACCACCAGGCCCAGCGCGACGCGCGTGACCAGCCGGAGACCGTGGTCCTCGGCGGTCACGCCGCGGGTGGCTCTGGACATGGGGCGGACTCTAGTGCCGCGCCGTCGACCGAACGGAGCAGCTCACCCGGTGGCGAGCGCGGCGTCGGTCGCGGAGGCGCGCCGGCGGGTGCGCAACGCCCCCAGCGCCCGGCACACCAGGTAGATCACGAACGCGATCGAGGCGACGAACGGGCTGATCGGCAGCCCGGCGTCGAGCGACGCCACGATCCCGCCGACGACGGCGACCTCGGCGAACACCACGGCGAGCACCGACGCGAGCGTCGGCGACGCCGTGACCTGCGCGGCGGCCGCGGCCGGCGTGATCAGCAGGCACAGCACGAGCAGGGCGCCGACGATCTGGACGCCGAGGGCGACGGTGACGCCGAGCAGCACGGCGAAGAGGATCGACAGCGCGCGCACCGGCACCCCGCGGGCGGCGGCCATGTCGGGGTCGAGGCTCGCGAACAGCAGCGGCCGGCGCACGAGCGCGAGCACGACCAGCACGACGACGCCGACGGCGGTCAGGGTGAGCACGTCGCCGACGTCGACCCCGACGATCTGCCCGACGAGCAGGCCGAACTTGTTCGCCGAGCGCCCCGTGTAGAGCGACTGGAACAGCACACCGAGCCCGAGCCCGAACGAGAGCAGCACGCCGATCACCGAGTCGCGCTCGCGCTGCGCCCGCCCGAGCGCCCCGAACAGCAGCGCCACGAAGACGGCCCCGGCGAGCGCGCCCCAGCCGATCGCGTCGGTGCCGAAGACGAGCAGCGCGCCGGCGCCGCCGGCGAACGCCAGCTCGGCGGTGCCGTGCACCGAGAAGGCCATCCCGCGCCCGACGACGATCGGTCCGAGCAGCCCGGCGAGCAGCGCCAGCACGACGCCCGCGACGAGCGCGTTGCGGACGAAGTCGAGGGAGAGCAGGTCCAGGGTCGTCACCGCGGCCCGCCCCCGGTGTGCACGAGGCGGTCCTCGGCGCCCACGACCACGATCCGGTCGCGGACGCGGACGACGTCGACGTCGGTGCGGTAGAGCTCCGAGAGGGTCTCCGAGGTCATCACCTCGTCCGGCGTCCCGATCCGGAAGCGGCCGTCGACGAGGTAGAGCACACGGTCGGTGACGGGCAGCACGGGGTTGAGCTCGTGGGTCACGAACACCACCGCCGTCCCGTGGTCGCGGCGGCGACGTTCGAGCAGATCGACGACGGTGCGCTGGCGCGCGAGGTCGAGCGAGTGCAGCGGCTCGTCGGCGAGCAGCAGGCCGGGGTCGCCGACGAGGGCCTGAGCGATCCGCAGGCGCTGCTGCTCGCCGCCCGAGAGCGCGCCGACGGGGGCGTCGGCGAGCTCCAGGGCGTCGACCTGCAGCAGCGCCTCGTGGACCCGGCGGGTGCGCTCGGTACGGCCGCGGAACGGCAGGCCGAAGCGGTGCCCGTCGAGGCCGAGCCCGACGAGGTCGCGGCCGCGCAGGGGCGTCAGCGGGTCGACGCTGGCCTGCTGGGGGACGTACCCGACGTCGCTGCTGCCGCGCCGCGGTGCGCTCCCGGAGACCTCGCACGTCCCCGCGGCCAGCGGGAGCAGGCCGAGCAGGACCGTGAGCAGCGTGGTCTTGCCCGACCCGTTGGGCCCGAGCACCGTGACGAACTCGCCGGCCGCGACGTCGAGGTCGAGCCCCGTCCACAGCGTGCGGCCGCCGCGGCGGACCTCCGCGCCGGACAGGCGGATGGACGGGGTCACTGCACCTACCTCGAGCATCTCTAGGCCGGGGCCCCCAGGGCGCGGGCGAGCTCGGCGCGGGTCGCGTCGAGCCAGGTCAGGTAGTCCTGCCCGGCAGGCAGTGTCTCGGTCACGTTCACGACCGGCACACCCGCCCCGGTGGCGGCGTCGCGCAGGGTGGTGGTGATCGGGGTCTCGGTCTGCGGGTTGAAGACGAGCGCGTTCACGCCGCGGCTCGCGACCAGCTGGTTCGCCTCGGCGAGCGTGGCGGCCGCCGGGTCGGTCTCGTTCTCGATCGCCTCGCTGAACGCCGGCGGGGTCGCGTCGGCGACGCCCGCGGTGGTCAGCAGGTACTGCGCGATCGGCTCGGTGGCGAGCACGCGCGCGCCGGGACGGGCCTGACCGATCGCGGCGAGGCGCGCGGCCTGCTCGTCGACGCGGCCCGAGAAGGCGGTCGCGCGCTCGCGCAGCGCCCCGGCCTGGGCGGGCTCGACGGCGGCGAGACGCTCGGCGACCTGGGTGACGACGCCCTTCACGGCGGTCGGGTCGAACCAGACGTGCTCGTTCTCCTGCGCCTGGTCACCGCGCAGGGCGAAGGCCTCGATCGAGCGCTGGCGCAGGGCCGGGTCGCCGTCGATGACCTGCTCGACCCAGTCGTCGTAGTGCCCGCCGTTGAACACGATGAGGTCGGCGTTCGTCAGGGCCGCGGCGTCGGCGGGCGTGCTCTCGTAGGAGTGGGGGTCGGCGCTCGGGTCCTGGATGATCGACCGCACCTCCACGCCCGGCCCGGCGATCGCGCTCGCGACCGATCCCCAGACGTTCGTGGTCGCCACGACCGTCAGCGTGCGCCCCGGCGCGGCCGTGGGCGACCCGGGGGCCGGTGCGGGTGCCGGGGCGGCGGCCTGGGTGCCACCGGAGCCGCCGCCGCAGGCGACCAGCACCAGCAGCGCGCCGAGCAGGGCGGCCACCAGGGACACGGGACGGGCACGGACGGGCACGGAGCGGCTCCTCGGGTGGGACACGGGAGCTGGACCCGTGTGAGGGAGTGGGACCCGGCCACGGTCGTGCCCGGCGACCGCAAACGATAACGGTTATCGATTGCGAATGGGAGGCGCGGTTCGTCCGACCAGGTCACACCCACCGCACCGCGGACGCCGTCGGTCGCGTGGAGTGGCCCTAGATCGAAACAGTCGCTACCGTCGGGTGGTGGCCGAGGCACTCGAGGGGCGCCGATCGCGGCGTACCGCCACGCTGGCCTCGCTGGCGGCGGAACTGGGCGTTTCCCGGACGACGGTGTCGAACGCCTACAACCGCCCCGACCAGCTGTCGCCGGCGCTGCGGCGCCGCGTGTTGGACACCGCACGGCGCCTCGGCTACCCCGGCCCGGACCCGGTGGCGCGCTCCCTGCGCACCCGCAAGGCCGGCGCGGTGGGGCTGCTGCTCACCGAGGCCCTCTCCTACGCGTTCCGCGACCCGGTGGCCGTCCAGTTCCTCGAGGGCCTCGCGCTGGCCTGCGAGGACAACGGCTCGGGCCTGCTGCTCGTGCCGGTGAGCCCCGAGGCCGACGACCCCGGCGCCGTCGCGCGGGCGGGCGTCGACGGGTTCGTCGTGTACTCGATGCCCGACGACGACGACAACTTCCACGCGGTGCTCGAACGCCCCGTCCCGGTCGTCGTGTGCGACCAGCCGACGGCCGTCCCCGACGTCGACAGGGTCGGCATCGACGACCACGCCGCCATGGTCGACATGGCCCGCCACCTCGCCGGGCTCGGCCACCGCAAGGTCGGCGTGCTGTGCATGCGGCTGTCGACCGAGCGCAACGACGGCTTCGCGAGCCCCGAGCGCCAGCAGCGGGCCCGCTACGAGGTCCAGCGCCGGCGCCTGGCGGGGCTGCGCGAGGGCTTCGCGGAGGCGGGCGTCGACTGGACGAAGGTGCCGGTGGTCGAGCGCTACGACCACAGCGAGTCGGCGGGGGCCTCGGCCGCCGAGCAGCTGCTCGCGCAGCACGACGTCACGGCCATCCTGTGCACCTCGGACATCCTCGCGCTCGGCGCACTGCGCCACGCCCGCGAGGCCGGGCGTCTCGTGCCCGACGAGATCACGGTGACCGGCTTCGACGGCGTCCCGGCCGCCGAGCGCGCGGAGCTGACGACGATCCGCCAGCCGACGCTCGACAAGGGCCGGGCCGCCGGTGAGCTGCTGCTCGACCGCGGCGACCGCCAGCGCTCGCGCACACTGCTGCTGCCCACCGAGCTGCTCGCCCGCGCCACCTCGGGCCCGGCCCGCGAGGT